>NZ_CP099917.1:1200000-1800000 GCF_030994125.1 Pseudoalteromonas xiamenensis | reverse complement strand
TTACCAGAACCTAGCAGTGCCATTCAGTTTTGGTTGGCCGGTCAAGAATTGCCTTGGGTGGTGACGCTTTACCAGCAAGGGAACACTCCCTTCTTTTACGATAAACAACGCCAAGTGTGGTTTTCACCTACGCCTGAACAAGTGAATCAATTTTTTAAACCCATTTACGCCAATACACGTATGGCTGAATCTTCAGCAATAACGTCAGAACAAAGCGAATAAGTCCATGCCTGAATTACCAGAGGTCGAAGTCAGTCGACTGGGAATACGCCCGCACATTGAACATCAACTTGTGGTTGAGGTGAAAATTCATAACCCCAATTTGCGTTGGCCTGTCCCAGAGGACGTTAAATCGCTCATTGGTCAGCACATTACGAGCGTTGAGCGCCGCGCTAAGTATTTACTTTTGCACTCGCCAGTGGGCTGCGCCATTGTGCATTTAGGGATGTCGGGCAATTTAAGAGTGGTTTCACAAACTGAACCTCTCAAAAAGCACGACCACATTGAGTTTCATTTCGACAATGGGGTGGCTTTACGGTTAAACGACCCGCGTCGATTCGGGGCGTGTTTATGGCAGCAGCCGAATGAATGTCATTCGGTGTTTAAAAAGCTAGGCCCAGAGCCGTTAACCGAGGCGTTTACAGCAAAGCATTTGTTTGATGCGTCACGAGGGAAAAAAGTGGCGATAAAGCAATTTATTATGGATAACCATGTGGTCGTTGGGGTGGGCAATATCTATGCGAATGAATCCTTGTTCAAGGCCGGTATTCATCCGCAATGTGAGGCTGGTAAAGTTTCGTTGGCTCGTTACCAACGATTAACGCCCATCATTAAGTCAACGTTGGCCGCCGCAATTGAACAAGGTGGCACAACCCTCAAAGACTTTGCTCAAAGTGATGGAAAACCGGGTTATTTTGCACAGGAATTATTGGTGTATGGCCGCAAAGGACAGCCGTGTGTTTCGTGCTTTACGGAGCTGACTGAAATCCGTTTAGGTCAGCGCAGCACCGTGTACTGTAAGCGATGCCAACGTTAAACGTTGGCCATCTCTACCGCTTCTTCGAAACAGAGCACCGCAAGGATTTTGCTCACTTGCTCAATGCGTTTTGAGAAGCTCGATTTCAACGCGCGTTCATGAATCGTGTGATCGCCGTCACCAAATGGGCCAAATCCATCTAGTGTTGGAACACCAGCTGCCGCAACAATATTTGCATCAGAAACCCCACCGCGACGTTCGGTCGGGATCGATTCGCCGAGAATCGCGGAAACTTCTTCAAGCAGTTCTTGTTGTGCCTCCGAAGGCATCATCACTGGACGTTGTAACCCTCCACAAAGCGTGACCTTGACGCCCGTTACTTCAATCGCATGGCAAATGTTTTCAATGCTATTGAGCAAACGCGCTTGTTCAACATCGCTGGTAAAACGCGCTTCGACGAGTAAGGTGGATTTAGGTGAAATAGTGTTTGCACCTATACCTCCTTGGATTTTACCCACATTCACGGTGCTGCCTTTTTTCAGTTCAGTAAGGTTGCACAGTTCAATGATCATGTTCGCTGCTGCGTAGTTCGCATCAATACCGTCAGCGTAATGGTTGCCTGCGTGTGCGGCCTTACCTTCGATTGTAATTTCAAATGTTGCAATGCCTTTACGGGCAACCACCACTTCATGATTTTTGCCTGCGGCTTCAAACACCAGACAGGCATCATAATTTTTCGCTAAATGTTCAGTCAGTGTACGGCTATCGTCACTGCCTATTTCTTCATCGCTCACCAGCAGAAAGTCCACATTGGCGAGCTGTCCAAATTGCCGTTTGAGAAAACGCAGTGCTTCAAGGGCCACAAAGTTGCCACCTTTCATGTCACAGGCACCGGGTCCATAAACCCACTGTTCGTCCATGTGGAAGTCGGTAAACGTATCCGGTGGGAAAACCGTGTCTAAGTGGCCAAGTAATAACACCTTTTTTCCTGAACGACGTGCAGAGCGAAACAGCAAGTGATCGCCTACGTTGTCGCGTTGGTAACGAGTGAGAGACATTCCGAGTGGTTGAATTAGCTCAACCATGAGCTCTCCGTGTTTATCTACTCCGGCTTTGTGTTTGCTGTAAGAATTGCAGTTTATCAACGTAGCTAAGTCGGTGAAATTGAGCGTGTCCATGATGCTTCCCTATTCAAAACTGCGCTCATCGTGGCGAGGATTGGTTGCAGTTCAGTGAAGGTTTTATGAACAGTTTTTGGCGCGCAGATTTGGTCAAAAAGTTGTCATAGACCAACGCGTACAATAAAAAAGGATTAAATTTTGAGCAAAAATGCTCGCGCAAAATGGAGACAGGCATGGCGAACACAGAGATGAATCCTCACGTAGGACTATGGATGTATCAAAACAGTGGTGGGGCGGCGATTGAAGAGAAATTAGTAAAAGCATTGAATGCGCGCGGCATTCAAACGACCACTGGGTTGAATCTGCGCGATGCGCGCGCGCAAGATGGGATCATCACGTGCAATGGCGTCAACATGGAGTCCCTCTCAACCTTCTTGAGCTATAACGCGGGTGAGCAAAGCCAGTTCCAAGTTTATCTCTATCAAGTGTTAAGTCAGTCTATTCCGACGATTAATGATTTCAATGCCTTTGCGTTAGCAGAGGATAAATTCCGCACGTCGCATTTACTCAATCAACATGGGATCCACACGGCCGATTATCGCCTGTGTCATAAACATGATATGGACGGGTTAAAGCAGGCTTTGCATGAGTTTGGTGGCAAACTCGTTTACAAACCAACAGAAGGTTGGGGTGGTGTGGGGATTGTCAAAATTGACAGCGAGCAAGCGCTCAATATGTTAACTCCTTTCCTCACGCGCACGGATTTACGTTATTTCTACGTGGAGCGTTTCATCAATTACGACCACACTGATTTTCGAGTGGATGTAGTGGATGGCCAAGTTGTGGGTTGTTATGGCCGTAAAGCACCAAAAGACGATTGGAAAACGAACATCACGAGTGGCGGTTCGGTGTTTGTACGCGAACTCAATGATGAAGTGGCCGAGCTTGCTATCAACGCGACGGCGATTTTGGGGTTAGACATCGCGGGTGTCGACATCATTTATGACCGTGATTTCGAACGTTATGTGGTGCTTGAAGTAAATACTATTCCTGCATTTGCGACGCCTGATCAGGAAGCGCTGGGGATTAATTTCAATGCTCGCAAGCTAGAGGCGATGGTGGGCTTAATTGAAAAGCGTGCTTACGGACAACTCGCAAAAAAGCAATCTAAGGTGGCTTAGTCATGAAAACATCCTTACCTAAAATCGGCCTATTGTATTTAGACTACGTACTGCGTTTTTTTGATAAATCGAATTTCAAAGGCTGGCCAGAAAAAATTGAAACGGTCACTTATCACTGGGGCAATGATAAAGCGCGTTTTATTGCAGAAGTAAAACGCAAAAAAATAGATGTCTTAATTGGCAACATTCCAGCTACGGCTTATGAAACGTTTCGAGAAATCGCGCGAGCCTTGCCTAATGTCCGTTTTTTACCGTCTTTGGACAGTCAATTTTCCAACAAGTCAAAAGAAAACGTCACGCATTTTTGCCACAAGTATGATTTGCCGGTCCCTCATACCGAAATTTTCTACATCCCAGAAAACGCAGAACGTTATTTGGCAAAAGCCACGTATCCGAAAATTATTAAACGCTCTTATGGCCCATCGAATTATGGTGGCTATTTTGTCCACAAAGTGGATAGCGCTAAAGAGGCGATGGCGCTACTGCAAGAACGTAAATATTACCCGGTTTACGTGCAAGACTTTGTGCCAATGGAAGCGGACATTCGCGTTATGTTAATTGGCCACAAGCCTGTTTGTGCATTTTGGCGCAGACCGCCAGACGGTGAATGGTTAACGAATACCAGCCAAGGCGGTTCGATGGACTATCAAGATGTGCCTAAATCCGTTCTCGCATTGGCCGCTCGCGCATCGAAAGCGGCAAAAGCGGAATACTGGGCGTGTGACATTGCGCTTGGTAAAGATGGCAAATTACGCATTTTAGAATGTGCAACAGCCTTTGCTGCCTTTCCTTATATCCGAGATTGGATAGGGCAGTATTTGATGTGGCTATTATCTGACGGTAAATTCCGCAAGCCGTTCATTCCACTGTTTAACTGGGAAGAACTAGGCAAAATTGATTCCAGTTTGCTGCGAACAATGCGTCATATCTACTTTGGTCAATATACGCCAAGCCAAGATGTTGGGGACCAATTTGTGGATATGGATGAACAGCAGTTTCCATTGCTTTCCAACCACCCATTGAATGGCGAAGAATGGCCAAGTGAGCACTGGAACTTTCAGGATAATTTTCGTCTTAGTGCAAAAGTGATCCCGGCCAAAGCGGTGCAAGGCATGTTAGATACAGATGAAAGTGGCGAAATGCTCTCCAACGTATCCGGCGCTGAATTCAGCGAAGCTGATTTAAAAACCTTGCTTCTTGAGGTCAAAGGCGTAGGCAACAAAATGGTCGAAGACATGTTTGGGCTATTTGGCGTGGCGGGCATTGTTGAGGCGTTAAACCACGATCCTTATCGTCTTTGTGAAGTGCCCAATTTGAAGCAAAAGAAACTAGAAAAAATCGTTGCTCATTGGCGTGAACAATTCGCCCCAGCGTGACCATTTGGGGGGAGGGGAAACCCTACCCCTCGATTCCTCTATTCGCGCGCAAAGTCAGAAATCAGGACGTCAAGCTTATGAAAATTCAATACACTTCGTATCAAGAAACCATTGCCTTTTTACAGCGCGCGATGAGCGCTCACCCACATTTGATCCGTCTACAAAGTATCGGTGAGACGTGGGAAGGTAGGCCCATCATGCTCGCGACTATTTCGCTCGACGTGACATACGCAGACGACAAGCCTGCGTTACTGTATACCGGTTCTATTCACGCAAGAGAATGGATTGGCAACGAACTCGCCATCAAATTTATTCAATATGTCATGGATAACTACCGTTTTAACCCTAAGTTACAAAGCGCGTTAACGCGTAATACGCTGTATATGGTGCCCTGTTTAAACCCCGATGGTTTTGAATACTCGCGTAATCATTTCTCGTTCTGGCGCAAAAATCGCCGTAATAATGGCGATGGCACGTTTGGGGTCGATTTAAATCGCAATTTTGATGCTAAGTTTATGAAAAACCAAAATACGTCATCTAATACGTATGGTGGTCCTCACGCTTTTTCAGAGCCTGAAACGTGCGCTATCCGTGATTTTGTGGAAGTTCATGACAACATTCGTATTGCGCTTGATTACCACTCTCAAGGCAACGTGTTTTTCCCTGCACATAAATTCAATCACGAAGTTGAAATTGAAGGTACGGATCTCAACGTGCTGTGTGCCAACATGAATCATGAAATTAAGAAAGTCACGGGACGCCAATACGGTATCCATCGAGGCAAACCGCCAGCACAACTGATTCATGGAAGTGGCCGAGAATATTATTATCGAAAAGGGATCATTGCGACCGTTGTTGAGGTGGGCACACGAAACATCCCAGATTACATGAAAAACATGTCAGAGAGCATTGCTGAAAATATCCCTGCGATTTTGTATGCGCTTAGTGAATCGATAAATTATTCTCCCATTGCGCCTGCTCGTGTTGAAAGGTTTACTATCAAAGACGTGGATCACGATAGTGTGGAGCTTGAGTGGCAATATCAGAGCCGCGACGATATCTATTTTGAAGTGTATCGCAATGAACACAATAAAAGTGCGTGTGGTGAAAGCAGTTTAGTTGCCATTACTAAATCACTGTCGTTCACGGATACGCAGTTGAAGAGTGGACATTTCTACTTTTACAACATTCGAGCGGTAGACAAAGTAACGAAAATCAAATCACCTTTTAGTCCAGAGCTGCGCCTCAAAACTCGTCTTGAGCGCCATGAAAGCGCACGAACCTTATTTCCAACTCGCGACACCGTTGGGTACTTGTCTAAATTGAATCAGCCAAAAAACCGTGAGCACTTTGGGTATAACTCGATGTTTATCGGGATAGACAAGCAACGCGGGATAAGCGTTGGGGTCGTGCAATTTGATTTATCCACCCTAGTGCCAAAATCCACGATTCAAACAGCACACTTTTACTTGTATCCCATGAATCGAGTTGCCGCAAAAATTGAGAATTACGGTGAGTGGTCCGTGTCTATTTTAGACGTCACCAGCGTGGCAGACATATACGATTATGAGAGCGTGATGGGAGCGAAAGTGTTGCATACCCTTGGCTATACGTATGGCTCAGACAAAATGACGCAAGGCATTTGGTTAAAATGGTCGTTTAATGGTGTTGAGCGTGCGATTCTCGATAAGCTGATAGAGGGACGTAAATTGTTGCTTCGTATTCAAGGGCCAATGAGTCTGCCACTTGGAAACGATTCACAAATTATGCAGTTTGATATTGGCTATGGTCCATTTGGTTGTGGCTTACATTATCGTCCGAATCTTGAACTGGTTTACCAACTGCCTGAAAGTGAATTGAAACTTGCCCCCAGTAGCTGCAACACCATTTTTAAAGAATACGTGGTTGCTGACCGCTTAGCCTCTGGGTTTGATGGTGCGGGTGACATTGTTTATGGACAAATGGCGTTTGAATTGAATACCGAACTTGAGCCTGAAAAAACCGTTTTCACCAGTGCGCGACTAACGCTACGTTCCAGTAACGCGATTGCTGGTGCAAAAGACGTGCGTTTTACGATTGAATTGGTTGAACTGAATGACGTGGATTATGCCCATGTTAAACAACGACAAAAAATCGAATACATTGGCTATGAAGTCAGTAACGAGCAATTGAAGGAACGTGCAGTACATCATTTCATTTTTGACAGTTTTAGTTTGCAGGAGCTAGAACGGTTACATGAAGCGAAACGTCCTTTTTATTTTATTATCCGAGCCACGGCAGAATCAAAGGCAACAGATGCGCTAGTAAATTGGAATAATTGCCAAGATTCACAACCTGCAGAGCTGCACATTCGTTATATTGAACGACGCAAAGAACCCGTCGAAGCACCCACCAATTTGCAAGCACAAGTGGAAAATGGCGTTGTAAAACTCACGTGGAATAACCCAAGTGATGAGGATTTTGTGGGTAGTTTTGTGGTGCGCAACCGTTTCCATCCCCCCCGTTCACCATTCGATGGTGTGAAATTATATGGTGGTAAAGACAACTACACCTTAGACAATTTTGGCAATCCGAGTGTACCAAAATACTACGCCGTATTTAGTTATGATGATGCGCCGAATTACTCAGAACCCGCACAGTTACATTATTCCGGCAACCAATAACGGCTAACGGACAAAGCGAATATCCTTGATTGTATGGGAGATATTCGCTTTGTTTGGTTTGCGCTTAACAACGTGAGCAGTCATTAGTGTATCAATGCATTTTTGCAGGTAGATACCACTTCTTGCAGTATAAAATTCACTAACGTCGGTGAAATTGCGCAAATCTGAGCAATGTCCTTTTGCTTGTAATCCCCCCATTTATACAAGCTTAATATCGTTTGATGCCGCCTTGATAATGTTGTTACTGCTTGCATGATCCGTCGATTGAGGTTTTGTTCTATCAGCGAATCTTCAGCACTGGGCTGACTATCTATGCATTGGCATGGCGAGGTGTTGTCGAGATCTACCCAGCTTTCTCGTGTGCGTTTACGCAGCATATCAATGGCGATGTTACGTGCAGTTTGATAGCAATAGGCCGATGGATTTTCAACTTCCTTAAGCTGCTCGGAGGACAAGTTTGCTAGGCGGATAAACGTTTCTTGCAACGCATCTTCTGCGAGATAGTGGCAGTGCAAAATGGACGTTAGATACGCAATCATTTTCTCTCTTTGCGTTTGTATGAGCCAAGCCCAATTGTCCTTTTTTGCTACGTAGTTTGAGCTCACGACCTCACTCATTTTATCCCTCTGCAATCAATAATGAAAATAATTATCATTTAGATCCTAAGATCGATACAGGCATAATGTCAAGGCTTCTTAAAATTAAAAATTTACCTATTTATAACGTTTGTATCTTATTTAGGCGCTTAGTTTGGTTTTTGCTCAGAGATAAAAATAATTCGTATTTTTATTAAATTTTTCTAAAAATCACTCGTCATGATGGCGTTGGATGCAAAGAGATTTATGGTTTTAACTATAAATTTCATTTGCTTAAATTTTTGTTCTCGAAGCTTTTTCACATTGATCGAATTGTTTCATCACAATTGGGTTTCGAGGAATACGCAAATACAAAATTAGACTGGGTGGGTTTTATGTTAAAAAGTTGTATCAATTGGCCGATGGAGGAACGTGCACAGTATCGTCAAGCTGGGTATTGGACCGATGAAGAGCTTAGTCTGATTTTGGAACGTCAAGTTCGAGACAATGCCAATGGCGTTGCCATCATCGATGGCACGCGCGAAAAAACCTACGCATGTTTGGATAAAGCATCCACCCAACTTGCAGGCTATCTCCATGCCCAAGGTGTGCGAGCGGGCGATACTGCAATTGTTCAATTACCAAACTGCTATGAATTTTACGTGGTGTTTTTCGCATTGCAGAAACTGGCGGTGCTTGCGGTTAATGCATTGATGAATCATAACCAAGTAGAGTTATTGCAATACGCAGAAGCGCTGAATCCAACACTTGTAATTGCCGATGCAAAACACCCACTTTTTGGCACAAACGACTTTACCCAAACATTGCAGGCGAAGGCAAATAACTTGCAGCATGTCTTGCTCAACGGACCTAGCAATTGGGCGCGTAATTTAGTTGAGAAACTGCATGCCTCGGCGTGCATAAATCATCATGCGGCGTTGCCATTTCGAAAGCACAACGCGGATCATGTGGCGTTCTTCCAACTTTCCGGAGGCAGTACTGGTACACCTAAACTCATTCCGCGTACGCACAATGATTACTTCTACAGCGTTCGTCAAAGTGTAGACGTTTGCCAATGGAGTCCAAGCACGCGCTACTTGTGTGCGCTGCCGGCTGCTCACAATTTCCCGCTCAGCTCGCCTGGCGCATTGGGGGTATTTTACGCAGGGGGAACGGTGGTGTGCGCACCAGATCCTTCCCCAAGTAGCTGTTTTCCCTTGATAGAACGACACCGCGTAACGTGGACCGCGTTGGTGCCACCCGCTGCAACTTTGTGGCTTGATTCCAAAGAGCGTTGCCATGCGGATTTAAGTTCGCTTGACGTTATTCAAGTGGGTGGAGCAAAACTCAGTGCCGCTGTTGCTGCAAGGCTGGAAGAGGAACTGGGCGTGCTACTGCAGCAAGTGTTTGGGATGGCGGAAGGACTGGTGAATTACACGCGTTTAGATGATGACGCGTGGACGCGCCATCACACGCAAGGCCGACCAATGAGTGACGCTGACCGAGTTCAGATTGTGGATGAACACAACCAACCTGTAGCGGTAGGCGAAACGGGCCTTTTGACGACAAAAGGACCGTACACGTTCCGTGGTTACCTCAATGCTCCCGTTCATAACTTACTTGCTTTTACGCCAGATGGATTTTATCGCAGTGGTGATTTGGTGAAACAAACTGCATCAGGCTATCTGATAGTGGAAGGACGCGATAAAGATCAGATAAACAAAGGCGGAGAGAAAATAGCGGCAGAAGAGCTTGAAAATCACTTCCTTGCGCACCCCGCTGTGCATGATTGCGCGGTGGTCGCGATGCCCGACACACTGCTCGGCGAACGTATCTGCGCGTTCATTGTTAAACGAGAACAGGATGCTGAACCCGTTAGTCGCGCCAGTTTAGCTCGCTATATTCGAGGTGTCGGGCTTGCCAACTACAAAATCCCTGATCGTATTGAATTTGTCGATGTTTTACCGAAAACCAAGGTAGGAAAAGTCGATAAAAAAGCGTTGCGCGAACACATCAAGCGTCTACTGAACAGTTTACCAACAGCATAATTTTTAAAAGGGAATCTTTATGGCTATTCCACGTATTGCATCTTACCCATTGCCAAGCACTCGACCGGACAATCGTACGCAGTGGCAACTTAATCCAGACAAAGCGGTGTTGCTTGTTCATGACATGCAATCTTATTTCGTCAATTTTTATGACGTGGACACCGCACCAATGAAGCCTTTGATAGAGCGTATTGATGCACTGATCCGCGCTGCGAAGACAGCGGGTATTCCCGTCGTGTATACCGCGCAGCCCGCGAATCAAGAGCCGAGTGACCGCGCGTTATTGACGGACTTTTGGGGAACCGGACTGACCGCGAAAGACACGGCTATCTTACCTGCGCTTGCACCTAAATCGGACGACAAGGTTTACACCAAATGGCGTTACAGTGCGTTTAAACGCAGCACATTACTCGAGGATATGCAGGTACAAGGTCGCGATCAGTTACTCATCTGCGGCATTTATGCACACATTGGTATTTTGTCGACGGCTCTGGATGCGTTTATGTATGACGTAAAAGCATTTGTGGTGGCGGATGCGGTGGCGGATTTTAGCCAATCTGAACATAACCAAGCCATGCAGTATATTGCAACACGATGTGGACAAGTGCAGCTACTGGATGAAGTTATCGAAGCGCTGCAGCCAAGCAACTCGTCGCAGAGGGTTTCAGTCAAATCCATCCAACAAGCAATCGCATCGGTATTGTCTATTGATGTTGCAGAGGTTTTACCAGACGAAAACTTGATTTACTTAGGCCTCGATTCAATACGGGTGATGGTACTCATTGATGCATGGCGGGCACAAGGAATAGACATTAGTTTAGCGGAGCTTTCGGAATGTACTACTGTGCTTGAGTGGCATGACGTGCTGAAACAAAAAGAGCGCAATGAGGCTGCCGCGGCATGAAAACATGGCCTATTACTCAAGCACAACAAGGCATTTGGCTTGGGCAGATAAAGTCGCCTGAAAGCACTCGCTATAACACAGCTGAATTTATTGAGTTGAATGCTGCCCTGAACTCGCAAAAGTGGCTCGTGGCGGCATCCAATGTGTTGCACCGTTGTACCGCGTTGAATGTACAGTTTGTGGAAATGTCTGGCGTGTTGTCGCAAAACCCGTTGTGCGAGGCGCAGCGCGTAAACGTGCTTGGCGAATACCTCGATTTTGCGAATGAGGTTGAGCCACTTGATTCCGCAAAGCGATTTTTAACCAACTGGTATGCGCAACCTTACAGCTTGAGCGAAGGGCACCTTTATCGCCACGTGCTCATTAAACTTGCAACCAACCATTATTATTGGGCGTTGGGAGCACATCACATTGCGTTGGATGGCTTTAGCTTTTCGCTTCTGACGAATCGAGTGGTTGCAGCTTATGAAGGTGAGTCTGTGACGTCGGACGAAGCACAGTATCTGGCAATACTCGAAGAAGATATCAAATATCAACAGAGTAGTGCCTGTGTGCAAGATAAAGCCTATTGGCTTGAAACGTTGCGAAACTTCCCGAGTGCCGCAACGCTACGAGCTGGGGATGAGCCAAGCGGCGATGAAAAAATTAAAGTTGCCACCACACTGAGCTCAAATTTAATTAATCGTTTAAATGAACAAGCTCAGGAAGTCGGTGCAAACTGGACGGAACTGCTGTTGGCTGCGGTGGCATTTCTAATTCATGAAAAGACGGGAGTTGCACGCACAATCATAGGTTTGCCTGTCGCCAACCGCTTTGGTTCAAAGGCTGCTAATACACCCTGCATGCATATGAATATTGTGCCTGTAAGTGTTCAGTTTGAAGACTGCGACGGCTTCGCAATGTTGTTGCAGCAGGTATGCATCGAACTCAAAAAGGCACGCAAACATTTTCGATTTCGTTATGAGACACTGGGCAGCTTAACGAATGTAGCGCCGCTTCCTTCCCGTTTATTTGGACCAGTTGTCAATATTTTACCATTTGAACGTCAAGCTGAATGTGAAGGTGAACCAATCTTAAGTCATACCTTAAGCGCAGGCCCGGTAGATGATTTGGCCTTTATCTTTATTAAGCATGCTGATGGCAAAGTGGGCTTTGAACTGGAAGGTCAACAATCAGGTTATACCCATGGCGAGCTTTTAGCATTGCAAACCAAGGTGGTCGATTTGCTGGTATCGCTCAGTAAAACGCTTGATGTGCCTTTGGTACTGGATGAAGCAAATTTGGCGATGACTTCGTCGCCAACCGAATCGGTTTACTCTGAAACCTTGGATGTGGTCTCACAATTTTTTGCGCGTACAAATGCCACGCCGACAGCAACCGCTCTTGCCTTGGTCGATGGGTCAAGTTGGACGTATGCGCAATTGGCTGAGCAGGTGAGTCAGCTTGCAAGCCACCTCCAAATTCAACATCAAACCAGCGGGAATACGATTTTATTGTTACTGCCGAGAAGCCCAAAAACCGTGATTGCCATGCTAGCGGTGCTCGCGGCCAAACAACGCTTTGTGTTCATTGATGTGGACGCCCCCATTGAACGCAATAAGCGCATTGTTTCAGATGCAAAGCCATCATTGGCGCTGGTGGATGAACAGACCGCGTTATTTATGCCAAAACTCGATGCATCGCTGCCGAGTATCAATGTGACAACGCTCGCGGCACCAAACACGATGAAGGTATTGCATCCTTTTGATGAGAGTGATGAAGCGTATTTAATTTACACATCCGGTTCTACTGGTCAGCCCAAAGGTGTGCAGGTGAATCATGGTGCACTGGCGGGGTTTATTGTTGGGGCGCGTGATGCCTATCAAGTTAAAGCTGACGATACTGTGTTGCAATTTGCACCGTTTCATTTCGATGCCTGTATTGAAGAAGTGTTTTTGACCCTCACAACAGGGGCTAAATTAGTGCTTCGCAATGACGCGATGCTCGACTCCTTCGATGCGTTTATTGTCGAAATAGCACGCTTGCAGATCACCGTGTTGGATTTACCGACCGCGTACTGGCATGAACTGTGTCGTTTTATGTGCGAATCAAACCGCACACAATTAGGCCAAGTACACACCATTATTATTGGTGGTGAAGCAATCAATCGCCATCGTATCGAAGCGTGGCGTAGGCAGGTTGGAGCATCGATTCGAGTGTTGAACACCTACGGCCCAACAGAAACGACGGTCGTGGCCACGAGTATCGACTTAAGCCAAAGCAATTCGACCAACTCGATAGGCTTGCCGCTACCAGGTCGTGGCGCTGTGGTGATGCGCGATGTGGAGCACATTGCCAAAATAGGAGAGCGTGGCGAGCTTTATCTGACCGGCGCTGGACTGGCTACAGGCTATTTAGGCCAAGCAGAACTGACCGAGGCCGCGTTTGTGTCGTTTTGGGATCCTGTTGTGCGGCAGAGAAAGCGAGCCTATCGCACCGGCGATATGGTACGCATGCTTGGTGGTGGTCAATTAGACTATTTAGGACGTGAAGATGCGCAGCTAAAAATCAGTGGTTATCGCATTGAACTGGGCGAAATCGAAGCCGTCATGTTAGAAAACGCGGCGATAGTGGATGTCGCAATCACGCTTTTACATGATAGTGAAGGTCATCCTAAAGCCCTTGCTGCACATTTAGTTTGCGAGACGCCGTGGTCATTGGAAGAGTTCCGTGCCCAGTTTTCTGCACAGTTGCCTGCGCCCATGTTACCCGTGCAAGTGAACTATTACACAGCATTACCAAAAACACCGGCCAATAAAATTGACCGAAAACGTTTAGCGGCTGCGTCACAGACGGCCAATACACCAACAGAACTCAGTGACTTTGAGACGTTAATCGCAGATGTGTGGCGAGACATTCTGGGTGTGCCGTCGATTTCTCGTGACGACAATTTCTTTTCCATCGGTGGGCAGTCGTTGCAATGTATTCAAGTGGCCGCTCGTCTATCCAACTTGTTGGAGAAATCGGTCAATGTCGCCTTTTTGTTTGCTCACCCCAAATTAAGCGATTTGTGTATCGCACTCAATAATGAGACAGCACTAGAGCAAACATTGCACACTCAATGGCATGAACCTCTCCTTGAGGACGTTGCCGCCTTTCGCCGACGACTTGCGGATATTAACGGAGCAAATACGGTGAAATCAGCTCATCCAACCGTATTGCTAACCGGTGCAACGGGCTTTGTCGGGGCGCAGTTGTTGAGTGTTTTGCTCGCAAGACCAAACGTGAAGGTTATTTGTCATGTCCGAGCCACGACAACGAAAGCCGCATTTGAACGGCTAACGAAAGCGTTTCAGCAGCAACATCTCGACGTACCAGATTTTACGCGAGTAGAAATCTTACTCGCGGACCTAAGTGCGCCAAGCTTTGGATTAAAGGCACAGGACTATGACGCGCTGGGTAATGGTGTCACGCATGTGATCCATAATGCCGCGCACACGTCAGTACTTCGTGATTACACTAGTTTAAAAACCGCAAACACCGAGTCGACCGCAGAGCTTTTGCTGTTTGCGAAACGTTTTTCTGTGCTATTCAATCATGTTTCAACCATCGCCGTTGCACCGGTGTCGTCTGAGCCTTTGGCGGAGAAATTTGTCGCCCTTCATGACGGCTTACATGATGGTTACCAACAGTCCAAATGGGCCGCAGAACGTTTTGTTGAGTCAGCCGTTGAGGCGGGTGTAAGTGCACAAGTGTATCGTCTTGCTCGGGTCATTGGCGCAAAACAGACCGGATTCATTAATGGCAATGATTTGGTGTGGCGAATTTTACGTACGGGGCTGAAATTAAAGCGATTACCTGACTTGGCGGTCGCCGAGCCGTGGACGCCAGTCGATGTGGTCGCACGATTTATTGTGGCGCAAACGTTTGCTGGACGCGCCTCGCAAGTCTTTAACGTGACCCCAGAGACATCGCTGCATCTAGAGGAGCTCTATCAGTGGTTACGTGAGTTTGGGTTTGAATTTGACTCGTTGTCGATAGCGGATTGGGTGCGTGAGGCGGAGCAATCAGGTGATGAAAATGACTTAGCCATTGCGAGCTTCTTCGCGGGACAAGCACAAAAAAGCGCAAGCAATCGAGTGATGCTTACGGACAACGTTCAGTTCAAACAATCCGCAGCAGAGTTCAAGTTAAGCTTAGCGCCATTCTACCGCGACGATTTACCAACGTATCTCCAGTTTGCGTTTGCACAGGGCATTGTGGACGCGGCTCAACATCCACATGCCTATCAGCGATTACAACGCATGATTAAGACGACAAGCAATGAGGTGTATGCATGAACGTAAGACAGCCAGTTCCACTCACCGGGCCGCGTCGTGTGTACTGCACCGCGAAGCGATACATCACCCCGAACTTGTTGCGCATTACCGTCAGTGGTGATGAATTACGAGGCTTCCCAGAAGGCTATCATGGCGCGCACATCAAGTTGTTTTTCGCCAATCGCCTTACAGGCAAATTAGAACTCCCCACGAGAGAAGCATCAGGAGCGATTCGCTGGCCAGCCGACCGTCCAATTACACGTGCCTATACCGTGCGCGCCTTTCGTGCAAATCAAAACGAACTAGACATTGATTTTGTGGTACACGGCGATAAAAGCCCCGCTTCGGGTTGGGCTGTGAACGCCGAAATAGGCAGTGAACTGGGTGTCGCAGGGCCTGGAGGTCCAGATCCTTTACTTGCGCCTGCGGATTGGCATGTGCTGGCTGGCGATTTAACGGCTGTGCCTGCGATAAGTGCATTGCTTGAACATCTGCCAGAGAATGCACTGGCGGCGGTATTTATTGAAATCGAGAGTGACCGCGATATTCACTTCATAAAAGCCCCAAGCGGTGTTCACATTCATTGGCTTAAACGAGTGCAGGGACAACCAACTCCGCTTGCGAGTGCCATCCAAACGGTATCACTTCCTCCGAACACAACCTCAATCAGCGCCTTTATCGCTGGGGAAAACAGTGCCGTTTTAGCATGTCGGAAGCAGCTGATTGAGGATTTCGGATTAACTAAACAGCAGCTTTATGCAATTCCGTATTGGCGACGAGGTCAAGACGAAGAAACCTACCACGAGCAACGCCACGTGATAATGGATGAGGTGTACTGATGTCTGTGAAAACGGAATTTACAGGTCGAGTTGCGTTGGTGACAGGTGCCTCACGTGGCATTGGCGCTGCAACGGTGAATTTGTTGCGAGCGAAAGGTGCGATTGTTGTGGCGGCAGATATTGCGTTTACCTCGGCGGTGTTACAGGAAACTGCCGCGAATTATTTTCAAATTCAGTTAGATGTCGTCAAGCAACAGGATGTGCTGCGCGTGGTGAATGAAATTGAACGAACACTAGGTGCCATTGATTACTTAGCGAGTGTTGCCGGGGTTTTACATATGGGGGAGTTAACCGAGGTGAAGGATCTCGAGTGGCAACATACCTTTGCCGTTAATTGTCATGGCCCCTTTTATCTTTGCCAAGCGGTGGCCAACCACATGAAAGGTCGGCGAGCGGGCGCGATGGTGGCCGTTAGCAGTAATGCCGCTTCTACACCTAGGATGGGCATGGGCGCTTACTGTGCCTCAAAGGCTGCGCTTTGCGCCATGGTGAAAACGTTAGCGCTTGAATTGGCTTCATCAAACATTCGCTGCAATCTCGTTGCCCCAGGTTCGACTGATACGCTCATGCAGCAGCAAGTATGGCGAGATGCACAAGGTGCGACTCGCACGATTTCAGGCGACCTAGCGCAATTCAAGGTGGGCATTCCACTTGGTCGGATAGCCTCGCCCGAGGACATCGCCAACAGCATTATTTTTCTTTTAAGTGAACAAGCCAGACACATCACGATGACCAGTTTATTGGTTGATGGTGGTGCGACGTTAGGTCATTAATTTTCCGAGGATGTTATGAATAATCAGCCACTGTCTTTTACGCGTTCAGAGCAATTGCAAGCGCAAGGCGAACAACGGATTGCGGGGTTCACGCAATCAATGATGAAAAAACCAGAGCAATTTTCACCGGGCGCATTTCCGGTGTATATCGAAAAAGGTGAAGGGGCTTTGGTTACGGATGTTGATGGTAATCAGTACATTGATTTTATTTGTGGTTTGGCTGCTAATACACTTGGGCATAACCACCCGGTAGTGGTGAATGCCATTACTGACAATTTGAGTAAAGGGCTAATTCATTCTTTGCCGACACCGATTGAAGTGACTACTGCAACGACATTGCTAGAGGTGATCCCCGGCGCCGAGATGGTTCGCTTTTTTAAAACAGGTGCAGATGCTAATTCTGCCGCGGTACGTTTAGCTCGTTACGCAACGGGTCGCGATGAAATCATGACCGTGGGTTACAACGGTTGGCATGATCAATACATGTTTGATACACCTGGCGTCCCCGCTGTTATTGCTTCACTTACTCATCGAATGCCATTGTTTGCATCTACTGACGAGCCGCTCATTTTGGAAAAAATTGAAGCGCGAGGCGATAAACTGGCGGCGGTGTTACTGTCAGTTCCATACAATCGAGAGTTGGATAAAGCATTCTTGCAGCAATTACGAGAGGCGTGTACTCGTACCGGTGTAGTACTGGTCTTCGACGAAGTCGTGACTGGTTTTCGTCTCGCCCCGGGTGGTGCACAAGCCTATTTCGGTGTGCAAGCGGATCTCGTTACGTTGTCAAAAGGTATTGCGGCGGGTATGCCTCTGTCGGCTGTGACAGGGAAAAAGGTGCTAATGTCTAAGCTAAATGAGTTACAAGTGTCCACAACCTTTGGTGGCGAGATGTTATCACTGGCAGTGTGTGACGCAGTGCTTAAAGAATATCAGCGCATTGAGTTTACCAAGCATATTGCCAAATTAGGGGCGTTACTCAAAACCGAAGTGAACCAGATTGCAGAGCAACTTGATGCGCCTCTGCGGATTGTTGGTTATGACGCGATTCCAATGTTTTTATTTGCCAAAGACCCCCAAACCCATGTGAAGTTTGCAATCCCATTTTTGGCTGAAATGGCGAAGCGCGGTATTTTGCTACGCCGTGAAGTGAATTTCATTTGTGCCGCTCATACTGAGGCTCACATCAATCAAACGATTACCGCAGTCAAAGAATCGTTAATGGCGATGAAAGAAGCTGGTCTATTCAAGTCTTCGGATGTCACTTCATGAGCTGTTCATGCTTAACTTCTTCGCGATTTTCAGCCTTAACCCGTGCGCATAGCGCGGGTTTGGAACCATTTGGCAGTGCACAATTGAGCGAGCCTCTGAATTTACATGCAGTACGTAAAAAACCTCAGCCCCAAGGAAAACGCACACTCATTCACAATGTGTTTATTTACACCGCAGACGAAGCGAATACCACTATCGCGAATGGTTGGTTGCTGGTGCAAGGCAAGCGGATCGTTGCGCTTGGCGACGCAAGTCAGTTACCTCTGGATTATGAGGTCAGTATAGACGGGCAGGGCAAATTGATGTTGCCAGGGATGATTAATCCGCATTGGCATGAAAGTTTTGTCGCCCCAAATTTTGAGTCTCCAGATGATTCGCACCTCGAGCCTACGCCGTATTCAAATGGCGGTGATATTCAAGCATTAGGCTCGATGTTTGGATTTATCTCAACGGTGGGCGATAAACTCACGTTAGAAGAAGGCCTTGCTATTGCCAGATGGAGCATGTGGACGCAACTGCGTTCGGGAACAACCGCGCTTGGCGACGTTGGTTCAGCAAATAAAGCTGACTCGATGGCTCTTGCTGCGATTGATTTAGGCATGCGGCTACGCGTAAGTCGATGGGGTTCTGACATTATGTTGGAAGCAAACAAATCGACGCCAACCTATATTGCGGACACCGCAGCACAAACGGCGGATTGGCTTGCGCTCATCGAGACTTGGAACAACCATAGTTCGGGATTAGTTGGGGCTATGCCCTCGGTTATGGGCGCCTTTGGTAGTTCAGATAAGCAACTTGAGGCATTGGCGAGTATCACGCAGCAATATGATGTGCCATACGCCACTCACCTTGCACCACTGAAACATGAACGATTAGCAGTCGAGCGGGTATTCGGGCGCTCACCTATCGCTCGATTTGATGAAATGGGCTTGCTCACGAATAAACTCTTGGCGGTGCATACCGCATATGCAAGTGACGAGGAATATCAACGCCTTATCACGACAGGCGTAAACTTGTGCCATTCGCCAGCCCATTACGGCATGTTAGGGGAGGCCACGATAAGTGAAACTGGGCAATTAGGGCGATTCTTACGAGACGGAGTGTGGGTATCCAGCAGCACCGATGGCGATATTTCGTTTATTGGCGGCATGTGCGAAGCGATGCGTGGCGCACACCTCGGTCACAACGAGGCGCAAAACTGCAATACAGCCTGCCCTCCAACCTTGGCATTAAAAACCGCAACCTTGTTTGGTGCCAAGGCATTGGACTGGTTATCAGAAATTGGTTCGTTAGAAGTGGGTAAGCAAGCGGATTTCATATTGGTTAATAACAATGATTATCGCTACAAACTCTCAGCTCATCCGTTGCGAACCTTCATTGTTACGGGCAGTAGTCATGACGTTGATTCGGTAATGGTTGCTGGGGATTTTGTGGTGAAAGAGGGGCGCAGCACGCGTTTTGATGAGGATGAATTGTATCAGGACTACCTCAAAGCCGTGGCCGCAGCAAGAACGCGTATCGGAGGCCCATCATGAAACACACGCGATGGGCAACGTGGTTTCTACTGCTCGCCAGTACAATGACCATTCTTGCGAGTGCAACTTTAGCGCCTGCTATGCCCGCAATGACTCATGCCTTTAGTGCGCTGCCGAACGCGGAGTTTTGGGTCAGAATGACCCTGACGTTGCCCGGTTTAGTGATTGCGTTGTGCGCGCCATTGGCTGGAAGTCTTGTCGATAGATGGGACAGTCAAAAGTTGCTTATGTACGCCTTGGTGGCGTTTGCAGTCAGCGGTTATTTAGGATTTTACTGGCAGACGTCACTGTGGCTTATTCTCTTTAGTCGAGCGTTAATGGGGATTGCGGTGGCGTTCATTATGGTGAGTTGCACAACGATTGCGAGTCGGTATTTTGAAGGCCCAAATTTTTCCCGCTACATGGGCTGGCAAGCGGCGTTTGGTGGATTCGGCGGGGTGCTATTTTTATCGATAGCAGGCGTTCTTGCCGAGCAACATTGGACGTGGGTCTTTGCAATCTACGGACTGTCGCTTTTGGTGTTGCCTGGTGTTTGGCGATTTGTCAAAGCCCCATCACAGCAAGACCACGCTTTGTCAAAAACGACACCGGCAATGACGTGGATGAGTCAAGCATTGGCTGGATGCTGTGTGCTTGCTTTTGTGGAAATTGTTGTGCTGTATGGCTTAACCATTCATTTACCGTTTTATCTGAGTCATCACCATGCCTCCGCAGCCGAAATTGGATTTGTGATCGCGGCTTTCTTACTTGCCATGTCTTGTTTATCAATGAGCTATGGGTATTTCAGACGTTACTTCGGAATTAAGCAACTGCATATGATTGGCTGGATAGTCATTGCTCTGGGTTTTGCTTTTTTGAGTGTGGTGGAAACTATTCCTCGCATTGTCTGTTCAAGCTTAATTATCGGGGCTGGACTGGGTTTGATCCGCCCAAATTTGGTCGTTTGGTTGTTTGAGTTTGTTCCGCCGATGATGCGTGGTAAAGCGATGGGGATCATGATGACCTGTTATTTTACAGGCCAGTTTATGAGTCCGGTATTGCTTGAACCACTGACGTCCTCGTTGGGGTATACGTTATTTTTCCGCTCGTTGGCCGTCATTATTTTAATGGTGGTCGTGGTTGTTTGCCTTGTCTACTTTATGTGGTTCGGTAAACGCCAAGCAGATGTGACGTAGTATCCTGCCGAATGCCTTAAAACGGCCGATGTTGTTTAATAAACTGCATCGGCGTTACACCAAATTGCTTTTTAAATGCGGCGATAAAATTCCCAACATGATCGTAACGCGCTAAATAAGCTGCTTCACCAATTGAAAGCCCATCGACCAGCAAAGCATGACGGGCTTTGAATAGGGTGTGTTGCTTAATGTATTGTTTTGGTGTTGCGTTAAAGTGAGTTTTAAAAAAACGCAGCAAACTACTCAAACTCATGGCTAATTGCTGTGCGACGTTTTCCACAGAGTGACCCGCTTCGAGCAAGGCAACGACTTTGAGTTTTTTCACTTCGACATCCTCTTGCGGAGGCAAGCGATAGCTTGCTTGCGAAGAAGTATTGTCGCTCAGCATTGGCTGGATAAGCGCACTTAACCATTGCATTACTAACCCTTCACAGTGCAACTTTTGAATTTTAGAAAGCGTGTTTGACGTCTTTAAGAGTTGCAGTGTTTGTTCCAGAGCCTTGTTAGTGACAGGCAATTCAATCACTTTGCTGGTGGTCAGTAATGGCTCACCGTCGTTTCCAAAACGGTCAATAAACCAAGGGAGAGACACGCTGACGGTGACTTTTTCTATTTCTTGTTGGTTTCGCAAATAGCGGGTGAAAGGCTCGGCTACTGCGATGATATTGGCAAAGGCAATGGGGCATTGGGAAGCATCAAAATGGTAGAACTTATTCCCCACGCGAAATTCGACACACCCTTTGAGTAATACCGTGATATTGAGGCTTGGTGAAAGAAGTGCCGCGTTACTTGCTTTTTGTTGTTCGACATAGCGACAGAGGTGTAATTGCACCGCCTCACTTAACGAGATGAAAGAAAGACGCCCAACGGCAATTGGGGTATCGTGCTGTAGTGCCATTCGGCTATCTATACCGTTTGAGACTAAAAGTCGGTCGCTCAGTTGCTCTGCTGAAATTATCCCTTCCATGAACCCTGCCATTTATTTTTAAAACGCATAATGGAATGACGATTTTGCATAACTAATATTTAGAAAGCAACAAAAGGAAAGAGATATAATATTGCGAGTGATTCGTATTAGCATCTAATTTTAAGGGACATATATGTTAGTTTCTCGCACTAAGCAATTAGGCTTTCGCTATTCAACTATCGCATTAACATTAGCTGGGGTGTTATCTGCACCGGTTTTCGCGGATGACGACAAAATTGAAAAAATTGAGGTTTGGTCAACGGAAGTCAAAACATCCGCATTGTATTTGAAAGAACAGGACATTGCGGATAAACAAGCGGATCACATCTCTGATTTGCTGCGTTCTATCCCGGGTGTGGATGTGGGTGGTGCGCACTCACTTAATCAACGCATTACCATCCGTAGTATGGACGATAAAGATTTACGTATTTCGATAGATGGCGCAGCGCAGAATACGTATATGTACCACCACATGGGTAATTTACAGATCCATGCGGATATTCTGAAGTCAGTTGAAATTGAAACTGGCACTAACTCTGTAATTAATGGTGGCCTAGGTGGCTCTGTCCGCTTCGAAACAAAAGAAGCACGTGAACTACTCACGGATGACGCACGTTTTGCTGTGCGTGTTTCCGCTGGTGCCGCAGACAATGCCGGTCGCAACTACTCCGTTACCAGTTTTGGTTTGTTGAGCGATGACGTGGATTTCCTTGCCTACTATAACTCGGTACAACGTGATAATTACGAAGTCGGCGGCAGCAAAATTTTGGACCAAGACGACAAGGTCGTTGCTGGGACAGATGGTAAGGTACGCGGATTAGAAGGCGATGTGAGCGACGCGTTGGTGAAGCTTGGTTGGAACATCGACAACAACCAGCGAATTGCGGTGAGTTATGAAACCTACAAGGATGAAGGTGATTACAGCTACCGACCTGACATGGGACTTGCTACGGATACGGCGATTACCAATAGTTTGCAAATCCCATTATTGTGGCCAACAGAGTTTACGCGTGACACCGTGACGCTCAGTTACGATTTAAATTGGGGTGGTCATTCAACGCTTAAAGCAAGTCTTTATTCAAACACCAGTGAGCTGTACCGTGATGAATCCGGGTGGTCACAATCACCAAGCCCTCGATTCCAAGCATACGCAGGCAAAGTAACCGGTGAGGCGAAAAACTCAGGCTTTAACGTATTGGCTGAAACCTTTACAAACGGTCTATTTGGCTCAGAAGAGCACACGTTCACGTATGGTACCGATTACGTCAAACACGACACGGAATATGATTTGGTTATCAGCACAGGCGGAAATAAGCATTCGGAAGAGTCTGCGAAAAACTTGGCATTGTTTGTACAAGACCGTGTGGAGTTTGGTAACGGCTTTGCCGTGGTCCCGGGTGTACGTTATGACCGCTATGATATCGATTCAGGCACTGTTGATAACGACTTTACTGAGTTTTCATTCTCGTTAGCCGCAGAGTATCAAATCACCAAAAACTTGATGGTTAAGCTGAGCTCAACGGAGCTATTCAAAGGACCTGAAATTAGCGAAGTATTTGTGGGCGCAGGTCTGGATGACAAACCAAATCAAGACATGGAAGCGGAAACAGGTTTAAACAGTGAATTGTCAATTGCCTATGAAGGAAAAGTGGCGGCGGACAAAACACTGCGTTTAGGTGCAACAGCATTCAATACGAAAATTGATGATTATATCTTTGACAATGCGGCAGTACCTGGCGGCCAACCGCGTGAAACATGGAAAGACAACGTCGGTGATATGACCGTGAAGGGATTTGAAGTGTATGCGGGTTTTGCATTTGATGCGTTTTCAATGCAGCTAACGTATTCAAATTCGGAAAGTGATCTGGACGCCTATTCTCAATACGCTTCTCTCGATGGAGCGCGGTTGGAGCGTGAACAGGGAGACACGATTTCGGCTGATTTTACCTATCAACTTAGCCAGTACAACGTAACCTTAAATTGGGATTTCATGGTGGTGGACGACGTTGCAGCCGGCACGGATTTGTACGGTGCTGATTTGGACAACAGCAAGGATGGCTTTAGCGTGCACAACATCAGTGCACATTGGCAGCCAGAAGCAATAGCAAATCTGCATGTTAGAGTCGGTGTGGATAACGTGTTTGACGAATTCTATGCGTCTCAATCTTCTAAAAATGGCGTGTCATTCCACCCTGTATTTGGAAAGTTATTCTTAATGGATTACGAACCAGGTCGTAACATTAAAGCCAGTATTTCATACCAGTTCTAAACTGGTACCCTGACCCAGAACAAAGCCCAGCAATATGCTGGGCTTTTTTGTTTCCAGTCTTCATTTTTGGGCGTTTAGATGGAGATTCTTTTTAACAAACGCCATGCGTGACTGAGTGTAAAAATAGGCAAAAAAAGGTCACGTTTGGCATTAAACGTGACCGCGCTATCGATAAGGTAGCTAGGCGATTAGGCTGTTTCTAATAGCGATTCTTGAGTGAATTGTCGGTAGGCCGTGGTAGCATGTAAGGCGTTCAACATGGTAGATAGTTTTGCTTCTGTTTCTAACCATTCGGCGGTTGGATTTGACGCGTGAACAATGCCTGCACCTGCAAAAAGACGGGCATGGCGACCGTTTATTTCGCCACTTCGGATCACCACAACCCATTCCCCATTACCGTGTTTATCACACCATCCGACAATGCCTGAGAAAAAGTGACGGGATTCACCTTCGAGCACTTTAATCCATGGGTAGGCGTGTTGAGTGGGTTTACCACACAATGCGGGTGTGGGATGAAGGCGATTGGCTAACGCTAAAACATGGGTTGCGGGAGTGTGAAGTTGGCCTTCCACTTCGGTTGATAAATGCCACATTGTCGCTGTACTTAAGAGAGACGGTACGCTTGGAATGTGTAGTTGATGACACCAAGGTTCGAGTACTTGCGACATTTCAACCAACACGACCGCGTGCTCGAATCTATCCTTTTTTGAGTTCATGAGTGTTCGTTGACGTTGCACATCCATTGCGGAATCTGACGTTCGCTTTGCTGAACCCGCTAATGGATTGCTGAAAATAGCGCGGTGGCTTTTTTTGAGCAGTAACTCAGGACTGACTCCCAAAAGAGTTGTCCCCGACTCTGTGGGAAACGAAAATGGAAAGCCACTTGAACTTTGGTGCAATAAATTGGTGAGCACTTGCCCTTTGGGGAGCGCATCATCAAAGTACAAGTCAACTTGTTTTCCGAGCACAATCTTTTCCAATTCGTCACGTTCGAAAAGTGTTTTAGCGCGCACAATAGCTTGTTCGTAATGGGCTTGTGATTGTCGATGATGAACATCGTCTAATTCAGGAAAACGAGTGCCTTCAAGCTTATTTTGGGATGCGAGGTACGCAGTAAAATGTGATTTATCGAGGGTCTGAACGTGATCCGACACTAAAAACTGCGCTTGCTCCGATTTGCAAAAAGGTAAGATGCCAAACACGACCGCATCCTCACTTGGGCATTTTGCCAGCTCTGTTTCGAGCGTATTAACCAGTGTTTCGTGATTGTCGATGGGGGACGTAAAACGATGATGTGGATGCTGTGCTAAATAACAGCGTTGACCCGAAACAAACAAGGCGTGTTGTTGTGGGTCAAACGGGCGTTCTGGTGCAGTAAGGTCGGTTCGCGCGTCGAGTTCGCTTAACATGGATTTTCCTCATTTCCAGTGCATAAGTGTTGGTTATCCAAATGACGAAGTGAGGCGAGGAATATTTAGAGAAAGTTTGGTGTTGATGTTGAAAGAGAAAAGAGGGTTGAGTTTGCAAACCGACTAGGGGGTTACAAACTCGATAGTCTCAAAAAGGATACTTGTTAGAGTTCAAACGGGGCAACGCCCACGGCTTGCATGGTGTAACCAGTTTGGGCCATATCCCCTTTCCAAGTTTCCACTTTAATGACTCCAGTAACTGAAATCGCGTCATACAGACTTTCTATAGGCACACCGTCTTTAATCTTTACGTGCACAATTTGATTTGGCGGCGGCGGTGGAACATGAATGCACGCACCGAAGTAAGGCACAAGCAAGAATTCGGTAATGATCTCACTGTTTCCTTCAAGAGGCACCACAAAGCCAGGTAATGTGACGGTTTGATTGTTGAGCTCAGGGACGACTGGTGCGTTAAGATCTGGTTGCACCCAATTTTGCTCGCTCCCATCGTGACTTGCCGCGTCTTGATTGCTTATCTGTAAGTGGCCTTTTGGAATAAGGTCTTCCCAAAATATTTCTTTGGGTTCATTCGCTAAAAGGTGAGTGCTGACAAGGCCTGCACATAAGAAAAACGCGACTCTTAAAAATATTTTCATGTAATGTCCACTTAAACTTTTATGCTCATGCCATCGGCTAAAGAATAGAAATAGGCGCGAAGAGCTGGAATTAAACCTATGAGCGTGCCTGCCCCAATGATAACGGCAAGAATCTGCAGTTCATAGTGATTCAACACCGAAAGGCTAATTCCAATTCCAAATTGCGCCTGCAATACAGCGTATCCAGCGTGCAGGGCAAGATAGAATAACCCGACGCCAGCAAGGCATCCAAGGGCCGTGATAAGTAATGCTTCACCCATTAACAGGGCTACAATATGGCTAGGGCGAGCGCCGACTGAACGCAAAATGGCAAGTTCACGTCGGCGTTGCTGCAAGGTGGCCAACATGGTTGTTAGCATCCCCAGTAAACTGATGAAAACTAATGCGATTGAAAACAACAACAGCAGTTTTTCGACCATGCCAAGCATCTCCCAAAGTTCTCGTAGCGTAACGGTTGGCATAATGGCTAAAAGCGGCTCAGCTTTATATTGATTGATATTTCTTCTCACCTGTAGGGTGTAAAGTGGTGAGTCAAAGCCCATTAGAAAGGCCGAGATTTGCTTTGGATGACCGACTAAATCGTTGTCTTCATCTTCATCATGGTCGTGTGTTGTATGAGGTTGGCCATGTATTTGGTCGATGGCAGCAAGCGGCACATGCAAGGTTTTATCAACGGGGGTGCCTGTTGCAGCTAAGATCCCGACTACCGTCATCGGGTGGTTGTCGTGATGGTGGAAACTCGTTTTGCCAAGGCCATGAGACAGAATAATCGGATCGCCCAGTTGGTAATGCATTTTCGCAGCGACCTCAGCTCCAAGGACCACCTCATGCGTGGTGGTAAATGGGTGTCCATGTGCAAAGCTCAGTAACTGCTTGTTGCCATATCGGTAATGTTCAAAGTAATCAAGGGTTGTACCGAGTACCGCAAAACCTTTGTGACTGTCACCCAGACTCAGAGGTATCGTCCAAGCGACGCCCTTTTTCGATTGAATGTCTGAGTAGCTTTGCCAAGACACGCCATTGTTGGTGTAACCCAACCGGAAAACACTGGCTAGGAGCAATTGAACATCACCTGTTTTTGCACCGACGATAAGGTCAGTGCCTGAAAGGGTGTTGCTAAAACTGATTTTGGCTTCGTGTCGAATTCGTTCGATTGTTAATAGCACCATGACACTAATAGCAATGGCGAACAAGGTTAATAGAACTGCAGCCTTGCGGTTGAAGGTACTTTTAATCGCTAATCGAAATAACGTCATAATACCTTCCCTGCTCGTTGGTTAATCTCAGCTAAATTCAGTTGCCGTGAAAACATCGGGGCTAAACTTTGGTCGTGGCTAACAAATAACAACGTTGCGTTACATAGTGTTGCTTGCTCAAACAGTAAGTTAATAAATGCAGCGCGGTTGTCTGCATCTAGCGCGGATGTTGGTTCATCTGCGATGATAAGTTCGGGTTTGCCTATTACAGCGCGTGCTGCCGCAATGCGTTGTTGTTGCCCTATGCTGAGTTCGCCAACACAATGGTGAAGCAGCGACTCTGAAATGCCCAGTTGAGCGAGTAAATGGCGGGCTGCTTGTTTGACCGATCCGTGTTGTTGCTCTGCTTTGCTTGCACGGAGAGTTGAAAAGTGACAGCCCAACATCACGTTTTCAAGTGGGTTTAAATAGGCAAGCAAATTGAAGTTTTGAAAAATTGTACCAATGTGATCTGCGCGAAATTGGTCTCGTTTGGCGTTCGACAGAGACGTCAAATCCTGGTTCAAAATGGAAATTTTGCCTTGTGTTGGCTGGTGGATACCCGCTAATAAACCCAATAAGGTCGATTTTCCTGTGCCACTTGGACCAAACAAAAAAATTCGTTCCCCTTTCTGGATTAGCAACTGCTCTATGTGAATGGTGTCAATATCGTGTTTTGGCCAGCGATAACGTAGCTGTTCGAGTGTGATCATAATCATTCGTTATAATGGGACTCTCACCATGTTAGCGCACTTAACCTTGGACACTAAACTCTCGTGCGGCAAAGTGCGAAAAAACCCCGATGATTGAAGACTCCCGCCTTCGCTTGTCCTACACATTAAATTATGGAGGGTTATGTTGGCGTGGTGCAAAGTCATTTGAATACGATGGCAACAATTGTGATTTTTGCGCTGCTCGACTATTATACTCGCCTCTAACCCCCTCATTATTTTGCGCCCTTTAGCAAGGTGCAGCCATTCCTTGGAGACACAATGAGTAGCTACAAAGTTTTAGACGTCAATGACGATCTTCCTATTCGCACAAAAGGTGCGGTTCACAGTGGTAAAGTACGTTCAGTTTACTGGTTAACCGACAAAGACAGTGCACGTTTAATCGAAGAAAAAGGCTACGATGTACCAAAGGGTACTGAGCTTGCGATCATGGTTATTTCCGATCGTATTTCTGCATTCGACTGTATTTGGCAAGGTGAAAACGGTTTAAATGGCGTGCCTGGTAAAGGTATCGCACTGAACAGTGTGGCATCACACTGGTTCAAATTGTTTGACGCTGCGGGTCTTGCGGGCAACCACATTGTAGACATTCCACACCCATACGTTTGGATTGTGCGTAAAGCAAGCACCGTTCGTGTTGAAGCGATTGCTCGCCAATACATTACGGGCAGCATGTGGCGTGATTACAGCAAAGGCGTGCGCAACTTCTGTGGTATCGATTTACCAGAAGGTTTAACAGCAAACCAAAAATTAGCTGAAGTACTCATCACGCCTTCGACGAAAGGCATCATTCGTGGTGTAGCTGAAGTGCCAGAGCAAGACGATGTGAACATTACTCGTCAAAACATTCTCAACAATCTTGATGCATTTAACTTCAAGTCTGCAGCTGACGTTGATAAGTACGAGGAATTGTTAACTCAAGGCTTTAACGTGATTGCGACAGAGCTTGCGAAACTAGACCAAATCTTTGTGGATACGAAGTTTGAGTTTGGCTACGTAGAAGACACCAATGGCGTAGAAAAATTGATTTACATCGATGAAGTCGGCACGCCAGATTCATCACGTATTTGGGATGGTGCGGCATACCGCGACGGCAAGATCATCGAGAATTCGAAAGAGGGTTTCCGTCAATTACTCATTAATAATGTACCTGACAGCGACGTATTGCTAAATAAAGACCGTATGCCTGAGCGCGAAGCACTTGCTCAAGGTTACAAGTTACCGGAGTCGGTGATGCTTGAAGTGTCGAATACTTATGTAGGTATTGCGAGCAAAATTGTTGGTTATACACTGACAATCCCTGCAGATCCGCGAGCTGAAGTGATCGCGATTCTTGATGAGCAATATGGTCTAATTGATTAATAACGCTCCATTTTTAGGGAAAAGTTGGTTTTTTTATGGCTTTTCCCTCATTCCCCTTGCAATTGCACTGCAACTCACTTTTACTTAACGTATTGCGCATTTTTTAATATTGAGTAAATCATGTCTGTTTGGAGCAACTTAGTTGCAATGAGTCTTATTACATCATTGTCAATGAGTAGCTATGGCGCAACCGTGTCCATTGTTGATGGGCAGGGTGGTCCGCTTGCAAATGCGGTGGTCGAAGTGCTGGATGATTCGGTGATGGCAGAAAAGCCAATGGCTATTATGGATCAGGTAAACAAGCAATTTGAACCGTATGTGCTGGCTATTACTGAAGGCCAACTCGTGAACTTTCCAAACAGTGACGACATTCGTCATCACGTTTATTCATTTTCAAATACCAAACCATTCGAGCTTAAGCTGTATCACGGGACACCGAACAATCCGATCTTATTTGAAAATCCTGGAGTGGTGGTGTTGGGCTGCAACATTCATGACTCGATGGTGGGATACATTTACGTTGCACACTCAGCCAACGTATTTAAAACCAATAATTCAGGCACGATCCGTTTGCCTGAGTTGCAACCACAAACTGTTTTGCGGGTATGGCATCCAGAACAACAACAAGGTCCAGAAAGTGCGCAAACAATACGTTGGTCAGAGGTTGAAAAAACGGGCACCGTGGTGATTAACACGCAAGTTCCTAAGCCTCGCAACACCTTTGGGGAAAAGTTTAAGGTAAATCATGCTCACTAGTTTGAAGCACAGGATTATTGCACTATGCATAGGCTTAGTGGTGTTAACGGCCACAGGCAGTTTAATGGGAACTTGGTGGTCTTCCAGCCAATTTAATGAGCGTAAAACACAAGAAGCCATCAGCGTTGCAGAAAACGTTTATACGCAATATTTGCAAGCGAAACAGCGCTTATTGTTGACGGCAGCGAGTGTCTTGACATCGGATTTTGGGTTCAAGCAAGCCGTCGCCACACGCGATGCGGAAACGATTGCCAGTGTACTGTACAACCACAGCCAACGTATTGATGCTGAATTGATGGTGTTATTAGACACAAGTGGCAACCTTATATCAGCTAACCGTCAAGATTTACAATTACCAAGTGATTCGCGCAGTGTGATGCGTGACCTGCTTTCACATGAAGATGATTCGACATTCATTGTTATTGATAAAACGCTTTATCAAGCCATTATTTTACCCGTCAAAGCACCAAGAACGATTGCATTTACCATTGTCGGCTTTGCGATAACCCCTGCAGTTGCTAAAGATCTGCGCAAAGTCACGGGCATGGAAGTGAGCTTTGTGGTTGAAACGGGCACTACGAAAGTGTCGAGTATGGCATTACCTGAAGGCATGGGCGTGCTTGAGTACACGAACGCTAAACGAGTACAACGGATCATGGGGACATCGCCGATGTATGCAAATGCGTCCGTTGCCTTACCTGCTTTGACAGACAGTGCAGTGAGCGTCATTTTGAGTGCTGATCTAAAAACAGACTACGCTGAATTCGATAAAATGGTTCTGACGGTAGTGGTTCTCTCCCTTGTGACGGTGTTGTTGGGGTTTTTGGCCAGTGGCTTTTTAGCCCGAAATCTAACGCGTCCATTGCAACAATTGACGCAAATGGCGAAGGCGTTCGCGCAAGGTAACTACAAAGCGAAAGTCGCCTCCACAAAACCCAGTTCAGAAATTTGTGCGCTGATGGATGCCTTCCACGACATGGGTGAAAACATTCAATCACGTGAAGCTCAAATCCGTTTTGCCGCGAGTCACGATTCCATGACGGGATTCTTAAATCGCAGTGCCACACTTGAAACGTTGAACATACGACTGATCTCCGAGATGCCGCAATATTTAATCGGTGTCGATATTAAAGGGCTGCGCCACATCAACGATAAGTTAGGACCGCGAATTGGTGACGAATGTATCGTACAAGTTGCTGAAAGAATGCAAAAACATGCGTCGGACTTTAATGCTGAATTCGCTCGTTTAGGTGGTGATGAATTACTGGTTGTTGTTGAGGGTAAAGCTGACTGGTCGATTGAACGTTATGTCACGACACTAAAACTGGCTCTTGAAGCGACCTACCATATTCAAGGACTAGAATTAACGCTGCGTTTTAGTATCGGAGCCTTGAGTGCCCCAGAGCATGGCGACAACGCTGAAGATTTGTTACGCCGGACCCTGATTGCTGCGGATAATGCTGCACAAGAAGGGGTCAATGTTTATTACTATCGTAAAGGCGAAGACGAGGAATACTTAGCGCGTTTGCAATTGATAGACGAGTTGAAACAAGCGCTGTCGGATAACGATGGCCAGTTGTTTATGGCTTATCAACCTAAACTCAATTTCCGAACTCATCAAATCGACAAAGTCGAGTCGCTAATTCGTTGGCGACGTTCTAATGGCGAATGGGTGTCACCAGAGATGTTCATTGACTTAGCTGAACAGTCTGGGTTGATTGTGGAACTTACTCAATGGGTTATTGACACGGTGGTTGGACAAATCGCGGCATGGCAAAGCAAAGGCATTGTTATGAAAGCGGCGATTAACGTTTCAGCTCAAGACATTGTTGATGAGGGATTTTTACCTCACTTACAAGAAACGCTGCTCAAATATAAAGTACCATCTAAGTTGGTCACTATTGAACTGACTGAGCGAGACATGATTGAAAACGAAACAAAAGGCATTGCGGCTCTAAACAGTTTGAAAGCATTGGGTGCAGTCGTATCTCTTGATGATTATGGCGTCGGACAGACCTCGCTTGGGCGTTTGAAAATGCTGCCAATTGATGAACTTAAGTTAGATAAAGTATTCATTCTTAAACTCAATGAGTCACATGAAGATCAATGTATCGTGCAATCGACAATCAGTCTTGGTCATCAATTGGGGTTCAGTGTGGTGGCTGAAGGCGTCGAGAACCAAGCATCGCTGACTTTGTTACGAGAAATGGGGTGCGATTATGCACAAGGCTACTATTTAAGCCGACCATTGCCAGCGCTTGAGTTTGAAAAGTGGCTAGGAGAATATCATGAAGCGGGTTAACCCATTGCTTCTTGCTGTAGTGTTTAGTGGTTCAGTCATGGCTGCCGACGGTAAAATTCTGGCCACACCCGGCGTTTCACAAGTAGAAGGCAGTGCCGGAGGTGGTATTGTGCCTTGGGCGCAATTAGCGGGTTACGCCAGTGAAGACGAATGGTCCATCAGTGGTTTTTGCAGTCGCGCGGATGTATCGGATTACCAATTAGATGTCTGTGGCGTACAAGGAAACTTGTTTGACACCGTTGAGCTCAGCGTTGCAGAACAACGCTTTGATGTTCCGGTGCTAAACACGACAATTAAGCAGCGAATTTATGGTGCTAAATGGCGCGTCTACGGTGATATTGTTTACAGTACAATGCCTCAAGTGAGTATCGGATGGCAGCACAAATCGTTAGATGATGGCACCGTCGCGTCTTTGGTTGGCGCGAAAGCGCTTAGCGGAAATGATTTTTATATAGCGGCGAGTAAACTTCATTTAGGTGCGATAGCTGGATACAACTGGTTTTGGAATGTCGCACTGCGACATTCGGAAGCCAATCAGCTTGGCTTACTGGGTTATGGCGGTGCGAAGCAAGATAATCGCTGGCAGTTAGAGGCAAGTAGTGCAGTATTCATCAATCCAAACTGGGCGATTGGCGTCGAGTATCGACAAAAGCCAGATAATTTAGGTCTTGGGGAAACACATTGGCAAGACGCTTTTGTCGCTTGGTTTCCAAACAAATCGATAAGCGTTACGGCCGCCTATTTGGATTTGGGGCGTATTGCAGGCGCACCAGATCAAACGGGATGGTACGTGTCGCTTACTGGGTATTACTGAGGTTCAGGAACGGTTTATTGAAGGTGAAAATTAATGTTTTTTCCGTATTTTAAGCAGACAATAAAAACGCTGTTCTTTGCTCTGATGGTGAGTGGATTGAGTGCTTGTCAGTCTACTTCTGGAACATTGTATCAGCAAATTGGTGGCGCTGAGGGCAATGAAAAGTTAGTGGATGCTTTTATAAATCAAATTGGTAACGACCCGGTGATTTTACCTTTTTTTGAAAAAGCGAGTGTCGCGCATTTTCGCGCGGGATTCCTGACTCATCTGTGTGATGTACTCGACGGTCCTTGTGAATTTCGAGGTGACACAATGGTGCAAATCCACACAGGTATGAACATTGGGGAAAGTGAGTTTAATCGTGTTGTCGAGTTATTGGTGGCTGCGATGAATGAGCGACGCATTTCAACGCCACTACAAAATCAAATATTAGCGCGTCTTGCTCCGTTACGCGGAGAGGTTATTCATCGCTAAGCCGTGACATGAGCGATTGGTAAGTTCGCAGTACTTCAGCGGGCTCAATCGATTCAATGATACGATGATCATCTAATGAAAATCCATTGGCCACGATCGCCTCAAACTTGGCCACTTTAGGCGCGACAATGCTCCAAGGCGATGTACCAAGGCCAACGAGGGCTACGCAAGGGGTTCCTGTCGCACAGGCCATGTGCATTGGACCAGAATCAATAGAAATCAGCGCGTTTAAATGACCAGTGACATCCACTAGTTCCGGTAGACTTGTTTTTCCTGCTAAGTTAAGAACACGTGTTGGGTGATGTGCGAGCTGTTCTATGATGGCCTGATTATCCGAGACTTCTTGTTGGTCGCCGAGTAATACAACATTGCATGGCGTATTGTCTAAAAGTAGCGCGACAACCTGTGCACTCAATGCGGTCGGGTAATAACGGGTGTCTTTGTTTTTTCCACCAAAATAGCAGCCGATCGTCGGTGTTTGTGTGGAAACAAACGGTGATTCACGTGTCGACAACGAGGGGGCATTGAATGAGTCGAATGGGGAACCATGTGCCTCGTTAACTATACGGCAATAGCGATGAATGTAGTGGTGATTTTCATTAAGCTTCATCGCGTAGCTAAGTAAAGGTTTTCGGCCATTTTGGGCGTAACCAATCACGGATTTGATACCAGCAAGTCGACAGAGCGCCGCTTCGGCCAATGAGCCGCGAAACAGCACCGCAAGTTGGTAGTTTGCCTTTTTCAGTTCTCGTGACTTTTTAAATATCCCCCATTTTGGTTTCGTGTAGCGTTTGTCTTCAATGACATCGATTAATGGAAGGTTTTGCGCTTCGAACAGCGCAACAAGATGTGGGCGCACGAGAAAATGAAAAGGCGTATTTGGATACAGCTGTCTTAACAATTCAATTGCAGGTAACGTATTGATTGCATCGCCAATAAACTTCGGAAAGACGATTAATATTGGGTCTGATTGACTATCTGGCGTTATCGTTTTGTTCGACATGGTGTAATCTATATATTTGATTTGTCCGCATTATAACCGAGCTACATTGAGGATTCACGCCATAACTAACGTGAAACACTTTTGGCCATAAACACAAGGAGAGGCGATGAAACACTTTAAGTCCTGCGAATGGGTCTACGAGCATTTATCAACGGTAAAGCTTTTCGATGCAGGTATTGTCAAAGCTGGACTCAGTGGTCCTTACGTTCCTCCAGCCGTTATTCAGGGTGCTCAACGCTTTGACTTTGGTAAAACATTTGCGGATGAGCAAAGTTTCATTAGTAATACTATGTGCTCAGCCAATCAATTTGAGCGAGAAGCGCAAAAGCTTGGTCTTTCGCAGCAGGACACCATCATCGTCTATGACGTACAAGGGTTGTACAGTGCGGCAAGAGCGTGGTGGATGTTCAAAGCTGTAGGATTTAATGAAGTCTATGTATTAGATGGTGGCTTAACTCGTTGGATGAAGTTAGGTTATCCGACGACTTTATCTTACGCAAAGGCAAGTGACATTGGCAATTTTAAGGCCTCGGTGCTTTGTGATTTCTTCGTTGATAAACACCGTATTTTACAGGTGATAGATACGCCGCACAACCTAATTCTCGATGCCCGTGGCCAGGCTCGTTTTTTGGGCATAGAAAAAGAGCCGCGAGCGGGAATGCGTTCGGGTCATATTCCGTCGAGTCGAAGCTTATCCTATAGCTTAATGAGTCATGAAGACGGAACGGTAAAATCAACCGAAGAGTTAGCATCGCTGTTTCGTGAACGTCAGGCACAAGATAAAGCGTTGTATTTCAGCTGTGGTTCTGGCGTGACGGCTTGCGTGCTCGCTATCGCTGCAAGCGAATGTGGTTACAGTGACATGCATGTGTACGATGGTTCGTGGAGTGAGTGGGGCGCTGATGATTCTCTGCCAATTGCGACGGGTCAGGAATAGGGGCAATGACGACAGCCGTTGCCACAACAAGAGCCTCGACGAAGGTGATACCAACGACCAAGCACCATCAAGCCATCTTCGATGTGGTAGTCTAAACCCTCTTGTAGTGGAGCTTGTTTGTAAGGCGCGGCAATGACTAGTTGCTCAGCAATAGGTTTGGCTGACAGGGCGTCGAGGTAGGTGTGAATTTTACTCAACAAACAATCTCGACAATAGCAGCCAGCTCCCTCGTTGAGCGGCAAAATAGCCGGCAGCGTCATGCACCAGCAACCCTCGGGGTTACAGACCATGGTTTGGTGGCAAGCGGCACATTGTGTAGTCATAGTGAATTGAATCAGGTGAAAAGTGCAGTCTAACATAACACCCCAATTAGCAATACAGGCCCTACTAAGTTGGGGAAGTGATCGAAATCAAGCAATTAGTCTATTGCTTGCTGGTGAATTAGAACGCTTTCTACCGATTGAGGTGAAGGTATCGGATTTACGTGATGTGCTTGCTCGCGTGATGAGTCAGCAACTCAGCCTTGATGAGCTCGAAGTGTGGGCCAATATGCTTGAAGCACGAGTTGAGTTTGATATTACGGATATTGAGGGTGAAATTTATGCGCTGGCTAACGCGGAGCAAATGGGAGAACTTTCGCTAGAGAAAGTGCAACAACTGCTTGATTTACTAAATTAAAAGGATGTTTTTAAATAAAAATCGAGCAAAAGTTAGGGCTGGAGCGTTTTAAAAGACAACGCTCCTAGAAGTGCATTACGCTTGGTCAGAATTCATTTTGGCTTCTAACTCTGCGACTTTGGCTTCAAGTTCCATCAACTTTTCACGTGTACGGATCAGTACTTTACTTTGAATATCGAATTCTTCACGGCTAACAAAATCCATTTCTGATAATTTATTTTGTAGCACTTGCTTCGTTTTGCTCTCAAACGAATCTGCAATATTTTTAAGGCCTTGAGGCATATTGCTTGAAATTTGCTTTGCAATCTCTTCGAGTTTTGATGGATTTAACATGGGATAACCTTAATTCGCGTTGATACCTTCATCTTAACGCGAATTGGTCCTTGCGGCAAAACAAAGGGGACTGCTTTTGTGACTTTGCGCAAACCCCCCTTAGTTTACAATATCAGGCTTCCAGTTCTTATGTTTGTGGTGCTATGAAACTCAATCCTCGCCAAGATGAAGCGGTGAAATATATCAGTGGTCCGTGTCTGGTGCTTGCCGGCGCAGGTTCAGGTAAAACGCGTGTTATTACCAACAAAATTGCTTATCTAGTGCAAGAGTGTGAGTACAAAGCGAAAAACATTGCAGCGGTGACTTTTACCAATAAAGCCGCGCGTGAGATGCGTGAACGAGTTGCACAAACGTTAGGTAAGCAAGATGCCAAAGGACTTTGGGTATCGACATTTCACACCCTTGGCCTTGAAATCATTAAAAAGGAAATTAAAACACTGGGCTACAAGCCAGGCTTCTCTCTTTTTGATGATCAAGATACCAACCAGCTGTTGGCAGAGCTTACTGAACCAGAATTAGAAAGAGACAAAGACTTACTCAATTTGTTGAAAAACCAAATCAGCAATTGGAAAAACGAATTGATCTTGCCTGAGCGTGCTATTCGCGAAGCTCGTGAAGCACAAAAGGCACAATTTGCTCAGCTTTATGCTCGTTATCAAATTCAGCTACGTGCCTATAATGCGCTTGATTTTGATGATCTTATTATGATCCCGACCCTGCTTCTCAACCAATCTCTAGAAGTTAGGGAACGTTGGCAGGCTCGTTTTCGCTACCTTCTAGTGGACGAATATCAAGACACGAACACCAGTCAGTATCAGCTTGTTAAGTTGCTGGTTGGTGAGCGTGCGCGTTTCACCGTGGTTGGGGACGATGACCAATCCATTTATTCATGGCGTGGTGCGAAACCGCAAAACTTAGTGTTGTTGAAAAAAGATTTCCCAGGTCTTCGCCTGATCAAACTTGAACAGAATTATCGAAGCAGTGGCCGCATTCTTAAGGCTGCCAACATTTTGATAGCGAATAACCCGCATGAGTTTGAAAAGCAGTTATTTAGTGAACTAGGTTACGGAGAACCTCTGCGTGTTATTGCAACGAAAGATGAAGAACACGAGTCTGAGCGCGTTGTGGCGGAGATCATTTCCCATAAGTTTATGAATCGCACTAGTTTTAAAGATTACGCTATTTTATATCGAGGTAACCACCAAGCGCGTGTATTCGAAAAGGCGCTGATGAGCAACCGCATACCATACAAGCTCAGTGGTGGAATGTCCTTTTTTGGCCGTGCAGAAATCAAAGACATGATGGCGTATTTACGTATTTTGGTGAACCAAGATGATGATAATGCGTTTATTCGTATAGTTAATACACCAAAGCGTGATATTGGACCCGTTACCTTGGAAAAGCTGGGAACGCTCGCCAATGAAAAGCACATTAGTTTGTTTGAGGCGTGTTTTGATCAAGAACTCGCTGGGCGACTAAACGGGCGAGGTATGAACGCCCTGATGGGATTTGCTCGTTGGGTCGTCGAACTTTCTGACCGTGCAATGCGCGGCGATACGTTAGATGCTGTGCGCGACATGGTTCGTGAAAGTAATTACGAAGCATACTTGTACGAGTCATCAACGAGTGCAAAAGCAGCAGAAATGCGGATGAAGAACGTCTCGGAGCTCTATCGTTGGATAAGCGAAATGTTGTCAGGTGATGAAGACAATCCACCAATGACGCTGCCGGAGGTGGTCAGCAAGCTCACGCTTCGTGATATGTTAGAACGTAATGAAGGCGAAGATGAAAGTGATGCAGTGCAATTGTTGACTCTGCATGCGTCTAAAGGTCTGGAGTACCCGCATGTGTTCATGGTTGGCATGGAAGAAGGCTTACTGCCACACCAAACCAGTATCGACGAAGACAATGTTGAAGAAGAACGTCGTCTTGCCTACGTCGGTATTACGCGAGCACAACAAACCTTGACGATGACGTATGCTAAAAGCCGACGTCAGTTTGGCGAAATGATCACACCAGAACTCAGCCGATTTGTGGAAGAATTACCGCAAGATGATTTGGCTATCGAAGGTAAACAACCGGTAAAGAGCCAAGAAGAGCGCATGCAGCATGGGCAAAGCCGAGTTGCGGGTTTACGGGCGATGTTAAAACGAGATTAGTGCTGATTGGCTATTTAGATTGCTCGTTGAATCGCTTATTCAGCGAGCAGCTCACTGTCCGGTAAATCATACAAATTTTGCGCTTGTAAACTTTGTTGCTTACCAAAAAAGAGTTTCAAACCATGTTTTTCGAGCAAAGTTTGGAAATTCAGAATTGCAGGACCTTTTGCGACAACTTGAATGTGTTTGCACGCTGTGACAGCTAAAATCCCTTTCAATTGCACTTCATAGCTCGATTGCTGTAAAACACGTTTACTGAATGTAGAGCTGAGCAGCACATATTTGAAATCCAATTGGCTCACTAATGTCAGATCGCATCGGTCTTTTGCAAACTCATTAATCCCAACAGCCACGCCACTTTGGGTGAGCAATTTGAGATTTTCGAGTTGACGACTAGACGCAAAACGCACGTCCAACTCATTAAACAATAGACACAGTTTGTACTGGCTGGCGTTTAAATGTTTTTGTAGTTGAGGGAATGTGTGTTCTTCAAGCAATAATGTTGAGCATGAGAAAAGGGTATTTCCATCGAATTGTTTTGACCAGTTTTGTGCTTCTTGAAGTAGTTTTAACTCTATTTCAATTTGCTCGTCTTTCTCTGCTGCAAATTTTTTGAGGATATCAAAGCTGGTGCTACCTAAAACAGGGTGTTCACCGAAGGCTTCGAGTACGCGGATTTTGCCTCGCTTTCCATCGTTAGAATCGTCTAAGTTGCTTATCTCAGTTGAACGGAAATGGGTGGGCAGATCACATAAATGATGTTGCTCAGTGTGACGTTGGATGTTCTTGCCAGCCGTTAGGAGTGGATGATAGAACTCGAAACGTCCTCGGCCTGCATTTTTAGCATAGTACATAGCTGCATCAGCATCGCGGATAATTTCGTCGGTATCTGCATAACGCTTATTGCTGTATGTTATCCCAATACTTGCACCACTTTGTACGCAAATACCCTTCATACAAAATGGCTTTTGCATTACTCGAATGATCCGTTTCGCGACATCTTCAGCTTGTTGTTTATCCGATAAATGATTTAATAGCACCACAAATTCGTCACCGGCTAAACGAGCCAACAGATCATGTTCACGAATACAATCGGCGAAGGATTGGCTGACACTTATCAAAAATTGGTCGCCAGCATGATGGCCTAATTGATCGTTAATCTCTTTGAATTTATCAAGATCGATAAACAATACGGCAAAGTGATGGTCAGGATGGCGTTGATAAACCTGCAGTGTCCGCTCGAGCTGAGTTAGAAATAGACTGCGATTTGGTAATCCTGTTAACGAATCATGATGCGCGTCGTGGTAGAGTTGCTGTTCAATTTTCTTACGTTCATCAATTTGCATTTGTAAATGCAGATTAGTTTGGCGCAACTCTTTGGTTTTTTCGAGTACACGATGTTCCAGTTCTTGATAACTGGCTTTTAGGGCTTGGTTGGCCAAATGCGTTTGCAATACAGCCGCAATTTGATGCGAGACGAAGGAGATCAATTCCATGTCATCGTGATCAAATTCATATTTATGATCATACGCCTGACATGCGATCAGACCAATCACCCCTTGAGACGTTTTGAGAGGTGCGCCAAGCCAACTGGTTGCACGGTTTTCTTCTGGGATATGGACGGCACGTTCAACGATCCCATTTTCAATCAACAACTTCGCGCGGTGGCTATCAATTAATTGCACTCGTTCTGTACTAATGACTAGTTCACTGTAGCCTTTTGCAAATTCGCGTGGTTTTGACGCTGCGGTTTTTTGATCCACACAGTAAGGGAACGTTAGCCAACCAGATTCTTTGTCATACAGCGCAATGTAAAGGTTTTCTGCAAAGGTAATAGAACGAATGATTTGATGGACTTGCAGATAAACGTCTTCGATGTGTTCTGATCTGGTTGCCAACTCTGCAATCTTGAAGAGAATTTGTTGGCGTTCTAATGCTTTCTTACGATGATCGATTTCAGAATTGAGCGCTTCATTACTTTGCATTAGTGCACGTGTACGGATCTTGACTTCCGACTCGAGGAGTTCTCGCTTTTTCACACGTTCGATGGCTGTAGCGAGGTACAAAGACATCACTTCCAAGAGCTCAATTTGTTGATCTGAATAACTTTGCGTCGGATTGTAGCTCTGCGACACCATCACTCCGATGATGGTTTTTTCTCGATAAATCGGCACCCCAACCCAGTGTTCAGCGGGTGAACCTAGCGCTTTAAAATGGCCATCTTTTACGGCATCTTGCATCGACTCTTTCGTATAATAGACGGTTTCACCCAGTCTAAAGACATGGCCCGTTACGCCTTCACCAAACTGATTGGCCAGATGCATCGGTACAGAAATACCATCCTTCTCATCGACGAAATAGGAGAGCTCAAGAGCTTGAGTAAATTGGTTCTGCAATACAACATAAAAGCTACGACTAGGTAGGTGTTGCTCAAGAATGTGGTGGATTGCAGGATAGAGTAAGGTTAATTCAGGGACAGTACTAGCTTGCTCTGATAATTGGATCAGTGCATTTTGGAGCTGATGGAGCTGTTTGTACTTTCTTAACAGTGCTTGCAAACGGCGATTATGCCGAGCAAGTTTGTTGTGCCCTGTTGTGGAATCGTCCAATGATATTAACCGATTATTATTGTTTAATTATTATTCACTATAATTTCACTTATTGCAGCGAAAAGTCAAGTTTTAAACGGTTTTAGTTGTGTTTCTCGAGGAGGGAAAAAGGGCCTAATTTAGACCCTTTTTAGGATTACTTTGATGACATAAATTCGATTGCCGCAGCAAGCTCGTCATCGCTACAGTTCATACATGTACCACGTGGTGGCATTGAGTTAAAACCGTTGATAGCGTGATTAAGTAATACGTCTTTGCCTTTTGCTAGACGAGGTTCCCAATCAGCGTGCGCTTTTGGCGCGCCAAGTGCACCCGTACCGTGACAGGCGAAACAAGCCGCTTGATATACTTGCTCACCAGAACGAGGACCAGTTGGCTCAGCTGCAGCAGCTGATTCAGCGCCTGCAAGGTATACAGAACCAACAGGCTCTAGACGCTGTTTAATGGCATCTTCTGTTAGTGAATTGTCATAAGGCTGTGCAAACACAGCGGTAGATAGCAATAATAATGCTGCTGAAAGTTTTTTCATTTTGCCTTGCTCACTTCGATTTGCACGTGATATTCACGAGCTGACCCAAATGCGGGTGATTATAACGTCACCAATCGATTTATAAAACGTAAACTTAAGTATATCTTCGCAAAAAATACAATTATTTGTGCCATCGCAAACAAATGTCGGCTTTTTTGACCTTTTAATGGGCACAAGTCAATTGTTTATTTACGCGATTTTTACTTGCACATTTTTAATACTTGATTAACCAGTTTTTCAAGTCCTGTGTTGGCTTCAACGATTGATTGAGCCAGCATATAAGCGGGTGTACTAACAACCTGATGCTGCTCGTCAATGACGATTTCATCCACTAAGCACGCGACATGAGCGCCACCCATTGCTTCGATTGCAGTTGCCGTGTCCGTATCATTGCCAATGGTCAGTTGTACGCCTTGACCATACACTTGTGGAATGAGAGCTGGTGCAATGCACGCATAGCCTGCCGGTTTTCCCGCTTGTGCAAAAGCATGACATACAGTGAAAACGTCCTCGTGAATAACCATGTCTGCGCCGCTAAGTGCAAAATCGCACAGGTTTTTGGCTGCACCAAATCCGCCGGGCACAAGTAGTGCGTCAAAGTCAGCAACATTGAGTTCACGCAGAGACTTAACTTCACCACGTGCAATACGCGCAGATTCAACGAGTACATTTCTTTTTTGCGCCATGACTTCACCAGACAAATGGTTAATGGTATGCAGCTGTTCCATGTCTGGAGCAAAACACTGGTAATGAGCACCTGCTTTTGCAATATGTAAAAGCGTGAGCACAGATTCATGAATTTCCGCACCATCAAAAACACCGCACCCAGAGAGAATTACCGCAACACGTTTCATCATGTTTGTCCTTTAAATGATTTAATTGCAGCTAGTTTAGCATTAATTCAGGGTCGTTTTGTTGAAACTCGTTGTTTAGATTAATCTCTGCAGTAACGCTTACGAGTGCGTATTTAGGTAAACTAATTTTGGATATTTCTTGTGTGAAAAAACGGTGTGGACCACAGGGCGAATCGGCTATATGCCGAACGATAAAAGGGTATACAATAAAAAATTATAAAGGATCTACTTTGATCTTTGATCCAATGTGGTAGTATACCCGTCCGCTCAATAAAAAGCGGTCATAAAATGTGCTAAACAATGGAGCTTAAAACTCGTTTTCCACATTCAGCGGAATAATAATAATAACGAAAGCCGTACCATTATTCCTTTTAAATCCAATGAATTACAGGTCCTCTTGGGAAGCGCTTTACGCTCAGTTCCTAGACTCTTTCGTGTTTGTCTACAAAGTTATCCACAGATTGTGCAGTCCGTAAAGTAAGACATCTTGGCTATTTCAAAGCTCGTTTTCTAACGGTTGCTATGGCATGCTATAACCTATTCATCTTTGTTTCTTTCAGGATCCCTTCTTTATGTCAAAGATCCCTCAAAATCCACTTATTTTGGTTGATGGTTCATCCTACTTGTTTCGTGCTTATCACTCGCCACCGCACCTGACTAACTCAAAAGGCGAAGCCACGGGGGCTATCTACGGTGTAGTCAATATGTTGAAAAGTTTGATAAAGCAATATCAACCTTCGCACATGGCCGTGATTTTTGATGCGAAAGGTAAGACGTTTAGAAACGATCTATACAGTGAATACAAAGCGCACCGTCCACCTATGCCGGACGATTTACGAACCCAAATTGCGCCATTGCATGAGATCATCAAAGCGATGGGCTTTCCGCTTATCAGCATTGAAGGTGTCGAAGCGGATGACGTGATTGGTACGTTTGCACGAATTGCGTCTGAGCAAAAGCGTCATGTTCTTATTTCCACGGGAGATAAGGATATGGCACAGCTCGTTGATGAGCATGTGACACTGATTAATACCATGACAGATACGATTTCCGATCCAGACATGGTGAAAGAAAAATTTGGGGTGGGACCTGAGCTCATCATTGATTATCTTGCTTTAATGGGCGACAAAGTCGACAACATTCCAGGTGTTGAGGGCTGTGGACCAAAAACGGCGGTTAAATGGCTGCAACAATACGGATCGTTGCAAGGTGTTATGGATCATGCGCACGAAGTCAAAGGCAAGATTGGTGAGAAGCTTCAAAGAGCGCTCACACAGTTACCGCTGAGCTATGAATTGGCCACGATCAAATTAGATGTTGAGGTCGACAACGATCTTGAATCGCTGATTTTAAAAGAGCAAAACAATGACGCTTTAATTGAGTTGTACGGTCAGTGTGAATTTAAGCGTTGGCTTGCGGAGTTGTTAGATGGCAGTGCTACTGCGAAACAAGCAACTGCATTTGACCACTCTGCTGTCGTTGAAGATGAAGCAAAGACTGTGGCTGTGGAAGCACACTATGAAACGATCCTCACCGAAACCCAGCTAAAAACATGGTGTGACAAACTGAAAGCTGCAAAGGTGTTCGCTTTTGACACCGAAACGACCAGTTTGGATTATATGGAAGCAAAGCTTGTCGGGATGAGTTTCGCTGTGGCAGTAGGCGATGCAGCGTATCTACCTTTAGCTCACGATTACGTTGGTGCACCGGAGCAGCTACCGCTTGAGCTCGTGCTATCGCACATGGCGCCAATCCTCGCGGATAAACAACTGCTTAAGATTGGCCAAAACTTGAAGTACGACAAAAGCGTACTTGCGCAGGCAAACATCGAATTAGATGGGATTGCGTTCGATACGATGTTGGAATCGTATGTGTTTAACAGTGTCGGTACACGACACGACATGGACTCGCTGGCGCTCAAATATTTAGGCTACAAGACCGTGAGTTTTGAAGACATTGCAGGAAAAGGCAAAAACCAGCTTACGTTTAATCAAATTGAGTTAGAAAAAGCGGCATTTTACGCGGCTGAAGACGCGGATATAACGTATCGACTGCATGAGGCGCTGTGGCCTAAATTGGCTGCCGAGACGTCACTAATGAGTGTTTTTACTGAAATCGAATTGCCTTTATTGAGTGTACTATCAGATATCGAACGCACCGGTGTAGCGATTGACGTTGATATGTTAGGAGCACAAAGTAAGCACATTGCAGAACGATTGATTGAGCTTGAACAACAGGCGCATGAAATTGCTGAAGAGCCATTCAATCTAAGTTCGACAAAGCAACTCCAGCATATTCTATTTGAAAAACTGGGGTTGCCAATCGTTAAGAAAACACCCAAGGGCGCACCCTCTACGGCTGAAGAGGTATTGCAAGAGTTAGCACACGATTATCCACTGCCTAAAATTATTATGGAGCATCGTGGCCTGTCGAAATTGAAATCGACCTATACTGACAAATTACCGTTGATGGTGAATGCGAAGACGGGTCGTGTGCACACGTCATATCATCAAGCCGTAACCGCAACGGGTCGTTTAAGCTCAACGGATCCGAACTTGCAGAACATTCCAATTCGCAGTGAAGAAGGACGTCGAATTCGAGAAGCATTTATTGCCTCAGAAGGACATCAAATTGTTGCCGCGGACTATAGCCAAATCGAACTGCGGATCATGGCGCATTTATCGCAGGATAAAGGTCTGTTAAATGCGTTTGCACAAGGCCAGGACGTTCACAGCGCAACTGCAGCAGAAGTTTTTGCAGTGAGTTTAGACGACGTAACTACGGATATGCGTCGAAAAGCCAAAGCCGTCAACTTTGGCTTGATTTACGGCATGTCTGCATTTGGCCTATCTCGTCAATTGGACGTACCGCGTGCAGAAGCACAGCATTACATCGATAAATATTTCGAACGTTTCCCAGGCGTATTAGAGTATATGGAATCCACACGTCAAAAAGCGTCTGAAAATGGGTATGTCGAAACGTTGTTTGGCCGCCGTTTGTACTTGCCTGACATTAACGCGCGTAATGGTGCTGCTCGAAAAGCGGCTGAACGTGCAGCAATCAATGCGCCAATGCAAGGGACCGCCGCTGATATCATCAAACGCGCGATGATTGCGGTGCATGATTGGTTGAAATCAACCAGCAAAGACGAAATTAAAATGCTTATGCAAGTACACGATGAATTAGTCTTTGAAATCCGCTCTGATAAAGTTGACGAGTATAAGCAACATATATGTGAGTTGATGTCGAATGCGGCTAAGTTAGATGTGCCACTGTTAGTTGAAGCGGATAGTGGCGACAACTGGCAACAAGCGCATTAGTCCTAAACAAGGTCTGGGGAGCAAAGAACGTGTCATTTTTAACAAAATGTAAGTCGCTATAAATTATTGTAGCCAAAACATCAAATAGGCCTATATTTTGCTTGGAAGTGTTTATTTCTGGATGGCTATTTGCTAGAGTGCGCGCCGTCCTTATCCTGTAGGACATCCTGTTGATGATGTATCTCTCTTTTTGAGGATACAGCGTATTGATAGCTTCTCCCCAGATTGCTATACCGGCTCGTCGTTTTGACGAGCCGTTTTTTCTTTTAATGAATCTTTTCTTTTCCCCTCATTCGAATAGCCTTACACTTAAGCGCATAGTGGACTTTATTAATTATCTTAACTTTATAAAGGAATTCGTCATGCTTAAAACGATTTTCATGGCTGGGGCTACATTAGCATCTAGTTTGTTTGCAGCAAACGCTGTCGCAGATTGGCAAATCGATCCAAGTAACAGTGATGTTCAATTTGTCTCTGTGAAGAAAAACACGATTGGTGAAGTACATCATTTTACGCAATTCGCTGGTCGTTTATCTGATGCTGGCGAGTTCTCTTTTTCGATTGAACTCGCTTCAGTCGAAAGTATGATCCCAATCCGTAACGAGCGTATGCAACAAATGTTGTTCGAAGTTGCTGCGTTTCCTAAAGCGCAATTGACTGCGTCATTGGCAAAACAACTTAGCGGTCTGAAAGCTGGCATGAACAAAGTGGACGGCGTTGAAGCGACGTTGTCACTTCACGGCAAAACACAAAAGGTAATGTTGGACCTGAATGTAGCGAAGCTAGGCAACGATCTTTTCGTGACTACGCGTAAACCGCTTTTAATCAATGCGAAAGATTATGCATTGGATGCAGGCGTAGAAACGCTTAGAAAAGTTGCGGGATTAGACGCCATTGCACATGCGGTACCTGTTTCTGTATCTCTTCATTTAGTTCAAAAATAATCACTATGCGTGGCGCTTTGTTTGCGCCACGTATCGTTTTCCAAATAATTTTATGCAAAGACTTGATGCCCTTATTACTCAGCTAGTGTCCGTACAGGGACCGCAAGCTCATTGGCAACCCACTCACTGCGGAACGCTGCCAATCAAAATTGATACGGAGGCAAATTGGTTTCATGATGGGACGCGGGTAACGCGGCAAGAATTGATAAAGTTATGGGCCAGTGTACTTCGTGTTGAGTATGAAAACGGCGAGTCATTTATTGATGCGAGCTATCATTTGACCACGCCCGCTGAAGACGTCGAAATTGAAGTAGATGACGTGCCCTTTATTATTCAATCATGGACAGTTGTGTCCGTTGAGGAAGGAGAGGTCATTGTCGTTACTGATAATTTACAGCGGCAATGGCCATTGTGTACGCATTTTCCCCTAATTAATCGTGTCTTTCGAGAACAGCAAATTCCATACATGGTATTAAACGGGGGATTATTGGCTCGAATATCAAGACACGTTTATTATCAATGGGCAGAGCGGTCGATTGAGAACGAAGGGCTGTTTTGGTTGGTGTCAGGAAACGACCGTTTTTTATTGGCAGGTTAGGGCGCTCAGTTCACGCCCTTCCGATATATCGCTTCGGTAATTATTCCGTTTCGGTAGGTACTTCTTTAACGTATGGACCTAAAAACCAATCATCAAGTGTCCATGCCAAGTCAGTCAAACCAATGCCTTTCAACGATGAAAATGCATGAACTTTAATGTCACCGCCAAGTTCTGCAAGCGCTTTGCGGACCTGCAGTACTTCAGACTTACGTTTTCCTTGCGCATATTTATCTGCTTTTGTGAGTAACGCTAAAACAGGAATTTCACAGCCGACCGCCCATTCAATCAGATCTAAATCCAGATCCTTAAGTGGATGTCGAATATCCATAAGCACAACGAGACCTTTCAAGCTGTCGCGTTTTTGTAGGTATTCACCTAGCGACTTTTGCCACTTAATTTTCATCTCGAGTGGGACTTTTGCGTAGCCATAGCCAGGCAAGTCGATTAATCGTTTTTCTGCATCAAGCTCAAACGTGTTGATCAATTGTGTGCGGCCCGGCGTTTTACTGGTGCGTGCCAATTTTTGATTTGTCAGTGCGTTTAGCGCACTTGATTTACCTGCGTTTGAGCGACCAGCAAATGCCACTTCGATACCTTCATCAGCAGGTAAACGCGTAATATCGGGTGCACTGGTAACAAACTTTGCAGTGCTGTACTTAATACGAGATTTGAGCACGTACACATCCTCGATGCTAAAAAAGCGATAAAAATAAAGTTAAAGGGTGTCCAAGGATGGCATTTTAGCCTAAATTGCGCTGTCACAAAAGCAAACAACGGGTTAGTTGGCGCTTTGAAAAATTAATCTATGTCAAAACCCTATAATTTATAAGACTAATGTGGGTAGAAAACGTGCCACATAAAATATTATCGTGTAGAATGTAGCAATTGCATCTTTTAGAATGTAACCGTATACATACAGGGTCGGAAACAGAGAATTCACCATGAAAAAAATAGCACTCACTATAACTATGCTGCTTGGTGCGTTGTCAGCAAACAATGCAGTAGCATTTGACGGCAATGCAGAAGCAGGCAAAGCAAAATCAGCAACGTGTGCAGCGTGCCATGGTCCAGATGGTAATGCACCAGTCGCAATGTATCCAAAAATTGCGGGTCAACATGCTGATTACATCTATAAGCAGTTGAAAGAGCTTAAGCTTGGTATGACTTCTGGTGGTAAAGAAGGTCGTATGGATCCTGTGATGAGTGGTATGGCTATGCCTCTTTCTGATCAAGACATGAAAGATCTAGCTGCGTATTTCTCTTCTCAGAACATGTCTGCAGGTTCAACACCTGAAGAAGTCGTTGAGATTGGTCAAAAGCTTTATAAAGCAGGCGATGCTGAGCGCGGTATTCCAGCTTGTTCTGCGTGTCACGGTCCTCGTGGTAACGGTACGTCTCTGGCTAAGTTCCCGAAAATTTCGTTCCAACACCCTGATTACATCAAGTCACAACTATTGAAGTTCCGTGAAGGTACTCGTGCGAATGACATGAATGGCATGATGCGTGACATCGCGAAAAAACTAACGGATAAAGACATCGAAGTATTGTCAAAATACCTTGGTGGTCTTCACTAAGCCTATAAACTAAAGTCGTATTGTGGGGTAACCACCTACTACTTTATGATATATGTTGTGAGAAAGCGGCTTTATAGTCGCTTTTTTTTATCTGTGAAATTGTGAGATATATCTCACGATAGTGTAGGAAAATAGCTTGGTTTGATTGTAGGTTATAGCTTATTTTTCAGTTTGCGTTCATTTTAACCTAATGTAAAACCTGATTTTTTTATGTTTTAAATAATTTTTTTTTAATAAAATTGTTATTAATGTGTTGTGTATAGATGACGAAAGGGTACATTTATTCGTGTCGCAGACAACAATAACAACACGGATTTATTCGTACAGGAAGCGGGCGACAACGGTTGGTGTTAAGGTTGACACCCTATGGAACTAACAAGAAAGTGTTAGGAAGACCGAAAATAAAAAAGTAAGCATGGAAGTCTGATAATAAAAACAAAATGGAATGGCCACGGAAGTCATAATAAAAACAACACGGAAGCGATAATAAAAATAAGAATAAAGCAGACTAAAAAGTCGAAGGGAGAAGTGTCCAGTATTTGAGACGCTCAGATTAGTAGGCGGTAGAGCTAAGCTCTATCGCCTTTTTATTTTCTAGCAAATAACTTCAATTCAAACTCTTTAAAGCAAGTCATGTTGTACGGCGACTAGAACGAACGTCTCTTCCGCATATTTTACCTTTCTAGAACACGAACAAAAAAACATTTCATCCGTTGAATTTGATAATGCGGGCAAGGCAATTGATGGTACAATGTGCGATTGTGAATTCCTTTGTTTGGTTTCGACATGGTTTCAGAGTGCTGTGGATTATGTGGTTGTTCGCAACTATTGTTTTACGTTGAGGATAAACGTCGCACTTATCTACAATGCGCAGAGTGCAAATTGGTGTTTGTGCCTTCGCAACAGCATTTATCTCAACTCGACGAGAAGGCCATTTATGATCAACATGAGAATGCGTTGGAAGATGATGGATACCGTCGCTTCTTAAGCCGAGCTTTAGAACCTGTTGTAGAGCGTGTCGCTGCTGGCTCTTGTGGATTAGAGTTTGGCTGTGGTCCAGGACCTTTATTGGCTAAAATGCTTGAAGAACGAGGAATGCAAGTCGAGTTATACGATTTGTACTACTATCCTAATAAGACAGTATTTAACAAGCGCTATGACTTCATAACGTGTACGGAAGTGATAGAGCATGTGGCGCAACCGAAAGTGGTATTTGAACAGTTATTTTCAATACTGCAATCGGGTCAGCCTTTAGTCATGATGACAAAGCTTGTCATCGATGCCGAGCGGTTTAGTTCTTGGCATTACAAAAATGATTTAACCCATATTTCCTTTTTTAGCCGTGAAACGTTTGAGTTCGTTGCTCGGCAATATAACGCGACGCTCGAGATAATCGGTGCAGACGTTATTGTCTTAACACAGTGATTGCGTCTTAGACGTAAGGTGAATTAGCAAGATGACCAGAAAGAAAAAGTCGCGCAAAGTTAGTACGAACATTGCGCCAAAGTTAAGCAAAGAGAAATTGCAGGCCCTTCGCGCGGCGAAAGAAGCGCGTGCGAAGAAGCAAAGCAAAGGCCTAAAAGCAGGCTCTCGTAATGCGCAAGAAGCGAAAGTAGTCGATGCCAAGAATGGTGGTTCGAGTTTAAAAGATGCGCGCATTGGCAGTAAAAAGCCTATTGCACTAGTACCAACTAAAGATGTACAGCCAGCAAATGACGAGCCTAAGTTTAACCGTAGTGCTCAACCACAAGTCGTTCTGAAAAAAGTGGTGGAACCGACCTTAACGCCAGAGGAAGAATTGGCGCAGTTAGAAAACGATGAACGTTTAATGGTGTTAATTGACCGTCATGAGCGTGGTGAATTGCTCACAGGCAAAGACGCGAAATTCTTTAATAAGTCAATTGCCCGTCATCAAGAGTTATGTGAAATCCTTGGTATCGATGATGAGTTCGAAGAAGATGAAATCTTCGAAGCGGATCCGATGGCTCAATTTATGAGTGATGATCTGGCGAAAGAGTGGTTTGATGATGAGGACATGAAGGACTAATGACTTCTTCTTGGTATGTTGCCATTGTTGTTGGTGCGTTGATTATCGCAGGTCTGGCATTTTATGCCGGACAACTGCTTTGGCAAGTCAAAACGCAGCGTGAGAACATGGCCAAGCAACAAGCAAAGGCAAAAGCGGAATTAGAAACAAAACGCGCAGAACGAAATGCAAAGCTTGCAGACAACATCAACCTAATTGCAAGGGCGATGAAAGAGAGGCAATGCGAGTATTCTGAGGGCTGTTTGCGTGTTTGGGTACTTATGTCGCAATACAGTTTCGAGACGCAACGTGACTTGCAAACTGAGTTTTCTGGTATCTTCAAGATGTACGAAGAAGTGAAGGAAATGCCGACGCACGATGCTCGAAAAAAGTACTCAAAGAAAGAAATCTTCAAAATGGACTCGCAGCGTTGGCGAGCTGAAGAGCGTTTAGCCGATGAAATAGCGGCAGACTGTGAAAAGTTAATCGGTGAATTTCATCCATTACCAGGACAAGAAAACGTCGTATTTAGCTAGAAACACATGTTCTAGAAGAAGGCGACGATTTAGTCGCCTTTTTTATTGCCGTTTTTTGAGTCAGATAAGTTTTTGTTGATCGGTGCGCTCTGTATTTGTGAGCGTGTACAGGCTTAAATTGCCTGACCTAAAGTCTGTAAGCGTGTGAATAAAAAACGAAATCGGTAAATTGGTATACAGTTAAAATAGCTTAGTATTGAGATGAAGAGGTCTTTGAGTAGATTGGCTATCTCGCGCTCAAAGTCACCAACGAATAAAAAGTAGAGAGTAACATGCAAGATCTTTGGCATTGGTTTGATTTAGTCGGTGTGGCTGTATTTGCTATCTCTGGCACCTTAATTGCGCACAGCAAACATATGGATGGATTTGGGGTGATAGTACTCGCAACGGTTACTGGTATTGGTGGCGGTACCGTCAGAGATATTATTTTGGATACTCCGGTGTTTTGGCTACGAGATCCGAGTTACTTTATTGCTATTTTCACAGCCATTGCGCTCAGTATTTATGTGTTGAATCGCCAACGTAATATGCCAGCACAACTGTTACAAATAGCGGATGCGTTTGGTCTCGCGTTTTTTGCCGTTATGGGAATGCAAAAAGCCGTATTGCTCGGCATGCCGAATACCACGGTCGTGATTATGGGCGTTTTAACGGGTTGTTTTGGTGGCGTGATCCGTGATGTGTTAGCGAGAGAGATCCCCCTTTTACTGAAAGGGGAATTGTATGCGATTACCTGCATTGCTGGCGGTATTGTCTATACTCAAGCCTTATCGTTTGATTTAGGTATGACGGTTGCGATGTGGTCAGCGATGGCGACGACCTTATGCATGCGGTTAGCTGCCATGCGGTGGAATTGGGTCATCCATGTTTTCCGTTATCCAGAGGGACATCAATCGTTATAATATTATCGCCTTAACTTTATGGAGAACGACAAGGATATGTCATTAGCCAGAGTGTTAACCCGTGCTCAAGTGGGAGTACGGGCGCCACTTGTCCAAGTGGAAGTCCATTTGAGTAACGGTTTGCCAGCTTTTCAGATTGTTGGTTTACCGGAAACCTCAGTCAAAGAAGCCAAAGAGCGTGTGAGAAGCGCATTAACCAATGCCCACTTTTCATTCCCCGATACTCGTATTACCGTTAATTTAGCTCCAGCTGACCTACCCAAAGAAGGTGGTCGGTTTGATTTAGCGATAGCCATCGGTATTTTAGTGGCGTCAGGGCAATTGCCAGACACCGTGACCAACCAAGCTGAATTCTTCGGTGAGTTGGCGTTGAACGGCGAGTTACGGCCTGTGCATGCGATTTTGCCCTCCGTTATCGCCGCCTCACAAGAGAAGCACCACTGCTTCATACCTTTATTGAATGATCCGATGGCTAGTCTCGCATCACATTCAGAGCGATATGCGGTTGATTCGCTCCAATCATTGTGGCGGTTTGTTCAAGGCGAAGCCACGGCACAGGTGAATGCGGTTTATCACACTGAAGTAGAGCAATTGAGCATGGATGTTGATTTCAGTGAAGTCAAAGGACAGGCCGCGGCGAAGCGCGTCCTCGAAATTGCGGCGGCTGGAGGGCATAATGTGCTGTTTCTTGGTCCTCCAGGTACAGGAAAGTCGATGTTAGCGCAGCGTTTTCCTTCAATTATGCCGTTAATGAGTGAAGCGCAAGCACTTGAGAGTGCGGCTGTACATTCGCTTATGGGGCATGCTTTTGAACCTAAACGATGGCGGATCAGGCCGTTTCGAAGTCCACATCACACGTGTTCTGCCGTTGCTTTAGTAGGGGGGTCATCGAATCCTAAGCCAGGTGAAATTTCGTTAGCGCACAACGGCGTACTCTTCTTAGACGAACTTCCTGAGTTTGATCGGAAAGTGTTGGATTCACTTCGCGAACCGATGGAAACCGGTGTGGTGACCATTTCTAGGGCGGCGAGACAAGTGGACTTTCCAGCCCGTTTTCAATTGGTTGCGGCATTGAACCCTAGCCCAACAGGGCATCACACTGATAAAAGAGCGACACCTGACCAAGTATTACGATATTTAGCCAAGATAAGTGGTCCATTTGTAGACCGGATTGATTTACAGATAGAGTTGCCCAAGTTATCCAGCATTGAACTGATGTCGTCTTGCCAAGCGGAGAGTAGCGCTGTGATTCGAAAGCGTGTGCAAGCGGCCTTTGATTTTGCACAACAACGGCAAAGTAAAACCAATGCGTTATTAGGCTCTAAAGAGGTGGAACGTTTTTGTCATTTAAATTCGGAATGCAAAGCCTATATGAGTAAGGCGATGGAGAAATTGAATTTGTCGCCTCGTTCTTATCATCGAGTATTGAAAGTCGCGAGGACTATTGCTGATTTAGAGCAATTACCAGTGATACCGCTACAGGCAATCAAAGAAGCGCTCAGCTATCGGGCTTTTGAGCGCTTACTAAACCAATTAGGTTGAAAGCATGTAGCCTTTACCACGCACAGTGACGATACGTTTTTGTTCTTTTTCGTCACCAAGCTTCTTGCGTAAACGGCCAACCAGCACATCTACGGTACGGTCATTTGGACTCCAGTCTACTTGACCTATGTCTTCCGAAATTTTTTCACGAGACGTGGCTTTACCGGCGTTAGCAATGAGACAAATTAATACTTTATGCTCAGCTTCGGTTAAACGCGATTCATACCCTTGAGGGTTAATCAATGTACGGTTATCTGGATGCAACTTAAAGTCTGCATATTCGATGTATTCTTCTTCCTCGTCGTCTTGTTGCTGGAATTGACTTGCAAGGCGTTTATATACAGCGCGCATGCGCAGTTCTAGCTCCAATAAATCAACGGGTTTACAGATATAGTCGTCTGCGCCTTGTGCAAGACCCGCTATCCTATCGGCTTGAGAATCTCGACTGGATAACACAATAACGCCGACGTTGGTCAACGTGTTGAGTTCACGAGCAAGCTGTAAACCATCATGATGAGGTAATACCACATCGACAATAGCAAGACGAATTGGATTGTTTTCTTTTACGCTTTGTTCGACCTGTTCCAAAGCACGCGCACCTGTGTCATCAACCGAAATAAAAAATTCGGTGTTCTGAAAGTGGCTTTGGATCCGTTTTACTAAAAGCTCGTCGTCTTCGACTAACAAGACGTGAATGGCCATACTTAACCTAGTATTTTAACATTATTCTTATATTAGCATCGTAAAAAGCGCGCTGAGAAGGGTAAGTCCATTAATTCTTTGTAAATTTTCGTGTATTTATTTAGGGACTGTTGAAAAAGTCGATTTAATGATCTTTGTCTTCACAAACTCGAATGCGTTTCATTGTCTATTTTTAACACTAACTTTATAAAATTTATAGAAATTATTGAATGTTTTTTATTCTAGATTGATTCGGCAATTATGCATTATGAGCATTTAAAAACACATGTCGTACCAATAAAAAAGGAGCCGAAGCTCCTTTCTAATCGTTATTTACCTTGATAGAGGTAATCCCACCATTGAGGCTCGTCTTTTAAATGCTTATCAAAGTAGGCTTGCATTGTATCCCACCATTTAAAGCGACGGTCGCGCGCAAAGATTTGATGGTTAGCGCCTTTGAACTCAACTAACTCAACATCTTTACCTAGGATTTTTAGCGCTGTATACATATTGTGACTTTCGCCTGGCGGCACATTAGTATCGGCATCACCATGAATTAACAGTAAAGGAGAGTTCACTCTATCAGCATGGAAAACAGGACTATGTTGCGAGTACAGTGCGGGGTTATTCCATGGGAAACTATTTTTTGACGCTTCACCTGAATACAAGTAACCCCACCAACCTTGGCCCCAATAGGACGTAATATTGGAAATACCGGCATGGGCGATTGACGCGCTGAATAAATCGGTTTTGGTCGCAAGCAACATGGTCATGAAGCCACCATACGACGCGCCCAAATTACCCACTTTTTTAGGGTTTACAAAGTTATACTGCTTTAAAAATGCCTGAGTACCTTGAATAATGTCATCCGCTGTTTTTTCACCCCATGCGTTTACGTGTGCAGAGGAGAATGCTTGGCCAAAGCCTGTTGCGCCCGTTGGTTGTAGCACATAGACGACATAACCTTGCGCCGCCCAGTAATTGAAGGGGTAACGTCCAGTGAAACCTCGATTCACGGGTGATGTACCACCGTAATAGTAGACTAATGCCGGGTACTGTTTCGTCTTATCTAGATTCGTAGGTAAGTAAACTCGACCTTTTATCTCAATGCCATCTTGGTTTTTGAAATTGAACGCTTCCAATTGAGGAATCGCGGTATCCGCATAGGCAAGTAGTTTCGAGTCCCACAGCGTTTCTGATTTGTTTTTATTGACGTTCAGTTTTACTAACTGTTGTGGTGAAGTTGCGGTTGAACCTGTGACATAAACTTCAGGTGTACCAGATTGAGTGACGGCAAATTTTTCCGTGACATCCAACCCCGTTTTCAAGCGCGTGAAGCGATTTTTAGAGGCATCGTAGAAAAACAAGGGTTTTGTGTCTTCTTCGGTGACGGACAAAACCAAGTCTTCTTTATTAACGACTTCAAAGCCACCGATGGAAGGGTCGAACGTTTTGCTAAGCGCCTCGACGTTTTTACCATCCGCAGAAAGCCAATAAAGCTGTCCATCATAATTATTAGCCAACTGCCCTTCTGGAATAGTGCGACCGGCGCCGTTCATAAAATCAGGACCCGCCACAATATAAAACCCTTTTTTGCCATAACGCGCTTCATTGAAGGTTCTGTATTGGCCGATCATCGTTTCTTTATATGACGTTAAGTCGACCTCAACCAATTCCGTCATTGCATGAGGGGGGCGGCATAATCGCTTAATTGACGACTAATAAGAATCGTGTTTTTTTCGGCGTCGAAATCTTCAAGTGTGGCACTTAATTTACCTTTGGTCGCGGCGGTAATAAGACCACTTTCGAGATCAAAACGGTAGATTTGACTGTTTTCTCTAAAATAAGACCAGCGATCTTCAAGTCCTCGATAATGTTTAGTGATTTTATCATTATCATCTGTGCTTTTTGACCAAGAAAAAATCAAAGTGTTATTATCGAAGAACTGCCAATCAGAGGTCGATGCGAGATGATGCGGCATAGTCTTGAGATTGAGTGTCGCGACATTAAGGATGTTTAGTTCATCATTCGATAGAAATGCAATGCGCTTGCTGTCTGGCGACCAACTTAATGAGGCTGCAGAATTACCCGCAAAGCGGTATTTAACCTCACCTTTTGCGTTAAATAATGTTGTAACGCTAATCGGCTTATTGCCTGTTTTATCACTGTATTTACGTTCCGTCGTAATATAGAACTTTCCGTTTGGTGCCAAAGAGATAGCGCTTACGGTTGGTGCATCAAATAATTGTTTAGGTGACAGTGAGTGTTCATGAGAGGAGTGTGGCAAAACGACATCATGATCTGCTTTACCCTCAAATGAGAGCATGACTTTATTCCAATCAGGAACTTGCTCGGTCACAACTAATAGTTCGTAATCACCGGTCGGTAGTGCGATAGACTGCGTCGTTGAGTCTCCTTGACGCTCGCCATTCAAATAGACAGTCGCTTTCTCAATTCCAACAAGCGTAAATTTACCTTCAGTAAAACGGGTTGTCGAAAAACGATATTTTAAGGCTTGCATCCCTTCAATTGTCAGTGCACTAACCGAGTCGAAAGGCTGCCACCTCAGTGTTTTTTGACCTAGTATTAGTTTTCCATTTGATGTACTTAACGTTGCTGCAAGCGCATCGACCATCTCATTTCTATGTGGCGTTTCGAATGGCTTCAGCGTTGAACCTGAGGTCAATGGTCCAATGAATTCTATTTGTTGTTTTTCAATCTGCGCAGCATTGAGGTGCAATGACAATGCACAACACAGTAAAGAAAGTGTCGTTCTTATCTTCATGGGTGAGCCTATTGTAGGTAATTTTGTGAGACTATATCACGGATAAATTGGGAGGTATGCCGCATGCGACTAGTCGCAAAGTTTTACGTTACATCGCGAGGCGATGTTGATGTTTTTAAATGTGCCTTGCAACGTTCAGCTTACTAAAGTTGAAAAGCTGAAGTTTTCGTTGTTTCAATAAGCAGCACTAAAGTAATGTCTACTGATCTGAATTAATCATCCTGAGCCAAGACAACGCCCAACGTAGAAACTCTCGTTTCGATTTTGGACGTGATATTAGAAAGCCTTGCATGAGTAACGTGTTTTTATACCGTTCGAGGTAGTTTAGTTCCTCGATGCGTTCAATGCCTTCGGCGACGAGGACAATACCTTCATTTTGTGCGATGTCGACAAGTCCATCGACAATAACCTGTGAAAATCGATCCGTATCGATGTGTGACACCAATGAACGGTCTAGTTTTATTTCATTTAAAGGTAAGGTTTTTAACTGACTTAGGTTAGTGAACCCTGTGCCATAATCATCAAGAGAGATATCAAAGCCTCGCATACGCAGTCGGTTTAGTGTTTCTAGCTGAAGTGGGCGATTTAAGGGTTGGTGTTCTGTAATTTCTAAAATGATGTTTTCCGGCTTTAGATGATTGAGTTCTAATATTAATGCCAGCTTATCAGGACAGCCATAATCATCTAATTGCAGTGGCGATAAGTTGAAAGCGAGTTTAACTTCGCCATGCAAGGTCTGGCGAATTTCTTGGAAATCTTCAGTCGCCTTTTCAAATAGCTGGAATGTAATTAGGTTTATAAGATCGAGATCTTCAGCAACGCCAATAAAGCGGTCGGGTAAAATCAGTTGCCCTGTCTCGTTGGATACGATGCGGGCCAGTACTTCAACACTCGTGATGCGTTTTGTTGCTCGGTTGATTTTGGGTTGATAAAACGGCGTGATCTCATTTTTACTGATAGCATCAAGCAGCAGGTCTTCAGTAATTGGCTGATTGGCTTGCTCCACAGGTTCTATGAAGAGTTTCAGCTTTTCCAATACTCGGCTGACTTCACTTAATTGTACAGGCTTAGAAATGTTGCCAAGTAGATGAGTGCTGTGAAACCGAGCGAGATTCGCAGCCAATTCGATGATTTTGGAATCCATTTCAGAAATAATAACGATGCCCCCTTGAAACTTACACTCACCAAGCTGGCGAATAAATTCCATCCCGTCCATTTCAGGCATATTTAAATCGGTAAAGACAGCATCGTAACCTAGAGGGCGTTTTTTGATGAGTGCAAGTGCATCAATCGCGGAATTACACATCGTTGCGTTGGTCACGTCTAACTCTGTCATAATGGCTTGCATGACCAATAAAATCGCGGGTGAATCATCAACAACTATGATCCGCGTCTCTGAATTCTGCATGCTAGCTCCCTTGCTATCAACGGATAAATCTAATACTAAGTGTAGTAGAGTTCCTTATCTTGTCATCAATTTTGCTCAGAAAATGGACGATGGTACAGTGGAAGAACCAAGCTTTTTGCTAACGTAATGCAATTTATAAACTTAATACCAAATTCAACGTGTGGCGTTGTGAGTTTTGAATCAAGTTGCGATAATGGAACCACGTCGTCGAGATATAAACAATAATGAATAGAATCGAATTACACCTTGCGAATAAGTCATGTCATGTTTTGTATAACCAACACGACATTCTGCAAGTTTACGTTGATCAGCAAGCATTACCGCTCACCCCAATTGAAGCAAACAAATACCAAGTCGACATTGATGGTCAACAAGCCATTCTGAATGCGCAGCATTTGGTCGAGGGAGTTTTACTCGTACAGATTGGCAACGAGCCTGAATTTGCAGCTGAAGTTAAACATTTTAACGTTGAAGGTCGAGGAGGAAAACTCGGTGTATTGGCGCTGGTATTTAAGCTGTTTAAAAGTACCAAAGTAATTAAGGCAGCGCTTGCTGGCGCATCTGTCGCAGGCTATGCATGGTTATTTAGCTGGCAATTTGCACTGATGTTGGTGCTATGTTTGGTTGTTCATGAATATGGTCATGTTCGTGCTATGCAATATTTTGGTATTAAAACCAAAGGAATTTATTTGATTCCATTCGTTGGTGGTTTGGCTGTGTCCGATGAAAAAATCACCACGCGCTGGCAGGATGTTGTGATCTCCCTAATGGGGCCTGCATTTGGGTTGCTCACCTCATTTTTAGGTGTTGCGTTATATTACGCAACTGAACTCGAAGTGTTTGCCGGTGTTGCTGCGCTCAGCGCATTGATCAATTTATTTAACCTATTACCAATGTTGCCACTTGATGGTGGACATGTGCTGAAAAGTATCAGTTTCTCTTCCCGTTCTTGGGTTGGTTTAACGTTGTGTTTAGGCGGTGTACTGTTTGGATTATGGCTAAGCTATACGTTTGGCCTTACGTTGCTCGTCTTATTTTTATTTTTGGGCACGCTTGAAATTATCTTTGAATGGCGAATGAGAAATTTGTCGCATCTGCTACCTTTGAATACATACGGACAAGTCGTATCTGCGCTTATGTATTTATTGGTTGTGCTCGGTCATTTGGCGGTTATTTTCCATTTTGCCGATTCAGAGCATCCAATATTGAGTTTACCAGTTAAGATTCTGTCTAGCTGAGTTCGGTGACAAGTAAGGTGATAGAGGGCTTTCAGCCCTCTATCGTTGATTCGGATCCACTAGGCTGGAATGAAGGTCAGGCAGAGCGCGATGATAGCACCTGTGACGAACAGCTGAACAAGACAAAAACCCATAATGTCTTTTGCACGTAAACCAGCAATAGCGAGTACCGGCAACGCCCAAAATGGCTGAATTAGATTCGTCCATGCATCTCCCCAAGCCACTGCCATCGCAACTTTCGGTATATTTGCTCCCAGTTCAAGCGCCGCTGGCAGCACGATAGGGGCTTGTACTGCCCATTGACCACCCCCTGATGGAACCATAATGTTAATGAGCCCCGCACTAAGAAAACTCCAAAGTGGCAATGTTTGCGCATTGCTGATGTTTATAAAGCCCTCGGCAATGGATGCGGCTAATCCTGTTTTTACCATGACGGCCATAAGCGCTGCGTAAAATGGAAATTGAATAATGATCCCCGCGCTGCCTTTTACTGCTTCATTTAGGCTGCGAAGTAAGTTTGCCGCAGATTGATGCAGTGTAATGGATAAAAATAAAAATAGGGCGATGACACTGTTTAAGTTGAGCGTGCCTCCTTGTTGTACAAAATAAACAAGCAGGTAAACTAGCCCAAAGAGACCGATGGTAGTGCCTAACACTTTGCTTTGTTCAATCCGCTCTGCTGGTGTTGTCGCCTCAGGTATATCGATAGGCATCTCGTTTAGTTTTGATGCAGGAACGATGATTTGCTCTGCTTCTGGCGGGAGTAAAGCGCGGTTGAGTAATGGTAATACGACCAGCAGCGTAACTAATATAAGTAAGTTGAACGGTGCAAACAGCGTTAATTCCGTATTGATGATTCCTATCAAATCGCTAGTGAAATGGGATGGCGTAGCGATAGTAAGCGGAACTGAACCGGAAAGACCACCATGCCAAACAATAAATCCCGAATAGCTGCTGGCAATAAGTACTCGGTAGTCAACGGTTACACGTTTTGCAAGGGCTTTAGCAAAGAGCACGCCAACAACAAGACCAAACCCCCAATTGATCCAACTAGCAAGCATAGAAACGACGGTGACCAGCAGAATCGCTTGGCCTCCACTTTTGGGTTTTTCAGCAATTGCATCAAGGAGTTTGATACATGCAGGGGTATTGGCTAACATGTAACCACATAGCAGGACGAGCACCATTTGCATTGAAAAGGTGAGTAGATTCCAAAAGCCACTTCCCCATATTTGCAGCACGTCGAGTGCTGGGGTGGGCGTTGCAAGTGTCGCAATCGCTAAGACCACGAAGGTGAGCAATATAACGAAAACAAATGGATCAGGTAAGAAGCGCTCCACGCATTTTGTGAAAGGCTTTGCGATGTGGTTGAGCATATTGAGCAAATCCTGTTACTTTTGACTAATAATTAGTAAAACACACAAGGAATATCAGTATTAGTGTTTTTATTATTTTAAATCATGTTGATTTTAAAGGAGTTTAAGAGTTGGCATGAAAACTGTAAACATTCCAATAAACGTAAAGAAAACAAAGTAAGAATAGTGAGGTTACTATGGCAGGACAAGGTTCAGGCGGAAATGTATTGGCTGCAATCTGTAATGTGTTTTTTCCAGGGTTAGGGCAACTCGTTCAAGGTCGTATTTTAGCTGCTTTGATCTTCGCAATTGTTTTTGTTGGTGGTGCGGCGTTGTGGTGGCTAGTTGTGCCTGGCATTATTGCTGCAATTGTCTATGTATGGGCAATCATTGATGCAGCTAAGTATGACCCTAATCGATAGTGATAAAGACAGGGTGTGCAAAGAGTTAGGTGAGTAAAATAGCCTAGCTCAATGCCGACAACGTTAGTGTGTTAAAATACTTATCCAAACACTGAGTGTTAACGCACTCAACATAGTTGAAAGTACCACTCCTCCAGCCAATTGAGGCTGCATTGTATTAAGCTGACGTGAAACTAAATAAGCGTTAACGCCAAGTGGTGCAGCACTCATTAGTGTGACCACCGCAATTTGTTGTGATGTCAGCGCGAATCCATATTTAGCCAGAGCAAAGACACTTGCAGGTAAAAGTATCAATTTAATGAGACTGATTAATGCCGCTTCTTTCCACATAGATCCAATTTGGTAGTAGCTTAGGTTAGCACCTAAGACAAACAGTGCGCCTGCCAATGCAGGTTGTCCCGCTAAAGTCATGGCTTCCAGTAATACAGTTGGAAAAGGTGGCAAGATCAAATTAGCTAAAATACCTAAAGTGATGCTTGCTACAATTGGATTTTTCACCAAAGAAGACATTATTTGCCGTTTACTTGCTTCAGGGTTGCGAGCAAGTAAAAAGGTCATTGCAAACAGCAACGCGCTGTGAAAAGTAATGATGACAAACACCATTGCACCAGCCTCTAAACCAAATTGAAGCAAGATAACTGGGAGAGCCACTAGCACGGTATTTGAGTAGGTGCACCCTAACGCAAAAACCGCCATATCGACTTTTCTATATGCCAACACCAAGTTTCCTATTGTGTACACCGCGACAAACGTGAGTACCACAGGTACATAGAAAGACAGCATGCTGGCGAGATTCAATTGCGCGTGAAGATCCGCTTTCAACATGTTGGTAAACAAAAAGATTGGTAAGATTAAATTAAAAATAAAATGGCGTATCCCATCGAGTTGATCTGTGTTTACCCAACGGCGTTTTGAACTGATAAAGCCAAATAACACGATAAAAGAGAGTGGGAAAATAGTGCTGAATGCGCTCATTTATATAGCTTGAATGAAGTTTTAATTATTATCCCAATCGGACATTGAAGTGGCAAGCAAAAGGCTATGGGCGTGAATAACTTGCCAAAAAGAGTGCTAAATACATTTGTTTATTTAATATGTCGTTTTCTCAAGTGGCAAAGTTTTGACCTTCAAACCATGCGCTATTGCGTTAGGTTTTTGTGTTCGAACAGGTGGGACTGTAAACAGGAGTAAGCTACAATGCGCATCCATTTTTTGAGGAAGTTGTATGGAATATCAATTCATTCGAGATCCCCTCTTTGGGATCCGCTGTAAAATGACCGAAGAACACACCTTACTAGGGCGCTGGTTAAGCGATGAGATTGGCCCTGAGCGTGTTGCAGAAGTGGTCAAATGGATTGAACTAGTTGAACATGAGCCTCAGACGCTGGTGGACATGGGGTCGGAAATACGCTTGACCTTAACTCGGCAAGAAGCATTATTAGAAGCGCATGCGTTATTCATGGATGACGAAAGTCTGCTTGATGCTTATCGAGATGATCAGCTCGAATTTGATGAAGAAGGATTAGTTGCCGTGTGTGGTTTTGAAGACTTCAAAGCATTGATCCATGATTTCTCTGAATTCATCTCGAAGCGCTAGCGACGAGATGAATCAATAAAGCCTAATTATTGTGGTGGCTGTCCGTAGATCTGCTCCGCGCGATTGAACAAAACCCAAGATGTCAGAATATATTTGTCATTAGATTTAGGCATGTTTCCTCGGTGTGTATGCGTGAAGTAAGCTGGCGCAATCACCATTGAGCCTTTTACCGGTTTCAACTTTCTTTGTTGGTAAAAGAACTCAGTCTCTCCACCTTCTTCAACATCATTTAAATAAAACATAAAGAGAACCACGCGATGCAATGCTTCGTTGTGTCCAAGTTGCGGGTAAACTTCACTGTGCCAGTAAGGATAACCACCTTGATGAACCGGGTATTTTTGTGCCTGTATTGGTCCTAAGCGGAACAACTGCTGAGTCAGTATGGGAAGCTGGGGTTTGGCCACTTCTTCAAAGTTATCAACTGTAATATCAACGGGTTGGCCAGTTTGTGGATGATACACTTTTAGTCCAAACGCGCCTATCATCATAAAAAAGTGTTCTTCAATGTATTCAAATAGGTATTTTGCCGTAACTTGTTGAATGTGTGTCAGTTGCTTGGCATAGTCAGGGAAAGAATTTAAGTACAAATCCTGACTGACTTTTTTACTCGTATCAATGCCGCCAGAAGTACGGCCTTGAGTGACATGCGGGGAGTTATCAAATGTTTGAACGAATTGATCGCAAAAGTCTGCGCTTAACGCATTTTCGTAAATACGAATAAAATCAGTCATAAGAACCTAACTTGTTATTGGAATTTTTATGTATAAATTGATGGAACAAGTACACCCTCGTTTTAGCGAAACGGATGCGCTCGGACACATTAACAATACCGTAGTCCCTGTTTGGTTTGAAGCCGCGCGTACCCCAATCTTCAAAATATTTACACCAAACCTTGATCCAAAACAGTGGAAGCTAATCATCGCCAAAATCGAAGTCGAGTTCAAAGGCGAACTTTTTTATGGCGAAGAAGTCGAGATCCGAACGGGGATAGAACGCATTGGTAATAGTTCTTATGTGATAGTTCAAGAAGCGTGGCAAGGGGGGCGCGCGTGTGCCGTGGGGAAAACCATAATGGTGCGATATAGCTTTGCAGATAAATCAGCGGTGTCCTTATCAGAAGAGGAACGAGCGGGACTATCGACATTTCTCATCTGAGTTTAAATAACGTGCAACTCTCCCTTTGAAAATTATGGGAGAATTGCACCGTTGTCAATTGCTGACTCTACCATTATCTAGGTTGTTTGAACTGGTGACCAAGCGCTGCAGAAATGCACGGTTTGACTTCGTAGCGGTATCGCAAAGGTTGAGATGAGTCTCGGAATATTTCGACTATCTCAAAATCATTTAATTCCACAATGCGACTATTTTCATCGTGCTCACAGCGTGACTTTTCGTCTGCTTCCTGAAAATAAATGAAATTCGCGATGAACTGTTTTATATGTTGGTCGTATGCTTGCCCTTTTTGGCGGATCTTTGAGTTTCGTTCACGTACCTTGTCCAATTTCAACTTATTTGCACTGAGGTTTTCTGGTTTGGGCGTCGATTCGTCCTCTGCTTGTATTTGAACATCTAAACTGATACCGAGAGGTTCTTCAGTTTTAGAGTCTTGCGGATCGTCGTCCTTATTCACATCAATGACCCCATCAAAACCTCGCGCAATTCCGTTTAGTGTTTCATTTATACTGGTTGATAAGCCGCTTTCTTGTGTCATGGTCACCGCAGCGGCTAACAATGTTAGGCTAAATCCATAACGCACAATGCCAGTGATAAATGGGAAACGATAATCAGGGGAATGAAAATATTCATGGACACCTAATGGTCTTAATATGAGCAAAGCAAAAAGATACAGCGGCATAGCCAATTGTGTGATCAACAACACAAACAAAGTGGTGATGGCAAACCATGAAGGGATGGAAAGTAATAGTGCCATATTGTGACTGTAGGGAAATTTGTCAGCATTCAGGCCAGTGATATCGTTGATCATGCCTGCAGCTTGAACCAACGCATAATTGGCGACAAAGGCATAAAACAACAAGATGATTGCTTTACCCGGTAAACTTTCCCAAAAGTGGTAGAAGCGCGGCCAAAATTCTACAACGAGCGCAATGAGTGCTATGAACAGCGCAAAATTGATAAAAGGATTCGCAAAAGTGGGTGGTGTCTCGTCCATCACTGGCAAATCGACAAACAATCCGCTAAAACAAATCATCAAAGCTGAAAAGTAGCAGCGTTGTGGAAAATTTAGGCTAAGCCAAAACGATTTAATGCGGACGAGTCCAAATCGACTCGACCAGCGTTTTATGGGAGCGAGTAAGCGCATCATGTCATCCCTGTTTTTTTTATTATGATGCGCTCATCTTAGGGTCTTAAAGTAGGGGTTTCAAGTATTTCCCTGTGTGAGACTGAGGACAATCAGCAACCGCCTCCGGTGTGCCCGAGATTAAGATCTGCCCTCCACCTGAACCACCTTCTGGACCCAAATCAACAATCCAATCTGCCGTTTTAATCACATCCAGGTTGTGCTCAATAACGACAATTGTATTTCCATGGTCACGCAATCGATGTAATACGGTTAACAGTTGAGCGATGTCGTGAAAATGAAGACCAGTGGTTGGTTCATCCAATATGTATAACGTCTTACCTGTATCACGTTTAGACAACTCTCTGGCTAGTTTTACACGCTGTGCTTCACCACCAGATAAGGTTGTTGCAGCTTGACCCAAGCGAATATAAGAAAGGCCTACGTCCATCAACGTTTTCAACTTACGATGGATAGCTGGAATGTTAGTAAAGAACTCGCAAGCATCTTCGACCGTCATTTCTAGGACTTCGTGAATATTCTTACCTTTGTACAAGACTTCTAATGTTTCACGGTTATAGCGTTTGCCCGTACAGACATCACAAGGTACATAAACATCAGGCAAAAAGTGCATTTCAACTTTGATCACACCATCTCCCTGACATGCCTCGCAGCGTCCGCCTTTGACGTTAAAGCTAAAGCGGCCAACTTTGTAACCGCGAGAGCGAGCTTCTTGGGTGCCCGCAAACAATTCTCGGATCCCAGTAAAAATTCCGGTGTAAGTTGCTGGATTAGATCGAGGAGTACGACCAATAGGACTTTGATCAATGTCGATCACTTTGTCGAAATGATCGAGGCCTTTAATTTCTTTGTACGGAGCAGGTTCTGCGGTCGTTGCCCCATTTAATTCTGTCTGTGCAAGCTGATACAACGTGTCGTTAATTAACGTTGATTTACCTGAACCAGATACACCCGTTACACACGTCATTAAACCGACGGGTAATTTTACATCTACGTTTTTCAAGTTGTTGCCACTTGCCCCAAACAGTTCTAACCATTTGTCACTAGGTGCGTTGCGCTCTTTTGGGACTTCAATGCATTTAGTTCCAACAAGATATTGTCCAGTTAGAGAGTCTTTACATGCCATAATGTCATCACGAGAACCTTCCGCCACAACACGACCACCATGCACGCCGGCTCCTGGGCCAATATCGATAATATGGTCTGCCGCGCGAATCGCGTCTTCGTCGTGTTCAACGACAATGACGGTATTGCCAAGGTCTCGAAGGTGCGTCAATGTGCTGAGAAGTCTGTCGTTATCACGTTGGTGTAAGCCGATAGAGGGTTCGTCTAGCACGTACATTACGCCAACGAGCCCAGCACCGATTTGGCTGGCAAGTCGAATACGCTGCGCTTCACCACCTGAAAGGGTTTCCGCACTGCGCTCGAGCGACAGATAATTAAGGCCTACGTTGACTAAAAAGCTCAATCGATCTCGGATTTCTTTTAATATTTTCTCTGCAATTTGTGCTTTTTGACCCGTTAGCTGGATTTCGGTGAAAAACTGCAACGAGTCACCAATGCTCATTAACGTGACAGTGGGTAAGTTTGTTTTACCGATGAAAACATGACGGGCTTCTTCACGCAGTCGCGAACCATGGCAGGTTGGACACGCTTGTGAGGTTTGGTATTTGGCCAGTTCTTCACGTACTGAATTTGATTCTGTTTCGTGGTATCGGCGCTGCATGTTGTTCAAGATGCCTTCGAACTCATGGTGGCGCGTTAATACGTCGCCACGGTCATTCCGATAGTGAAACGCAATTTTCGTTTTTCCACTGCCTTCGAGTACGACTTTTTGTGCGGCCGAGGGGAGTGCGTTGAAAGGCGTATCTAGATCAAAATCGTAGTGTTCTGCGACAGATTGCAACATCTGAAAATAGTAGAAACTGCGTTTATCCCAGCCTTTAACTGCGCCTCCGGCTAAACTCAGCTCGGGGTTATGAACAACACGTCTTGGATCAAAGTATTGTCTCACGCCAAGACCGTCACAGCTTTGACAAGCCCCTGCAGGGTTATTGAATGAGAACAAACGGGGCTCTAATTCTGCCATTGCATACCCGCAAGTAGGGCAAGCAAAGTTCGCTGAAAACACCATTTCTTCAGAGAGTGATTCATCCATTGCTGCAATTTGTGCGATGCCACCAGATAGCTCAAGTGCAGTCTCGAAAGATTCAGCCAAGCGTTGTTGTATATCGGCTTTTACTTTAAATCGGTCAACAACTACTTCGATAGTGTGTTTCTTGTGAAGTTCAAGCGTTGGCGGATCAGATAGATCACACACTTCACCGTCAATTCGGGCACGAATATAACCCTGTGCGGCGAGCTGCTCTAACAATTTGACGTGCTCGCCTTTTCGCTCTTTAACAACTGGGGCAAGGAGCATTAATTTACTGCCTTCAGGCAGTGCAAGTACGCTATCGACCATTTGTGACACGGTTTGTGCTGATAATGGCAGGTCATGTGTAGGACAGCGAGGCTCGCCCACACGTGCAAACAGTAGACGTAAATAATCGTATATTTCAGTAATCGTGCCCACGGTAGAGCGAGGATTGTGAGACGTGGATTTTTGTTCTATTGAAATGGCGGGGGAAAGCCCTTCAATATGGTCAACATCGGGCTTTTCCATCAAGGATAAAAATTGTCTAGCATAGGCCGAGAGCGACTCGACGTAGCGACGTTGTCCTTCAGCGTAAAGGGTATCGAATGCAAGCGACGACTTACCCGAACCAGATAGGCCGGTTATCACAATAAGTTTATCACGAGGGATCGTCAGTGAAATGTCTTTCAAGTTGTGCGTTCTAGCACCACGTACTTCAATATTGTCCATGTTGACCTTGTATATTACTGAAACGTATAACTGTGATTTTGTACAGTATCGCATACTTTTTGAAAAAGTAGAGACTCTTTTTAAAAACCAACTAAGCTATTTAATAGAGTGAGTTAAACTACGACAAATAGATGTATCGAATTATTTTATTTGCGTGTTTTGTTTTCGTATTTAGCAGTTATGGTTGCGAAATAACCGTTCGTTTTGAACGATACGGAGTACAAGCGCAAAACGATCCTGAATTGGGTTGGCATGGCCTTGATGTTGATTTTGCAAAGGCGTTACTTGAAAAAGCGGGGTGCAAATATCGTTTTGTCAGTACGCCTTGGGGTCGTGCAATTAAAATGCTGGAATTCGGCGATTTAGACCTTGTCTTGAGTGTGAGTGATAATCCAAGGAGACGCACTTTTGCGTATTTTGTCGGCCCGCAACGTATGGAAAATATTGTGTTCGCAGTACATCGAGATGCGCCGGTTGAATTGAATTCAATGGAACAATTATTTGCGCTTGATAGGCCCGTTGCAATTCAGCGAGGGGCATTTTACGGTCAAATTTTTGAGTCCCATTTAGCGGCGTTGAAAGATCCCGAACAACAATTTATCTACGTTGCGGACAATAACGTAAAGATTAACTTGCTTAAAAATCAGCGTATCAGTGGTTTTTTAGAAGAAAAATACAATTTACTTTACCAGATAGAAAATAATCCCAACTTTTCGGAGGTGAGGATCAACACCTTTATCGTGAACCAAGAGCCGGTGTATTATGCGTTTAGCAAAAAATCTATCACGCCAGAGCAGCTTGCTCAGTTTGAAGCTGCCTACATTGCGTTACAAAAAAGTGGTGAGCTCAAAGCAATTTTGAAGAAGTACAAGCTAGATTAATTGTGTTAGACTAATCGCCGCTTTTTAAAACAGTAAACAATTCGGTAATTATGTCGTCAGCTGCGCTTAATCAATTGGAAAAACGCGCTGCCATTTCATTGGCCAGTGTTTTTGCGTTTCGAATGTTAGGTTTGTTCATGCTCATGCCGGTATTGGCAGTGTATGGACAACATTATCAAGATGTTTCCCCTCTGTGGATTGGTATTGCCATTGGCGCTTATGGCCTTACACAAGCGTTGCTTCAAATCCCAATGGGATGGTTATCCGATAGACTTGGGCGAAAGCCTGTTATCGTAGGTGGCCTTTGCGTTTTTGCGCTTGGTTCTGTTATTGCTGCGATGGCCGAATCCATTCATTGGGTTGCGGTCGGACGTGCATTACAAGGGATGGGCGCTATCGCGAGTGCTCTACTGGCGCTGGCTGCTGATTTGAGTCGCGACGAGCAAAGGCCAAAAGTGATGGCTGTGATTGGTATGTGTATCGGTATGAGTTTCGCTGTTGCCATGCTGCTTGGACCAATGGTGGCTGCGTCGTTTGGCGTTACAGGCGTATTTTGGCTTACGGCCGCGTTGGCACTTGTAGGTATAGGCATTATTTTGTTTCTTGTACCCAATGCGGTGAGTCGTGCACCGAAAGGTGACACCGTTGCAAGTATCGGTGCAATTAAGCAGCTTGTTAAAGATGGACAACTGGTCCGCCTTGATCTTGGGGTGCTGTTGTTGCATTTAACCATGACAACCCTTTTTGTCTCTTTACCGGGGCAATTGATAAAAGATGGGCTTGCAGCAGAATCTCATTGGAAATTGTACATTCCCGTCTTTCTACTGGCGTTCGTGCTAATGGCCCCGATGATGGTGATCGCCATCAAAAAACAAAAGGAACGCTCGGTTTTCCTCTTGTGTATTTTACTGCTCGTTTTGAGCACCGGAATGCTAAGCATGATGGCTACAAACGTCTGGGCAATTGCAGGCTGTTTGTTGATTTATTTCGTTGCATTTAACTTTCTTGAAGCAACCATGCCTGCACTTGTATCACGCTTAGCGCCAGCTGCACAAAAGGGGGCAGCGATGGGGATATTTTCCTCTGGCCAATTCTTCGGAGCGTTTTTAGGTGGGATGCTCGGTGGAGTGTTGGCGCAATATTTTAATGCGCAGATGGTGTTTGCGGCTTCGGCTATGGTTGGGTTAATATGGTTACTTATTGCTTGGGGAATGCAAATCCCTCAACGTAGCAAAGTGATCAATATTTTGGCCGATATCGCCAATGATAAGGCCGCACAAGACCTTGCTGCGAAACTAGTCGCGCTACCCGGTGTATTGGAAGCGACGGTAGTGAACGAAGAAAATCGTTGCTATTTAAAAGTTGATGAAAAAGAGTTTGATTTAAACGCGGCAAGACAACTTGCTGGGTTAAGCTAATTTAGTTTGAGGAGACGGTGCCATGGCACGTGGTGTAAATAAAGTCATTTTGGTTGGTAACTTAGGCCAAGATCCAGAAGTGCGTTATATGCCAAATGGCAATGGTGTTGCGACTATCAGTATCGCAACAACGGATAGCTGGAAAGATAAAAACACGGGTCAAATGCAAGAGCGTACAGAATGGCACCGCGTGGTGTTATTTGGAAAACTTGCAGAAGTGGCTGGTGAATACCTGCGTAAAGGTTCTCAAGTTTACATCGAAGGTCGACTACAAACGCGTAAGTGGACTGATCAAGGTGGTCAAGAACGTTACACGACAGAAATAGTTGTGGACATGGGTGGCCAAATGCAGATGTTAGGCGGTCGTGGTGAAGGCCAATCAGGTGGCGGTTACCAAAACGCACCTCAGCAATCGGCGCCGCAGCAACAAGGCCATTCAGGTGGTTATGCTCCATCACAACCAGCTATGCAGTCTCAAGCACCGCAATCTGCACCACAACAAAATCAGTACAATCAAGGTGGTTATAGCAATAACCAAAACCAAGGTGGCTATGCACCAGCGCAAAGTCAACAAGCCTACGGTGGTTTTGCACCTAAGCCACAACAATCTGGTCCACAAGGTGGCGCAAGCAACCCGATGGAACCGCCAATCGATTTTGACGACGATATTCCGTTCTGATCGAGTAAAGCGATTGAATTTGAAAAAGAGCCAAGCATTTGCTTGGCTCTTTTGTTTTCGCTGCTTGCAGAACGTCCGCTTTTGAACAACACTTAGTAAACACTCACGCAATCTAGGTGCATTATGACGAGCGATTTTTCGCGCATTCGTACACCCGTTTTCACGTTGTTGATCTGGGTTGCTTTCCTGTGTGCATGGGTTGCCTCAAGCGTCTTTCTATACCATTCCCTTCATGCAAAATTACACCAGCAGGGTATTTCGTTAGTAAAAGAAATTGAAGAGGCTTCATTGGATCCTAATAATCCATCGAATGTTGAGGCAATCCAAACTATCCTAGAACAACGAGGTTTTTCGCTAGGTAGTATTGACGAACAGGCGCAAGATTGGTTTTACAATAACGTGGAATATGAAGTCTTTACCGCAAAAGGAATCACGCTGACGCTCAAACATCCGACGATTGGCATTTACTATGCCCATTGGTTCGTGATGTTAACAGGGCTTTTCATTGGTGTAGGCTTTGGTCTATGTCGTTGGAATTTAAGACTCAATAAAAAGTTAGCGATAGAGAGTAAGGTCAACTCGAGTGATTTTGTGAATCAACCACCGCAAAAACCAGATAATGCTGAAACCGTCAATATGCTTCTAGTTGAACAATACGGCCTGTTTAGTCTCGTGAACTTTAACGTTAAATTACCGGAAGAGTGTGATGCCGATACCTATTTTAAAGTCGTGTTGGCTAAAGCGTTTACAAAATATCAAAAATGCCGTGTGCGTTATTTAAATGATGGACTTTTAGCAATTACGTTTCCGGTGGTACCAAAACCTGAAATACAGGATATGACCGCAGTCATTCATGAGCAGATATTTAAATCTCTGCGCAAATTTCGTCATGATTTGTCGCGCAAAGCCGTAAAAGTTGGCACCTGTTATTACCCACACAAAGCAGAGCAAGCAAAAGTGTATCAGTTAGCGCGGTCCGCTTTGGCCATTGCGACAAACAATCTTTGGCATCACTACCACTGTCAGCCTTTGAATCACACGCAGAGTGAATTATTTGATGAGCAACAAGAAGTGCTTAATTACATTACTCGTGGCCGTTTTTTGCTATTGTTTCAACCTCTTATTGGTTTTGACCAACAAGATATCGTCGCAAGCGAAGCGCTATTACGTGTTCGACACAGTAAAATAGGATTGATGTCCGCGAAACAATTTATTGTACATGTTCAAGAGCCAACCCATTTTATCGAGCTGGATAAACATGTCATTGGGCAGGTATTTAACTTGCTGAATAAAGAGCCGTCAAACTTAGATGTCCATATAAATATCCATTGTATGAGTTGGTGCAGCAGTGAGTTCAGGCAGTGGCTATTGGCGGAATTAGCTGATTTTAAATATGCATATCGTCTTGTGTTCGAAATCGCTGCTTTTGATTTCTATCAGTACAGCATCCAACTGCACGACATTTTTTGTGCATTACAAAAGTCAGGCGCGCGTGTCATGGTTGATCATATTGAAAAGCCGCTCGAAGTGAGTCGCTTTCGAGCGCTTCCAGCTGTCGTAGGCCTTAAATTGAGTGTTGAGTTAGTGCACAACATAGAAGTAGACCTACAACGTCAGCGGTTGGTCAGAGAGATAGTGACCCAAGCGAAATTACTGAAGTTACCGGTTTTTGCTATCGGTGTTGAAACTCATCAAACACTACTATGTTTGCAGAAATTGGGGATAAAAGGCGCACAAGGGCACTACTTCAGTGAGCCGCTTCAACAATTCTCTGACTCCGATCTTATATCAGGCCACGATACTTAAGCCCCATCAATCCCTGTAAACCGCCAGTATGAATTGCGCAAATAGTGGTTTCAGGTGCAAAATAGTCAGCTTGGATGAGTTGCCAGAGTCCGAAAAACAGCTTACCAGAGTATATTGGTTCTATCGGAATATGATGTTGTTTGGTAAAAGCTTGGCAAAATGCCCACAATTCAAGTGTAAAGCGTCCATACCCTCCATCGTGAAATTGCTCTAGGAGTTGCCAATGTGTGTGTTGATGTAATTCCGGATATTTTTCGAGTATTTCATCCTTCAAATGTTCGTCTTTTAGAACAGCAAAGCCTATAACACGCGTCGATGCTTGCAACCCAAGCGCTAACCCTGCTAGGGTACCGCCACTACCGACTGCGCAAGCAACGGCATCGCAAGGAGGTAAACTTGCGGCCAATTCCAGTAATCCAGGCAGTGCTAAATGGTTACTGCCACCTTCGGGTACGACCCAGTAGTGAGGAAAGGATTGTTTGAGTTCTTGCAAATATTCATCTTCGTTTCGACGACGGTATGTCTTTCTGTCGACAGCAATCAATCGCGCGCCACATGCTTTTGCAATTTTTAGAGTAGGGTTATTGTCGTCAAGAGGTGTTCCTCGGACAATGATTACACAGTCAAGCCCAGCCAGTTTACATGCCATGGCAGTTGCATACAGGTGATTTGAAAATGCTCCACCAAAAGTGAGCAAGCCTTGGCATTGCTGTTGTTTTGCATGTTCAATGTTGTATTTCAGTTTTCGAAGTTTATTACCGCTGATAACAGGATGATTGAGATCGTCGCGTTTCACCAATAATCGAATTTTTTTCTCACTAAGCAAAGGCGATTTTAATACTTGTATGGGAGATTCAGGGTATGACAGCATCAGTTGTTCATTTTTATAAAGTCTCAGCGGAAGTTTAGCAAAATAAACGCGCATAAATGTGGAAAATTTCCCGACAAAACTGGTCAGACGTAGGCTAATGGTTGTAAACTCAGATATTAATTGTGCAAAGCTTGTGTTTTAGGCGTTAAGTACATAGCATAAAGCCCTAATTATAAAAAATAACAATGACCAAATAATTGCCGCTTTTGGGAATGGAAACTATGCGAATTGCTCCTTTATCTCTTTTCGTGACTGCAGCATTGCTGGCGACTAGTGCCTTTGCTCAGGACACTGCCACAGTGAATGCAATCGAGTCTGAATTAACAGCTAAACAAGCTGAATTAGACAATTTTACAACGGTGTTGGATAAGCATATTGCTGAAGAAACTCGTTTACAAAGCCAATTAGGCCTGCTCAGAAAGCGTTCTACAGAGCTTGAAAAAGAGAAAAATCAAGCGCTTGATGCGATGAACGAAATGTATCGTCGAATGATTGACGATCCAAATCTAGATATCTCTGCGGCACAAACGAGATATCAGCAATCCGTAGCAACCCACAAACAGAACAAAGATGACATTGCGATGCAACTGGCGGCAATTGCGGCGCAACGTAAAGATATTGAGCAAATTCGAGTAGCAAAACACACGCTAGTCAATACCTTAGAAAATCTAAAAGATCAACTTAGCACGGCTCGAGTTGAGCGTCTTCGTAATGAATTTACACGCGAAGGGACGCTAGAAGTTGAACACACTATAAATTGTAAACGAACAGAAACGTTGGCGGCGTGTGAGCAACGAGGCCAGCAGTTAGGTCTACAAAAAGCAACTAAGCGATTTATCGATCAAATCTTTGCTAACTTAACTGAACAGCGAGTTGTAGAGCCAAAACGTAATATCGCTGGTGCGCAAGTTCAAGTTATGAGCAGTCACGTTGTGAGCAGTGCTTTCAGTGGCCAGGGTAATTACACGGCCAATTTAAGTGTCACCATGCGTGGTGATGTAAATGGCAGTCGACTGTGTGGCTTGTTGAACATCGACAATCGATTCTGTTCTGAATATGGCCAGCCGCTTGCCATTGGTTATCAATCGGTATATCCAACTACCTACAGTGATGCTCAACTAAGTTTCCCTGAAGATGCACCTGTTGCCCCCGCTTCAAACACCTCAGATACCGTGAGCGTAGCAAAAATGGAGGTGGCACCCATTGTCGAAACTTCTCTAAAAAAGTCTGAACCTCTACCTGAAAAAAAAACGACGGTAGAGTTTACAGTACGATCTAATGTTTTCGATGATGAAGTGTTTATTAATGGTGTGAGCTACGGTTCGACTAAGCTTGTCACTAGCCTTGCTCCGGGAATGTATTCTCTTGAAGTAAGAAAACTCGGCTATGAAACCTATTCAGCGCAAGTCGATTTACGTAAAGCACGTACATTGAATGTTAAGCTATTAAAAAAGCCTGAGTTGATTGCGGCTCCTACACCGAAAAAAGTTGAGCCAATTGTCGCCTCGGCGGACAATACACCTAAAAATCAGACGGTTGTGATCCCCGCAGGCAAGTTCATGATGGGCGATTTGACAGGCAATGGTCTGGCAAATGAACGTCCAGTTGTCGAAAAAGTGCTTAGTCATTCATTTTCTATGCAAAGTACAGAAGTTACAGTAGCGCAATTTCGTCAATTTATTGAACGGTCACGCTATGTAACCGATGCGGAGAAAAGCCGAGGCTGTGCGCACTACAAAAATGGTGAACCAGTTTGGGACATTGATTACAACTGGAAAAATCCAGGTTACGAGCAAAAAGATTCCTTTCCAGTAGTTTGTGTTTCTTATGAAGATGCAAAGGCGTTTGCGGATTGGTTAACGGCCGAATCGGGTGAACAATACCGTTTACCAAATGAAGTTGAGTGGGAATACGCCGCGCGTGCAGGTTCAAGTGCCGAGTACCCATGGGGTAATGAAATCGGTCGCAATCTAGCAAACTGTGGTTGGTGTGGCAGCGAGTGGTCGAATAAAAGCCCTTCGCCCGTTAGTGAGTTTTCACCCAACGCTTATGGTTTATATGATACGGTTGGTAATGTTTGGGAGTGGACGCAAAAGCGTGCATCGCAAGACGACGTTACGGTTCGAGGCGGAGCATGGAATTTCGCGCCAAGCTTAGCACGTGTTTCAACACGCTTAACGCTTGCGCCTGATTTCAGAGCGAATTACATCGGCTTTAGGCTGATAAAAGAAAGATAAAGACACTTGTTTTTCGACAGGGTAGGAAGGCAACGAAAGTTGCCAATGGTTAAGAATTCAAAGGTTGTTCAGCCTCATGTTTAAAAAATTACGCGGATTATTTTCGAACGATTTGTCGATTGACCTTGGTACGGCAAACACACTTATTTATGTTAAAGAAGAAGGCATTGTACTCAATGAGCCTTCAGTAGTTGCAATCCGCCAAGAACGTGCGGGTGGCCCGAAATCAGTGGCTGCAGTAGGTACGGCTGCAAAACAAATGCTAGGCCGTACACCAGGCAATATCAAAGCGATCCGTCCGATGAAAGACGGTGTTATTGCTGATTTTTACGTCACTGAAAAAATGTTGCAGCACTTCATCAAACAAGTGCATAACAATAACTTTATGCGTCCAAGTCCACGAGTACTCATATGTGTACCTTGTGGTGCAACACAAGTAGAAAAACGTGCTATCCGTGAATCGGCTATGGGTGCGGGAGCAAGAGAAGTTTACCTAATCGAAGAACCAATGGCGGCAGCGATTGGCGCAGGTTTACCGGTATCTGAAGCAACAGGCTCTATGGTTGTTGATATTGGTGGTGGTACAACGGAAGTGGCGATTATTTCCCTGAACGGCATTGTGTATTCTTCATCAGTGCGTATCGGTGGTGATAAGTTTGACGAAGCTATTATCAACTACGTGCGCCGTAATTTCGGTAGCTTGATTGGTGAAGCAACCGCTGAACACATCAAACATGAAATCGGTTCTGCTTGGAAAAGTGAAACACCAATCGAAATTGAAGTACGTGGTCGCAATTTAGCTGAAGGTGTACCCCGTTCATTCATTCTTAATTCGCATGAAATCTTAGATGCATTGCAAGAGCCTTTAATGGGGATTGTGAGTGCGGTTCGCGTGGCGCTTGAGCAATCTCCACCTGAGCTTGCATCAGATATCTCCGCGCACGGTATGGTGCTCACGGGCGGTGGTGCGTTGTTGAAGGATCTTGATCGACTGCTAATGGAAGAAACGGGTATTCCAGTCGTTATCGCTGATGACCCACTTACTTGCGTTGCAAGAGGTGGTGGCAAAGCACTTGAAATGATAGACATGCACGGTGGCGACGTATTTAGCTACGACTAATGAATCTATTATTTGGCCGAACAATCTCTTTACAACTGCGACTGTCTGTCGCAGTTGTGCTTAGTATTGCACTCATTGTTGGTGACCGTTACACCGTAGGTGGCTCAATGGTCCGAACAGGGTTGAATACGTTAGTTAGTCCCTTGTTATACCTTGCTAATGTGCCTTATGAGCTGCTTAACTTAAGCGTGCAAAATCTACAAACGAAAGAACAGTTACGTCTTGAAAATGAACAGCTAAAGGAAAAACAGCTGATGCAAGGCGAGCAATTGCAGCAGTTGGCGTTTTTACTCAAAGAAAATAAAGAATTGCGGGCGCTGCTAGGTTCATCGGCACGAGAAGCAAACCGACGTTTAATTGCGCAAGTGTTATCTGTTCACTCTAATCCGTATAGTCATCAAGTCGTGATTAACCGCGGTACTGTAGACGGAGCTTTCGAAGGTCAGCCTGTGATCGACGAAATGGGTATAGTGGGTCAGCTCTTGAAAGTAGGCACAACGACTTCTCGAGTGATCTTAATGACGGACACTACCCACGCGACGCCGGTTCGTATCCTACGTAATGATGTCCGAACGGTGGTCGAAGGGATCGGTAAGCTTGATAAAATGCGCTTGTCTCATGTACCTCATAGCCTTGATATCCGCATTGGTGACGTACTTGTCACATCTGGACTCGGTGGCACTTTCCCTGAAGGATACCCCGTTGCCGTGGTGACGGAAATTAACCGTGATGAAGGGCGTCCGTTTGCGCAGGTCTATGCTGAGCCTGTTGCCCAGTTAGATCGCATCCGCTTGTTAGTACTCTTGTGGAAACAACGAGAGGGGCAGCCATGAAGTCGGCTCATTTTTTAATTTCTGTGTCTGTGTTTGCTGCCTTAGTTATGGCGCTAATGCCATTGCCGCTATCCTTTGAACCGTTTCGTCCAGATTGGGTGCTATTGGTGCTGATGTACTGGTCACTCGCTGTGCCACATCGTGTCAATTTAGGCTGGGCCTGGATTACTGGTTTGATTATGGATTTAGCCATGGGTTCAACACTGGGTGTGAATTCATTGACGTATTCGGTTTGTATTTATATTACCGCTAGCAACTATCAGAAAATTCGCAACTTTTCAATTTGGCAGCAAGCGGTGCTTATTGGGTTGTTCTTAACGCTCTATCATTTACTGCAATTCTGGCTCAATCATTTTTTAATGGATATCTATTTTAATCCGCAATATTTGTGGCCTGCAGGGGTAGGTATGCTTTGTTGGCCTTGGGTCTTTTTGTTATTAAGAAAATACCGTCGTCATTTTAGGATCCGTTAATGGCTCGAAAAATCTATTTAGCGTCAGCTTCACCTCGTCGTCGAGAACTTGTGGAGCAACTAGGCTATCAATTTGAACAGTTCTCCGTAGATGCCGATGAAAGTTTACTTGGTTCTGAATCCCCTCGTAATTACGTTGAACGTTTAGCTCGTTTGAAGGCTGAATCAGGAGTTGCGCTTGGTTACAGGAATTACCCTGTACTTGGCAGTGATACCTCTGTTGTTGTAGACGGACAAATTCTCGGGAAACCAGAGAATTACGAAGACTTTCAACGCATGATGACGCTGTTATCTGGCCGTACCCATGAAGTATTAACTGGTATTGCATTTGCAACTGAGCATTCCACAATCAGTGACGTTGTAGTGACTCAAGTCACATTCAAAGCATTGAGCGAAGCCGAGGTGGAGTCTTATTGGCAAACAGGTGAGCCAGCGGATAAAGCCGGTGGATATGGTATTCAGGGGTTTGGCGGCCGATTTGTCACCAATCTCGAAGGTAGCTATTTTGCGGTGATGGGCTTACCTTTATATGAAACGGATAGGCTGTTAACACGTTTTTTAGCGGAGGCGAAATGAGTAGTGAACTACTGATAAACGTCACACCCAGTGAGTGCCGAGTCGCTTTAATCGAGAATGGGGTGTTACAAGAGGTTCAAGTTGAGCGTCAGGGAAATCTAGGTATTGTCGGCAATATTTATCTAGGCAAAGTGAGTCGTGTGTTACCGGGTATGCAAGCCGCATTTGTCGATATTGGGCTTGAGAAAGCCGCATTTCTTCATGCATCAGATATCGTGAACAGTGCTTCTTTCGAAGAAGGCGTAGATGAACAACCTGTAAAAAAAGTACAGGACATTCGAGAGCTCGTAAAGCAAGGGCAGTTCATCATGGTACAGGTAGTGAAAGATCCACTTGGCACCAAAGGGGCTCGTTTGACTACGGACATTACTATCCCATCACGCTATCTTGTGTTTATGCCCGACGCGACGCATGTTGGCGTAAGTCAACGCATCGAAACAGAGGAAGAACGTGGGCGACTCAAAGAAATAGTCCAAGCCTACAATGACGAGCAAGGCGGTTTTATTGTACGTACAGCGGCAGAAGGCGCGACCGAAGCCGAACTCCAACACGATGCAGAGTTTTTGAAAAAAGTATGGACTAAAATTGTCGCAAAGCGCAGAAAAACCAGTAAAGCAACGATTTTACATAAGGACCTTACTCTCGCGTTTAGAACACTTCGGGATTACGTCGGTGAAGATATGGAACGGATCCGTGTTGATTCTAAATTGACGTATCAAGAGCTGACGCAGTTTACGGAAGAATTCGTACCTCAACTGGCGAACGCATTGGAATATTATCCGGGTGAGCGACCAATCTTCGATTTATTTGATGTAGAAAATGAAATTCAGAAAGCCCTTCACCGTAAAGTGGAATTGAAATCAGGCGGCTATCTAATTATCGATCAAACAGAAGCAATGACGACGGTAGATGTAAATACGGGGGCGTTTGTTGGTCATCGAAATTTAGAAGAAACCATCTTTAATACCAACGTAGAAGCTACATCAGCTATTGCACGTCAGCTTAGGTTAAGAAATCTAGGTGGTATCATCATTATTGATTTTATCGATATGATTTCGGAAGAACACAAACGTCGTGTATTGCACTCTTTGGATGTTGCGTTGTCAAAGGATAGAGCGAAAGCGAACATTACCGGCTTGTCTGCGCTTGGATTGGTTGAAATGACGCGTAAGCGCACTCGAGAGAGTCTCGAACATATTTTGTGTGATACGTGCCCTGTTTGTTCCGGACGAGGGTCATTGAAAACGGTGAAAACAGTTTGCTACGAAATATTAAGGGAGATCATGCGTGTGAATCGCGCGTACGACGCGGATAAGTTCATGGTGTATGCCTCGCCAGCGGTGAGCGAAGCCTTGTTGAACGATGAATACCATAACCTCGCAGAGCTTGAGCTCTTTATTAGTAAGCAAGTGGTTGTTCAAACCGAAAGCCTTTACAGCCAAGAACAATTTGATGTCGTTATGATGTAAGTGATTTTGAGAGCATGAAGTTTAGAACCATATCGTTTTATTTACTGCGCAAAGTGTGGCAGCTATTTGCTGTTACGCTTGTGCTGCTTGCGGTGGTTGTTTCTGCTCTCAAATATTCGTTGCCGTATGCGAATGACTATAAGGAAGACATCGAAACATTATTGTTTGATGAATTTGGGGTCGATATTGCCATTGGATCTATTTCTGCAAGTTGGCAGGGAAATGGCCCCGCATTGGTCTTGGAAGGATTGTCCTTTGCCGATAACCAAAGCTCTCCGATTGCACTTGATATTGAAAACACCAGTTTACATATTAACCTCGTCGAGTCGGTAAAGACTTGGCAACTTAAATCCAATTACTTTGTTTTATCCGGTCTTTCGGCCAATATCGATGCAAGCCGATTCAATTCGGGCAGTGGGGAATTTGAACAACAATCCCTTCTTGAAAGCCTTTTCTTGGGCGAGACGGGTCATTTTGAAGTCAAAGACAGTCAGCTCCAAATTAAACTACCTGACGGGAAAAAACGGACGTTATTGGTCGATAGTCTGCTTTGGCAAAACCAACCTGAGCAACATCGAGGCTATGGTAAGATTGCGATACCGGGAATTTCGGAAGGTGAGTTCACGGCCAACCTAGCACTACATGGCCGCACCTTTGGTGAAGTGGCTGGTGACATTTATTTTTCAGCGCAAGGTGTAGATGCAGCAACGTGGCTGGGACCTTGGTTAGATAAAAATAAACAGCAAGTTAGTACCGACCTTAACGCGACGGCTTGGTTATCGGTGAGTTCAGGTCGTTTCTCCACCGCTTTGATGCAATGGCAGCCGAGTTATATTCACTGGCAGCAAGATAATATAGCTCAGGAATTGAGTTTAGATGCGGGTGAAGCGCAAGTTTACTTTGACCAAAATCAAGGGTGGGATGTCGCAGCATCGGCTTGGCATTTTAGCCATGGAGGCCGTGATTATCCTGCGATTGAATGGCAAGCAAGTCAACAGCAAGGGAAATTAGACGTTTGGCTTAAGTCGCTCAGCCTATCGCTTGTCAGTGAGTTATTAGACTTCTCAAATCAAGAATCAATAAAAAATGCCTTAGCGTTTAAACCCCAAGGTATGGTTTCTGCAGCAAAAATTGAATGGCAAGACAAAGCAAACTGGCAAGCTTATGGTTCGGTTGAGGAATTAGGTTGGCAAAATAGAGATGGTGTGCCTGGCGCGCAAGGGTTATCCGCAGAGATTTTTGCTTTGCCTGAGCGTATTCGTCTGGCGGTAAACGGTGAGAACAACCATTTGTTGACTGGTCATGTGTTTAGTAAGGCGATGGCTTACGAGCAATTACATGCTGTGATTGAAGCAAGGCAAAGTAACGAAGGGTGGTCATTGCAAAGTGATGATATTTGGTTTGCAAATAATGAACTGAATCTCGCGGCTGAATGGCGAATGGACCTGTTTGGTGAGCAGTTATTTTCACTCTATGCCGAGCTGACAGGGGGCGATGGAAAAAATGCCTCTCAGTATTTTCCTATTCCTGTCATGGATACGGATCTAATTGCTTACTTGAAAGGTGCTATCAAGTCAGGTCAACATCAGCGTTCTCAGATATTGCTCAATGGCAATTTAAGTGATTTTCCTTTTTCGGATAAAAGTGGGCAGTTTGAAGTTAAATCTGAACTCAATCAGGTTGAATTTGCGTTTGCGCCGGATTGGCCTGCGATTACGAATGCTCAGGTTGAGTTAGATTTTACCGATGAGAAGATGACGATTTTGGCGAAAGATGGTCAATTACTCAATCAAACTATTCATCAACCCGTCACCGTATACATCAATGATTTGATGCATGCCGATCACTTGTATGTAGACATTAAAACCACCACAGAGTCATCAACGCTGCCTAGCTTCTTTTCACAAACGCCGTTAGCAAAACATTTAGATCCCGTTTTTGAAGTGATTAAGCCACAAGGCAACGTGAGTGGCGATGTATTGCTGACTGTCGACTTGCGCACCAGTCATGTGAATGCCGTGGGTAATGTGGATTTTCTCAGTAATAACTTAGAGATAACGCAGCCGGGCATGTCTTTAACCAATGTCTCTGGACGTCTCGACTTCAGTGATGAAAACTTATCAATTTCCGAATTGAGTGGCTTGTGGCGAACGATGCCCATCGTGGTTTCATTAGATGCGCAAACTAAGCAACGAGACTATGTGGTTGCAATTCAAAGTGCGTTATCAGCTAACCACGAAGAGCTGGACCAAATAACGAGTGGACTTACCCAAAAGTTTGTTACGGGTGAGACAGCGATCAAGACTGACATAACACTGAACTTTTCACCGACAGGGTTTCATTACACTGCAAAAGCAACGTCAGATCTGAAGGGCATGGCCATTTCATTACCTCAGCCTTATACCAAACGTCATGATCAAACTCAGGCACTTGCTGTGTCGATTCAAGGTGACGACATCTCGAATTTAATTACAGCTCAATTGAATAATCAGCTGTATTTCAATGGCATTCTAGACAACGCGACAGGCAAAATCAGTAATGCCAATATTGTGGTGGGCAACAAGAATCAAGGTTTGTCAGAAGAAGGCTTAGTTGTTTCGGTGAATCAGCCATCACTGCAGTTAGAACCATGGTTCCCATTTTTAAAACGATTGATTGACGTTAGTTCAAAACCAAGTGAGCAGGGAATTCTACCGTCACTTGTTCGAGTTTACGGAGAGTTTAGTCAGTTGGATATTGGGCCGCTTCCCTTTAGTGAAGCGCAGTTTGTTCTCAAGCCCGACCCAGATGGTTATGGTGCAACAATAACGGCAAAAGAGTTACGTGCTAAAGCGACATTGCCGCCGAGTGGCTCTTCAAGACCAATAGGCGTGTTGATTGACTATTTACGCTTACAACCTAAAGAAAATACGACAGAAAAACAGGGTACGGTTGAGAATTTAGAATGGTTAACACACATTCCCGCCGTAGAGGCACAATGTTTAGATTGTAAAATAAAAGGGTATCAACTCGACAAAGTCAGCCTATCGTTATTTGGCGATGGAAAAAATTTGATGATCCCTGAATTGGTTGTTGATAAGAAAGAACACGTTTTGCGTGGTGAAGCAAAGTGGAGCCAAGGAATATCTGAGTTTAAAGGGAAACTTGAGAGTAAGAATGTGGGGTCTTTGTTCGATGAGTTTGATATTACCACTACGGTAAAAGACTCTACTGCGGATGTTAATTTTGCATTAAATTGGCAAGGAGCACCTTATCACGTCGACCTTAATAGTTTAGGTGGCGAAGTGAAATGGCGCCTTGGCGAGGGCCATCTTACCGAAGTCAGTGATGGTGGTGCGAGGGTATTCTCATTGCTCAGCCTTGATTCATTGGTCAGAAAACTCAAACTCGATTTTCGTGATGTGTTTTCAAAAGGCTTTTTCTACAATCAAATAACGGGCTCGATGCAAATAAAGTCAGGGATTGCATACACACAAGATACAAAAATGGATGGCGTTCCCGCGGACCTTACCATAAAGGGATACGCGAATTTAGCCACGAGAGAAATAGAATATGATTTATCCGTTGCGCCTCAAGTAACATCGAGTTTGCCTGTTATTGTTGCTTGGATGGTTAATCCGGTATCTGGGTTGGCTGCGCTCGCTTTAGATAAAGTCGTGCACTCCGCACGAGTGATATCTGAAATTAAGTTTAAGGTTTCAGGGACAATGGATGCGCCACATGTGACTGAGATTGATAGGAAAAGTCGTGAAGTGGAATTACCACAAGCCGCACAAAGTCAGCCACCAGAAGAACAGAAAGATCCAGCAAACGAGCAACAACAAGATGCAATGGATATGCCGGAACAAACTCAGGGTATTTCATTATGAGTAAGTTAGTTTTTGCGTTACAAATGAACGCCACGTGTAATGCTCAAGAAAACATCGATTTTATTGATGAGCAAATTAGTGCGTTGAACTTACAAGAACCTGCGCTAATTTGTTTGCCAGAAGCTTGTTTGGCCTTTTGTCGAAACGTTTCCGAGAACCAACAGCTCGCGACTGAACATGAAACGTGGTTAAAGATATTTGGCGAACTGTGTCAGCGTCACAATGTTTGGTTGGCTATTGGCAGCATGCCTGTTCCAGCGCCAGATGGCCGCTATTACGCCGCGTCTATTTTGCTCAATAATACTGGGCAGATTGTCGGCGATTACCATAAATTGCATTTGTTTGATGTAACGGTAGCCGATGGCACAGGTAACTATCATGAATCTAAAGGCACCGCCCCTGGTCGGCATATTCAAGTACTGGAGACGCCATTTGGGAGAATTGGTCTCAGTATTTGCTATGACGTGCGCTTTCCTAGTTTATTTCAACAACTACGCGCGTTAGGTGCCGAAATCATCCTAGTCCCAAGCGCGTTTACCACGGTAACAGGTGAGGCTCATTGGCATGTTTTATTGCGTGCTCGAGCGATTGAAACGCAATGTTATGTCATTGCTGCCGCGCAAGTAGGCTTGCATGAAAATGGCCGTCAGACTTATGGGCATAGTTTGATAGTCTCACCATGGGGAAATGTTGTCAGCGAGCTCGGTTCAGGTGTCGGAATGATACAGGCTGAGCTAGACTCTGATAAGTTACAAGAAATCCGCCAAGCCATGCCCTTGGTTAATCACAACCGATTTTTAGAGCAGTTAGTATGAATCAAGTAGAACAGCATTTATTAGCGGACAGTCAGCTCACTCGCGAGCAACTTGCACAAACATTGTCATACATTCATCAACATAGAGTTGATTATGCGGACCTCTATTTTCAATCGAGCTACAACGAAACGTGGGTGCTCGAAGATGGCTTAATTAAAGAAGGTACGTACAACATTGAGCGTGGAGTCGGGGTTCGAGCTGTCAGTGGAGAAAAAACAGGTTTCTCGTACTCAGATGCAATCAACATGGAAGCGCTTAATAAAGCGGCAGAAGCAGCTCGAAGCATTGCCCAAGCCGGTGAAGAAAAACGTATTCAGGTATTTAGTCAAGTTACAGCTCCTGAGCAATTTGCGCCAAGACAGCCGATAACAAGCATGACAGACGATGAAAAAGTGCTGTTGCTTAGAGAAGTAGAACAGGCAATTCGAGAATTAGCACCAGACGCAGAGCAAGTCGTCAGTTCGATGTCTGCAGTTTATGAAGAAGTGCTGATTGCCGCAAGCGATGGTACATTTGCGACTGATATTCGTCCTTTAGTGCGGTTAAATTGTTCAGTGCTGCTCAACCGTAATGGTCGCAGAGAACGGGGGAGTGCAGGTGGCGGAGCGCGATTAGACTATGACTATTTCCGTGAGCTACAAGATGGAAAGCCTCGCTGGCTTGGCTATGTTAAAGAGGCGGTACGTCAAGCTGAAGTTAATTTAGAAGCCATCGACGCGCCGGCGGGTACGATGCCTGTGGTTTTAGGTTCAGGGTGGCCTGGAGTGCTACTTCATGAAGCAGTAGGGCATGGTTTAGAAGGGGACTTCAACCGCAAAGGTGCTTCAGCGTTTAGTGGTCGAATTGGTGAGAAAGTCGCGTCTTCGCTTTGCACCGTGGTGGATGATGGCACTCTTGTCGATCGCAGAGGATCACTCAATGTCGATGATGAGGGAACGCCAGCTGGGTATAATGTACTAATTGAAAATGGCGTCCTGAAAGGGTATATGCAAGACAAGCTCAATGCACGACTAATGGGGGTTAACCCGACGGGCAATGCACGTAGAGAATCTTATGCGCACCTGCCTATGCCACGTATGACAAACACGTACATGTTGCCAGGTCAACACAGCCAAGAAGAAATCATCTCTACCGTGAAAAAAGGGATTTTTGCGAGTAATTTTGGTGGTGGGCAGGTTGATATTACGTCGGGTAAATTTGTTTTCTCTGCATCAGAGGCCTACTTAATTGAAGACGGCAAAGTAACTCGTCCAATCAAAGGAGCAACGCTGATTGGCAATGGTCCTGATGTCATGCAGAAAATTTCGATGGTAGGTAACGACTTACAATTAGACAAAGGCGTTGGCGTTTGTGGCAAAGATGGCCAAAGTGTCCCTGTTGGCGTTGGGCAGCCAAGTTTGAAAATTGATGAAATCACGGTTGGTGGAACCGCATAACGACTAAATAAAAACCCCGCTTTCGCGGGGTTTTTATTTAGAATGTCTCACAGTCATTCGCTCTAGGGCATAATGACTTCTTTAATGTACTGAAACAGTTCTTTGTAGCCTTTTGCAGGTTTTTCCGCCGCCGCTTCTTTTTTCGCTTGGCGAATTAACTGACGTAATTTTTGGCGTTCGAGCGAGGGATATTTCTCTAACAATTCATTCGCTTTGTCGTCGCCAGTTGAAATTAATTCGTTGCGAATACGCTCAATTTTATTCATCAACACGTCTGCTTGATTGTTCTTATTTAAAAGCAAATCAATCATCGCTTGGATATCAGGAACATTATCGGATTCGCGTAATGTTTTTGAGATATAACTCATATGGCGGCGCAAAGCTTCATGTTTGCCTTGAAGTTTGTCGGCTAAAGCCATTGCTTCAACAAGCGCTGGAGACAAAGGTAACTTGTCTCGTTGCTTCTTACTTAAGCCAACAATATCAACACCCAGTTGAAACAGTTCTTGCGCATCGCGCTTTAATTCGCTTTTTGAAACGTAGATGATCTCTTCTTCGACTTCAAACGGATCGGGACGTTTTCTCGCCATGATTAATTGCCAAATAAAATACTTATTGGCAAGTATACCAAACCCATTACCACTTTGCTTCAGTGTTGTAGAAATGTAGGCTTTAAATACCGTAGGTAAAATCTTATTTGTTGTTCCTAAGGCTGAAATGAGAGATGTGTGGTAGCATTAAAAGAGAAAGTTTAAATATGGAATATGCCATGAGCCAAACACAGAACGCGCCTATTTATCAACGTATTGAAGAAGTTAAACAAGCTGTATCCGAAGCGTTGGACTATGCAACCTCATTGGGTGCAACCGCGGCAGAAGCAGCTATGTCGAGCACCTCAGGTTTGTCTGTGAGCACTCGTTTGGGTGAAGTGGATACCATCGAATTTAACCAAGATGGTGGGTTAGGCATATCCGTTTACGTAGGCAACCATAAAGGTTCAGCCTCTACTGCCGATTTAAGTCCTTCAGCGCTTAAATCGGTGGTAAAAAAGGCCGTTGAAATAGCGAAGTATACGTCTGATGACCTTTGTAACGGTCTGGCGGATAAAGCGTTGATGGCTTTTGACTATCCTGATTTAGATTTGTTTCATCCAGAAGATATATCGCCAGAGCAAGGTATTGTGCTTTGTCAGCAAGCCGAAAAAGCGGCGCTTGAATTCGATTCGCGTATTGTGAATTCTGATGGGGCAAGTTTTTCAAGCCATCAAGGACTTCGCGTCTACGGAAATACGCACGGCTTTCTAGCTGGTTTTCCTCGTACTCGTCATTCTTTGAGTACGATGGTGATAGGCAAAGAAGGCGACATGATGCAGCGTGACTCTGCATACACAATTTCACGTGTGTTTTCTGAGTTAAAGCAAGCGGCGGAAGTTGGTGTGGAGGCGGCTGATTCAACACTTGCGAAGCTGAACAGTCGTCAAGTGGCGACCCAGAAAGTCCCTGTGATTTTCCGTGCGGACATCGCCAATAGCTTGTTTGGGCACTTAGTGAATGCCATTGGTGGGGGCGCGCTTTACCGTAAATCGAGCTTCTTACTTGATAGTTTAGGCACTCAAGTCTTTAGCTCATGCGTCTCTGTTTCTGAACGCCCACACATGCTTAGAGCATTAGCATCAAGCCCGTTTGATAGCGAAGGCGTCAGAACCTCTGAGAGAGAAGTATTACAGGCAGGAGAGCTACAAACCTACCTACTAGCTAGCTACGCGGCGAAAAAGCTTGGGATGCAAGCGACTGGGCACGCAGGTGGTATTCACAACTGGTTAGTTCATCCAACAGAAGGGGGGCTAGATAGCCTGTTAAAATCGATGGGTAAGGGATTATTAGTGACAGAATTAATGGGTCATGGTGCAAATACAGTAACTGGCGATTATTCTCGAGGGGCTGCGGGTTTTTGGGTAGAAAATGGTGAAATCCAATTCCCTGTGAGTGAAATTACCATCGCGGGTAATCTTAAAGAGATGTTCAAAAACATTGTTGCGATTGGTAATGACATTGAGAAACGCGGCTCAGTACAGACGGGTTCGATTTTAATTTCAGAAATGCAAATCGCAGGTCAGTAACACGCCGATTTTGGTAGACGTTTAGTCTACCAAAATCCACGTCGCAGTACCCAAGAAAGCGAAAATACCCACAATATCGGTCACGGTTGTTAACACCACGCTACCTGCAAGAGCGGGGTCAATGTGTAAACGTTTGAGGATAAGTGGAATACTTGCCCCTGCAATACCAGCCGCGACTAAATTCATAAACATCGCAAAGGCGATTACGGCGCCAAGTTTAAAGTCCCATTGCCAAACGGCGATAACACCCGCAATAAGTACAGACCAAAGCAAACCATTCAAAGCCCCAATCGCCAGTTCTTTACCTAAAATAAAGCGTTGGTTGGCGCTGTTAACGTGCCCCAATGCAATACCTCGAATGACCAGTGTTAATGTCTGGCTCCCTGCAACGCCACCCATACTTGGTACGATACCATTGAGAACGGCAAGGATTGGTAGTATGTCTAACGTACCTTCAAAAAAGCTCGCAACAAATGCGGCAAGCAGCGCGGTTAGCAAGTTAATACCAAGCCAGATTGAACGACGTTGGCTGGACTTCATGACGGGGGCAAAGGTATCTTCTTCATCATCAAGACCCGCCATACTCATTAAACTGTGTTCAGCGTCTTCTCGGATGACATCGACGATATCATCAATCGTAATACGACCAAGGAGATGTTTATTGTCATCAACCACAGGTGCTGAAATCCAATTGTGACGCTCGAACAACTGTGCGACTTCACTTTCATCCATGGAGATTGGAATGGCCTCTTTTTCAAGATCCATGAGATCCCGAACAATTTTATCCGGTGAATTGGTTAGCAGCACGCTAAGCGGCAATGAGCCTAAGAAGCAATTATCTTTATCGACAACATACAAGTCATCTGTGCCGTCAGGCAGCTCCCCTTTCAGCCTTAGATAACGTAATACAACATCAAGCGATACATCCGGACGAATAGTCACAGTATCGCTGTTCATCAACGCACCCGCAGTACGTTCTTGATAGGATAGGGCTTGCGTTGCACGTTCACGGTCAATCGCATCCATTGCGCCCAATACATCTTGATAGACAGGTTCGGGTAAGCTTCGAAGTACTTCACCTAAGTCATCGTCGTCCATGTCTTCCGTTGCCGCGGCGATGAGCTCAGGTTCCATCTGAGCGATGATGCCAAGACGCACGTCTTCAGAGAGCTCTTCAAGGATGTCACCTTGAATATCTGGGTCAACTAATTGCCAAAGTTGTGTACGAACTTTATGTGGAGAAGATTCAAGTAATAGGGCGGAGTCGCAAGGTGCCGTTTCGGCAAGCATACGTCGAACCTGAACAAACTGCCCACTGTTAAGCGCTTTTGTGACTTGTTTTAATTGCTGCAGTGTGTAGTCTTGCTCGAAGGTTTCCGGCATAGGCGTTCCTTGATTGTACGGTTAAATGAATGTGCTAAGCACAAAAAGGAGCTCTAGTATAAGTGTAACGAATTAACTCACGCTTACCAAGCCGGATTTAAGGAGAAAATCAGCAACTTATTCAGATTCATGGAAACGATCGTCGATAAGTTCCCCTATTGCATCCAAAGCAGGTTCCGCATCGGGTCCTTCACAAACGACTTTAATTTCTTTGCCTTGACTACTTTCGAGTAACATCAACGCGAGAACACTATCGCCTTCTGCGATTTTATCGTCCTGATACAGCGTAATTTGTGCATCGAACTGCATGGCTAGTTGCGCTAAAACCGTTGCGGCGCGCGCATGTAAACCTAGTTTATTTTTAATTAAAAACGTGTTCTCAACTCGCATGATTGGGTTGCTCTCTGTGGCGAATTTTTACGTTACTGTGCATTGTCTGAAAACTTTCACCAATCGTTTGGGCAAGATACACGGAGCGATGTTGGCCACCCGTGCATCCAATCGCAATGGTGAGATAACTGCGGTTATTGCGCTCTAAATGTGGCAGCCAAGTTTGTACAAACGTCTGAATTTGCCAGGTGAATTTTTGCACAATACTGTGATTGGCGAGATAATCCTTTACAGGTTGGTCGAGGCCGGTTAACGGTTTTAATTCAGGCTCCCAATGCGGATTTGGCAAGAAACGAGCATCAAAAACGTAATCCGCTTCTTTTGGAATACCATGTTTGAAGCCAAATGACATAAAGGTAATGATGAGCGTTTTATCTTTCTTACCTAATATTTTCTCTCTAATCGTCTCCGCAAGTTGATGTACGCTCATGTCCGTGGTATCGATGAGAACATCCGCTCGGTTGATGATAACATCTAATAATACTTTCTCTTGCGCAATAGCCATATCCAGTGGAAGACTGTTAATTGAAAGAGGGTGAAGCCGACGAGTTTCAGAAAATCGGCGAATTAACGTATGATCATCACTGTCTAAATAAAATAAGGTGGGTTTAGCGAACTGCGGTAAGTATTCGAAGATTTCATTAAATTCTTGTTGTTCTTTTGGTAGGTTACGGACGTCAATGCTTACTGCCACTTTGTCATAGTTATCGGCAGAAATACGCACAAGAGAAGGCAATAAATTAACAGGAATATTATCTACGCAATAAAACCCTAAGTCTTCTAAGACTCTTAATGCAACTGATTTTCCGGATCCAGAGCGACCACTGATAATTATAAGTTCCATTTTACCACCTCTACTTAGCTATCCAGTACCTCAAACAATTCTTCATCTGTTTGTGCATGTCGTAAACGACGACAGTATTCTTTGTCCCTAAGTTTATCAGCGATAGTGGCTAAGGTCTTTAGATGTGATTGATGTTCCCCTTCTGGTACGATCAGTCCGACAAATACGTCGACGGGACGATTGTCTATTGCATCGTAATCGATCGCTTCTTGGTTCGTAAGGAGCATGACGAGCGGTTTTTCTATACCGGTTAAACGCCCATGCGGAAGTGCAACACCTTTGCCAATTCCTGTGCTTCCCAGTTTTTCTCGCGCAAGAAGTGCATCAAGGATTTCATGTTGATCTACTTCTGGAAGCTGCTGTTGTGCTAATTCACTAAGATATTCTAGAACGCGCTTTTTACTAGTAAAAAGGACTGCAGCTTTCGTGCAGTCCTTTGAAATGAGTTCGCTAAGTTTCATTGTTAGTGTCGAGTCATCTTTTCTTTATGTTTTATTACTTGACGGTCCAACTTATCCAAGAGTAAATCGATGGCCGCGTACATGTCCTGGTGTTCCGTTGATGCAAAGAGTTCCCCACCATTTACATGTAGAGTTGCTTCTGCTTTATGCGTGAGTTTTTCAACATCTAATATAACGTGAACATTATTGATGTGATCAAAATGTCGCTCCAGCTTCGCAAACTTACTGTTTACATAGTCTCTTAAAGAATCGGTAATTTCTACGTGACGACCAGTTAGATTTAGTTGCATAAGCATTTTTCCTTCTTGAGTTTTACGTCTTAGATCAGGCTTTTACGCTGATTTGACGGTGGTATAGCCAAAGACTCACGATATTTTGCAATCGTACGTCTCGCCACTTGAATTCCTTGTTCCGCTAAAATATCCGCAATTTTGCTATCACTCAATGGTTTAGCTGCATTTTCTGCGGCAATTAGCTTTTTAATGAGCGCTCGTATCGCAGTGGATGAGCACTCACCTCCGTTTTCGGTACTAACATGACTTGAGAAGAAGTATTTCAGTTCAAAAATGCCGCGAGGTGTATGCATGTATTTTTGTGTCGTAACACGTGAAATGGTGGATTCGTGCATTTCGACCATTTCAGCGACATCATTTAACACCATTGGACGCATGGCTTCAGGGCCATGTTCAAAAAAGGCTTGCTGCTGTTTTACGATACAGTTAGCCACTTTCATTAGCGTCTCATTGCGACTTTCTAAACTTTTAATAAACCATTTGGCTTCTTGTAGGTGAGAGCGAATAAACTGGCTATCACTTGAAGAGCGAACGGAACGACTCATTGCGGCGTATTGATCGTTAACACGGATCTTTGGCATGCAATCAGGATTTAATTCAACAACCCAACGGCCTTTGACCTTTTTCACTGATACATCTGGTACCACGTACTCTGGTTCTTCATGGATCACTGAGGCTGCAGGTTTAGGATTGAGGCTATGAATTAGCGTCATGACTTCTTTTAAATCACTTTCTTTAAGCTTAGTCTTTTTCATTAAAGTGCGATAGTCACGACTTGCTAAAAGCTCAATGTGTTCATTAAGTATTTGTTTTGTCTCAGCTAACCAAGGCGTTGATGAATCATATTGGTTTAGTTGGATGCAGAGGCATTCTTGTAAGCTTCTCGCTGCGATACCAATAGGATCAAAGAGTTGAACTCGCTTTAATACAGCTTCTACTTCATCAAGCTCAATGGGTTCTTCTTCATCGCTACCTTCATTCAGACTGTCAACGATGTCTTGTGTTGAAACGGTGAGCGTACCAGACTCATCTACCGCCTCGACAATGGCAACAGCAATGGCACGATCAGTCGGTGAAAATGGGGTGAGTTCAAGTTGCCACATTAGATATTCATGAAGCGTTTCGGTCGTTTCGCCTTGATAGACCATGTCATCGTCTGGCATTGGTCCTGAAGAGGCTGCAGGAGCCGCACTCATGTATTCATCCCAAGTGACGTCCATTGCCAGTTCGTCACTGACCGTATCTTTATTTAGTGCGTCACCGGATTCCATTTCATAGTCAGTGACTTGTTCTTCGAAGTCATTGGAGGGTTCTGATGAACTGGATTCTTGAGATGAGGCATAATCGAAGTCGTCATCTTGTTGGTTATTTTCAGGGGAATTTTCCTGATCATCGACTTCTAATAGGGGATTGCTGTCCAGCGCTTCTTGAATTTCTTGCTGAAGATCTAGCGTGCTCAACTGCAACAAGCGTATTGCTTGCTGCAATTGTGGCGTCATTGTCAGTTGCTGCCCCATGCGGAGCTGTAATGATTGCCTCATGTATCTGTAACAATCCTTTCTCTAGTGTTCAATTCAATTAGGCGACTGTACTACGTAAACTATAGCCTGAATTGTTCGCCTAGGTAGACATCGCGGACGGTTTGATTTGCCAAAACGGATTCAGGAGTACCTGCCGCGATTAATTCACCATGAGAAACAATGTAGGCCTTTTCACAGACATCTAATGTTTCTCTTACGTTGTGGTCCGTGATGAGTACGCCGATACCACGATTTTTTAGGTGTTCGATTATTTTCTTTATATCTAACACTGAAATGGGATCAACGCCAGCAAAAGGCTCATCTAAAAGGATAAATTTTGGCGAAGCGGCCAAAGCGCGAGCAATTTCAACTCGACGACGCTCACCACCGGATAAAGCCATACCCAAACTATCTCTAATGTGTTGAATATTAAACTCATCAAGTAGTTCATTAAGGGTTTGCTCTCGGCCTGCTTTGTTGAGATCTTTACGAGTCTCAAGGATCGCCATCAAATTTTGAAAGACGGTTAGTTTTCGAAAGATAGACGATTCTTGCGGTAAATAACCAATGCCTAACCGCGCTCGGCTATGCATTGGTAACAAAGTGATATCTTGATCGTCGATATGAATCGTTCCCTTGTCACTTGGAACCAATCCAACAATCATGTAAAACGTCGTGGTTTTCCCCGCGCCATTTGGACCGAGTAAGCCAACAATGCTGCCTGCTTCGATACTCAAGCCAACGTTCTTTACGACTTGTCTTCCTTTATAACTTTTTGCTAGGAACTCTGCGCGTAACGTACTCATGGATTACCTTGCTCCTTGCTTTTGTCTTTTTGTTCCGGCACAAGGATGGTACGTACTCGCGACTGGCTTTCATTGCCTCGCTCTGCACTTATGAGCTGTTTTTCCATGTCATAGACAATCACTTCAGCATTAATTTTTTGACCAGCTTGGCTGATTTCAGCCCCACCTTTGATGGTCAGTAAGCGGTTTGCGACGTCATAGCGAACTTCTTTCGCCGTCGCTTTCAAAATGCTGCCGTCATCTTGAGTTTCTTGGAATACGGCTGGATTTCCTGTCGCTACGAGCAATTCTGCATTTTCGCCCATTTCTTCGCGACGATGGACTTCTAATCTGTCCGCTTTAATTTTTCGCTTGCCATGAACGATTTCAACATTCTTTTCAAAAATACCAATGTTGGACTTTAACTGTGCAAGTTGTTTTTCAGCGACGATCGACACAGGTTCAAGCGGCATTGTCACAGCAAAAACCGATGTGCTCATTAAAACCGCGATCAGCGTTATCAAAGGCTTATTTTTCATAGTAAATCGTTCGTGTATGGTTATTAAGTTCAATTGTGTCGGTTTTGAGATCCGCCAATAAACCTTGGCCGGTGATCGTTAAATTTGGACCAGACACAACAACGGGTTGTTCCGAAAGCATTTTTTTATTCGTTATATCAACACGAATATGAGCAGCGTTTATGTGGCTAATCATGCTCGTGTTGTCCATATTTGTGGCAACAACATCCCCTTCCAAAATTAGGGTATTGTTTTCATACAGCGTTGCTTCATTTGCTGTGAGTTGCCAATTCTGTTGCTGGTTATACAAGGTGAATGTCGGCGATTGAAAGTGAGAGAAGCCAAGCTCCTGAAACATTTCAACTTTTATCGCATTTACTGTATGAGTCAGCTGTCCTTCATTGTTGTACATCGACTGTCTTAAGTCCATGGCAATGTAGTCAGGCTGCGCTAGGACATCTTGTCTATCATCTTGAGCTGCTTGCTCGTTTGATAGGTAGGGGGCCCAAAGCCACACCATGACCGCTAGAAAAACGACGAGCAGCAAGGCACGTGAATGACTCATGCACTGGTTCCTTGATAACCTAATGGCTTATTTTGACTCAACATAATTAAATCGGTCAGTTCTCTAACTGCGCCATATCCACCAGGTAACAATGTTGTGTAATGTGATAAATGCCGAATGATTGGATGTGCATCATTTACCGCAACTGCAAACCCAACCTTTTCCATTACTGGCATATCTGGCGAATCATCACCTATATAAGCAATTTCGTCATCGACCAACCCCAGTTTTGCCTTCAAATCAGCATAAGCAATCAGTTTGTCTTCTTGACCTTGATAAATATACTTTACGGTTAAACTAGTCATGCGTTGCTGAACTATTTGTGAATGTCGACCAGTGATAACAGCCACTTCTACGCCTGATTGGATCAAGGCTTTGATGCCGAAGCCATCTTTCGTGTTGAATGCTTTAAGTTCTTCACCATGATTACCCAAATAGATGCGACCATCTGAGAATACACCATCAATATCACAGATTAGTAATTTGATTTTCTTGGCTTTGTTGAACACTACATCGCTAACAGGTTGGTATAGTTCTGCAAACTGCATGGTTAAAGCACTCCCGCTTTGAGTAAATCTTGCATATTAAGTGCACCAATTGGACGGTTTTGACTATCAACGACAATAAGACCGTTAATGCGTTTTCTTTCCATGATATTTAGCGCTTCGGCAGCGAGCATTTCTGGATTCGCGGTGGTGCATTTTCGTGTCATGACGTTTTCAATCGTGGTCGAATGGATGTCAATGCGTTGTTCAATAATACGACGTAGATCGCCGTCAGTGAAAATCCCAACCATGCGGCCAAAACCATCGACGACAGAGGTCATGCCGAGGCCTTTAGCTGAAATTTCAAAAAGGGCAGCTGTGACCGTTTGATTAAGTTCAACTCTTGGTACCTGAGTTTCTTTATGCATGATGTCATCAAGTGTAAGAAGTAAACGGCGGCCCAGACTTCCACCAGGGTGTGACAGCGCAAAATCATCCGCGGTAAAACCTCTTGCTTCGAGCAGAGCGACGGCTAGTGCGTCGCCCATGACGAGGGTCGCGGTTGTACTTGCAGTAGGCGCGAGCCCTAATGGGCACGCCTCTTGAGAAACGGTGACTTGGATATGACAATTAGCAAGCTTAGCCATCGAAGATTGGGCATTCCCTGTCATAGCGATAATGTATGCACCTATTCGTTTTATGACAGGAACTATGTTGAGGATTTCGCTAGTTTCTCCTGAGTTGGAAATAAGCAAAACAACATCGTCTTTAGTGATCATGCCTAAGTCGCCATGACTCGCTTCACCAGGGTGTACAAAGAAAGCGGGTGTACCCGTTGACGCAAGCGTAGCAGCAATTTTATTACCTACATGACCGGATTTTCCCATTCCGACGACAATGATCCTGCCTTGGCAATCAAACATGGTTTGGCATGCCGTGTCGAAGTTGACATCAACATACTGTTTTATTTCCGAGATAGCTTGTCGTTCGATATCGATGACGCGTTGTGCACTTGAGATAAAGTTGGTTTCTGACATGCCTTACCCAAAAACTAAATAATAAAATAAAGATATGCGAAAAACGCAACAACCAATACACCGCCTTCTAAACGGTTTATACGTCGCATGCCTTTTATATTTAGGCTCATTACGACTAAAATCAATGCAGCTGCGAGCATGACGTAAATATCTCTGCTGGATACTGCGCTATCAATGGTTGCAGGGTGAATCAAACCACCAATAGAGAGGACGGCGAGAATATTAAAAATATTGGAACCAATAATATTACCAAGCGCGAGGTCGTCTTCATTTTTCATTGCACCAGCGATGGAGGCTGCAAGTTCTGGCAAACTCGTGCCAATCGCAATTATTGTTAACCCTATAAGTAAATCGCTCATGCCAAAGTATTTGGCAATATCCACAGCCGCATCGACTAAGTATCCAGAACTTACCGGCAACATAATCATACCAATAATCAGCCAGAATACCGCTTTAGAGGTTTTGACCCCCTCCGGAATTTCGTCACACGTTTCGCTTACCAGAGGGTCTTCGTTGTCGGTGTTGTTTTTCGTGATGTAAATGAGACCGAAGATAAACATCACAAAGCCTATCATAAGCACGACCGCTTCGTGAAAGCTGAAATAATTATCATGGAAAATGTACCAAGCACTGAGCGAAACAATGATTAGAATTGGCATTTCACGTCTCAGAATGCCAGAGCTGACCGCCAAAGGGCGAATTAAGGCCGTAGCACCGAGGACTAAAAGAACGTTAGTGATATTCGAACCGACCACGTTTCCGACTGCTGTATCTGTTTTTCCAGCAAGTGCAGCTTGAGCTGCTACCATCATTTCAGGAGCTGATGAACCCATCGCAACAATAGTCAGGCCAATGATCAAAGAAGGAACACCAAAATTTTTGGCAAGTGCTGCGGCACCAAAGACGAATCGATCAGCACTCCAAACAAGTGCGGCAAGACCTAGAAATAGGATTGCAAAAGAAGTCAGCATAGATTGTGGGTAACTACAGCTATTGGTAATGCAATAAATAGTAACAAATTAGCGCGTAAATGTATAAGCAATTGCGATGTGCTAGTTTGCATTTAAACAGGGGTCTATCGTATAATTGAACGATTATTCAAGATTACAAAATTTTACGAATTCTCTTTTCCCAACATAATTTAAAAAACGTATGATGGGCGAATATTGAGGAATCACACATGGAGCGCGAGTTGTCTAAAGCTATAGTCGAAGTCAAGGGACTTACTTTTTCGCGCGGTGATCGGACGATTTACGAAAATATGAGCTTCACTGTTCCAAAAGGCAAAATAACAGCGATTATGGGCCCGAGTGGAATAGGTAAAACGACGATGTTGCGGTTAATCGGCGGGCAATTGAAACCGGACAACGGTGACATTCTCTTCGAAGGGAACAGCATCCCAGCAATGTCTCGCTCTGAGCTGTACCAAACTCGTACTAAGATGAGTATGCTTTTCCAAAGTGGCGCGTTGTTTACAGATATGTCGGTTTTCGACAATGTCGCGTTTCCTTTACGTGAACACACTCAACTTAGCGAATCGCTTATCCGATTAATCGTGCTTATGAAATTACAAGCTGTGGGTTTGCGCGGTGCACAATCGTTAATGCCCGCAGAACTTTCTGGTGGTATGGCGAGAAGGGCGGCTTTAGCACGTGCTATCGCGCTTGACCCTGAACTTATTATGTACGATGAGCCCTTTGCCGGCCAAGATCCTATTTCGATGGGCGTGTTAGTTCGTTTAATCAAATCACTTAACGAAGTGTTAGGACTTTCTTCATTAATCGTTACGCACGATGTAACCGAAGTGATGAGTATAGCCGATCACATTGTGATTATTGCGGAACAAGGCGTTATTGGAGAGGGAACACCTGAAGAGATGTTGAAGCATGAATCACCGCTAGTGCAACAGTTTTTGCAAGGTCTTGCAGATGGTCCTGTACCATTTCACTTCCGTGCTGAGCCTTACGAAGATGAATTGCTGTCCGGGAGCGCAAGATGATTTCATTGTTTCAAGCGTTAGGCCAAAAAACGTTAGAGCGCTTTGCTGCAATCGGACGTGCAACTCAAATGCTACTTGGCGCGCTTTTTAATGTGCCGAATGTTCGCAAAGGGACGCCGTTGCTGGTTCGTCAACTTTACATGGTTGGCCACCAATCATTGTTAATTATCATGGTGTCAGGCCTCTTTATTGGTATGGTCCTGGCGCTACAAGGTTACACCGTACTCGTTGATTATGGTGCGGAAGACAGTCTAGGTCCTTTAGTTGCGCTTAGTTTGCTGCGAGAATTAGGGCCTGTTGTGACCGCTTTGTTGTTTGCCGGACGAGCAGGCAGTGCATTGACAGCCGAGATAGGCTTGATGAAAGCGACTGAGCAACTCTCAAGTTTAGAGATGATGGCCGTTGATCCCTTGAAACGCGTTATCGCTCCTCGCTTTTGGGCTGGTTTTATCAGTATGCCGTTACTCGCGCTTATCTTTTCAGCCGTGGCAATCCTAGGTGCGCATTTGGTTGGGGTAGATTGGCTAGGTATTGATACAGGTAGTTTTTGGTCAATTATGCAAGCGCAAGTGTCGTTAGAAAAAGACATTTTAAACGGTCTTATTAAGAGTTTTGTATTTGCTTTGGTCGTGACTTGGATAGCACTTTATAAAGGACATGATTGTATCCCAACGTCTGAAGGGATCAGTAAAGCAACAACGGAAACCGTTGTGCATTCATCACTTGCAGTACTCGGTTTAGACTTTGTATTAACCGCAGTGATGTTTTCGAACTAATTAGGTTGAGATATGAATTCACGGAAAATTGAAATTTTAGTTGGTGTGTTTGTTTTCTTAGGGATTGCTGCATTTACGATGCTGGCATTAAAAGTAGCAAATGCAGGGATTGGCGGTAGCAACGAAACTTTCGGCCTACACGCGAAGTTTGACAACATCGGCTCTTTGAAAGTGCGTGCGCCAATCAAAGTAGGTGGTGTTGTGATTGGTCGAGTTGATGGGATCTACGTAGATCCGGTTGAATTCGTGCCTGTTGTAAACATGGCTATCGATAAACAGTACGAATGTAAGTTTGCTGACACAACCAATGTATCAATCTTAACGTCAGGTATCCTGGGCGAGCAATATCTAGGGTTGTCGCCTGTGATTGCATCTAATTCGTCCCAACAAGCTTGTTTAGGAAACGAAGTAAAGCAAGAATCGGACGATCTTGATTCGCTGTTTGGTGTTGAAAGCAAGGCGCTTAAAAATGGCGATCGTGTTACAGATACTAAGTCTGCGTTAGTATTAGAAGAGTTGATAGGTCAATTCCTATTTAATCAGGGGGTGAATAACCCATGTTGAAACGAATTTTAACAATGCTGTTTGTTTCAGTGTGTCTGTTTTCTACTGCACATGCTGAAGTAGACACAAAAGATCCATTTAAAATGGTTCAAGAAGTTGCAGACAACACATTTAAACGAGTGACTGCTGAGCAACCAATTATTGTGAAAAACAAAGAGCACCTTCGCGTTATTGTTGAAGAAGAACTTCTACCTTATATTGATTACAAATACGCGGCGTATCGTGTGTTGGGTAGCTACATTCAAAAAGTGCGCGCGATTGAGGATCCTGAAGAGAAAAAGCGAGCGGTTGAAAACATCAAAACGTTCATTGAAGTGTTCAAGCATTACCTTGTTGCGACCTACGCTGGAGTATTTACTCAATACACAAATCAAAAAGTCGAGTTTTCTCAAGATCGCGATTTTGCTGGCGACGACATTGCGATTGTACGTACACGTATTGTGGAATCAGGCAAACCCGACATAAGCATTGATTTCAAAGTGCGCCGAGACAAAGACAATGAGTGGCGAGCGTACGACATGATAGCGGAAGGTATTAGCTTGTTAGACGCGAAGCAAACAGAGCTCCATGGCATTTTACGTCAACAGGGAATTGAGTACGTTATTGAGCTTCTTGACAAGAAAAGTAAATTACCAGTTCAGTTTCGAGGTAAGAACAGCGATGAATGAGCTGCAGCTCAAATCAATGAATGAAGGCCATTGGCAGTTGGTTGGCGAGATGACTCGAAATAGCCTCGGGAATGAACGGCTTCTTAACCAACTGCTACAAAATGTCCAAACAACACTTAAATTAGACCTTTCTGAGGTGTCTAGGGTTGACACAGCGGGATTAGCTTGGTTAATTCACACATTGAGTGAATTAAAGAAGCGAGACTGTCGTCTCGAGCTAATCAATAAACCTGACCAGTTACTTAATTTGATGGAATTGGGTCAGGTTAGCAATCTATTTGAGTGAGTCTAATGGAAACTACCCAAGTTGAAGCGTTGCTTCGTGAAAAACTGGCTTTGTCAGAAGTCATCGTAAAAGCGAATGGCAACCACTATGAAGTAATCGCAGTTGGTGAATGTTTTGACGGTTTAAGCCGAGTTAAAAAACAACAATTGGTTTATGGCCCACTAATGCAAACAATTGCTGATGGCACCATCCACGCGGTCAGTATCAAAGCGTATACGCCAACAGAGTGGCAAAGAGAACGTAAGTTTATCCTTCCTCAATAATTGGAGCCGCTATGGATCAGTTTGTTATCCAAGGTGGCACTACGTTAGCCGGAGAAGTAACAATCTCCGGCGCGAAAAACGCCGCCTTACCTATTTTATTCGCCTCATTGCTTGCCAACGGCAAGAGTACTTTTCTGAATGTACCTCAGCTTCGTGATATCTCAACCACAGAGGCATTATTACGTACACTGGGTGCAGAAGTTTCATGGCAAGGGGATGCACTATTAGTTGATGGTAGTACGGTCAATAGTGTCTTAGCACCTTACGAACTAGTAAAGCAAATGCGCGCATCTGTCCTTGCTCTTGGGCCATTGTTAGCTCGTTTTGGTCAAGCTCAAGTCTCTTTGCCAGGTGGCTGCGCAATTGGCGCGAGACCTGTCGACCTCCATATTCAAGGTCTGGCAAGAATGGGGGCTGACATTCGAGTTGAGAATGGCTATATCCATGCAAAGTCAGCGGGCAGATTAAAAGGCGCAGAAATCTTTATGGATATGGTCAGTGTCGGCGCTACTGAAAACTTGCTCATGGCGGCTGCTTTGGCGGATGGCCGTACCGTTTTAGAGAATGCAGCTCAAGAGCCTGAAGTTGTTGATTTGGCAAATTGCCTCATTGCAATGGGTGCGAAAATCTCAGGAGCTGGTACGAAATGCATCACTATTGATGGCGTAGAGTCGCTCTCGGGTTGCGAACACCGTATCTTGCCTGATCGTATTGAAACTGGGACTTTCCTCGTTGCTGCGGCGATGAGCGGTGGTGAAGTATTGTGCCGTGAAACGGATTACCACAGCCTAGAGCCGGTAATTGAGAAACTTAGAGCGGCAAATGCGTTTATTGAATTAACTGACTCGTCAATTTATCTTGATATGCGCGGTCGCGAATTGAAAGCGGTTAATATTAAGACCATGCCGCATCCTGGTTTCCCAACAGATATGCAGGCACAATTTACGGCGTTAAATGTGGTAGCAAAGGGCAGTGCGACGATCACTGAAACGATTTTTGAGAATCGTTTTATGCACGTTCCCGAGCTGCAGCGTATGGGGGCTAATATTCGACTTGAAGGCAATACGGCGATTTGTGGTGATACTGATCGCCTGACTGGTGCGCAAGTGATGGCCACTGATTTGCGTGCGTCAGCAAGTCTGATTTTGACGGGGATTGTCGCTGAGGGTGAAACGGTAGTTGACCGCATATATCATGTAGACCGAGGCTATCAGCGCATTGAAGATAAGCTTAGCCGCTTGGGGGCGAAGATTAAACGACGTTCTGCATAGTCATTGTCTTAGCTGAAAACATAAAAACGCGGAAACCAGTCCGCGTTTTTATTTAAATGCGAGTTTCAAGCTCCGCGACTTCCACTTCGACTTCTTGATACGCACCATCACGATAAATTTCGAACTTCAATTTTGTGCCCGGGCGTGTATTTCCTATCAGGTGAAGTGCATCTTGAGGAGTTGTCACGGATTTTCCCGCCATCTTCACAATAATGTCGTTGTCTTTCATACCCGCTTGCCAAGCTGGTCCCAGTGGATCTAGGTTGTTGATCAGAATGCCAAATACAGGCGTGTAGCGGTCGGTTATCTCAATGCCATACTGATCGACAGGCTTTCCTGTAAAGCCCAAGTAGCCACGGATCACCCTACCATCTTTAATTAGTTTTGCCATAACTTCTTTCGCGAGCGCGTAAGGTACAGCAAAAGAAATACCTTGAATATCAATATTATACCTAGCTCTAAACTGCGCTGAGGTAATACCGACTAAAATGCCATTTGAGTTAACTAAGGCACCCCCCGAATTCCCCATGTTTACAGCAGCGTCCATTTGCAACAAGCTGTTATAAGGACTATCAGTAAGAGTTTGCTTTCCTGTGGCTGAAACAATGCCTTGTGTGATTGTTTGCCCGATGTTAAGTGGGTTACCAATTGCTAATACGACATCGCCTACTTCAGGAGTAAAATCGTCGTCTTTAGGGATTACGGGTAAATGTTTCGCGTCTATCTTTAATAGCGCAAGATCAGTGATAGGATCGAATCCAATGAGCTGTGCATCTGTAAAGGTACGCCCATCCGTTAAAATAACCACGATTTGGTCTGCATTATTCACTACGTGATAATTGGTTAGAATATAACCATCAGAGGTCATAATAACGCCAGAACCTAATTCTTGAACCTTGTTCTGTCTTTTATAGCGAGGCTCGGTGACATCCCCTTCTGAGAAAATTGTCACAACAGCAGGAGCCGCTTTTTTCACCCCATCAGCAAAACTCATATGACTGGCTTTGATTTTCGCTGCGATAGACAGGTTGGGCAAAATGCTCGAACGCATTTCAGGGACCGCTAAAATAATGATAAATGCAATCGCAAGTCCGAAAAACAACGGGGGTACAAGAAACTTTAAGAATTTAAGCACGTATCAAAATCATTTTTATAGTTGTCGAGGGTTTATGATGGCACAAAAAAAAACACAGCGGCAAGTACCACTGTGTTTTTCTCGTGTTTTTCTTACTGAATTAATAAGAAGACAGAATCTCTACCACGTTTAATCCCAAGTACCACGTTGCCTTTGATATCATCAATAATGCTGCTCATTTCACGCACCGATGTGACGCGTTGACGGTTGACTTGCATGATAACGTCACCTTCTTCCAAACCAACACGGGCTGCATTTGAACGAGCTTCGACCGCGGTAACGACAATGCCTTGGTTACCATCGCGTTCACCACTTTCTAGAGTTGCGCCTTGAAGCGCTGGGTGAATTCGTTGTGCATCAGCCGTCTTCTCGCTTTGGCCTTTCAAAGTGACGTCGATTTCTTTTGTCTTACCATCACGGTGGATGCCCATTTTCAGCGTTTTGCCTTCACCATGCGTTGCTACTTTTCCTCGTAATTCTTCGAAACTCGCAATGGGATCACCATTTAAACTTACGATTACATCGCCGGCTTTGATCCCGGCTTCATTTGCCGCACCTTCCGGCATGACTTGCATGACATAGGCACCTTGCTTCACTTCAATACCTTGTGCTTTAGCAAGACCGGCATCGAGCGTACGGCCAGCAAGACCTAAGGAACCGCGGCGAACTTGACCATATTCAATGATCTGATCCACTAAGTTTTTCATCATGTTGGATGGAATGGCGAAACCGATGCCTACGTTGCCACCTGATGCGCCTAGAATCGCAGTGTTAATTCCAATTAACTCACCATTGAGATTCACTAATGCACCACCAGAATTTCCTTGGTTTATTGCGGCATCTGTTTGAATAAAGTCTTCGTAGCCTTCGATATTAAGACCACTGCGGCCAAGTGCACTGATAATTCCAGATGTTACGGTGTGACTCAGGCCGAATGGGTTACCAATCGCAACGGAGAAATCACCGACACGCAGTTTGTCTGAGTTGGCTAATTTGATTTCGGTAAGGTCTTCGGCATCAATTTCAAGTAACGCAATGTCAGCCTCTTTGTCCGTACCAACTAATTTAGCCTCGAATTCGCGTCCATCTTGTAAAGTCACCACAATTTTCTCTGCGTCTTCAATGACGTGATTATTTGTCACGATATAACCTTCGCCCGAATCAATGATCACACCTGAGCCTAAGCCACTGAACGGTCGCTTTTGGCTTCGTGGTTGTGGATTACCAAAAAAGAAATCGAACGGGTCAACACGACGGCGCACTTCTTTCGCCCCAGAGACTTGGATGCTGACGACACCTGGCGTGACGCGTTCAAGCATCGGCGCAAGCGTAGGAAGATTTTGTCCGTCTACCGCGATAGGTAATTTCGCTTCTGCGTAAACTGGGCCTAGCAGCATTGTTGCGGAGAGAAGTGCTGCCGAAAGTACAGATAATTTCATTTTCATAGTCTTGATCTGCTCCAAATAGAGATTAATCGTTATTAAAGCGGACACATTAACCAACATTTTGCGTTCAAAATTTGTTTAGGTTAAACATTAAGTATTTTGATATCAAAATGTTAAAAGGATAGTGTGTCGCACAAATGATTTAAGACGTTCACTATCCCTAAAGACTATGGGGTCAAAAAAAGTTCATCAAGAAATTTTTATTTGCTCATTTTCTGAACTATTTCCTGAAAAAATACCTGATTTGCCCTCTACGAAGTCGGTTGGCTGGGAAGTGGCATTTGAGCGATCACTACGACGTTCTGGACGTTTTTTAAGGGAAGCTTGCAGTTGTTCCGTTGTTTCTTTTGAAAAGAATGGATCGCTGCTGACGACTTGCTTGTCAGACAGCAGAAGTTGGTTTGTTTCTTCTACTTGATTTAACAACTGAGTGTAGTTGTCTTGCATGCGCGACACCAGCTTGCGCGTGTTATCTAAATGATCCGTAACATCCTGACGAAACTGTTCTAGCTCTGCTTTTGCTTCGTTCGCTTGTTGCTCGAGCTCATCCTGTTTAAACTTTTTCTTGGTAAACATTGCGCCAAGCGAGAAAGCCGCTGCGGCAACAATAACAACTAAACCAATCCAAGCAATTGTGTTCATTTAAATACTCCTAAGTTATTGGTTTGAATCTTGTAAAAACAGAAACCAAATTTCCACATTCGCACATGCGCTAATATACGCTGTAGCAGGATGCGTGTTAAGATATAGCTATCAATTCAACCAAATTTAAATACGTTTCTTATGACGCCTTGGCAAAAATACCAACACGATCTCAAACGCGATGATTTTCAATATGACGCTGCTCAAGAGAATGCGGTAAAGCATTTGCAACGTCTATACGATGACTTGTTGGCCGCAAGTGAGTACAAACCTACGTGGTTGGACCGGCTATTAGGTAAAGATAGCATGCCAAAAGTAAAAGGGCTTTACTTTTGGGGGGGCGTGGGGCGTGGTAAGACCTATTTAGTTGATACGTTTTATGAAAGTTTGCCAACAGAGCGCAAGCTACGAGTTCATTTTCACCGCTTTATGCACCGAGTTCACGATGAATTAAAGCAGCTTCATGATGTAACAAATCCGCTGGAAATCGTTGCGGATAAGTTTAAATCGGAAACGGACATCATCTGTTTTGATGAGTTTTTCGTTCAAGACATCACTGATGCAATGTTACTGGGTGGTTTAATGCAGGCGCTGTTCAAACGCGGAATTGTTCTCGTAGCGACGTCAAATATTATTCCAGATGAGCTATATCGTAATGGCCTTCAGCGCGCACGATTCCTGCCCGCTATCGAGCTTGTGAATGCCAACACCGAAGTCGTGAATGTTGATTCCGGTATAGATTATCGGCTCCGAACTTTAGAACAAGCTGAGATTTTTCATAGTCCATTGGATGAACAGGCTGATAAAAACCTCTTTGAATATTTTGATAAGTTAGCGCCGGAGCCTGGCACATTCGATGAGCCAATTGAAATTGAAGGACGTTTAATCAAAACGCGTAAAGTAGCAGATGGTGTTGTGTTGTTTGATTTTTCTTCAATCTGTGAAACGGCAAGAAGCCAAGTTGATTATATGGAAATTAGTCGCCTATATAACACCGTTTTGATTTCTAATGTGAAACAAATGGGCCAGCAAAATGATGATGCTGCAAGACGTTTTATTGCGTTAGTTGATGAATTTTACGAGCGCCACGTCAAACTGATTATCTCTGCTGCAGCACCGATTGAAAGCCTGTATACACAGGGTACTTTGAGCTTTGAGTTCAAACGTTGCATCAGCCGTTTGCAGGAAATGCAATCGTTAGAGTATTTAGCGAGAGAACACCTCGCATAACCTTTTATTCCCTTCGAGAAATTTATGTGGAAAAAAGCACCAGCCTCTAGTCAGGTGTCTTTTCTGCTGCTATAATTCGCGGCCTGCCACGTTGCGTTCTATTCCTTTCGTCGGTTTAGCCTCTGGCGTCAGGGTATAAAGTCTTCAACTCGAAGGGGTTAAAGCACCAATAGTAGAGCGGCAGTTAATTCTGCCTGTGGTTTTAATTGAAACATTGGATTTTTATAAATGAAAACGTTTGTTGCTAAACCAGAAACAGTAAAACGTGACTGGTACGTAGTTGACGCTGAAGGTAAAACTTTAGGTCGTATTGCTACTGAAATCGCTCGTCGCCTTCGCGGTAAGCATAAAGCTGAGTACACTCCACACGTAGATACTGGTGATTACATCATCGTTATCAACGCTGAGAAAGTTACTGTAACAGGTAATAAATTCGAAGACAAAATGTACTACGCTCACTCTGGTTACCCAGGTGGCCTTAAGTCTGTAAACTTCGCTAAGCTTCAAGCTGCAAAGCCTGAAATGATTATCGAAAAAGCAGTTAAAGGTATGTTACCACGTGGTCCTTTGGGTCGTGAAATGTTCCGTAAACTTAAAGTTTACGCAGGTAGCACTCACAACCACGCTGCGCAGCAGCCTCAGGTTCTTGACATTTAAGGAGCACTAACATGGCAAATCAATACTACGGTACAGGTCGTCGTAAAAGTTCAAGTGCTCGCGTATTCCTACGCCCAGGCACTGGCAACATCGTAATCAATAAGCGCTCTTTAGAAGAGTACTTCGGTCGTGAAACTGCTCGTATGGTTGTTCGTCAACCTCTAGAGCTAGTTGAAATGACTGAGAAGTTTGACCTATACGTCACTGTAGAAGGTGGTGGTATCACTGGTCAAGCTGGTGCAATCCGTCACGGTATTACTCGTGCGCTTATGGAGTTTGACGATTCTCTTCGTTCAACACTTCGTAAAGCTGGCTTTGTTACTCGCGACGCTCGTAAAGTTGAGCGTAAGAAAGTGGGTCTTAAGAAAGCACGTAAGAAGACACAATTCTCTAAGCGTTAATTTATTACGTTTCAGAATTCAAAAACCCAGCTTTTGCTGGGTTTTTGTTTTTTAAATCTTTTCTTTTTCCTTATATTCAGAATTTTCAATATTTTTCGCATTTTTAACAGAATAAATGTCGATTCCTTCACCCCTATGGATATTTTTTTTGCTACAATTGCGTGGCAAGTAATGTGAATAAGATCAAGGCTTACGACCTTGAGCGTTGTAGTCTCGTTGATCTTGGTCAGTAAATTGTGAACCTAGAAGTGTTACCATGTGAAGTCCTTCCCAGAAGAACGTTTTAAAAATTGGGAAAGACCGTATTTGTGCGGGTAGAAAATAGGAATAACCTTGTTTTAATCAAGGCTTTTCTTTATGATCGCTTCTATTTTGTAATTTCTTGAAAATTAACCTGCTGTAACTGATTTTCTCAATATAGCAAGTGTTGAGGATCATAGTGGAGATAAGTGGATGAGCAATGCGCCTGTAGACAACAGCCGACGTCGCTTTTTAACCATTGCTACCTCTGTTGTAGGTGGTGTGGGTGCGGTTGGTGCTGCTGTTCCTTTTATAGCGTCTTGGAATCCAAGTGAGCGAGCTAAATCTGCGGGTGCGCCTGTAGAAGTAGATATCAGCAAACTTGAACCAGGACAACTAATTCGTGTTGAATGGCGCGGTAAACCTGTTTGGGTTGTGTACCGTACGCCAAAGATGCTAGAGCAAATGAAAGCTCATGAGAACAAGTTGAAAGATCCTGGTTCAGAAGAACCACAACAACTTGAATCTGCAAAAAACCCTTACCGTTCAAAGCGCCCTGAGATTTTCATCGCGGTTGGTATTTGTACACACTTAGGTTGTTCTCCATCGTTCCTTGAAGGTAGCTTTGGTGAGAAGGTTGAAGGTACTGAAGATGGTTTCTTCTGCCCATGTCATGGTTCTAAGTTTGATATGGCAGGACGTGTATTCCAATCTGTACCTGCACCATTAAACCTAGAAGTTCCTCCGTATACTTTCTTAGATGAAACCACCATTATTATCGGTGAAGAACAAGGGGTTGCGTAATGTTTGGCACTATCATCAACTGGATTGATGACCGTATTCCAATGACTCGCGTCTGGAATATGCACATCGCCCAATATCCAGCACCAAAGAACTTTAACTTCTGGTATTTCTTTGGTTCACTAGCTATGTTAGTACTTGTTAACCAGATCGTTACCGGTATTTGGTTGACAATGAACTTCGTTCCTTCATCTGAAGGTGCGTTTGCTTCTGTTGAATACATCATGCGTGATGTTGAATATGGTTGGTTACTACGTTACTTGCACTCAACGGGTGCGTCTGCATTCTTTATCGTAGTTTATCTGCACATGTTCCGTGGGATGATCTATGGTTCTTACCAAAAACCACGTGAGCTCCTGTGGTTGTTCGGTATGTTTATTTTCTTAGCACTAATGGCAGAAGCATTCATGGGTTACTTACTTCCATGGGGTCAAATGTCATTCTGGGGTGCTCAGGTAATCATCAACCTGTTCGGTGCAATTCCGGTCATTGGTGGTGACTTAACTGAATGGATCCGTGGTGACTACGTAATTTCTGGTGCAACGCTTAACCGCTTCTTCGCACTACACGTAATTGCGCTTCCACTTGTGCTTGTTATTTTGGTCTTCCTCCACATTGTTGCACTTCACGAAGTGGGTTCAAACAACCCGGATGGCGTTGAAATTAAACGCAAAAAAGGCTCTGTTGCTGAAGAAGATAAACCAAAATTCAAATTCCACGAATACTATACAAATAAGAAAGACATCGTTGATGCTATTCCATTCCATCCATATTACACAGTGAAAGACATTGTTGGTGTGGTTGGTTTCCTTCTTATTTTCTGTTGGATCGTATTCTTCTCACCAGAGATGGGTGGTTTCTTCTTAGAGGCGCCAAACTTTGAACCAGCTAACCCGCTGAAAACACCTGCGCACATTTTCCCAGTATGGTACTTCACGCCATTCTATGCGATTCTGCGTGCAATCCCTGATAAGCTCATCGGTGTTATTGCAATGGGTGCGTCAATCGTGGCACTTGCGTTATTGCCTTGGATCGACCGTGGTTCAGTTCGCTCAATCCGCTACCGCTGTGGTTTCCACAAGTTGAACATTGCGCAGTTTGTTGTAACGTTCGTAATCTTGGGTTGGGTTGGTGCAACGCCACAAACTGATTTCAAAACGTTGTTATCACAAATCACGACGATCACGTACTTCATGTTCTTCGTATTATTGTGGTTCTACAGCAAAAACGAAAAGACTAAGCCATTACCAACGAGGTTGACGAAATGATGAAAAAGCTAATTATCGGTTTATTCGCATTCTTGCCAACGCTTTCAATGGCTTCAGGTCCTGACGTTGAGCTACAACATGCAAAAATTGACTTAACAGATAAAGCGTCTTTACAACGCGGTGCAAAATTGTTCATGAACTACTGTCTTGGTTGTCACCAAATGCAGTATCAACGTTATGAGCGTACGTTCCGTGATATCGGTATTCCAGTGGAAATCGGTAAAGAACAGCTTATTTTTGATGGTTCAAAAGTAGGTAGCCACATCCTTAACGCGGTTAAGAAAGACGATGCGGCGAAATGGTTTGGCGCAGCTCCACCAGATTTAACATTGATTGCTCGTGTTAAATCACCGGACTACATCTACACCTATTTAAAATCATTCTATAAAGATGAGTCTCGTCCTTTTGGTGTGAACAATATCGTGTTTCCATCAGTAGGTATGCCACACGTACTTCAAGAGTTACAAGGTCTTCCAACACCAGTAACACACGAAGTTGAAGAACACGGCCACAAAGTAACCAAAGTAGTGGGTACAGAAGTGGATGGTTCTGGTGAACTGAGCACAGATGAATATGATCAAGCTGCTCGTGACATTACAAACTTCCTAGAGTATGTTGGTGAACCAACTCGTCTAACTTCAGAAAGCATTGGTATTAAAGTATTGGGTTTCCTTGTGATCCTATTTATCCTTGCTTTCTTATTGAAGAAAGAATACTGGAGAGATGTTCATTAATATTGAACAACGACTTCAGTAATTTTGTGATAGGGGCATGTGCCCCTATTGCTGTTTAAGAATTGCTTATGTAATGAATTTGGAGGTAGGCATGGCTATTGCTGCCAATAAGCGCCCTGTAATGACTCTGTTTTCTGGTGCAAACTGTATGTACAGTCACCAAGTACGTATCGTACTTGCGGAAAAAGGAGTAAGTGTTGATATTCATCTGGCTGAAAAGGACAATCTGCCAGAAGCGTTGCATGAGATTAACCCTTACGGCACAGTTCCAACACTGATCGATCGTGAATTGGGTTTATACCAAGCAAGTATCATCAACGAATACCTAGACGAGCGTTTCCCTCATCCTCCATTGATGCCTGTATATCCTGTGATGCGTGGCCGTAGCCGCTTAATGATGTATCGCATCGAAAATGATTGGTACAGCCTTGCAGAGAAGGTAATTGCAGGTGGTAGCGATGCAGAACAAGCTCGTAGAGAGTTAACTGAAGCATTGCTTGCTATTGCTCCTATTTTCAACGAAGCACCTTACTTTATGAGTGAAGAGTTCAGCTTAGTTGATTGTTTCCTAGCTCCATTATTATGGCGTTTACCAGAACTCGGTATTTCGTTAACAGGTGCTGGTAGTAAAGAGCTTAAAGAATATATGGTTCGTTTGTTCGAACGTGAATCTTTCAAAGCATCTCTAACTGATGCAGAACGTGAGATCCGTGCGTAATGAACATGACCCCGAATCGTCCTTACTTGCTACGAGCTTTTTTTGATTGGATTATCGATAACCAGTGCACTCCGCACATTGTTGTTAATGCAAACTACAAGAGCGTGCAAGTGCCGGTTCAATTTGTTCAAGATGGGCAAATCGTACTGAATATCAGTCCATCTGCGGTGACGCAGTTTAGCTTAGATAATCAAGCATTAAGTTTTAATGCGCGTTTCTCAGGGCAGCCTATGCAAGTTTATGTGCCAATGGGTGCAGTACTTGCCATATATGCTCGAGAAAATGGAGAGGGTACTGTATTTTCGGCTGAATCGTTTGACGAGGAAATGTTTGAAGAGACAATTCCTGAAGAGACACAACAGCCAAGTGTTTCAGAGAGTCAGCCTGAAAAGAAAAAAGGCTCACACCTGCGGATAATTAAGTAAGTAACGCACATCGAAAAAAGCCCCTAATTTAGGGGCTTTTTTGTATCTACATTGCTTTTATTTACATGCTGGCTAGAGGTATTCAAATACCTTGACTACCCGTTCTACTCCATTGATATTACGCGCAAGGTCTACCGCGAGCCCCGCTTCATTTCGACTTACAAGGCCGAGCAAGAATACTTCGCCATTTTCAGTTACAACTTTAATGTTGTTGAAACTCACGTTTTCAGTCGTCAACAGGCGCGATTTAACCTTGGAGGTGAGCCAAACGTCATGCGTTTTAGTGGTGATCCCAACATTACTGCCGATGCGAATTTGATTGTGTATTTGACGAATACCGTCCACTTCTTTAAGTGACGCTTCTACTTGGCTTCGTAGCCCTTCATCAGGTACCTGACCGACGAGCAAGACAACACCATTAACGCTTACAACTGAAATATTCGCATCTTTTGCCGTATCGTTGATGGATTTGATAGCAAAAGTCGCTTTTATCTCGATGTTGTTATCGTCAATTTGTGCGCCAATTGTACGTCTATCTGTCGCTGCAGTAACTGCACCAGCAGTCCCCGCAACAACGGCGGCTGCACAGCCTTGCAAAAGTACGACAGTGCACAGCACTGTAGTTAGTTTAACTCTTGTATTCACATGTCCTCCTGTGGGAAGAGCGTATTGTCAATTAACTGGCTGAGGCAATGTAAATTAAATAAATGAGACTCAACAATACGAGCAGGACGCTTGCTTGGTACTTTAATTTCAACATCATTTGGGCCAAGTAAACCAGTGAGTTCTCCACCATCATCACCTACGAGCGCAATGATCTTCATATCTTTCGTTAGCGCCGCTTCGACAGCCGAAATCACGGTTTTTTCTGACCCATCGACAGATACAACCAGCAGAATGTCACCCGATTGACCAAATGCTCTAACTTGGCGAGCGAATAGGTCATGGTCTTCAGTGGATGCCGAATAGCTTAGTTGGCGGTGTTCTGCAGTTAACGGAATTGCAGGAAGACAAGGTCTTTCAGTTTCAAAAAAATTCACTAAAAGGCCTGCAAAATGTTTTGCCAGCATATCGCAGCTCGCACTTCCGCAGCTCAATAGCTTATTTCCATTAAGCAGGGTTTGTGCAATCGATAGGGCGCCCGATTCTAGGGCGTCTTGAAGAACTTCCCCTGCGGCTATCTGAGCCTGAATACTCTCTGTAAAAATTGTTTTGATTAATTCTTGCATAGCTAGTAAATATTTTTGATCCAGTGAAATTCTTGTTCGCCATCGATGGCTACGAAATCTATTCGTAATGCTCGTTGCGATAAGTGATTACTTTGACAATAAAACGCTATTGTCCTACGTATACGTTGCATTTTTTGAGGCGTTAAGCTGTGTATTGCGCCACCAAAGTGTTTTTCCGCCCGGTATTTTACCTCAACAAAAACGATTGTCTCGCCAAGTTTCATAATCAAATCAATCTCTCCGAAACGACATCGAAAGTTTCGGGTGACAGGTGTTAGACCCTGTCGAATTAGAAATTGTTCAGCTTGTAACTCGTAGTAGCAACCTTTTTCCGTTGAATTAGCAAACCACCCTAACCATTTTTTCATTTAAACCTTATTTAAGAAGCGACACTGTTGAACCAGCGATTTCCTGCATAAATAAAGGTTTAGGTGGTTTTTCATTAAATTCAATGCGGTTAATCGTTTTATTACGATACTGCGCCCAACTCAATGCGCGAGAAAACTGATTGTGTTGAGTGACTTTCAGTTTGCCTGTTAATCCCACAAATTCTCGACCAGGAATTGAGGACAGCTGTTTGAGATCGGGGATGACATTGACGGCATCATAGGCCATTGCGAACAAGCGCTGTTCTATGTCCGCTTGTTCAGGCCAAAGTTGATCATACGCTTCGCGCAGTTGACGTTGTTCAAGGCCAGGAAGCATCCAAGGTTGTTCCGTAAAATACAGACCTTCTAAATCACTTTTGTCTGTGCTGTCGATGCTTTTACTGTAACTACGAGATGTCGCAAACAGAGGTATACGCTGTGCAAATGTACTGACATTGACGTCTAAATAAGGTTTTAACAGACGAGTTTCAGTTGAGTCACCTAAAATATACACCGCATCCAAATCTGCTCTCGAACGTGTTTCGCTTTCTATCTCTTGTTTAAACAATGACTTAATCGTCTTTATGCGGTTTTTAGACGCATCCACTTCAAGTATCGCAGCAACGACATCTGCCATGTTTTTACTGTCAGTGTAAAAGCCGACTTCAGGCTCATTTTCGCTGTATATTTTCCAATGATTTTTGAATCGTTCAACCAAGCGTTGGCCATTAGCTGTTTGTGGTGCGAGAAGCATGGGTTTTTGGTAGCCCTTCGAAAGAAAATGAAGCATGGCTTGGTCAACTTCATGCTCAGGATTTAAGGCAAAGTAATAGTGGTCAGGATTCGTGTTTGTTATGTCATCTACATTCAAAAATAACGTTGGTCGGGTTTGCAATAAGTTCGCTTGTTGGATTTTTGTCACGTTATTTTTTAACAGCGGACCAATCACAAAATCAATATTTAGCAGATTGAGTTGCGACTCAATTTCGTCCGTACTTGCCATTTCATCAATAAAATACACGCGTTCGATAGGGTTTTCATCAAGTGCAGCTAAAATACCATTTTTCAAGGCTGAACCAAGTCGTTCACTGGGTCCTGATTGTGGCAACAAAACGGCGAGTCGGTTTATTTGATAAGGCGCTAAATTCAGTTTGCTGCGAAGCGCTTTGGGTATTATGGCTGTTGCTGGGTGATTCACATATCGCTTTTGCCAATTATTTAGGGCTTCTTCAAAAAGCGGCCCTTTCCCGACGTAAATTTGTTGGTATTTGGCCAATTTAACCCAGCCTTGCTGGAGTACCGAACCCCTATCGAAACGGTCTAGGGCATAAATAGAGAGTTCCTGCAGAGCTTGCCAAATCTCTTCATCGAGACCGATTAAAGCGAGTTTTTCATCATCGACAATGTCAGCGGCATTAAAGAAGTGGGGAAGTGCCTGCTTAGGTAAATTCTGAGAAGCGTAAATGCTGCCCATCAAGTATTGATGCCACGCCCGATGCGCAGGCGATTGCAACGCATCTTCTACGACTCGAAGAATGGATAATGCACTTTCATATTGCTGGAGATGCTGACGAGCAAGCGCGAGATAAAGCGCATTTTGCACGTGGTCAACACTTGCTTTTTGACTGAGCATTTCCGCTATTTTTTCGAGTAATGCCCAATTTTGGCTTTGTAAGGCGGCATCTCGTGCCATGTAAAGCAATTGAAATTGGGCCGCAGGATTGGCGGTTTGTGCTCGGTCAAAAAGGGATTGTGCACTGCTATCTGTTGTTGGTTTTGCCGTATTTTCTATCGGTTGTGACTTTCTAGGCGTATTTTCAGTTGTACTACACGCTGATAACCCCGACAATACCACTATTAACAGACTCACATGTTTCAGTCGCACACAACACCTTTAGGTTATTCAATTGAATGGCTTATCTTACTGACAGTCGCAGGAGACCACAATGACAAATGCGGAGAATGGCAACAAAATTGGCACTCTTTTCATCGTTGCAACGCCTATTGGCAACCTCGCTGATATTAGCGAACGCGCTTTACAAACCCTAGCGAATGTTGACTTAATCGCGGCTGAAGACACGCGTCATACCGGTAAGTTACTTAGTCATTTTGGGATTAAAACACGCACATTTGCGCTTCACGATCACAATGAAAAGCAAAAAGCGCAGCAACTACTAGATTGGCTCAATGAAGGTAAAGATATAGCGCTTGTGTCTGATGCGGGCACACCGTTAATCAGCGACCCTGGCTACGCAGTCGTCAACTTATGTCGACACGAAGGCGCAACAGTGACACCAGTGCCTGGGGCATGTGCGGCAATCTCAGCGCTGTGTTGTTCAGGCTTGCCAACAGATCGATTCCAGTTTATCGGCTTTACCCCTGCAAAAAGTCAGGCACGTCAGCAGTTCTTTATCGACGCATACGACAGTGGTATTACGAGCATTATGTATGAAAGCACGCATCGCATTATGGCAAGTTTAGAAGATTTGAGTGCGGCGCTTGGCGCTGAACAACACGTCGTGTTTGCCAAGGAGCTCACCAAGACGTATGAGACGTTTTTCAGTGGTACGGTAACCGAACTAATTGCATTTTTAACCAACGAGCCAGAACGTCAGCGTGGCGAGTTGGTGTTGATGTTACCTGGAAAACCCGCTCAACAGGATGAAATTCCTGATGAAGCAAAGCGTATGTTAACTCTGCTTGAACCTGAAATGCCGCTGAAAAAAGCCTGTGGTATTGTGGCCGATTACTTTGGATTGAAAAAAATGCCCTTTACAAATCAGTTATTGATTCGCGCGAAGGATAATTCACTGGGCAAAGCCAATAGTTTCGGTATAATGCGCGCTGAGTCGGCTAGATAATCGCTGCCTGTGACGAAAATGATCAGGGGGAGGAAAGTCCGGGCTCCACAGGGCAGGGTGCCAGCTAACGGCTGGGGGGCGCGAGCCTACGACCAGTGCAACAGAGAGCAAACCGCCGATGGCCTTCGGGCACAGGTAAGGGTGAAAGGGTGCGGTAAGAGCGCACCGCGCGGCTGGTAACAGTTCGTGGCACGGTAAACTCCACCCGGAGCAAGACCAAATAGGGTTCCTTAAGGTGTGGCCCACATCGGAACCGGGTAGGTTGCTTGAGCCTAAGAGTGATCTTAGGCCTAGACGAATGATTATCCACGACAGAACCCGGCTTACCGGCTGACTCAACAAACTTTGATAAAAAGCCCAGGCATTAAGCCTGGGCTTTTTATTGTGTGAAATTATCCACTCCACAAACATCAAATCAGTGGCTTACCGGCTGACTCAACAAATTATAAAAAAGCCTCGCATTTTGCGGGGCTTTTTTATTCACAAATCGAACTTAGACTTGAAAAAAGGTTGCCAAGCCCTTATCTTCGAGCAAGATTAAGGGAGTCGTTGTCACTATGTCGCGCGTTGTTTTAGCCATTTTATTGTTTTGTACGCTACTGGGTCTTGGTAGTCGTGATGCTATGGCAACAACTTGGCAAGCAACGTCAGTAAACTCATTGCATACATTCGAAAGCGATCAAGACGCTGCGAATGAATTGCTATCGGTAGACGAGACCAACGCATTTGGGCGAGGTGTTAAGCTTTTCCATCCGACGATGCCTAAATCAGGAATACAGCACCAGTTGCCAGCACCACATCCAGTGGAGCTTCCTGAACGCAGCCGGGTGACTCACCCAAGCTATTTTCTACATCCAGATCAGCAACCTAATTATTTGCTCGTTTACACTTTGGCTGATACTGAAATCTGTCGTGATGTTCAATATCGTCCTGATAAACCTGAAATTCAACCATGGTATCAATGCGCCACCAGACCACGTACTGGTGCAATTGATAACTGCCAACTCGCAAACCTCACGTATCGCGCTCGACTAACATACCAACAAAACGCCTGATCGTTTCTCATCGTAGCCGAAAGCTGCTCTAGGCGCTTCGGATTCTTATCAGGTAACAAGCTGTCGTGTTTAGCCTTTTGCATTTGCACAGCAGCTAAGAGAGTTTAGTATGTTTAAATCAAACAAAGTATTGCGCACGCCGTGGCAAGCGCAATTAAAACGCATGGCCATCCTGCTTGTCATTATTGCGCTTGGGCTGTGTGCCTTACCTAATTTTTATCAAAATAATACCGTGTTGCGTATTAGTCCATCGAAGTCAGGGGACGCAATTCCTAGCCCAGATCTGATTCAACAAGTACTACAGCAACATCACTTCAACGTCGCGACCATCCGCTCAAACACAGAATCGGCAAGCACCGAGGTGATGTTAATACCCCAAACCGCGTCCGCTGCAGCACAAGAAATACTTTCCGAGAGCTTGCAAGCCCATGCAACAGTGAAAGTCATGGAGCAATCTACCGCGCCAATCTGGTTACAAAAGCTCGGGCTGTCGCCAATTAAACTGGGTTTGGACCTCAACGGAGGAGTGCTTTTTGTACTTAAGGTTGATACGGACAAAGCGCTTGAAAAGCGTATGGAAAATATTGCATTGGAAGCACAAGCATTCAGAGTTAAGGAGAAATTGCACGGTGTGCGCATTGAGCGCAGTTCAGCCACAGAAGTGGAGCTAATTGCGTTACCAAAAGGTCAAGATGCCTTGCGACATCTGCAAAACGCGCTCGTAAAGCAATTCCCACAATTAACGGCTGTTACTTATCAACAAGGGAATTTGCAACGTTCAACACTGAGTTACAACGAAGAGGGCAAAGTCACCTTTGAAAAGCAAACCATGGTACAAGCCCTGACTACATTACGTTCTAGAATTGAAGAGTTAGGGATTACTGAAGCCGTCACACAGCGTCAAGGGACAAATTACATTCGTATTGAATTACCTGGAGTACAGGATCCAGCAGCGGCGAAACGCATTATCGGTGCAACAGCACAACTCTCATTCCACGCGCTACAGGATGTTGGTGGCAAAGCGGTCAAAGCAGAACATGGTATTGTGAACCTAAATCCGCTCGCCATTTTTAGTGGCGCAGACATTGATACGGCGCAAGCGGGACGAGATGACTATGGCAAGCCGTTAGTTCAACTTCACTTAACTTCGCAAGGTGGAGCAAAGATGCTTCGCTTTTCTAGGAACAATGTTGGCCAGCCGATGGCGACGTTGTACAGCGAATATGTGGCAGACAGTCAGGGTGAAATTCATGAAAATAGCACCGTAATTTCAGTTGCTACTATTCAGCAAGTACTTGGTCAACGCTTTAGCATCACGAACATGGGGTCGTGGCAAAAAGCGGAAGACTTAGCGCTTTTGTTGCGTGCAGGCTCCTTGGATGCACCTTTGACCATCGTGACTGAGCGGACAATCGGTCCAAGTTTGGGGGCACAAAACATCAATAGCGGATTTAAAGCTCTTGCACTTGGCTTGTCGTTAACACTGGGGTTTATGTTGTTGTGGTATCGTAAACTTGGGGTGATTGCCTGCATTGCACTCGTTGCTAACTTAGTGTGTTTAATTGGTCTAATGTCGTTATTGCCAAATGTCGTGCTGACCTTGCCCGGTATCGCTGGGTTAGTACTTACTATTGGTATGGCCGTTGATACAAATGTGATAATTTTTGAGCGGATCAAAGAGGAGCGCAAACAAGGTAGCCGTATGATCACGGCGTTGCAGCGAGGCTATCAACAAGCTCAAAGCAGCATTGTTGATGCGAACTTAACCACGATGATCACTGCCATAGTGCTCATGGCGATTGGTTATGGCCCAATCAAAGGATTTGCCATTACGTTAGCGCTTGGGATCATAACCAGTATGTTTTGTGGGGTGGTGGTTTCCGCTCAATTATCGCATTGGTTTTATCGAGCGCCAGAACTGGCAAATAAAACGATCAAAAGTAGCGGCGTGAAAGGGGGGCAACATGGTTAATGTATGGCAAAAAATTCGGACATCAGGTTTGTGGCTGAGCATCCTTGCCGTTGTGCTGAGCTGTATTTTGATTACACAGCGAGGAGTTTTACTTGGGCAAGATTTTACGGGTGGCTACGTTACTGAGTTTCAAATCGTAAAAGACCTTACGGCAAGCGAATTGGAGCATGAGTTGAATGTGGTTGTACCGGGCAATTTTCGTTTATCAAGCAATGGTGTGCTGCAATGGCAACTGTTTCAACCACCTCAAAATGAGGTTGAAGAGCCGTTGAGTTGGCAAACTAAACTCCCTGATTCAATGGGGATAAAAATTTTAGACAGTCGCTTTGTCGGTTCACAGGTAGGATCTGAATTAGTTGAGCAAGGCGGATTAGCGTTGCTTGTTAGCCTGCTTGCGGTTGGGCTATATCTTATTGTTCGGTTTGAGTGGCGATTGGCCGTTTCCGCGAGCTTGGCGTTGTTGCACGATATTGTAATTACGGTCGCGTGCTTTTCGCTAACGGGAATGGAGTTCGATTTAACCGTCCTTGCTGCACTTTTAGCGATAGTCGGTTACTCGCTGAATGACTCCATTATCATTGGCGATAAAGTGCGAGAGCTGGTACGTGTGCGCCCTGATGCTCTGGTGAGTGATACTATTAATGAAGCGCTGGGTACTACGCTTGGTAGAACAACGATAACGTCGTCAACAACGTTGACGACTGTCGCGGCGATTTGGTGGCTCGGTGGCGCGAGCCTACAAGGTTTTGCTTGTGCGCTCTTTGTTGGGATTGCGGTTGGCACGTGGTCATCTATTTTTGTGAGTGCCACTTTACCTCAATGGCTTGGACTCAGTTTCGCGAACTATCAACGTGTTTACACTGATCAAGAGCAACGACAATTAGCGGAGCCTTAATCGTTACGGGCAGGGCAAAATGTTGATTTGCCCTGCTCTAACGTTACAAATGTATGGCGCATTAGTGGTTTCGTGCACTTGCGATATCACACTGCTCGACTGCGTTTGTTGCATTTCGTGCGTCAAGTTTAACGACTACACATTCATCGTATTTGTCCTGATTTAATTGCTGGAATATTGAGAGGGTTTGCGCCAACGCCTTTCCAACTAAACACCAAGTTGTGTCTTTTTTATTTAAATTTAAACAGGACGGGTCCATCTCTTGGTTGGTTACACTGTTTCGATTGCGTAGTTGTTTTGCCATCTCAAAATAAGCGAGTTGATGCGATTGAGGTATATCCTCAAGCGCCAGTGAGCCAGCGTTACGCAACATGTAAAAGTCACCAACAAAATCCATTAACGTCGTGCTTTCTAGCGGCTGTAAGTCTTTACTTAGTAATGCATTAGTATGGGTGGGCAGCTTTTGAAGTAAATTGAATAGTGAGGTATCCAATAGTTCTGATTTGAATACTTTTGACCATTCGGCGGGGAAAAATCTCATTCTGGCAAGCGCCAACAAATGAGCTTTGGCAAATTCATGATAATTCCTTGCATGCAAGATATTGTCATCCCAAATAGCCTTAGATTGAGTCGCTGTTAGGTATTGGTGTTCAGCAAGATAGGCTGGAAACAGCGCGTTGAAATGACTGACTTCATCCAATTTAATCGTGTTAATCTGCGCCACTTCATTGTGCACTGAAATGTGTTTGTATGCAGGTCTATACGCCGCAATGGACGGAGCTTGTACGTTTACCAGTACATTTTCTTGTGTACGTGTGATACTGGTGTCGTTCATGTGCATGTGGCCCGCGATGTGTAAGCGCAGACCTGTTTTCGCAAGTACGTCACTGGTGCTCGAGCGTGGCTCTCGCGCAAGTTGAAAAGCCTCATGACCAAACACATCACGCATAACAGGTGATTGTTGGTCGTAGAATTCTGCCATCGGAAAATGGCTAAATGCAATTAAGGTCTTATTTTCTGATTTTGCCCTAGCCACAATCTCCTTTATCCAAGTAAGTAAAAAAGGCTTTTCCGTCAGTATCTTATTGTAGCCAGCATTGCCGGATCCCTGAAAATGGACTTCACTGGATACCAAGGATGGCATATAAACGTTCGCGTCAATCGCTAAAAGCCACAAGCCTGGAGTGGGTTCAACGAGATAGCTGGTATCAGGCATCGAGACACAGGTTTTTTTATCACTTGAACATTGTTTGTAATGGCGAAAGGTTAACGAAGACTTGCTTCGGTCTTTGGAAAAGGGCGTTTCCCAAAGGACATCGCGTGGGTCTGGCATTAACCCAAATGGCGCCAGTTGAGCCATTATATCAGCGTAGCCACCGTGTTTTATCGCATCACTGCAAATAGTTGGAGTTGGGTTTCGGCGCTTGGTTGGCTGGCAACTTTTGTGATCAAGACTGAAAATGCCGATTTCTGTTCCTGTAGCCGTTAGAAAGTCGCTCTTGCCGCCCGCTTTACCAAATGGACTGACAGGGTCGTGATTTCCAGGAATGGCGAAAAATCGCATACCATGTTTTTTTTCGTATTCTTTTAATAGGTTTTTTAAGCCTTGTAAGTGGGCTGGTTGCCCATCATCAGTAAAGTCTCCTGGTAGTGCGACGAATTTTATTCCTCGGGAGGCTATATCATCTAGAGCACTTATTAGAGCAAAGTAATTCTCGTTAAATAAGCGAGTAGAATGAAGCTGTGCTGCCATAGAGCGAATACTGACAGGCTTATTGAGTCCGGACAGTCTAATACCCTGAAATGCCGCAGAGTTAAAATCGGCATAAATATCATGTAAATGAACATCAGGTAGAAATGCGACATCGACATTTTGCGCATGTCGAGCTGACAGCGATTGGCAAAAAAGGCACAGAAGAACGGATAAGAAGGCTTTCATATTCAGTTTTCTAAAATCACGTAAAGTTAAAAGACGCTCGACCTACGTTGATTTAAACGCAGGTCAAGCGCCAACAGGGTTTAGAAATTACCTCGGATACCCAAGGAGATGCGACGACCCGAAAACTCATACATCGTTGGGAAAACAGGGTTGAGTGTGTAACCCGTGGTCTCTTCATTGAGAATGTTTATCCCTTCAAGTGTTACCTTAACCATGTCATTCACTCGGTAGCCCAATGAAATATCCGTTTGTCCATAAGCATTGCGGTATACAGGGTACATATCGCGCTCAATTCGCTCGACGTATTTATCTTTGTAGTTGTAAGAAATACGCGCATCAAAGCGTTGATTTTCGTAATAGACAGTCACGTTATAAGTTTCTTCTGCAAGCCCTTCTGGTGGCGTCGGGATACCAAGGTCAGATGCACCCGTTAACGAGTTGTCGAGTACGGTGTAGTTTGCATTGATGCCAAAGCCACTGAGCATTTCATCAAAGTAAGACAAAGGTAATTGAGCGACCAATTCGATGCCACTGACATCGTACGAACCTTCAGCATTTACTTTTTGGTAAATGTCGAAATCATAAATGCCATCGACGCTGCCATTGTCATTGTATTTCGTCACATTGTTAACCACCCCCGTAAGTGATTCACGCACAACACCTTCTATTTCTTTCTCAAAATAAGAAACGGCTAGCAACGCTCCTTCGTCCAAGTACCATTCAAGGCCAAATTCCCATTGATCAGCATAAGTTGGTTTCAGATCAGGGTTACCATCTCGATATTTAAATTCGTTTAAGCTCACGCTGCGTTTATAAGCAATGTCAGTTAACGCTGGGCGAATAAAGGTTTTTGAAGCGGCTGCTCGAAGCAACAAATCGTCCGTTAATTCCAAAGCGAAGTTCACGCTTGGTAACGTTTCTTTGTAATTGCCATCTTTAGAGACCGGTTTTGCGGTAAAGCCCGTTGTGCCATCTTCATTTTGCACTTGGTGATAACCAGACGAGTGCACTTTCGTGTCAATGTATCGGACACCCGCATTTAACGTCGCTGGCATGGTTGCGATGTCAAAGTGAAAATCAACCATTGCATATAAAGCGAGTGTTTTTTCCTTCACTTTATAATATTGATCCGGCTCGTAGGCGACGTTAAAGCCCGCGTAACGCAATTCGTTACGGGCATAACTATTGGCAATTTGCATCCAGTTTACTTTGCTGTCTACTTCTGAGAGGTACTCTCCACCAGAGACAAGAGTTGAAATGTCGGTCAATTGACTGTCTGCCAATGTGCGTACACCAACCCAAGAACTGTCGTCTTCCGATGGGCCTTTCACGCGATTTGTGCCGTAGTCTCGCTCTTTGGATTTGTCAGTGGCACGCACCCCCAATTGTATTTGCGCCAAGGCTGGGAAAAAGTCGAGCTGCAAGTCGCGTTTGAAATCGAGTTGTGCCGCGTATTTGTCGTCGTTGATATGTTCTTGGTTAACTTCGTAGTAGTCAAACAGATAGGCATCTGGCGAGTTGTACATATCAAAAGTGTTTGGGTTGCTACTTGGCAGAGTTTCACCACCAGTGCTGGTGTATCGAGTGCGAGTTGGGCGATAGGCGGTATGTTTAAGGTTTGTGGTTTCTGCTTGTTTTTCCGCTCCACTGTAGCCCACAATACCGTAGATTTTCCATGCCTCTAGCTGCCAATCCAACGTTAAACTAAATTGCTGATAATCAGTTTCTTGGCTATTTTCTTTGCTTAGAAATTCGTGCTGTGTTGCTGCATAGTCTACATCGGTTAGTACCGTGATACCGTAGTCTGAAAGGGTAGTGCTATCGTATTGATTGATTTTTTCAAGCGAACTGATACTGGATGCGGTATAGGCTGCGGCATCGTACTCGTCTTCATGGTTGTCGAAATTACCTAGCAGTCCATCAAACGTTAAACTCAATTCACTGTTTGGTTTGTATTGTAACGACAGTGTCGCCCCCCATTTATCTTGTTCCGTTAGATAGGCACGATCGCCCACTTTATCTAAGAATACGACGCGGCTAGTTTCGTCTTTGTTTTTTCGGTCATTGATGGAAATTCCCGTGTCGCGAAGCAAAACATCGGCCGCTTGATCTGCTTGCCATTGTGATTTGCCTGTCTTTTCTAACCAACGTGAAAGAGGGCGGAAGTTAATCCCAGAATTACTGTCGGTACGGTTGCTACGTTTTGAATAGGCAAAAGACGCAAGCGCCCCCCAATCACCAAAGGTGTCGCTGGCAAGTACAGCAAATTTTGGGTCTGATTTTTCTGATATATCGTTGTAAGCAGTTTCTGCAGAGACAACCAATTGGCGCCCATCGTAGTCAAATGGGCGAGCAGTGGTGATTGTGACTGAGCCCGCAATGCCACCTTCTTCATCCGCCGCAGTAGGAGACTTTTTCACCGTAACACTTTGAATTATCTCTGATGCGAACATATCAAATTCGACATCGCGTCCGCCGCTGCCTGATGCGGTCGCCAAGTTATTAATAGACACAAAGGTAAATTCACTCGGTAGGCTGCGAACATTAACTTTCTGACCTAGACCTTTATTTCGTTCAATCGTCACACCCGGCATACGTTGCAGTGCTTCTGCAAGATTTTGCTCAGGAAAATCGGCAATGTCTGATGCAACGATGGAATCCGAAAAGCCAATATTCACGCGCTTTAAATCAATCGCCTTTTCTAAGCTTTTGACATAACTGCCAGTGACAACAATTTCTTCGATGTCATTGGATGGGGTTGATTGGTCATCAGCAAGCGCATTGGTGCTTGATAAAAGAGTGCCGAGAGCAAGCGCTAGAGGCGAAAGTGCAAATAATCGGTGAGTATTCATAATTGTTCCTGTCAGCATGAATGGCGACTTTTATTAAAATTCGCCAGTAAAGACAGATAAGAAATTCCGAAGGGGACGTTTGATTTTAATGAAGTTTTTGTTTCATTTTTACGGCAGTTGCGACATAAAACCGTCATGAAATGTTCATGAAAATAATGTCCCCGCTGGGTTAAGTTTGCCGTCTTATCAAAAAAGCGATGTTGTATAAGAACAACCCATTTATGTCTTCAATTCATTTTTCTTCCTCATCGTTCGGCGAGGAAAAGGACCAGACGCGAACGTTAGTACAGTGCTTTATCACTAATCAAGATGCGTTGAAAGGGTATTTTCGTCGAGCGGTGGGTGAACAGGCTGACGCCGAGGACTTGTTCCAAAAGTTGTTACTTAAAGCGTTGAAAGCGGAGCCTAGTTCGCCTATTGAAAATCCATTGGCTTATGGTTATCGCATGGCGCGACATTTGGTCATTGACCATCATAACGAACAAAATAAATCACCAGAAAGTCTTGAACATGAACCTGAGTGCGATGCCCAATCGTTGGAATCAATGCTGGAACATGAACAACGTGTGCAACTCTATCAGCGAGTGTTGAGCGAAATGTCCCCTTTGAGGCGAGAAATATTCGTTCGTCGTCGTTTACATGGTGAAACACGTGTGCAGATTGCACAAAGTTTATCGTTAACGGATGAAGCAGTGAAAAAGCATATTTCTAGAGCGATGGACATGTTTAAACGTGCTATGCAAGATTCTTTGGATACGTGTGCGGGTGACTTAGCGCGTTGATTAAGCAACCTCCACTTTGTGGGAAGATTTTTTAGGTAGATAGATCCAATGACTTCACCAGAATTCGATAAAGATCAAAAGCGAAATTCGCTAGAACACGCGATTTGGAATGATCCTGCATTGCTTGAAGCCCTAGCTAAAGAGGCAGCAAAGGTCCCCTGCACAGAGGCAACGGATAGTCGTTCTTCAGTTCCACAATTTGAGTGGAAATGGTTTGCTGTTGCCGCGGCAACACTACTGCTCTCATTCTCAAGCTGGTGGTTTTTGAATGCGGAAAGACCGAAGAATGAAGAGGTTGTATCAACAGCTCAGTATTTTGACGCCAGAGATCCCAAAGACGTTAACCTCTCAGACGGTACACTCGTTAACTTAAATCGTCACGCGAAATTGCAGTTCAAAGAAAGCAGCGCACAACGTATGGCCACATTGAGTGAAGGTGAAGCTTATTTTGAGGTAAAACGCGATGAGAACCGCCCTTTTACCGTCTTTACGGGGAATGCGACCGTACAAGTGCTTGGTACAGCATTTAATATTGATAAAACATTAGTAGGAACTCAAGTTGATGTATTCCATGGCAAAGTGTCTGTAAGCACTCAACAAGGCAATAAACGAGTTGAATTAACGAAGGGGATGCGTGCATACGTAACATTAAATGACATCGAAGTCACTGCTTTCTCGGCGTCACAGCCAGATTGGCAAATGGGATGGCTCGAATTGGACGATGTGAGTATTCAAGATGCGATATTTCAGCTAAACCGTTACAGCGATATTCCTGTTGTATTGACGAGGGTGGACCCAAGTATTCGTGTTAGTGGTCGTTTTAAGGCAAATGATGTGCTAGGTACGACTCAATTGATTGCAGAATTACACCAGTTGAATGTGCGAAAGTTTCCCGACTCTATCGCGTTGGAACCTAGATAAGTACTTGTTGTTAAGGCAACTGAAATAGAATGATGTGATTTCTATTTAGTTGCTCTTATATCAATAATTAGTCATATTTTCTTCATCTGTTTTCGTCAAACTAGTCTTTTTCAAAGCAGGAAGGAACAAAGAGCAAATGTCGCCGTTTTGCCGAAATTTACTGTGTTTCGCGATAGTTTTGCCCTTTTCCTGCATTGCAAAGGAAGAAAGCTTAGGCTTTTGCTTAAATCATCTCGCCAAACATTACGATCTCCCGTTAGTGTATGACCAATCTAAGCTTGCCGATGTGTACGTAGACTGTGAACTATCTACTGATAATACGATAGAAAATACGCTTGCACATTGGCTCGAACCCCTTGGTTTACGTTGGCGACAATCGGAGGTGGGCATTGTGATCGATACCGTCGAGCCACTTCAAAGGCAAAACGCGCCGGCGACGCAAGCGACCATAGAGGAAGTGACGGTGGTTGCAGATCCCGTCCGCAACGCGTCAACTCAGCGTTTTCAACATAATTATCAACAAGCTGCGGAATACGCGAGAAAAAACAAACATAATGCCGTCGGCGAACAAGCGTCTTTAGTCGGCGCCATGTTGACTCAGCTTCCTGCCGAAAACTTGGCGGAAGCTTTACAAGTTGTACCAGGTGTTAGCGTCACACGAGATAGAGGCGAAGCTTTAAATGTTAATGCCATGGGGCTGGGGGCAGAATACCAAATGGTTTTACTGAACGGGCTAAGGGTGGCAAATACGGAGAATGTCCGCAACTCGAACCAGTATGGGCAACAATTTCGTTTCGATACGTTGAGCTCAGGGTTGTTCTCAAATGTGTTGGTATATAAAACATCCGATGCGCGTTTACCGCTTGGTGGAATTGGGGCAAACATTGATTTACGAAGTGCTCGTCCGCTAGAGTTTGAACACAGTGCAATGAACATCGGTTTAGATGTAGCTGCATTGGAAGGTGATCGCAACGTTCAGCCAAATATCTCAATGTCAGCCAATACCATGAGTTCAGATAGGGCCATCGCTGGGGTATTCAAAGTCTCGTATGAAAACCGATTACAGCGTCAGTACCAATTCGAGAGTTGGCATTGGGGTGAAAACCAAGGTGCGGCAACGGATTATCACTGGCCTGCATTACCTGATAGCACCTTAGTCCCTACTGACGGGTTGGCACTGACCATTGAAAACGAAGATAGAACGCGTACCTCTGGATTGGCTGAAATGACTTGGCAGTTAAATGACACTGTGCAACTGAATGGGTTGTGGTTTCACTCAAATACGGACTTCGCCTTTGATGAACATAGACTTGCTATCAATCCACTGAGTGCATATGGACAGGCAACGGTCGATGAATCAAGCGGCCAAATTAACCAATTCTATTTGTCGAATGTCGATGCAAAAACCTCTCGTGAAGAGTCGCAGCTGAACTATACCAATCAAACGATGCAGCTAACAGCGACACTCGATATGAAATCATGGCAGGTTTCGCCCTTTTTTAGCCATAGTGCTGCAACGAGCATCACTAAAAAGCCCATTTCGCGTGTACACGTCAAACTAGCGCCCGGAAATGCGTTGGTTGAGTTTCAAGGCAACGCAATCCATCGTTTTCAACTTTCACAATCGCTAGGGCTTGTGGAGAGCTATAGCCAGATTTCTCAGATGCGAAAACGTTTAACCGAAGTGCGAAATCGCGTTGATGAATGGGGGATAGATTCGCGGTGGCAAGCCACTGAACAAGATCAAACATGGTGGGTGGAGTTGGGATTTCTCCATTCTAAACAGCGCCACCAGTACCAACGTCAAGATGTGAGTCTAAGTGCCTCGGCGCTAAGCGCATTACCAAGTCTTGATGGTCGTTGGTTGGAGCCGCTGCCGGAGGCGTTTGAGGCAAAGTTTATAAGTAATACGCCTTATTGGCTAATTCCGAAAAGGGACTTATTCCAGTTGTTTGATATCGCACTTCCATTTAGCGACAAAACAGAAAGTGATTTACTCAACAGTTATGAGGTATCGTTTGAGTCGATAGAAAGTTACTTTAAATCAAACTGGCATTACGCGGAGTTCGAATGGCAAGTTGGAGCCAGATATTCTGACACACGCAGTGCTGCATTGGGCACTCGTCTTGGCGACGGTGGGGGTGCACGCTGACGAACAGGAGCAGCATTACGTAAAGTGGCTCCCCTCAGTCAATATTAAATGGCAAGCATCGGCGCATTGGCAATGGCGTAGCACCTATAGTTGGGCCTTGAATCGCCCCAACTATTCTGACATGAACCCAAAGTTGCACGTCAATTCAGGTGGACTCCCCTATGCAGAGCAAGGCAATCCAACCTTAAAGCCAGTGCTCGGAAAAAGTTATACGTTATCTCTTACGCGTAGCGCTGAAACAACGGATATTCAGGTGTTAGCATTTCAACATGAGATTGATGATTTCATCGTCGAAGACGTTACAACACTGGACTACCAAGGGCAATCCTTTAGCGTACTACAAAAAAACAATTCAGGTCAGGGTCACATCACTGGATTCACGAGCAGTATAGAGTGGCAATTACCTGCACTGACAAAGGTTTTGCGGCAAAATCGATTGTCAGCTAACGTTACTCAACTCGTTGAAGCTGATGTCTACACTGAACTTAACGAGAAGTTCAATCTTGAGGGCGTCTCCGATTGGATGGGAAATGTGCGATTTCTAACGGGCAATGAAGTTTGGCAATTCGCATTCAATTTAAATTATCGCAGTGCGTTTCTTGAACATCGAGACAGAAGCAATAATGCGGATATTTGGGTTGATGCATTCACGAGTTTAGATTTGGGCTTGCTGTGGCATTTATCGCCACGTTTCAGTGTACGATTTGATGTGTTTAATGCGACGAATCAAGTATTACGCCGATTGGCCGTTGTCGACCGTACTTCAAGCCTGATGAAAGTTGAGGAGTTTGGGCGGCGCTTCATGGTGGGATTGGAGTTTTCGTTGTAACAAAGGTGTTTGGTAACAATAAATTCACAAAAATTTCTGTCTCCTTTTTGCTTCAATAGGCGTTAGACATGTGACCTAATTAACTTTACTAAAGGAAAGTCACATGAAAATCCCTGCAACACTAAAGACTTCGGTTATCGCCATCGCGCTCATTTCAATTGCCCACAGCACGCACTCTCATGCTGATGAGCTCCCTCGCTTGGACGAAGCTGTGACGTGGTATAACCAAGCCGCGGTGAGGAACTTCGCACCGGTCTTTGATTTTGATTCGGATGGATGCTATCCCGCAACGCCGTTTAACAAAAATAATAACCTATCACAAAATAATGGATTGGATGCGGCATGGTCAACCCCTTGGGGAAATTGCCGTGATGCTGGCTGGGAACAATTTGCCAATACAATTCACCGCCAGATATGTCACACATCCTCAAATGGAGAGCCACTCAAGTGCGCACATTTTTATGAACTCTATTTTGAAAAAGATCAGGCTGTTCATTGGTCTTTTTTAGGTGGGCATCGTCATGATGTTGAAACCGTCATCGTTTGGACGATTAAACAAGGCAGCAGTGAAAGCATCACGCACGTAAGCACAAGCGCGCACGGTAACTATGACACCAGAGCTTTTGCAAATGTGTTGCAGCAAAACGGGCATCCCATGGTGGTGTATCATAAAGATGGTGCTGGAACACATGCGTTCCGGTTCGCCAATCAGCAAGATAAAGAGAATGTGGAGTTCCAAGGAAATTGGGGTGTGTTTTATACGCCGCAAATATTGAGTCATTATCGTGCAGCGGCAAGCTATCAATCGACGAGTTGGGATAGATATTGGGCAAATCGCCGCTATAGAGAAGCGCTGGCGCAAAGTAACTTTGGCTCAGCGAGTTTTAAAACTCGAAGTGATAACGTGCTAATAGACCAGGCGAACGCCGCTAAACCAACCGACGAGGTTTGGCAATCAATGCAATTCAACACAAATGATGTTGAGCAGACAAAGCGCGCGGAATTCAGTGCAAACTACGCGGATATAGCGAGTGAAATAAACGAATAATTTGATGTACGTATAGCTGGGTGAGTCGATTACCCAGTTATACAAAAGAATTGTACGCAAAAATAAAGCTCTATTAGCTTGCTTATTAGCCGTTTGGAACTTATCGCAGAGCATGCGACATCAACGAGCCGTATTTGGTCGAACGGACAGACAGAGATAGTCGTTGAGTTATTGTTGAGACTTAGACATTCTTTTACTGTGCTTGCGTCACTGTTCTTGATATCGCATAGTGGTTGAGCCATCTTAACGTTAAGGTAGTGCCATATTGCGGTATGGTTTTTTCTCCCGCTTACGAATATCAATCAAGGAAAGTCATTTTGAATTATCACGCATTGGCATGGGTTGGAATTGCAATTTTCGTTTATTCGCTTTCCGTTCGACAGTTACAGCGGGCTGAGTTAACTGGACCAATGTGGTTTGTACTGATAGGCATAAGTTTAGCGCTCGGCTTTGATCAAACGCTTTTATTGAATCAGTTAGACCGAGAAATTTGGCAACCGCTGGTGGAATTGACGTTGGCCATTTTCCTGTTTTCAGATGCAGCCAAAACTCGCTTGCGAGTGCTAATGGAAAGCGTTCATCTACCCGTGTTATTGTTGCTTGTTGGGCTACCTTTAACGGTCGTGTTTGCAACTATCATGGCTCACTTTTCTTTGGGTTTATCGTGGCTCGCTGCAGCCCTCTTAGCCATTATTATTGCACCGACTGATGCAGCGTTGTGTCGAGGGTTTATTACCGCCAAACAAGTACCCGCCAATTTACGTGAAGCTATCAATGTGGAAAGTGGGTTGAATGATGGCTTATGTGTGCCACTTTTCCTTCTGGCAATGAGTGCATTTAATAATCCTGAAGAACTCTCCGGTGCTAGTCTATTGGCTGTGTTTGTGCGTGAAATTGGGATCGCTGTATTGGTTGCTGTGACGTTTACCGCATTAGCGATATTTCTCATTTCAAAAGCAAAAGAGCGACATCTTTTTGCTCAAAGTACGAGCCCATTTTTGTTTGTTGGATTTGCCATTACGGTATACGCCCTTACTCAAAGCCTGCATGGCAGTGGCTTTATTGCGGCGTTCGTCAGTGGCTTGTTGTTCGATAAGTTTTATCATGATGCGTTCAAAGACCAATTGATCGAAGAGGGCGAAAACATTGCAGAATTGGCGTCGGTATTAATCTGGATATTGTTTGGTTTTGTTTCAGTATCTACAATAATGAGCTTGGGCTGGGAAACGATTTTTTATGCACTTTGTGCTGTTACGTTACTCCGTATTATACCGGTTGTATTGGCCTTATATTTTAGTCAGGAAAGCTGGAAAGCAAAGCTAACACTAGCGTGGTTTGGGCCGCGAGGGATGGCGTCTGTCGTCTTTACGATGATGTTGTTGGAGCTGGAACAGCCTGAGGTACAAGCGATCTCCCAAGTTGCGGTGTGTACTATCCTGTTAAGTGTGTTTTTACATGGACTTACCACACGACCTATTTCTTTGAGTTTTTCAAATAAATCATGATGTTGTGACTTTTAAATGTAATTTTCGTGAAATAAAATCGTCATTAAATGTCCCTAGACTGTGCCGCAATTTAGAACAAGAACTCTACTTTGGGGACAATAATGAAAAAATCCGTGCTTGCGCTCAGTATCTCTGCGCTCTTTCTAACCGCTTGTAATGACACTGATACAAAAACAGTTGAAGTGATTAAAGAAGTCGAAGTCATTAAAGAAGTACGAGTGACACCAACTCCCGTCACTTCCGTGAAAAACGTGATCTTAATGATCGGTGACGGAATGGGCGCTCAGCAAGTTGGTTTACTTGAAGAATACGCAAGACGTGCCCCAAACTCGACGTACAATTCAAAAAATAACAAGACAGCGTTGCAGAAGCTGGCAGAAGTAGGTCAATTAGGTCTATCGCTTAACCAACCTTATGGCGCAACGTCCGGTAAGTTGGTTGTCGATTCAGCGTGTTCAGCCACTCAACTGGCAACAGGTAAACCGGCCGGTTCTGAAATGATTGGTTTAGACGACCAAGGCTACGTTGTTGAAACCATCCTTGAAAAAGCAAAGAAAGCAGGTAAAGCAACGGGTCTAGTATCAGACACGCGCATCACACATGCGACACCTGCGGCGTTTGCATCTCACCAACCACATCGTTCACTTGAAGATAAAATCGCTGTTGATTTAGTGAGCTCAGGCATGGTGGACGTGTTGTTATCAGGTGGTGCTCGTGTGTTCATTCCATCCGATATCAAAACGAATACAGCAGCACAAGAAACATTGGCAGCCCTAGGTGTACCAGCCAGTGTTGTGAAAAAATCTAAGCGTAAAGATTCACGTAATCTTATCGTTGAAGCAAAAGAAGACTTTGGATACAGCCTTGCATTTGACAAGACACAACTAGCAAACGCGGATGCAACAAAGTTATTAGGTTTGTTTGCAAACTCGGGTATGGCGGATGCGATTGCGTACAAAGCATGTCAAGAAGCAAACAACTGTTCAGAGCCTTCACTGAAAGAGATGACAGTTAAGGCACTTGATATCCTTTCTAAAGATGAAGATGGTTTCTTCCTTATGATTGAAGGCGGTCAAATCGACTGGGCAGGCCATGCGAATGACGCGGGTTGGATGTTGAATGAACTTTTAAAATTTGATGAAGCTGTTGATGCTGTTTATGAGTGGGTAAAGGACCGAAATGACACGTTAGTCGTTGTTACGGCAGACCACGAAACAGGCAGTTTTGGCTTCAGCTATTCGCGTAAAGATATGCCTGAGGGTAAATCGTTGCCGGGTGATGGTATGGGTGGGCAAGATTACAAACCAAACTTTAATTTTGGGGATCTTGCAAACCTAGACATGCTTTACAAACAGACAGGTACATTCTTCAACATGATGGATGCTGCGAATGCGGATTGGGATTTTGCTTCTGCGACAGCAACAGATTGGATGAATGCAATCAATATGTACAGCGAATACAAAGTCACTATCGACCAAGCGGCAAAAGTAGGTGAGCGCGAAGTGAACGAATATTACGTGCCAGATCACAGCTACCAAAGTGCGACAATGGTGCCTAAATTTGAAGATTTCAAAGAGTTCTATGTTTACGCTGATGAAGACCACACAGGTAAAATTGCACGAGCGCTTGCCGCGGACCAAAACGTCGTATGGGGCACTGGTACGCACACAGCCGCGCCAGTTCCGGTATATGCATTTGGGCCAGAAGGTGTAACGCGTGCCTTCTCTACAATGCAACACCATATTGATATTGCGAATAAAATGATGGTTGCGTTAGGCGTGTCTGAATAACCGTAACGATCCCTAGATCAAAAGCCACTTCTCAATATTGAGGGTGGCTTTTTTGTTTTTAGCCTGCGACCAAAATATCGACTTCCGCGAATGTTTGTCCTCCCTGTAACATTTTTTACTCATCCCTTATTCTAGGTTATTCAATCGACTTTAAATGCTTTTTGGTGGTGTTTTATATCGTCGTATGGCGCTATTTTCGCCAGTTTACGCTGAAAAATAACACGAATTTAGTAGTTTTGTGTGACGTCCATTTCTAATCCCATTTTTGGGATTATTGTGATTTTTCTGTTATTGCACTGTTCATTTTTATGCATCGCCACATTTTCCCACCTAATTCATAGACTTCCTTGGAGGCCTTATTTTTTCTGGCTTTACAGGTGATATTCACCGGGCTATTTCCTTGACAACTAGGTGGTTCAAGCCCTAGACTGTTCCATTGTGGTAAAAAGTGGTTTTAAGTGGATCAAACTGGATCTTGGTATGAGTTTTTAGAGTCATCTGGTAGCAACAATGAATTTTCGCGGTGCAACATCACTGAGTTTGGATGAGAAAGGACGCTTCGCGGTACCAACAAAGTACCGTCATAGCCTGCTGTCTGAACACGAAGGTACCGTGATATGCACTGTGGCATTGAATGAACCGTGTTTGTGGCTCTATCCGCTAAGTGAGTGGCAATTGATTGAAGCCAAGCTTGCGAAACTCTCTAGTATGAATCCGCGAGCTAGACGTATGCAGCGGCTGTTACTTGGTCATGCAACGGAATACCAATTAGATAAAAATGGCCGAATCTTGTTAGCTCCTTCGCTTCGTGCTCACGCAGGGCTTGGGAAAAAACTAATGTTGGTTGGCTTGTTAAATAAATTTGAGATTTGGGACGAAGATCGCTGGGCTGCTCAGATGGAACAAGATGTTGAAATCGAGCGAAGTGGTGATTTCGAATTTGATCCGGATCTTGATTCGATATCGTTGTAAGCAACAATTTTAAGGCATACGCAAAGCACATGACTGCGCAATTTCAGCACATTTCGGTATTGATGGACGAAACCATTGATGCACTAGATATTAAACCGGATGGTATTTACGTCGACGGCACATTTGGTCGCGGTGGTCATTCGGGACAGATCTTAGCTCGTTTGGGAGATAAGGGTCGTTTACAAGCAATCGACCAAGACCCGACGGCAATTGCGGCTGCTGAAAAATTCGCGAACGATGCTCGTTTTTCGATTGCACACAACCGTTTTTCCAACATGCGCCAAGTGGCTACCGAAGCTGGTATTTTAGGCCAAGTTGACGGCATTCTACTGGATATTGGCGTATCGTCTCCACAATTGGATGATGCGGAGCGCGGTTTCAGTTTTATGAAAGATGGTCCGCTTGATATGCGTATGAATCCAACGTCTGGACGCAGCGCAGCGCAGTGGTTAGCCGAAGCCGATTTAGAAGACATTACGTTTGTAATTAAACAGTACGGTGAAGAGAAGTTCGGCCGTCGTATCGCGACGAAAATCATTGAAACGCGGGATCACACGCCAATAACGACGACTAAGCAACTAGCCGATTTAGTAGATGAAGCAGTACCGGTTAAAGATAAGCACAAGCATCCTGCTACACGCACTTTCCAAGCAATTCGTATTTACATCAACAGTGAGTTGGAAGAAATTCAAACGGCGCTGAGCGAAGCGTTGGATGTATTGAAACCGGGTGGCCGTCTTGTGGTGATTTCGTTCCATTCATTAGAAGACCGAATTGTTAAACAGTTTATTAAAAAACAAAGTAAGGGAGAGGCGATACCTAGGGGTCTGCCTTTAACGGATGCACAATTAAAACAAAACTTGACGTTGAAAGCGGTAGGTAAAGCCATAAAACCAAGCGCAGCAGAGATTGCGCAAAATCCACGGGCAAGAAGCTCGGTGTTGCGGGTGGCGCAGAAACTCTAATGAACCAAAAAGCGCAGTTGCGCCAACCCAATTTATTTAACGAAATTATCAAGGGCTTGTTCGCGAACAAGTTCATTGCGTTTTTATTGGTGTTGATTTTTTTTCGAGTTTAGTGCTTGTACAAATCACGCATTTAACTCGTCAGCAACTGATTGAACAAGACAAGCTATTACAACAACGCGACGAGTTGGATCTTGAATGGCGTTATTTGATTGTTGAGGAGGAGTTTTATTCTCAACATGCTCGCATTGAAGAAGTTGCTATCAGCCAGCTCGATATGAAAAGACCAACAAGCAAAGACGAACAGGTGGTGGTACTACCATGATTGCCCCGAAGAAGACCGTGAACAATTTGATCACATGGCGCTTCATTTTAGTATGTGTTGTGCTGGTTTTTGTGTTTGTCACGTTAATGGCAAGGGCTGCCTATTTGCAAGTTATTGAGCCTGACAAAGCGCGTGAAGAAAACGAGAAACGGACCGTCCGTGTTGAAAAGCTTAAAGTTCAGCGTGGAATGATTTTCGACCGCAATGGAAATGAGCTTGCAATCAGTGTTCCTGTAGTGAGTGTGTACGCGGATCCGCTTGCGCTTGATAAAGAATTGGCGAAACGAGTTTTAAAAACGGCAAAAAAATCGGGTGAGAATGTAGATGCACTCGAAAAAAATGAGGTGGAATTAACCCACCGAAAACGAGAACTCTATCAAAATGATCTGCGATGGCGAGAGCTCGCTGACGTATTACAAGAAGACAACACCGATATTAATGGAAAACTGCGCGCCAACACGAGTCGGCGCTTTGTGTATTTAAAACGTCAAGTAACTCCTGCTGTTGCAAACTACATTGACGATCTAAAGTTGCCTGGTATTCATCTTCTCGACGAATCAAAACGTTTTTACCCAAGTGGTGAAGTGTCTGCGCACGTTCTTGGTTTTACCAATATTGATGGTAAAGGGATTGAAGGTGTCGAAAAGCTTTATGACAAAGCACTTACGGGAGCCGAAGGACGACGTACCATCCGCAAAGATGCTCAAGGCCGCGAAATTCAAGTGCTTGATGAGCAACAACGCGTAGAACCAGAGAGCATCACATTATCTATTGATGAACGAATTCAAGCGATTGCCTATAAGGCGCTCAAGTCGGCGGTTTTATCCTACCAAGCGACCTCGGGTTCAGCCATGGTGGTTGATGTGACAACGGGTGAAATATTGGCAATGGTAAACAGTCCATCATTTAATCCCAACAATATGCGTGATGCCGCGCCACACAAAAGACGTAACCGTGCGATCACCGATTTATTTGAACCTGGCTCAACTGTTAAGCCTCTAGCCATATTAGCTGGTTTAGAGTACGGCGCTGTAAAGGCTACTGACACAATAAATACATACCCAGGCTGGATGCGCATCGGTGGGAGTCTTGTCACAGATCCTCGAAATCACGGTGAAATGACGCTACGCGAGATCTTGAAAGTATCGAGTAACATGGGCGTTGCTAAGATAAGCCAAATGATGCCAAAAGATTACTTCGTTGAAACCTACCAAAAAGTAGGGTTCGGTGAAGAGTCAGGCACGATGATGATTGGTGAAAGCAACGGGTTGTTTTACCCAAATCGTCGCTGGTCAGATTTTGAAATTGCAACGCTTGCGTATGGTTACGCGGTAAGCGTGTCGACCGCGCAAATGGCTCGGTTTTATTCGATATTAGGCGCAGGTGGTATTAAACGCCCGTTGACCATTATTAAGCAAGATTCGCCTCCACCGGGTGAGCGTATTTTTCAAGAAAGCAACGTAAAAGCGGTTGTTGAGATGATGGAAAGCGTGTTTGAAAGCGGCGGGACTGCATCCAAAGTGAATGTAGACGGTTACCGTGCTGCGGGTAAAACAGGGACTTCCATTAAGGCGGTCGCAGGCGGGTATGGTAATGAATATGTCGGTTACTTTGCAGGCATCGCACCAGTAAGTAATCCTCGTTTAGCGGTCGTTGTTATGGTTAACGAACCTGGCGGAGATGTTTATTATGGCGGTGCTACGGCGGGCCCTGCATTTGCCGAAATTATCTCAAATGCATTGCGTATATTGAATGTTGCGCCAGACAAAGAGCGTGTGGCGTATTTAACAGGAAAAGATAATGATGCGTGATTTAAAAGATGTACTTACGCATTTTGGGAAAACCATCAAAAGCTTGATGGTCAATGACTTGCGAATTGATAGCCGAGAAGTCAAAGAAGGGGACGTTTTTGTTGCCCTTGACGGCCATCAAACACATGGTGCACAGTTTATTGATACAGCATTTAGTGCTGGCGCAGTGTGCGCGCTAGTCAACACCGCGAACGTGTCGGAACGTCATGACGAACGTGTGATTGGCGTTGATAATTTAGAAGAGCAGATTGCGGCACTGGCGACGGAGTTTTATAGAAAACCGTCTTCAGCAATTAAGCTTATTGGTGTTACTGGGACTAATGGTAAATCCACCACAACGGCACTGATCGCGAATTTAGCAACGTTATGTGCACATGCCGGCGCGGTTGTTGGGACGTTAGGTTATGGTAAGCCGGATGCCCTCGTGCCTCTTGCAAATACGACGCCGAGTCATGTGGACCTCGCACGAATTTTGAACGAGTTGAAAGAAGGACATCAATTAGTTGCAATGGAAGTTTCTTCCCATGGCCTTTCTCAAGGTCGTGTCGCCGGACTTGAATTTGATGTTGGCGTTTTTACGAATTTAAGTCGCGACCATTTGGACTACCATGGCGACATGGCAAGTTACGCGGATGCAAAACTGCAACTATTTAAAAAGCACCAGCCTACTTTTTCCGTCATCAATGTTGATGATGCGATTGGACAAACTTGGATCAAAAACGATCAAGTACAGTCAATCGTTGGATTTGGGCGTATGAGTGCACAATTGAGTGCGCTACCACATTTCGTTGCGTTTCAGCATGAAGAATACACACCGGATGGGATCCATTGTGAATTTGTAACCAGTTGGGGAACGTGCCAAATTGTCACTTCGTTATACGGTGAATTCAATCTTTACAATCTTGCCGCAGCATTTGCCACTTTATTAAGTCTTGGCTTTGAGTTTGATGCACTGGCAAGAGCGGTTAGTAGCTTACAGACAGTCGCAGGTCGCATGCAGCCTTTTAGTGCTGCAGGCAAACCAACCTGTATCGTCGATTACGCACACACCCCAGATGCACTTGAACAAGCGCTCAAAGCGTTGCAACAACACGTACCAGGTAAAGTTACGTGTGTTTTTGGCTGCGGTGGTGATCGTGACAAAGGTAAGCGCCCACAGATGGCTGCAATCGCTCAAAAATATGCGGATAAAGTAATAGTCACAAGCGACAATCCTCGAACGGAATCACCGATAGCGATTATTGACGATATTCTCACCGGCTTTACCTCTTTGCAAGGTGTGCACGTTGAGTCAGACCGAGCTCGTGCGATTGAGTCCGCAATAGCAATGTCTACGCCAGATAGTGTGGTGTTAATCGCTGGCAAAGGGCATGAAGATTACCAAATCATTGGTAAAGATATCTTGCCGTTTTGCGACCGAAAAGTGGTGCAAGCGTTACTCGCAGGAGAGGCATTATGATTGCCGTCGATTTAAATTGGATTGCAAACGTACTGAATACGGACAAACCTGCACATAACCTCGCGGTACACCAAATTAGTACGGATACGCGAAGTGTAAGGCAAGGCGATGTATTTGTTGCGCTTCAAGGCGAACAGTTTGATGCTCATGACTTTGTAGCCCAAGCGGTTGAGAACGGCGCTATTGGCGTGGTGGTCTCAAAACTAGTTGATGTGAACATACCTCAATTTTTAGTTGCTGACACCAAGCTCGCTTTGGGTGAACTGGGCAAGGCTGTTATGAGTCATGTTCAACCCAAAACGATAGCAATTACGGGCAGTGTTGGCAAAACCACGGTTAAAGAAATGTGCGCTGCTATCCTTCGTCAAAAAGGGAAAGTGCTAGCAACCGCGGGAAATTTTAACAATGAAATTGGTGTACCATTAACGTTATTGCGACTCAGTGAAGAGGATGAATTCGCGGTGATTGAATTGGGGGCAAATCACATTGGTGAAATTGCGTACACGGTGTCTTTAACTCAGCCCGATGTTGCGACGGTCTGCAATGTTGCACCTGCTCATATTGAAGGTTTCGGTTCAATCGATGGTGTTGGTCAGGCAAAAGGGGAGATATTCACCGGGCTGAAAGCGACTGGCACAGCACTGTTTAATGAAGAATGTCCTTACATTGTGGATTGGTATCACCATTTGTCTTCACAGTCTGTAGTAAAGTTTCACAGTGAAACACCTAGTGACTTTTACCCTACCGAGATTTCGCTTGACGCTCTAGCGCGTGCAAGTTTTACCTTGAACACGCCTGATGGAACTATACGTATCCAGCTTCCTTTGTCTGGCCGCCATAACGTGATAAATGCGGTGATAGCAGCCGCTTTAACCAGTCGTGTAGGCGCGTCGCTAGACGACATCATGAATGGTCTTATGCAAATGGCAGAGGTGAAAGGTCGGGTAAACGTCAAACAAGTTAATGCTCACCTGACCGTAATTGATGACAGCTACAACGCGAATGTGAAATCGGTAAAAGCTGCAATCGATTTGCTCGCTGATTTACCAACACATCAAGTACTTGTGTTGGGGGACATGGGCGAATTGGGACCAGACGCCGCACAGTATCACTCGGAAATAGGCGAATATGCTAAGCAAAAGGCTATTCCTGCGTTATTTGCACTAGGACCGCTAAGTCGTTCATACGTTGACGCCTTTGGTCCTGATGGGCAGCATTTCACTACGCGTGAAGCATTGCTGCAAACGTTAAAAAATTACCTAGAAGAGCAACAAAAAGAAATTACCGTTTTAGTTAAAGGATCTCGAAGTGCACGCATGGAGTTAGTGGCAGACGAGCTAGTTTCAGAAAGCCGACACGGCAAAGAGGGAGTAGTATCATGTTAGTTTGGCTGGCTGAATATCTGACACAATTTTACAGCGGATTTAATGTATTTTCATACTTAACATTCCGAGCTATTTTGGGCATTTTGACGGCTCTTATGTTGTCACTTTATTTTGGCCCTAAGTTGATCCGAGCACTTCAGCGCATGCAAATTGGACAAACAGTGCGTAACGATGGTCCAGAATCTCACTTCTCTAAAGCGGGTACGCCGACGATGGGTGGGATTTTAATTCTAGGCTCTATTTTTGTCAGCACGTTAATGTGGGCTGATCTGAGCAACAAGTATGTTTGGGTAACTCTATTTGTTGTTGGAAGTCTAGGTATTGTCGGGTTCGTCGATGATTATCGCAAAGTGATCCGAAAAGATTCCAAGGGGCTAATTGCTCGATGGAAATATTTTTGGCAATCCGTTATTGCGATCAGTACCGCTTGTTTTATGTACTTTTCATCTGTAAATCCATCGGAAACGATGTTGGTTGTGCCGTTCTTTAAAGACGTGCTTCCACAACTTGGTATTTTCTATTTAGTTGTGACGTATTTTGTACTTGTCGGTACGTCGAATGCTGTAAATCTCACCGACGGTTTAGATGGTTTGGCGATTGTCCCAACGATTTTAGTTGCTGGCGCGCTCGCAATCATTGCTTACCTATCAGGTAACGTGAACTTCTCGCATTACCTCAATATCCCTCATTTACCCCTTGCGAGTGAATTGGTTGTTGTGTGCACCGCGATTGTAGGCGCGGGTCTTGGCTTTTTGTGGTTTAACACTTACCCAGCGCAAGTGTTCATGGGCGATGTTGGGTCGTTGGCACTTGGTGGTGCGCTTGGCATTATTGCCGTACTCGTCCGTCAGGAGCTTGTGCTTGTTATCATGGGAGGAGTGTTTGTAATGGAAGCCTTGTCGGTCATTTTGCAAGTAGGCTCGTACAAGCTACGTGGTCAACGAATTTTCCGTATGGCACCGATTCACCACCACTATGAGTTAAAGGGATGGCCTGAACCTCGAGTGATTGTACGCTTTTGGATTATTTCATTAATTTTAGTTCTCGCTGGCTTAGCAACGTTGAAGTTACGATAGATGACCTATTTAGATGAGTTAAAGCAAAAAAATATTATAGTCTTAGGCCTCGGCATAACGGGGATAGGGATTGTTCGTTTTTTGCTTCAACATGGTATTACGCCAAAAGTAGTGGACTCTCGCAACGAACCTCCTGGAGCGGCTTGGTTATCGCAACAGAATGTGGATTGTGATGCTGTATTTGGCAATTTAGCGGAAGCATGTTTGCACAAGTGCGATTTGCTCATTGTAAGCCCTGGTATTCCTCTGTATGAGCCGAACATTGCGAATGCGATTGCTCAGGGTGTTGAAGTAATTGGCGATATTGAATTATTTGCTCGTTTTAACGATAAACCAGTGATTGCGGTAACCGGATCGAATGGTAAATCGACCGTCGTTTCACTGGCGGCGGCTGTACTGAAAGAAGCCGGTTTCAATGTCGGCCTTGGTGGTAACATCGGTACTTCTGCGCTTGATTTACTCTCGCTTGATGCTGATGTGTACGTGTTGGAGTTGTCTAGTTTTCAGTTGGAAACTACGCACACGCTGCATTGCGAAAGCGCGATGATCTTGAACTTGTCTGAAGATCACATGGATCGATACGCGGATTTTGCCGCTTATTGTGCTGCGAAACAACGGATCTATTCACATGCAAAACGCGTTGTCGTTAATGCCGATGACGAAAATACGCACTTTTCGATGCAACCAACTCGCAAACAAGAGCTGGTGACAGTGTCGTTGACGCAAGGTGACTATAGCCTAGTTGTGGAGCAACAGCAGGCTAAATTCAGTGCATTTGGACAACCTTGGTTTTCGACAAATTCACTGAGCTTACTTGGCGGCCATAACCAGTTCAACGCGTTGTCCGTGATGGCTCTACTTCAACCGTTTAATGTTCCTGTGAATGTTTTTGAACGCGTTTTTAAGTCTTTTGTTGGGTTACCTCATCGCTGTGCGCTCGTCGCCGAAGTGAACGGGGTGCGCTATATCAATGACTCAAAAGCCACCAATGTGGGGGCGACTATCGCAGCGATTGAGAGTTTATATGACGCACTTGGGCAGATGATTGTCATTGTTGGTGGTGACGCAAAAGGTGCAGATTTGTCTCCTCTTGGGCCTGTGCTTCGCAAATACTGTAAATCGGTATTAGCATTTGGCCAAGACGGAAAAGCCTTTTTAGGACTCCACCCAAATGCTCAGCTTGTGGCTGACTTAGGCGAAGCAGTGAGCACTGCTGCTGCACAAGCAACGAGTGGAGACCAAGTTTTATTAGCACCAGCGTGCGCAAGTTTAGACATGTACAGCAACTACCTTGCTCGTGGTGAGCATTTTGTCTCTCTGGTGGAGGCACTCTGATGCAACTTGTCGATAAAGTGAAAGAATGGTTTTTTCCGGAGCCCTCTAGTGCGCTCTACGATGTGCCATTGTTATATGCCATGTTGTGTTTGATAGGTGTTGGCTTTGTGATGGTAACAAGTGCCTCAATGCCGGCAGGCGAGCGAATTTTTGGCAACCCATATCACTTTACGTTAAGGCATGGTGCTTTTATCGCGTTATCAAGTTTATTGTTTGTAATGGCGACAACCGTACCGATGGATTGGTGGAAAAAAGCAAATCCATATTTGCTCCTTATCGGTGTTGTACTCTTGCTTATCGTATTAGTTATTGGTCGAGAAGTGAACGGTTCTAAGCGTTGGATCCCGGTAGGGCCTGTCGGTATTCAAGCCGCGGAATTGGCTAAGCTATTTTTCTTCAGTTACATAGCCGGTTATCTCGTACGCAAACGGGAAGAGGTTCAAGAAAACCTTAAAGGCTTTGCCAAACCAATGGCTGTGTTTGCCGTGTACGCTTCATTAATTTTGCTTCAACCGGATTTAGGCACGGTTGTTGTTATGTTCGTCACAACGGTGGGGTTACTGTTTTTGGCAGGCGCGAAACTATGGCAGTTCTTTGCACTAATATTGACCGGTGTTGGCATGGTGGTATTACTCATTATTGTTGAGCCATATCGGATGGCACGTGTTGTTAGCTTTTGGGAGCCGTGGAATGACCCATTCGGCAAAGGTTACCAACTGGTTCAATCGCTTATGGCGTACAGCCAAGGCGGCTGGTTTGGGCAGGGACTTGGCAATAGTGTCCAAAAGTTACAATACCTACCAGAAGCACATAATGACTTTATTTTTGCTGTTATCGGTGAAGAGCTTGGTTTTGTAGGCGTGGTCAGCATTTTGATGTTGTTAGCTACCTTAGTATTTCGTGCCTTATTTATTGGTCAAAAAGCCCTTAAAAATGGTCGTGAATATGAAGGATACTTAGCGCTTGGAATTGGGATCTGGTTTGCATTCCAAACCATGGTAAACATTGGCGCAAGCGCCGGTATTTTGCCAACCAAAGGCCTAACATTGCCTTTTGTGTCTCAAGGTGGTTCTAGTTTTATGGTGATGACCGTTGCTGCAGGCGTATTATTCCGCATTGATTTTGAAACAAAAATGGCAACGCGCCAAGCAACGACGCGAGGCTCAAAACGATGAGTAAGCATTTATTGGTTGTTGCCGGAGGCACGGGTGGCCATATTTTCCCAGGAATTGCGGTTGCGGAGACATTAAAACACGCCGGTTGGACTGTCAGCTGGATAGGCACTGCAGATAGAATGGAAGCCGAAGTTGTACCAAAGCACCACATTGAAATCGACTTTATCGAAGTTAAAGGTGTGCGTGGCAATGGTTTAAAGCGTTTGTTGAGTGCACCTTGGATGGTCACAAAAGCAATTAAAGACGCCATCGCTGTGATTAAAAAGCGCCAACCAGACGTGATTTTAGCAATGGGAGGTTATGTTACAGGGCCCGTTGGGATTGCGGCTAGGTTGCTTGGGATACCACTGGTTATCCACGAACAAAATGCAGTTGCAGGGTTCAGTAATCGTTGCCTATCGCGCATCGCGTCAAAAGTGTTAGCGGCTTTTCCTGGTGCGTTTAATGGCGCGGAGATTGTTGGAAATCCGGTCAGAGCAAGTGTTGTAAAGCTTTCACCCAAAGAGGCTGTCGGCGCTTTAAAGGTGCTTGTGGTAGGTGGTTCATTAGGGGCACAAGTCTTTAATGACGTTTTGCCTGAAGCGTTTCAAACTTTAAGTGAACTAGGTGAAATACAGATTCGCCATCAGACAGGTCGCAATAATTTACCAAAAGTTCAATCGTTGTATGACGCCATTGGATTGTCGGCTCAAGTTGACGAATTTATTAGTGACATGGATGCGGCGTATGATTGGGCAGACATTGTGATTTGTCGAGCTGGCGCATTGACGGTGAGCGAAATTGCGGCGGCTGGAAAACTGGCGTTATTTGTTCCGTACCCATATGCGGTAGATGATCATCAGACAGCAAACGCTCAGTTTTTAGTTGATGGTGGCGCGGCACATTTAATCGCTCAAAAAGACTTTAACAAAGAAAGTATTGTGGCATTATTACGCCCTTATTTTTCAGCTCGTGACGCGATTTATGAAAAAGCCTGCATAGCGAAGCAACTTGCAGTGACTGACGCTAGCCAGAAAGTGGCAGCAATATGTGAAGCATTAACGAGTTAATACTCAAATAGATTGATAAGAGAATCACGTGATAGAAACGAACAAACCAAGAGCAATGAGACGGATCAACACGATTCACTTTGTGGGCATCGGTGGTGCTGGCATGGGGGGAATTGCTGAGGTGATGGCTGTTGAAGGTTATCGCATCACCGGTTCTGATCTTGCAACCAGCGCGATGACTGAACGGTTAATCAAAGTGGGTGCAGAAGTGTTTATTGGTCACCATGAAAACAACGTGAAAGACGCCGATGTAGTGGTGGTGTCAAGCGCAATCGACGAGCGTAACCCTGAAATTGCAGCTGCAAAAGCGGCGCGTATTCCAGTTGTTCGTCGTGCAGAGATGCTTGCTGAGTTGATGCGTTATCGTCACGGTATTGCTATTGCGGGTACGCATGGCAAAACCACAACGACAAGTTTGATTGCGAGTATTTTTGCAGAAGCGGGCCTCGATCCCACGTTTGTAATTGGGGGCCTTTTAAATAGTGCGGGTACAAACGCGAAATTAGGCAGCAGCCATTATCTTGTCGCAGAGGCAGACGAATCAGACGCGTCTTTCCTACATTTACAGCCAATGGTATCCGTTGTTACGAATATTGAAGCCGATCATATGGATACCTATGGTGGCGACTTTGAAAAGATGAAAGACACTTATGTCGAATTCATCCACAACCTGCCATTTTATGGTTTAGCGGTGGTTTGCAGTGATTCAGAGGTTATCAATGAGTTGATCCCGCGTTTTGGACGGCCAGTGATCACGTATGGCTTGAATGCTGAAGCGGATTATCGCTTGTGTGAATTTACGCAAACCAGCGGCAGTTCGACTTTTAACGTAGTGACAAAACAAGGTCATAGCTTGAATGTGACTTTGAATATGCCAGGTCTGCATAATGCGCTCAACGCAACGGCTGCAATTGCGGTGGCAAAAGATCATGACATCGCGGATCACGCGATTTTAAGTGCGCTAGTTAAGTTTGCCGGGGTCGGGCGTCGATTCCAGCATTATGGAACTTTTACAACGGAGAAAGGTGACATCATGCTGGTTGATGATTACGGTCATCATCCATCGGAAGTTGCAGCGACGATTCAAGCGGCACGTGCAGGATGGCCTGATAAACGTTTAGTGATGATCTATCAACCGCATCGCTTTAGCCGTACGCGCGATTTATATGAAGATTTCGTAAAGGTACTTGCTGAAGTCGACCAATTAATCTTGTTGGATGTGTACTCAGCGGGAGAGGCGCCAATAGTAGGTGCTGACAGTAAGAGTTTGTGCCGAAGCCTTCGCAAGCGAGGCATCGAACCAATTCATGTGGCAAATCACGTTGAATTGGGCCAAGTCCTTGCGGATGTCATGGAAAACAATGATTTGGTCATTACACAAGGTGCAGGCAATATCGGTCAACTAGTGAAAAAGTTGGCGGCGGCAGAACTTTCAATTTCGGTTTTAAAACAGGTGGATTATGAGCCAGTTTGGTAAAGTAGCAGTCTTACTAGGCGGGCATTCAGCGGAGCGTGAAGTTTCGTTGAAGTCAGGCAGTGCTGTATTAAATGCAATACAGAATGCAGGTATTGATGCGTTTGGGTTTGACCCAAAGGAGCAATCTCTGTCTGCTCTTGAAGATTTGGATGTATCACGTGTATTTATCGCATTGCATGGTAGAGGCGGTGAAGATGGAACGGTGCAAGGTGCACTTGAATATCTGAATTTGCCCTACACCGGTAGTGGTGTGCTAGGTAGTGCGCTTGCAATGGACAAAGTACGTTGCAAGCATCTGTTTAAATCGGCAGGTCTGAGTACAGCACCTTATGAAGTGGTTTCGACTACAGAACCTTTTGATGCAGAAGCAATCATTGCCAAATTGGGCAAAGTAATGGTGAAACCTAGCCACGAAGGCTCAAGCATTGGGATGTCACAAGCTTCAAATGCTCAAGAGCTGGATGTTGCGCTACAAGAAGCATTTAAATACGACAGTCAAGTATTAGTAGAGCAGTGGATTACAGGACGTGAATTTACCGTTTCAGTGCTAGGTGAGCAAGTATTGCCCGTCATTGAGATGACAACACCTCGTGGTTTTTACGACTATCAGGCAAAGTATCAATCTACGACAACTCAGTACCATTGCCCTGCAGCACTTAGCGAAGCTGAGACGGTTGAATTACAAAAGCTTGCCAAGCAGGCATTTGACCTAGTCGGTGCAAGTGGTTGGGGTCGCGTTGATGCAATGCGAGACGAAGCGGGAAATTTCTATTTATTGGAAGTAAATACCGTCCCGGGCATGACAGAGAAGTCACTCGTGCCAATGGCTGCGAAAGCAGTAGGATTAACATTTGAGCAATTAGTTGTTCGCATTTTGGAGCAAACACTTTAATATGCGAGCATTTTTGGGAAAGGTTTACCGCGGCGCAAAACGTCAGAACTGGTCGTTAATTGGCGGGGTAAGCTTTTTCCTTTGTGTAGTGATTGGTATTGGGCAATTGTTCTTTGGTGTGAGTGATTGGTTGGTCACGCATAAAGATGCGCAAATCAAACAGTTAGCTGTTCTTGGAAAGCCGAAGTACACAAACGAAAATGAGATCTTAAAGGCAATTCGAAAAGTTGATTTGAGTAGCTACTTCGAATTGGATGTCAAACAGGTTCAGCGAGAAGTACAAGCGCTACCTTGGGTTGCTACAGCTTCAGTTAGAAAGCAGTGGCCGAATACCCTGCAAGTTTATGTTGTTGAGCATACGCCGGTGGCAATTTGGAACAGTGATTTATTGCTCAATCAGGCAGGGGAAGTGTTTCAAGCAAATAGCGACAAATTGCCAGCGCATCTGCCGCAACTGTATGGCCCCGAGGGGAGTGAACAGGAAGCGTGGGAAGTGTTTGGTCAGCTAAAAGCGCTACTGGCTGTGAATCAGTTTAAATTAGAAAGCCTTGCGTTGTCTGAACGATTTGCATGGCAATTGTGGTTAGACAATGGGATCCGTTTGAACTTAGGGCGGACCGAGAAAGCGAAACGAGTACAACGATTTATAGACGTTTTTCCGCATTTGGAAAAACCTGAAGGCGCGCAGATAGATGTAGTCGATTTGCGTTATGACACTGGCCTGGCGGTCAGTTGGAAATACCCAGATAAAGAACAATCACAAAATAAGAGTGCAGCATGACCAAATCAGTTGAGAGAAATTTGGTAATTGGATTAGATGTTGGAACGTCAAAGGTCGTTGCAACGGTTGGTGAAATCACCGCAGACAATAAATTAAGTATTGTCGGTGTAGGTCGTCAAGTTTCTCATGGTATGGATAAAGGTGGCGTGAACGACCTAAATTTAGTGTCTGACTCCATCCGTCGTGCGATTGACGAAGCGGAGCTGATGGCAGATTGCCGTATAAGCTCGGTGTACTTAGGTATTTCAGGAAAGCACATTCAGTGTCAAAACGAAAGTGGTGTTGTGGCGATTAATAATGCTGAAGTCACCGATGATGATATCGCCAACGTGATCCACATTGCGCGCTCAGTTCCTATTTCTGCTGAACGCAAAATGTTGCACTCGTTACCGCAAGAATACAGCATTGATATGCAAGAAGGGATAAAAAACCCGTTAGGGATGAGTGGTGTGCGAATGGAAGCTCGTGCACATATCATTACTTGTTCAAATGATATGGCAAAAAACATCGAAAAGTGTGTGGAACGTTGTGGATTGCATGTCGACCAACTGATTTTCGGCGCTTTAGCGTCTTCCTATTCCGTATTGACGGAAGATGAAAAAGAACTCGGGGTTGCGGTTGTTGATATTGGCGGTGGCACAATGGATATCGCTATTTTCATTAATGGTGCTCTGCGCCACTCGGCGGTAATTCCAGTCGCGGGTAATCAAGTGACGGGGGATATTGCAAAAATATTCCGTACACCTATCTCACATGCTGAATCGCTTAAAGTACAATACGCATGTGCAAGCAGCCAAATGGCGAGCAGCGAAGAAACAATTGAAGTGCCAAGTGTAGGTGGTCGCCCTGCTAGATTGATGTCGCGACATACGTTGTCAGAGGTGGTTGAGCCTCGTTTTAGAGAATTATTTGAACTTGCCTATGAAGAAATTCGCAGCGCAGGTTTTGAAGAGCAAATTGCAGCCGGTGTTGTCCTCACAGGTGGCACGGCAAAGATGCAAGGGGCTTTGGAAGTGGCGGAAGAAATCTTCCAAATGCCAGTAAGAGTTGGTAAGCCACTCGGTGTAGTGGGTCTTACTGATTATGTTAACGATCCTGCTTTTGCAACGGCTGTTGGTCTTTTACAATATGGCCGTACGTTGCAAACGATGAATGCACAAAAATCGAAGGACAACCAGCAGGATAGTTGGTGGAGTCGCATGACAAAGTGGTTCCAGGGTGAGTTTTAAGACTCAATAGTCGGAGAGTGATGAAGATGTTTGATATTATGGAACAGCACAGCGAAGAAGCTGTCATCAAAGTCATCGGTGTAGGTGGCGGCGGCGGAAATGCCGTTGAACACATGGTAAAACAACAAATCGAAGGCGTTCGTTTTATCGTTGCAAACACTGATGCGCAAGTATTACGTAAGTCAGCTGCTGACATTACCGTTCAACTAGGCAAGCAAATTACCGCAGGTCTAGGTGCTGGAGCTAATCCAGATGTCGGACGTAAAGCAGCCGAAGAAGATGAAGAATCAATCCGTAACGCGCTTGAAGGCGCAGATATGGTGTTTATTGCCGCTGGCATGGGCGGTGGTACTGGTACTGGTGCTGCACCTGTCGTTGCGCGTGTCGCAAAAGACATGGGTATTTTGACGGTTGCAGTAGTTACACGTCCTTTTGACCTTGAAGGCAAAAAACGTATGGCGGCGGCAGAGCAAGGTATCTCTGAACTAGCTGAAATCGTTGATTCACTTATCACTATCCCAAATAACAAACTTCTGAAAGTACTAGGCAAAGGCACAACGCTTCTCGATGCGTTTGGCAAAGCTAATGACGTGTTATACGGTGCGGTACAAGGCATTGCTGAGTTGATTACGCGTTCGGGTCTAATCAACGTCGACTTTGCAGACGTACGAACGGTTATGTCGGCAATGGGCACGGCGATGATGGGGACTGCGTCAGCAACTGGTCCAGATCGAGCACAAGAAGCAGCAGAAGCGGCGATTTCAAGCCCATTACTTGAAGACGTAGATTTAACGGGAGCGAAAGGCATTCTAGTTAATATCACCGCAGGTATGGATATCACGATCGAAGAATTTGAGATTGTGGGGAACCATGTGAAAGCGTTGGCGTCTGAGAATGCAACTGTTGTAGTCGGTGCGGTTATTGATCCTGAAATGAGTGAAGAGCTGCGCGTTACTGTTGTAGCGACAGGTTTAGGCGGTGATCGTCGCCCTCAATTTGGCATTGTGAATAACAATTTCAAAAAGGCGGTGGGTGCAGATACAACTCCAACAATGAGCTCAAGCACAAATGCAGGTATGTTTGTACCAAGTTTCACTAGCCCAGTTTCGGATGATGATCTTGGGATGGTGTCAAAACCTGAAGTGCAAGCAAATGATGCTCCAAAAGCAGAATCAGTAAAACCAGCGGCTAAGAAAGACAATGCAGATTATTTTGATATTCCTGCATTTTTGCGTAAGCAAAGCGATTAATTAACCGTAAGTAGTGCTCGGTGAACATACAATCAATGAAAAATCATTGGTTGATGTTTAAACAATTTGGCAGCTGGTCGTATCTATGATACGATCCGCACCCTTATGTATTAGAGTGGGCGAACCTATGATAAAACAGCGTACGATTGCAGAAGTAGTCAAAGCAACTGGAGTAGGGCTTCACAAAGGCGAAAAGGTCACTATTACTCTCCGACCCGCGAGTGCGAATACCGGTGTGGTATTTCGTCGCGTTGACCTCAACCCTGTTGTGAACTTTGAAACTACACCGGAAGCGGTTGGTGATACGCAGTTATGTACCTGTTTAACAAACAAAGATGGTGTTCGTCTATCCACAACCGAGCATTTAATTGCAGCTGTTGCTGCATTAGGGATCGACAACCTAATCGTCGAACTTGATAGTGCTGAAGTGCCAATTATGGACGGGAGTGCATTACCGTTCATTTACCTTATTCAAAAAGGTGGCATTAAAGAACTAAATGCAGCGAAAAAGTTTATTCGTATCAAAGAAAAAGTACGTGTTGAAGACGGTGATAAATGGGCTGAAATTGAGCCTTACGACGGTTTTCATATCGATTTTGAGATTGCGTTTAACCACCCTGCGATTAACGATAGTCGCCAACGTATTGGTCTTGATATCACGCCACGCAGTTTTACCGAAGAAATCAGCCGTGCTCGTACCTTCGGATTTATGAAAGATATCGAGTATATGCATGCGAACAACCTAGCACTAGGTGGAAGCATGGATAATGCGGTTGTACTAGACGAGTTTAAAGTATTGAACCCGAATGGTCTTCGCTATGCGGATGAATTCGTTAAGCATAAAATCCTAGACTGTGTAGGTGATATGTTTATGGCAGGGCATAACATTCTTGGCAAGATTACGTGTTTCAAATCAGGTCATGGTTTGAATAACAAGTTACTGCGTCAAATTATGGCGACAGAATCTGCATGGGAATGGGCTACATTTGATGAACAAGTTCACATGCCGGCTCCTGGACTGGAACTTGTTACTGCATAATTGAGTTTATGATGAAAGTGGCGCTTAGGCGCCATTTTTTATGCCTGAAAATCTACAAATTCAGCGTCAAAGCGTAACTTCGTTGCGACCAGCTTAAACGTTGGTCTTTCTTATTCTTTGCTGGCGTGTTTGGCAAGACGTTGTAACTTTTCTTTCAAACCATGCGGAGCATTTTCGGCAATCGCGTTTAAATGTTCAGCGGTTTGTTCGCTCATTTGTCGTTTAGCACTGTTGTTAGACGTTTGGTAGGATGTTTGCTTTTCTTTTACTGCAAACCGAGTCTGAGCGTCTGGTGAGCTGGATATTTTCACCTGAATACATTCTGGGTAACCTGCTTGACGTACAGAGGATAGTATATCCATTCTCATGTAATTTAATCGAGTGGCGAGCGTCGCTGAACCTGCTTCAATAAAGAGAGTGCCATTTTGATAATGAGACACACGGCATTTTTTAATTAAAATGGGCCCAAGAGCCTGTTCAACTGCGTGTTGCAATTCAGTTTGTTTCGCTGTCAGTGAAGCAAATGTGCGCAACTTATTACTTACGGACATTCCTTGAAAAACTTCTTCAACAGGTTTTGGTGCGTAACGATTTTTAGCCATTTTTTAATGCGATAAATTGCAGCAGTTGCGTTAAAGTCTAGCAAAGTTCGGGATGAGTGAGAATCGGAGATTTGTTTTTTGGATCAAACTTGAAATTCAGTCATGCCGCCTTCATATCTTACCAATACAATGCACATTTTGTTGTCTCGAATAAGATTTTTAACGTTGTTATGCATTCATTTTCATCAATTGGTTTGCAGCGTCGTTAAGTCTGGTATGATATGGCAACTTTTTAGACTCTAGAGCTATTCAACTTAACATTAAGTTGACGAAGGTGAGCACGCGGCTCATCAAAAATAACGTAACGGTTTTAACATGATAACTAAAATTTTTACCAAACTGTTTGGTAGTCGAAACGACCGCACCATTAGAAACTTAAGAAAAACAGTCGCCCTCATCAATGCATTAGAAAAAGACATCAGTGCCCTTTCTGACGAGCAATTGAAAGCGAAAACCGCTGAATTCCGTGAGCGTTACGACGCAGGTACGAGTCTCGATGACTTATTACCAGAAGCGTTTGCGGTGGTCCGTGAAGCGTCAAAACGTGTGTATGGCATGCGTCATTTCGATGTACAGATGATTGGTGGTATGGTGCTTCATCAAGGTCGCATCTCGGAAATGCGCACAGGTGAAGGTAAAACGTTAACAGCAACGTTACCAGCTTACCTAAACGGTATCACAGGTAAAGGGGTTCATGTTATTACGGTGAATGATTACCTAGCAAAACGTGATGCTGAAAATAACCGTCCGCTTTTCGAATTCCTAGGCTTAAGCGTAGGCTGCAATGTCCCAGGTATGATGGGTATGCAAAAGAAAGAAGCGTATGCAGCCGATATTACTTATGGAACCAACAACGAGTTTGGCTTTGACTACTTGCGCGATAACATGGCGTTTAGTATTAATGAACGCGTACAGCGCCCTCTTCATTACGCAGTTGTGGATGAAGTGGATTCAATCCTTATTGACGAAGCGCGTACTCCACTCATTATCTCTGGACCAGCGGAAGACAGCAGCCAACTTTACACTGAGATCAACACGATCGTTCCTGAACTGATTCAACAAGAAAAAGAAGACGAAGAAGGTGTTGAAGGTGACGGCGATTACACGATTGATGAAAAGAGTAAGCAAGTTCACCTTACTGAACGCGGCCAAGTTAAAGTTGAAGAGCTACTCACTTCACGTGGTTTGTTACAAGAAGGTGACTCTCTGTATTCAGCGGGCAATATTACGTTGCTAAGTCACGTTTATGCGGCACTTCGCGCTCATAAACTGTATCAAAAAGACGTTGATTACGTTGTGAAAGACAACGAAGTTGTTATAGTCGATGAACACACAGGCCGTACGATGGAAGGTCGTCGTTGGTCAGAGGGTCTTCATCAAGCCGTTGAAGCGAAAGAAGGTGTTCGTATTCAAAACGAAAACCAAACATTGGCTTCGATCACCTTCCAAAACTATTTCCGTCTATACGAAAAACTTGCTGGTATGACGGGCACTGCAGATACAGAAGCATTTGAATTTCAATCTATTTATGGTCTAGATACTGTTGTTATTCCTACGAATAAACCGATGATCCGTGATGATCGTACCGACTTGGTTTATCTGACTCAAGAAGAAAAGTACGAAGCCATTTTGGCAGACATTCGCGACTGTCAAAAACGCGGTCAGCCAGTTTTGGTTGGTACAATTTCGATTGAAAGCTCAGAGTATTTGTCTCACTTTTTACGTAAAGAAAAGATTGAGCACAATGTACTGAACGCGAAATTCCATGCGCAAGAAGCTGAAATCATCGCAGATGCGGGTCTTCCTGGAAAAGTAACCATTGCAACAAACATGGCTGGTCGTGGTACAGACATTATGTTGGGTGGTAATTGGCAAGCGGAAGTTGCAAAAATTGAAAATCCAACGGATGAGCAAATCGCGGACATTAAAGCAACTTGGAAAGAGACACAAGCGAAAGTCTTAGAAGCCGGTGGTCTACATATTATCGGTACTGAGCGCCACGAGTCTCGTCGTATTGATAACCAGCTACGTGGTCGTTCAGGTCGTCAAGGTGATGCGGGTTCAAGCCGATTCTACTTGTCGATGGAAGATGCATTGATGCGTATCTTCGCTGGCGAGCGTATGACCAACATGATGCGTAAGCTTGGTATGCAACGTGGTGAAGCGATTGAGCACCCGTGGGTAAACCGTGCGATTGAAAATGCGCAGCGTAAAGTCGAAGCGCGTAACTTTGATATCCGTAAGCAACTTCTCGAATACGATGACGTGGCGAATGATCAGCGAAAAGTGGTTTATGAGCAACGCAATGAACTGCTTGAAGAAGGCGATATTTCAGAGACGATTACTGCTATTCGAGCTGACGTAGTGAACGACGTGATTAATCAATACATCGCACCGCAGAGCTTGGCGGAAATGTGGGATATCTCTGGACTTGAAGAACGCTTACGTGCGGACTTCCTTGTTAGTTTACCGATTACGCAGTGGCTACAAGACGACAATAAGCTTTATGAAGAATTATTGCGTGAACGTATCCTTGAAAACATCGAGGCAGCGTATAAGCAAAAAGAAGAAATGGTTGGAGAATCAGTGCTTCGCCAATTCGAAAAAGCCGTGATGTTGCAAAGCCTAGATCAGCATTGGAAGGATCACCTTGCTGCAATGGATCATTTACGTCAAGGTATCCACTTACGTGGTTATGCGCAAAAGAATCCTAAGCAAGAATACAAGCGTGAATCTTTTGAGTTATTCTCGCAAATGCTTGAAAACTTGAAGATCGATGTTGTCGGAATTCTGAGTAAAGTACAGGTTCGTGCGGAAGAAGATGTTGAGAAAGTTGAAGAACAACATCGTCGCAGTGAGCAAGCGCCACGTGAATATCAGCATGCAGAAGCAGAACACATTGGTGGCGAAATTCCTGAAGGGGCAGTGGTTGCACGTAATGAACCTAAAGTCGGTCGTAACGAAGCATGTCCTTGCCAATCAGGTAAAAAGTACAAGCAGTGTTGTGGTAAGTTGAGCTAATCACAGCGCAATGAAAGAAGCGACGTAAGTCGCTTTTTTTTATGGAGTAAATATGTCTAAAAAGCAAGTTAACGTCGCAGTTGGCGTGGTTGAACACCATAACCAAATACTCATTTGCAAACGCTCAGCAGAACAACATCAAGGCGGTTTGTGGGAATTTCCAGGTGGCAAAATTGAACAGGATGAAAGTGTATTTGACGCACTTAAGCGAGAACTTAAGGAAGAAGTTGATATTACTATTCAAAGTGCAACACCGTTAATCACCATTGATCATGATTATGGTGATAAGTGTGTATCACTTAAAGTTCTTTTAGTTCAAGATTTTATAGGCGAAGCTAAAGGGTTGGAAGGTCAACCTTTGTGTTGGGTTGATAAGCAACAACTTTCTACTTATGAGTTTCCAGAGGCGAACAAGCAAATTATCGCAGCAATCTTGAAATAGAGACACATATCTTGTTACAAAATACATGGTTTTCAGTGTAAACCTTAGAAGGGTACACTACTCAAGTTTGCTTCACTATTAACAACAAACGACTCACGCATTTAGCGAATGGGTTGGGTATACAAAGAGATGGCGATGAAAAAGATTACATTAACGGCAGCAAGTATTGCGCTTGCACTAGGCCTCGTTGGCTGCGGCGAAAAAGTCGCAACAGAACAAGTAAAACCAGCAGCAGAACAAGCACTACAGAAATCAGGTATTGATCTCTCGAATATCGACGAGTCGGTACGCGCGCAAGATGATTTTTATTACCATATCAATGGTAAATGGCTTGCTCGTACAGAAATTCCTGCAGATAAATCAAACTACGGTTCTTTCACTCAGCTTTATGAAAACTCACAGAATGCGATGAAGGAAGTGCTGGAAGCGGCTTCAGCAAAGCTTACTGCTGATACAAACAGCGATGAGTTCAAGTTAGGTGCTTTTTATAAAAGTTACATGAACGTCAATGCGCGTAATGAGCTTGGTATGGCTCCTCTTAAGCCTTACTTAACTGAAATTACTGCGTTGGAAAGCAAAGACGGCTTATCTGAGTTGATGGCGGATTTACAAATCAAGGGTGTAACAATGCCTTTTGGTTGGTACGTAAATAATGACGAGAAGAACTCAAGTCAATATGCGTTATATGTTTATCAATCAGGTCTTGGTTTACCAGACCGCGATTATTACTTAAAAGACGACGAAAAATTCAAAACGATTAGAGAAAAGTACTTAGCTTACATGTCGAGCGTACTTATGCGTGCAGGTATCGCGAATTCAGATAAAGCCGCTGAGCAAGTTCTTGCGCTTGAAACTGCAATTGCACAAGCTCAATGGAGCCGTGTGGAAACGCGCGATGCAACGAAATCGTATAACAAAATGTCTGTTGAAGACATGAACAAGCTACTTGGTGACATTGATGCTTCTGCATATTTGAACGCTGCAGGTGTGTCCATATCTGAACTTATCGTGGGCCAGCCAAGTTATCTCGAAAAGCTAGGCGCTATATACAGTGAAACTGATTTAGCAGTGTGGAAAAACTATTTAGCTTTCCACACAGTAAATGATTTCGCTAATTTACTTGGCCAAGAAATGGTTGATCTAAACTTTGACTTCTATTCAACGACTTTACGTGGTGTGAAAGAGCAATCACCAACGTGGAAAAAAGCAGTGGATGCGAGTAATGAAGTGTTAGGTGAGATTCTTGGTAAAATCTACGTCAAAGAGTATTTTCCACCTGAAGCGAAAGCCCGTATGGAAGGCTTAGTCGCGAATCTAATCAAAGGCTTTGAGCAAGCGATTGATGGTCTTGAGTGGATGAGTGCTGAAACGAAAGTCGCAGCGAAAGAAAAACTCAACAAATTCACGCCTAAGATTGGTTATCCAGACAAATGGAAAGACTACTCAGCGCTTGAGATCAATCCTGATGACTTAGTCGGCAACTATGTTCGACACAATACTTGGGCATATCAAGATATGGCTCAAAAATTAGGTAAACCAGTGGACCGCTCTGAGTGGTTTATGACACCACAAACGGTGAATGCGTACTATAACCCAGTAAATAATGAAATCGTATTCCCTGCAGCCATTCTACAGCCACCTTTCTTTAACTTGGAGGCGGATGATGCGGTTAACTATGGTGCTATCGGTGCGGTAATCGGCCATGAACTAGGCCATGGATTTGACGACCAAGGCGCGAAATACGACGGTGAAGGTAACCTTCGTAATTGGTGGAGTGAAGCGGATCTTGCACAGTTTGAAACTCGAGGTAAGCAATTAGTTGCTCAATACGATGGTTTCAAACCATTTGACGACACGAACGTTAATGGTCAATTGACACTGGGTGAAAACATCGGTGACTTGGGTGGTTTAACCGTAGCGTACAAAGCTTATCATATCTCTCTAGGTGGAAAACAGGCGCCAGTAATCGATGGTTACACGGGCGAACAACGCTTCTTTATGGGATGGGGGCAGATTTGGCGTCGTAAATACCGTGATGAAGAATTACGTAACCGTTTGATGACGGACCCTCATTCACCAAGTCAATACCGTGTAATTGGTATTTTGTCTAATATGCCTGAGTTCTACCAAGCATTTGACGTAAAAGAAGGTGACAAAATGTACATCAAACCGGAAGAACGCGTGAAAATCTGGTAAGTCTTTTTAGCCTATATTTGTACCGAAACCCGCCGTATGGCGGGTTTTTTGTCTCAGTACAGTTAGGATTGGTCGCAATCACGTTGCTGCTTTGAAATTGAGCGATAAAGTGAATACATCAGTTCTCTGTATAACGAAAAAAATAATGATACGTACAAAGTCAGCGGGTTCATTCGCAAAGCGCACTACCTTTATCACCCTGATGCTTCTTTCGAGTTTCTCGGTATTCAGTTTTGACCGGATCACGGGAGAGCACTTTGCGAGTCGTTCGGAAGTCATCGCTCCACATGCCATGGCTGCGACCTCACAACCATTAGCAACTCAAGTAGCACTAGATGTCATGAGGCAAGGGGGAACGGCTATCGATGCAGCGATTGCCGCGAATGCGATGCTTGGCTTAGTAGAACCGACAGGATCGGGGATTGGGGGGGATTTATTTGCGATAGTTTGGGATGCCAAACTGCAAAAGCTATTCGGCCTTAACGCAAGTGGTCGCTCACCAAAGTCGCTCACGTTAGATATGCTCAAACAGCAAGGAAATAAAATTCCATCTTTCGGTCCGCTTCCAGTATCTGTGCCAGGTGCTGTTGATGGTTGGTTTGAACTGCACGCCAAATTTGGCAAATTACCAATGAAAACATTGCTTGCCCCTGCAATTGAGTATGCCGAACAGGGTTTTCCGGTCAGTGAACTTATCGCTTACTACATGCAAAAGAGTGTGGCGATTCGTGGGCAGTATCCGGGCTTTAAAGAAGTATTTATGCCAAGTGGTACTATGCCTAGAAAGGGAGAGCTATTCAAAAATCCGGCCTTAGCCAAAACCTATCAGGAAATTGCGGACACAGGACGAGACGCGTTTTATAAAGGAAGAATAGCGCGAGAAATAGCCCGATATATGAAAGCGCAAGGTGGTTATTTAAGTTACGAAGACTTAGCAACACACCATAGTGATTGGGTTGAACCGATAGGTGTGGATTATCGTGGATACACGCTTTGGGAATTACCACCAAATGGCCAAGGTATCGCTGCACAACAAATTTTAAACTTACTTGAGGGTTTTGACTTAAAAGCAATGGGTTTTGATAGCCCCGAATACGTACATACGTTTGTCGAAGCGAAGAAATTGGCGTTTGCAGACAGAGCAAAATATTATGCAGACCCTGATTTCACTTCACTCCCTATAAAACAATTAGTATCAAAAGGGTATGCAGAATCGCGACGAACGTTGATTGACCCTGATAAAGCCGCTAAGCGTGACCATGCTGGGCCTGTTGAGGGCGATACCATTTACCTGACAACGGCTGATAAAGACGGAAACATGGTCTCACTTATTCAAAGTAATTTTAGAGGTATGGGGTCAGGTATGACACCACCAACACTCGGATTCGTATTACAAAATCGAGGCGAATTATTTAGTCTTAAAGAAGGCCATAACAATGTTTATGCTCCAGGCAAGCGCCCTTTCCATACCATTATTCCAGCTTTTGTGACGAAAGACGGTAAACCCTTTATGAGCTTTGGTGTTATGGGTGGGGCAACTCAACCGCAAATGCATGCCCAGATCCTGATCAATATGATTGATTTTGGTATGAATTTGCAAGAAGCAGGCGATGCACCAAGGATCCTACATTCGGGATCAAGCCAGCCAACTGACGAAATTATGCTCGATGGTGGTTCAGTTCATCTCGAAAATGGTTTTAGCGCTCAAACTCGTCGTAGCCTTATCGAAAAAGGCCATAAGTTACAGGAAATGGTAGGGCCCTATGGCGGCTATCAAGCCATCATGCGTGACCCAACCACGGGTGTTTACTATGGCGCTTCAGAATCCAGAAAAGATGGCCAAGCTGCCGGATACTAGTCTTTTCAGGCGTTTCTGCGACGAAGCGCCTTTTTTATGAGGAAAAATTGATAGCGCTGTCATTTTTGTTTATATATGATGAAAGGGACAAGTTGAGCAAAATATCTGCAATAATTAGAAGGTTGCCTGAAACCACCAAGGTTCGGAGAAAGAAGAATGAAAAAGCAATATCAATGGATTCTGGGCGCGTGTGCTGCGGTCCCGTTGTTTGCCAATGCAAACTTTAACCAACAAAGTTTAAATGCGTTTGCGAAAGACACCACATTCATGTTCACGTCTGAAGATAATTTTTTTGGTAAAACAGGTGAAGTATTAGCTTCAATTACCTTAACCAACAATTCACGCGTTGAGCTGCCCAAAGGCCAAGGTGATTGGCAAATTTACGTTCATTCTATTCGAAAAATTGCGAAAGTTCGCCACCCTGGTTTCAAACTTGAACACGTCAATGGCGATCTCCATCGTCTTGTCCCCACTTCTGAATTTCCAGGATTAGCACTTGGTCAGTCTATCAAAGTGGAATTTGAAGCGGCGGCGTGGATTGCGGCGTACAGCGATTTTATGCCACGTGCCTTCATCGTATCAAAACAATTGCAACCAGCTATTTTTGCTAATACGGACACGGAAGATCTGACCCAATTCGTGACATCGTTTACCCGTGAAAACCAACTAAAGCGATATAACGACCCTGTAGATCAAACGGTGACGCCGACTGCGGCTATCCGTTTTGAACAAAACTTGGCGGTAAATAGCATCGAAATCAAAGACGCGTCCACACGCATTATTCCAAAACCTCAGCAAGTTGAATTTAAACGAGGTTCAACAAGACTCAATAATGAATGGCAGGTTCGCTTTGCAGGTCGTTTGGCATCTGAAGTCAGCGTTTTTAAAGACGATTTAGCTGAGTATGGTCTTTCATTAGCAATGCTAGCCGACCACATACCTTTAGACAAGGGCGTTAAAGCGATAGAGCTTTCTGTGGATAAAAAACTTAAGGATGCCGAAAGTTATACATTGAATATCGATAGTGACCGAATTCGCATTGTGGGTGCGGACAATGCGGGGGTATTCTATGGTATTCAAAGTTTATTGGCTCTGTTCCCAGCGAACGCAAGCAATGAAGTCGCGCTTCCTCGTGGTGAAATCAAAGATGCGCCTAGATTCAATTGGCGAGGTATGCATTACGATAATGGACGTAATTTCCATGGCAAAGACGTGATGTTTAAACTTGTTGAACAAATGGCAAAGTACAAACTTAATAAGTTTCATTGGCATTTTTCGGACGATGAAGGTTGGCGACTTGAAATTAAAGATTTGCCCGAGCTTACTGACATAGGTGCTACACGTTGTTTTGATTTACAAGAGCAAACATGCTTGCTTACTCAGCTTGGCACAGGGCCGTTTAAATCAGGTAGCGGGAATGGATATTTAAGCCGAAATGACTTTATTGAGCTACTGAAGTTTGCCAAAGTTCGACACATTGACATCATTCCTGAAATCGAAAGCCCTGGGCATGCGCGCGCTGCAATTAAAGCGATGGAAGCGCGTTTTAATCACTATTCTGCTAAGGGAGATTTGGTTGCTGCAAAGGCTTACCTACTTAGTGAAGCAAACGACACTTCAACTTACTCAACGGTTCAAAGTTATACCGACAATGCACTGAATGTTTGTATGGATTCCTCGTATGCTTTTATTGAAAAAGTGACTTACGAAATTCAATCGATGTATCGAGAAGCAGGTGTGCGTTTGACGAATTTGCATTTTGGCGGAGATGAGGTCGGGCACGGGGCTTGGACTGGTTCCCCTGCGTGCCAAAAGCTGTTCGAACAAGCTGACAATGGCGTGGCTGGTGTTCAAGATTTAAAGCCTTACTTCACACAACGAGTTGCACAGATATTTTCCCGTCGTGGAATAACGCCGGGAGCTTGGGAAGATGGTTTGATGTACGACGCAACCACCCCATTTAATCGCGAAGAGTTTCCAAACAAATCCTTTACAGTGAATGCATGGGACAATATTTGGGAGTGGGGAGTTGCGGATAGAGCATATCGTCTGGCGAATGATGGATATCAAGTGGTTTTATCTCACGGAACTCATCTGTACTTTGACCACCCTTATGAAGCGCATCCTTTAGAGCGTGGCTACTATTGGGCTGCTCGCGCAACCGATACACAAAAGGTGTTTGGTTATATGCCTGATGATTTGTATGCCAATGCTGATGTGACTCGGAACCTTGATCCGATTGACAACTTAGAAGCATTAGTTGGTCGAGCAATGCCACAGCTTGAAAAGCCAGAAAATATACTCGGTATACAAGGTCAAGTGTGGAGTGAGACAATACGTACTGAATCTCAATTTTTGGAAATGGTATTTCCTCGTTTATTGCCGCTTGCCGAGCGAGCTTGGCATAAGGCTAAGTGGGAAGGCCAAACGATCAACAAGGCACAGCGCTTAGAAGATTGGGCGCAATTCGCAGCGACGTTGAGCGAAAAAGAGTTAGCTAAGCTCGATACTGCTGGGATTAAAGCGCATTTACCTGTACCAGGGGCAATCATTGAAGATGGCAAGCTGCACGCCAACAGCGCATTTCCATTATTACCAATCCAATTTAGTACGGATGGTGGAAAGTCTTGGCAAACTTACTCAGGTCCAACCTCCGTGGTAAAGGGGCCATCGGTGCAACTCAGAACGTACCTTGGTAATAAAAATGTAAGCAGAATTACATACTTACCAAATTAAGGTACGATACTTCCTATTATAAAGGGCTATTGAGCCCTTTTTCACTATTGTTTGGTTAAGAAAAACACACTGGTCAAATAATAAATTTTAACGTAAAGTAAAATGTCAGCGCTGTCATTTTTAAGCGCACATTCATAATAGATAAAAAAACACTGACATTGAGTCGGTGATAACATAACCTCAATTGCAACGAGATGAAGTTTATGGAAGCCACAGTGGAATATGAACAAAACAAAAAAAGCAGTTTAATGCCTATGATTGTTGCTGCGTCGTCGTTTTTCTTGCTTGGATTTATAGCATGGATCAATGGCTCGCTTATGCCATATCTTAAGCAAATGCTTGAACTCACCCCTTTTAAAACCTCGCTTATTATTTTTACTTTTTACATATCGGTGACGTTTAGTGCGATTCCATCTGCGAAGGTGATCCGAAAAATCGGTTATAAGAACAGCATGGCGCTTGGCATGTTAATTATGATGACTGCTGCGCTTCTCTATATTCCTGCAGCCAAAACACATATGTTTGAAGTGTTCCTCGCTGCCCAGATTATTTATGGTATTGGTTTTACATTACTTCAAACCGCCGTTAATCCTTACGTAGTTAAATTTGGCCCAGAAGAATCCGCTGCGGTACGTGTTAGTATCATGGGCATTTTGAACAAATTTGCAGGTGTTATCGCACCGCATATCTTTACTGCGTTAATTGTTGTAAATCTTGATTTTTCTGTGGGTAGCACGTTAACGGAAGAGCAAAAGAACATGATGGCGCAAAGTTTGGTGATGCCTTACATTTATATGGCACTGCTCATTTTGGCGTTTACTCTATTTGTTAAGTTCTCTTCGCTGCCGGAATTACAGTCCGAAGATGATGGAGCAGAGCCAGGCGCTGGCGATATCAAAGAAGCCCTTAAATACCCAAATCTCGCATTAGGTGTACTCGCGCTTTTCGTTTATGTTGCCGTAGAAGTGATTGCCGGTGACACCATCGGTATTTATGCGCTTTCATTGAAGGTCGAAAATTACAGTATCATGACGTCTTACACGATGTTTTGTATGGTAATTGGTTACATTATTGGTATTTTGTTAATTCCAAGGTTTATTTCGCAACAATCGGCATTGACGGGCTCGGCTGTGATTGGTATTTTGCTATCACTAGCGATTGTGTTCGGCAATTCAGAATCTTATGCTATTTCTAATGTGCTGTTAGTTCCATTTGGGCTTATTGCATTACCAGATACGTTGATGTTTATTGCAGCGTTGGGTCTTGCGAATGCAATGGTCTGGCCAGCCGTTTGGCCATTGGCACTTTCTGGACTCGGGCGCTTAACTAGTGTAGGTTCTGGTTTATTGATTATGGGTATCGCGGGCGGCGCGTTTGGTCCATTGATTTGGGGCGGCGTTAGTGCAACGGGTCTCGGTCAGCAAGGCGCTTACATTGTTATGATCCCGTGTTACTTGTTTATATTATTCTATGCGTTGAAAGGTCATAAACTCAAACGCTGGAACTAATGAGTTTTAAAATAATAATAATAGAAACGCATTTCTATCTGTAAATAGAAATAATCCCGTGTGTGATGCCACCGAAAGGTGGCATTTTTGTTTGCTTCTTCCAATCATTAAACGATACCCGCTGTTATCTCGAAAGTATCTGTTTGGTAACCGACCAACTATCCACGAAAGAATAAATGGAATTGAGGCGACGTCCCTAAATTCGTGTTATTGCAACGCAAAGAGCGAGACATAAATACTAGGAGCTTGTATTCACAGGAGCAGGAAAGCGTAACACGAGTCTAAGTAACTTTTGTCACTGCACACTATAGCGTTTTAAAATATCGCTCATTGCACCGGATACTACAAGTTTCTGAATTGCTTGTAGAAGTTCTGAAATATCATTCGCGGATAGTTTTGGCGATAACGCACAGTATAGGTAGTTATGGTCAATTAGAGCGCTATTTTGTGTTTGCGCAGTGTCGACTATGGAGGCTTCAGTCTTTGCAATGACAAACATTGGAAAATCCCCCCGCAAGTAACGTTGATAGCTTATTGAAGGTGAGAGGCTATCTATTCGAACGAGTTTGCCACGGTCAAAAAGTGGCTCCAAGTTTGGATAGCGATAGCCCAGAACCGTGCCAATCAGCGTTGGCGTTGTTTTACTTTCAGCATAATTAATCAACTGCTCAACAGAACTCAAATTGAGGTGGTTGATCAACAAATCTGGATTATCATAAAGCGGCTCACTCCAAATTAAATTAGAGGAGGTAAGCCATTTTGGGTTTGCCGTACAGTTAATATCAACAAATTTGTCTAAAAGTAATTGTTCGAGCCGTGCTCGTGGTGTTTTCAAAAATTCGATTTGAATATTCAGTTCACTACCGATGGCATTCGCCAAGTCAAATAAAATCCCAGATCGAATGTCACCGTCATCACTCAAAATAACTTGAGGGTAAGTGTTTACTTCGCCATAGGAGAAAGTAAGTTTAGGGACAGATGCAAATACGGTATAAGAGTTGAAAAAAACAACTAAACCAAGAAACATCGATTGCAAAGACAACTAGAGAACCAAATGAAAAACGTACAGATAGGCAGCTTAATAAATATTTTATGAAAATGATAGGAATATAGTAAGAAGTGGGGCGACTGATGGGGATTGAACCCACGACAACCGGAATCACAATCCGGGGCTCTACCAACTGAGCTACAGCCGCCACTATAAGAGTTGTACACCTCGTGTGGTGTGGCGCGCATAATACATAAATCATCCTGTAATGGAAAGGAAAAATTTAAGTTTTTTTGAAATTAATAAATTTTTCTGTTGTACAGGCAAAATTCATATACGCTATGTATGATCATTGGATCATATAATAATCAGCTCACATTCAAATCGGAGTGGACATCATGGAATCAATTTTAGATTGGGTTAGAAATAATACTGATTTAATCATACATTACACAATCCAAGGCGTATTAGCGATCGTCATTTTGTTCGTTGGTATGCGAATTGCGCGTTTTTGTGAAGGTCTAACGGAAAAAGCGTTTGCAAAAAAAGGTGTAGATAAAGCGGTTGGCTCATTTGTTGCGAATATTTTTTATGCGTTGGTCTTTGCTGCATCGGTACTTATGGCGCTATCGCAAGTTGGCATTGAGACGACGAGTTTCATTGCGATTTTAGGTGCAGCCGGCTTAGCTGTAGGTCTTGCTCTTCAGGGGTCGTTATCAAACTTTGCATCAGGTGTATTGATTATTATGTTACGTCCATTTAAATCGGGCGATTACATTGAAGCCGGTGGCCGCGCGGGGAGCGTTCAAAAGATTGAAATTTTCTCTACCGAACTTCGCACACCAGATAACAAAGTTATCATTATGCCTAACTCTGCCATTATGTCGGGTCCTATCGTGAATTTCTCGCGCGAAGCGACACGTAGAATTGATTTGGTCATTGGCGTTAGCTATGACTCTGATTTGAAAAAAGCAAAAGAGGTTCTTCAGTCGGTGCTCGACAACGAGGCTCGAGTACTTAAAGATCCTGCCTATACCGTAGCCGTGCTGGAGTTAGCCGATTCAAGTGTTAACTTCGTGGTGCGTCCTTGGGTAAATACGAGTGAGTATTGGCCTACGTATTTTGCTATTGTAGAAAACATTAAGTTAGAGCTTGATGCAAATGACATTACTATCCCGTTCCCTCAAATGGACGTTCATTTACACAAAGATTAATTGAAAAGGGTTTGAAACACATGAAACTACCAGTTTTTACGGTATTAGCGGCTGCTTGTATAAGTGCGAATGCTTTCGCGGATAGCGACAAAACATGGGAAGTCACAAGTGAAGTTGGTGCGATTATTACAAGTGGTAATACCGAAACGACAACACTAAAAGGTGGCATCAAAGCTAAACACAGTTTAGAAAGTTGGGAAAACGAATACAAACTTGATGGAATCTACAAAGAAGATGAAATTGAGAGCGATAACGGCGAAAAACGTTCGCAGCGTACAAACGAAAAATACGCCGCCTCTGTTCAAGGTAACTATAAATTAAACGAAAAGCACAGCCATCTGTACCTGTATGGAAGCTATGTTTCTGATTATTTTGGTGCATTCCGAAGTGAATCAGTTGTTTCACTAGGTTATGGTACTCGTTTCATCAACACGCCTGATATGGTGTTGAATGCGGAAATCGGTCCTGGCTATAAGTATTTTGAACATCAAGAAAGTGATGATGGCAGTGATCCGAAAGCAGGTGAGTTTGAGGGAGAGATGATCGCTCTTGGAAAACTGGATTTTAGTTGGAAGCTTTCAGACAACGCAAAATTCACGCAATTAGTTGCGGTAGAATACGGTGATAGCAACACTAAAACAAAGTCTGAAACAGCGCTTTTGACAAAAATCAATGGCTCACTCCAGATGAAAGTTGCGTACAACATCACAAACAACTCCGATGTTGCGGAAGGCAAAGAAAACACGGATACAGAGACTTCTTTGACTCTGGTATACAGTTTTTAACAAACTAACCAAATCAGGGGCGCACTGCGCCCTTTAATTTCTTTCAAACTCAGGTAGAATTGCCTGCAATAAAATCTATAACGGAAGAGATTTACGTGAATTTCCTCAGAATACTTATCCTTTCAATTTTTGTATTAATGTCGCAAAACAGCTTTGCGATAAATCCAAGTAAACAGCAGATTGAGCAATTTAAAAAGCTCCCAAAAGCTCAACAGGAAGTGCTGGCCAAGCGTTATGGTTTTGATTTAAGTACTTTGGATAACAAGAATAAAGGGGACAAAAAAAATGAGGAAAAAGACACTTCGATCTTACCTCGCGATCAAAAGGGTTTAAATGAAGAGGAAACTGAAGAGGATAAGTTTAAGCCAAAATTAGAGGAACTAAAGCCGTTCGGTTATGAACTTTTTGCTGGTGAGCCGACTACCTTTATGCCATCAGAGTTAGCCGCAATCCCTGATACCTATTTGTTGGGCATTGGCGATACAGTAAAAATTAATTTGTATGGAAAAACGAATGAGGAACATGAGGTGCAAATCGACCGTGAAGGTCGCTTAGCTATTCCTAATTTGAGTCCAATTCATGTAATAGGTTTATCGTTTAAAGAACTAAAAACGCAGATTTCTCAAAAAATATCTGAGGAAATGATTGGTGTTCAAGCTTTTGTTTCTATGGGCGAGCTGAATCCAATGCGTATAATGGTAGTAGGTGAAGCATACAAACCGGGAAGTTACACGGTATCTCCACTTGCGACAGTGACGCATGCATTGTTCGTATCAGGTGGTGTTAGCGACAATGGCTCGCTAAGAAAAATTCAAGTAAAAAGAGCAGGAAAGCTTATAACTACGTTTGATCTTTATGACTTATTGCTATTTGGAGATAGCTCTGATGATGTGGTACTTAAGCCTGGCGATGTTGTATTTATCCCGCCAGCGGCTAAGAAGATTAAAGTAAAAGGCGAAGTTAACCGTCAAGCTATCTTTGAGTTAAAAGAAACCGATTCGCTAGAGAGTGTAATGGCGATGTCAGGTGGATTCAAAGCAAGCGCAAACAAGTCTAAGGTCGTTGTTTCGAGATATAACGGTGATGGAAAACGTATTACTCTAAACTACAACTTTGCAGATAATACGAGTTATAAGCCACAAAACGGGGATGAAATATCTGTAAATGCGGCATCAACGCGTTTTCAAAACACTGTTACACTAGTTGGTGCTGTGACAAGCCCTGGACACTATGAATGGCATTCAGGAAAAACACTTAAAGACGTATTCAGTGCACCACGTGAAGACTTATTAACTATCGCTGATTTTGGTTATTCATTAATTATCCGAGAAGTTAATTTGGAAGGGGATATAGCTATCCATCAATTCTCGTTGCAAGATATTTTCAATGGGAAATCTGGGGATATTGAGCTTGCATCGAATGATACAATTGTCGTCTTTAGCCGCTACCAGCTGAAAGAAGAAGAGGAGCAGTTGCTGGAGGATTTAGCGTTTAACCAAGAACAATTGAAATTGCGTGAAAACGTAAAGCTGTGGGAACAATTCGAGCGTGATGAGTTCTTAAAATATATAGGCTTAAAGGATGATGAACTTTTCAAGCTAGATGAAGATGTTAAGTTAATCACGAGTATCGATGCGCTTTTCGAAGAGCCTAAAGAAGTTGAAGAAGAAGAATACGCCGTCTTTAGTCGTCAAAAACTATTGGCGCCTATATTAGCCAAGCTACAAAGACAGGCAACGCCAACCAAGCCAGCGAAATTATTTGCGGTAAATGGTCAGGTTAAGTTTCCAGGCGTGTACCCTTTGTCTGAAGATGCTAATTTTCAAAAGGCAGTTCAGGCTGGTGGTGGCTTTTTAGAAGCAGCTTACCTTGAACAAGTTGAATTAACTCGTGTTGTCTACAATGAAGGTAAACAAGTAGAGCATATTCAATTCAATGGTATAAATGAATTAGCGAACCCAACAAAATTACTCGCAAGTAAGGATACTATAAATATATTCCCTAGGCCAAATTGGCAGGAGAGGCTTCAGGTAAAAGTTGTGGGGGAGGTCAAGTTTCCAGGCACTTATACAATTAAGCGCGGTGAAACATTAGATAACTTGCTTGAGCGAGTTGGTGGTTTGAATCAATTTGCTCATAAAGAAGCGGCTATTTTTACGCGTGAGTCAATAAAGCGAAAGGAAACATCTCAAATTCAAAGGCTTACTCAAGAATTGAGACGTGACATCATTACAAATACTTTCCAAAAAAGCGCGACAGCAAATAATTCCATGCCATATGAAGATATGGACAAAATTCTAAAAGATCTGTCCAAAGTGGAAGCGTTGGGACGTCTCGTTATCAACCTTGATAAACGTTCAACACAAGCCCTGCAACTGGAAAATGGGGATGCGTTATATATCCCAGCAATGCAAGACTCAGTGAGTGTCATAGGTGAAGTCAACTTAGCGGCAACACATTTGTATGATTCATCCAAGTCCGTTGACGACTATATCAAAGCAAGTGGTGGTCTGAAGCAAAAAGCGGATGATGAGCGAATTTATATTATTAAGGCCAATGGTTCCGTTGAGCTTCCTGGCTCAGGTTCATGGTTTGCGACGAATAATCAAGCTAGCCAGCTAGCTCCTGGTGATACTATTGTCGTTCCTTTAGATGCGCAACACATTGACAGTTTAACTTTGTGGAGTACCGCGACACAGATTATTTATCAACTAGGTTTAGCTGCAGCTTCGATAGCTACACTGAACAATAGATAGTAATTAACGGAACTGAATAAAAAGGGTACGGGAAACATTTGTTTCCCGTATTTACGTTTTATGCAAAAACTTAAAAAGCTTATCATTAAAGTAATAGAAATTACACAAAGCACAGTGAGGCCTCTTTTTATTGCGTCTCCATTTCTTAGCCGCCTTTATTACCTTCTTTTCGATAGAGCATTTGGGTATGAGCAACAGGCTATTCTAAAAGCAAAAATTCAATATGAAACTCGACAAGGTATGCAAGATAACTCAAGTTCTTTACTTAGACGCAATATCCATCGCATAGAGAAAGGTTTGATAATGCGACCTCGTAAGGATGTTTTCGCGTTGGATTATATTGAAGAAACTGTCTCAGTCTATTCGCGTGCTGCAAAAGTGGAACACCTTGACCATGCTGATTTGGTTTGGGCCTATTCTGTGTTGCAACAGTTTTTTACTGTATGCGATCTCAAACACCCAACCATTAAAGCAAGTTTTGAAATTTTTCAAGCTGTAAAATTTCAAAGCGATGCTACCTCGGTGCCTTACTTAAGTAGCGAAAGAGTCGCACACGATATTTCTTCTGAACAGTTAAAAGCGTTATGTAAATCAAGGCGCTCAGTGAGGTGGTTTGAGCAAAAGAAAGTTGACAAGTCGCTGCTTATCGAAGCTCTGACTATTTCAACTGAAGCACCAAGTGCTTGTAATCGCCAAGCATTTGAATTTATGTGGATTGACGACGAAGAAACGAAGCGAGAGGCTGTTGAGCTCCCCGGTGGGACCGCTGGTTTTGCATCACAAATTCCCTGTTTGTTAGCGGTTATTGGGGATTTGTCTGCATACCCATTTGAAAGAGACCGACATGTAATTTATATAGATGCTTCCTTAGCGAGTATGCAATTTATGTTAGCATGTGAAACGCTAGGTCTTTCTACTTGTGTGCTTAACTGGCCTGAATTGCATACATTAGACAAGCGTGCGGCAAAACTGCTTAACCTACCGCAGCACAAACGCATCATAATGTTTATTGCTGTAGGGTATGCTTTAGCTGATGGAGGAATTCCATTTTCAAATAAAAAGAAAGCCGCGACACTACTCACATATGTGGAAACAAAAAAACGTGATTAATATAGAAATTAAAGGTGTTCAGTTTTCTAACAAAGGAGCTGAATTGATGCTGTTGTCTATCCTAGCACAGTTGGAAAAGGAATTAGGTGAATATAATTTAGTATTATCACCTGGACCCAATCTCCCCTATAAGATGAGAGCGAAACTTGGCGCATTTCAAAAGTTGAGTTTTAGACGAGGCCCTCTTGATTTGACGGGGATATTTGGAAAGTTACCGCACTTTATTAAGCGTTTGTTAAAGCGATATGGCATAGTAACTGAAGCTGACGTTGATGTTATATTGAATGCAAGCGGTTTTTCATATGGAGACCAGTGGCCGTTAAACGATCTGAAAAATGCGGCCAAAGAGGCCGTTAGATTCAAAAAGGCTGGCAAACCATATATTTTGTTACCACAAGCATTAGGGCCATTTACTAAAGTAGATCATGCAAAAGCAGCACATTTGATGATCAACTCTTCTACTAAAGTATATGCAAGAGACCGAATTTCATTTCAGGCATGTAAAGTTCTCAATGAAAACGGCTGCTTGGAGTTAAGCCCAGATTTTACGGCTTTGATAGAGCCCAAAATAATTGAACCATTTGACAATAAAACTGTCTGCTTTATTCCAAATAATAAAGTTGTTTCCAAGTATCACAATGAAGAAGCACAGGGCGATATTGATAAATATGTAGCCTTTTGGCGAAACCAAGCTGAGATCTTTATTAAGTACGGCTTTGACGTGATCTTGCTAAATCATGAAGGTGAGGAAGATAAATTACTTTGCAACAAGATCGCAGAAGCTATTGAAGGTGATATTCAGATTGTAGATACACTTGAGGCAATTGAAATCAAAGCATTTTTGGGCGGTTGTCATGCTGTTGTAAGTAGCCGTTTTCATGGTTGTGTCAGCGCGTTGTCACAAGGTATTCCCTGTTTGGCCACTAGTTGGAGCCATAAGTATGAGATGCTATTTGAGGAATATGGTCTAATAGATAATGTTATTGATTTTAAATGTGAAAAGGATGTAGTCGAAGATAAACTTATTAATTTTATTAATACGTTAAAAGAGCAGTCAGTAGTTTGTTTGCAGGTGTCAAATGAGGTTAAAGAAAAGAACATACGAATGTGGAAGAGTGTAATATCTTTAATTAAGACTCCCTTAATCGACACTAAAATTTCTCATTGATATAATAAAATCTATCAAAATAAGGATCTAAATAATGAAAAAAAATAGTGGTTTTAGCTTAATTGAAATGATGATTGTATTAATCATAATCGGTTTGTTGGGTTCTATAGTTGCCCCAAAACTTTTTTCCAAAGTAAGCTCCTCTAAGAAAAAAACAGCTTTGGCGCAAATGCAAATGGTCGAGACAGCAATTGACACTTACCGTCTCGACATGGGAAATGTACCTGCTAAATTGGAGCAACTCGTATCAGGCAGTGCGCCAGGTTGGGATGGACCCTATTTGCCAAAGGCCGTACCTTTAGATCCATGGGGAAAGCCATATATTTATTCGGTTCCTGGTGAAAATGGCAAAGCATTCTCCATTATGACTTATGGCTTAGACGGCGAAAAAGGTGGAGAAGGTGAAAATGAGGACATCGTTTTAAAATGATGAATCTAAAAGAACTTCTTGTAAACAAGTTCAATGTTTCAAAACTAGATTTGGAAAAAGCGTCAACGTACCAAGATAGATATGGTGGCCGGCTAGAAAATGTTCTTGTGAATTTAGGTTGTTTAACTGAAGAAGATTTGACTCAGCTTTATCATTATTTACTGGGATATGAATTGTTCGACCCGGAAACATATTCGCCCTGGTTCCCGTCAAAAAATGTCCCATTTAGTTATCATTCTACGTTGAAGGAATTAAATTGTATTCTTTTGGACGTAATAAATAATCAATGGGTGATTGCATGTAAAGATCCGTTGGATTCGGAACTGTCAGAGTTTTTGAATTCAAAAGGTGTAGAACTCTGCGTCTTGCTGGCAACCGAAAGCCAATTACAAACCTATTTCTATGAAATTCAAAGCCAAAGTGAGCTTTCCGATATTAGTGATGAGCTTACGGGGGCGGAAGAAGCTAAGTTGCGAGAACTTGCATCAGAAGCTCCAACTGTAAATTTATTGAATTCATTAATAACTAGGGCGTTAGCTCGTGGTGCATCAGATATGCATCTCGAACCTTTGAAAGGTAAATTCAGGATCCGGTTTCGTATAGATGGAGTTTTGCATGACGTCGAACTCTTGTCACCAAAAATGCAACTTCCAATTATTACGCGATTGAAAATTCTATCTGGAATGGATATTGCGGAAAAACGTCGGCCACAAGATGGTAAAATTGAAATGCGGATAGCTAATCAAGAGCTCGATATTCGTGTTTCTGCGTTACCACTCAATGATGGTGAAAGTGTCGTGCTACGTTTTCTAAGAAAAGATAGTATTAGGCATGATATGTCAGTGCTTGGGTTGTCCAAAGACACTCAAAATTTGATACTGGATGATCTCAAAAAGACGACAGGGGTAATTTTATTAACTGGACCTACAGGTTCAGGGAAAACGACAACTTTGTATACTTTTTTGAATGAACTTAACAATGAAGATGTAAAAATCATCACGTTAGAAGATCCAGTCGAATATCAGCTTGAGGGGATAAATCAGGTCCAAGTCAATGCTGACATCGGATTCGATTTTGCAGCTGGTTTACGTTCAATCGTACGACAAGATCCCGATATTATCATGGTAGGTGAAATACGCGATAAGGAAACCGCACAGATAGCACTGCAATCCGCGTTAACTGGACATTTGGTGTTTAGCACTGTTCACACCAATGATGCGGCTAGTGCTTACACGCGCTTACTTGATTTGGGTGTAGAAGAGTTTTTGCTAAATGCAGCATTAGTTTCAGTAGTTGCACAAAGACTTGCTCGCAAACTATGTGAAAAGTGTGCTGTCCAGCACCCTAATCCCGATGAACTATTTATTCAATATCCGTTACATCGAATTGTAAAAAATTCAAATATAAGTGAAGTGCAGATTAAAGCACCTGTAGGATGCGAACATTGCAATGGCTCAGGTTTTAAAGGGCGAATTGCGCTAAATGAATATCTGCGATGCGACGATGTGATCAAGTCTATTCCAAAGGATGAACAGTTTATTCCGAAAGCTCATGATCACAACACAAGTCTTAAACGGCGAAATCTGCTTGAAGATGGTTTTTACAAAGTACTTCAGGGAATCACTACTATCGATGAAGTTTTGAGAGTGGCTGGATAGATATGGAATTTGAATATAAAGCTATCGATAATCACGGAAATCGGAATGAGGGGATAATTGAAGCGGAAAATTATGATGAGGCAATGCGTGTTCTTGATAGTAGAGGATTGTCCCCGTTAAAAATATCTGAAATTAATAATACTTCTCCACTTACACTATTTTCATCAAAAAAAGTTGGTTTATCTCAGATTGAGTTTTTTACGAATGAATTATCACTTCTATTAGAAAGTGGTATCAAAGTCGACAAGGCAATTGATATTATAAGACAATCGAACTCAGGTCTGGCATTAGGTACGTTATTAAATCAGATTTCATCTTCATTAAAGAAAGGTGATACTTTAAGTGAAGCCTTTGGTAAACATGAAAAAATATTTGGACCGCTTTATATTCAGCTTCTCAAAATAGGAGAAGCATCTGGTAGTCTATCTGATGTTCTAAAAAAATTGGCAAGAGATTTAAAGTTTCAAATGGATTTGAGGAATCAGATAAATACAGCGCTTGCTTATCCATCTATAATATTTTTTGTTTGTATGGCTGCGATTTATTTTGTGCTCACTTTTATTGTTCCAAAAATGGCTGGCATTATAGTTAACTTGGATGAAGCCCCTTGGTACACTCAATTAATAATAAGAACGAGTAATTATTTTAACGAGTATCAATTTTTTATAATTGGAAGTTTGATTTCAATAATTGTGTCGTTGGTTTACTTATTCCAAAAAGATCACGTCAGGGAATGGCTATATGTTAAGGTGTCACGTTTTCCTGGTCTTGGTAAAATTCTAATTACGTCTGAGCGAATACGTTTTTCACAGTCAATAGCTATGATGCTTGATGCGGGCTTACAATTAGATGTAGCGTTGGAACTTACACGAAACACAATGAAACATCCTGATTTCCGTCGGGATTCTAGCTTAGCCCTTAAACAGCTAAAGGCAGGGAAGCAACTAGGTGAGGTATTGAGCAAGACTAGAATTTTTCCATCTTTTTTCCTTTCGATTATAAAAGTTGGAGAAGAAACTGGACGTTTGTCAGTTGTTTTCGAGGATATAGCAACGAGATCTAGAGTTGACATGGAAAACGCAATTCGTAAATTTACCACAATGCTCGAACCAATGATGTTACTGTTTATGGGAGGATTTGTTGGAGGTGTTGTGATTGTGATGTTGATGAGTATGGTGTCTATGAACGATGTGCCGATCTAAAACTAATAATATAGGCTTTACGCTTATTGAATTACTTGTAGTACTTGCAATCATGGCTTTGACTATGAGTTTGACCGGCGGATTAATATTAAAAAATATAGGTAAACAGCAAAGATTTGTTGAAATTGAAAAAGTTAAAAATTTATTGAAAGTCGTGAGTTATGAATCCTTTTTTAATGGTAGAAATACAGTTGTGTCTTTTAGAGATAAAAGTATCCTTATCAAAGGTAATAACCGAAGGGAGATTGAATTTAAAGAGCTGATTTTTTTGCCATCTGAAATCAACTTCAATATGTACGGTATGTCCTCAAAAACAAGTTTTTCCATTATTGTAAATGGGGGGTAAAGGAGTTTGAGCTTGAAAATCTATACAATGAAAAGCGTTGAACAAGGTTTCACTTTAATAGAAGTGTTGATTTCTTCAGTTATATTATTTAGTTCAATAGCATTGACCTCCCAATTATACAACCAAATCGATTACCTATCAAAAAAAGCATCAAATTCAATGGTTTACAATCAAATTGGTAATGTTGCAATTGATCTCGTGAAAACAAAAATACAGAACTCTAAATTGGCATCGAATAATAGAGATATAGCCGAAGGTTCGGAGATGATAAATGGAGTTTCTTTTCTTTGGACTGCTCGTTTGGTTAGAAGAGTTAAGCCGCCTAGAGATATTGATGATATTATAGAACCAAAAGAACGATTCTCAGTATTTAAAGTTACTATTATGATAAGTCAAAAGCAAAACGTGGAGTTTAACGTTGTCGTCTGGGATTAAAGCTAGCAAGCAAATTGGTTTTACATTAGTTGAATTGATGATTTCGACATCCATTCTTATGGTTGTTATTTTTACTGGTTATTATTCTTACAGTTTGTATTCTAATTCGTGGGAGAAGAGGGCGGGTGTTTTTTGGCAAGAAACAAACGCTGGTATATCGATTGAACTCCTGAATAAAGTAATTTCTTCTTGTTTCCCATATATAGTTGAGTCAACGAACGAGCCTAACCTTAATACTTTTTTATTTCAAGGAACTAATGATGATATAACTTGTATTTCAAAAGAAGCTCTTTTCTCTTCAAAAGAGGCGTTGGTAAATATTGTTTTTGATGGAGGGGAAAAAAGTATTTATTATAGAGAGTTACCTTTTGATGACTATTTTTTAACGAAGTGGCCGAGTAAAAGCTTCAGTTGGAAACATCGGATTTTGATTTTAGGTAATGTTGATAAGGTTAATTTTAGATATTTTGGTTACAAGGGTATAGAGCAGGCGGTAGATTCTAATTCAGATAAAGCTATTGGTGAGGTTTTAGATTCAGCTAATCAAGCTGCTTATTATTCAAGTTATAATTCGGTTGAAAGGCGAGTCTTTCCTTTGAGTATTGAAATTGAACTGTACAGTCCAAAATTACTCGAACCCACCACTATGTTACACTATAACTTTGACCGGTTTTCATTTGAATCATTGCTTAATTACCGTCAATATCAGGAGTAGCTGTGAATAAGTCTCTAGGGGTTGCTTTAATTCAAGTTCTTATAATCTCAGCTGTTTTGGCGGTATTTTGTCTTTTCTTACAACAAAATATCCGTTTTCAAATTGATTTAGCTGCTAAGGCTAAATCTAGAATTGATTTACGTGTAAAACTAGAAAATGCTGAGTCCTTGCTATTTCAATCTTTGTTGGGTCATAAAAAATACCAAGATAAAAAAGATACAGATCCCATCGTAAGAAATTGGAATTTCTATGGGGAAAGCTTCTCAATATCAGATTCGGTTCGTGTCACAATTCAGGATAAGCTTGGATTAGTAAATGCAAATTTAGCAAATAAGAACCTATTAACTAATATGCTTGTTGAGCTAGGCTATGAATATAAAGAAGCGAATCATTTTTATGACTCACTCGAAGATTGGAAAGATTTGGACACTATGCGCCGTTTAAATGGTGCAGAGAAAGATGATTATACTGATTCAAGTTACCCTCGAAACGGCTTAATACAGAGTGTTTTTGAACTAACCCATATAAAAGGTGGGCAAAGTCTAAAAGCGCTTAAATTTAGCCAATATTTTACGACAGAAATCGCTAGTGGGTTTAATCCAATGAATGCCCCAGATAGAGTATTAAAAGCGTATCTTAGAAATGGTAAGTTCTTTCAACAAGTAAAATCCTATAGAGATAAAGGTGAACTTACACCATTGCTGTTTTATCAAATTACAGGTGTGGATTCAGACGAGTACATAACTTTTGCTACGAGTGGCTTCCTTGCTGTAGAATTGAGCGCCGTTGATGGGGAACTGCAAATAACAAAACGGATAGATTTGAAGCTTCAACCGAAATCTATGCAAAGGCCAATTATTATTAAGAGCGTATCGTGGAAAGAGAGTTAAGTTTAAACATGTTGCTTGGAGAAGGATTCAAGAATCGAATCGCAAATTTCTTAACATACTACTTCGAGCAGCCTTTTAAGCTAGTCGATGACAAACTAGTTGCTACGGAACAAACATCACTTATATGTGTTGTTTCAAAAAAGAACACTGTCGTAACGAGAAAAACTTATCAATCTGTTAGCCGTTCTGAAATTAGGACTATAGTCAATTTACAGAAAAAGTCATCATCTAAGCTAACTCACTTCAATATTATAGCTAAGTTAGATGATGAGTTTGAAGTGGTGAAAACGGAATTTCGAATTGATGAGCAGTATCAACGACAATTTGGTTTTTTAATAGCGGAAGATTCTTTACTTTCGAATACATATTCTGACACCGCCATGTCGATAGATACTCCTGGAGGTAGACTGTTTATCTTTGGTGAGAGTGGGAAAAGTGCTTATCGAGGCGGGCTACTGAATTCAATAGAGCAATTCGGTCACAGCATAGGTGCAATAGGTAAAAAAAATCTTGAAGTTGGTATTCATCAATTTGCACCTCTTTTAGTTTCTTCAATCAATGAAGTGAATCTCACTAAGTTGTTCAATCAAGTTCATTCTTACTTAAATGTTGGTAAGCTAAGTCGAATAGCGCATATGTTTATATGGGCTCCGCTATTAAGCTATACTGTAGGGTTGTGCTTAGTGAGTTCCGTTACTTACTTGATGTTAGGGCGTTTGGAAGCCCAGGTATTGGAAAACGGCGATGTTGCCAGTAATGTTTTAAAACAAAAAGTTGAACTAGATTTAATTAATCAATTATCTCGAAAAGTGAACGGGATAGCACAACAAAACCGAGATGTTTATCCACATTGGAGCTTACTAGCAATAGCGTTGGAGCACGGCGCGCTTATGAATTATTTTCGCTATGATAACGGTGTTATGAAAATAGATGGTGCAATTGAAAATGCAAATGAACTTATTGCAAAATTCAATGCCAGTCCTTTAGTTGGATCAGCTGTTTTTGATGGTGCTGTGAGAAAAAGCAACAACCTCGATAATTTCAGTATCCAAATTACTTTCAAAGAAAACGAGCTAGCCAAATGAAATATATAAAGAAGTATAGCTATTATATAAGCTTGACTGCTGCTTTGTTATTTTATGTTTATATAACAGAACCTCTCTATTCGTTTTCTGAAGAGCTCATCAGTAATTATCGGCTCCAGTCAAAACGACTAACCAAAACAGAAGATTTATTGGATAAGGCAGGTATGGTTGGTGAAGAGTTAAGTAAAGCGCAAAACAACAAAGCTGCTATGGAGGCATTCTTCTTTGGAGCTGAAACTGAAGGACAGTTTAAACTCCAGATTCAACAACAGCTGGATCAGTTATTTAAGCAATCTGAATGTAGGTTAGATACGCTAACATGGTTAGAAGGTGATGTGCTTTCAGAAAATATTCGTCAATGGAAAGTTAAGATTGAGTTTCAAGGTTCACCTCTTTGCTCAATAAAATTGACTCGTTTAATTGAAGAATCAACCCCCAGTTTGGAAATAGAACATTATGCATTTGGTGGGCAAAATTGGACCGGCGTCATTTCTGAAGTGCTTAATGGTGAATTTACGATCAATGTTTGGCGTATGAGGAAAGATTCGTGAGATTGTTCATTGGTATTGTATCTCTCATCTCTTTTTTAGTTGCACTGAGTCCGGTCTTCGAATTCGGAAAGACGGAAAAAAGCAATAGCACAGAACTTAGCGTAGAAGAGGTCTTAATCCCTGAAAAAGGGGGAAGGTAATGTCTTTAGAATTGAAGTGGGAAGAAGAACTTAAGCAAGTAGGGATTCAAAATACAGATATTGGATCGGAAGTTCAACGATTTAACAATGTCGCCGATAATGCCTCTAAAGTGCAATTTGAAGGGAGTACATTTGAGTTACTTGGTATATTCAAAGTATCTAGTGAGCCTTTTATTTTGCTTCGTTCTTCGTCAGACGGTCTACTTAAGCTTAGTGAAAATGAACACCTAACTGAGCGTGTTTATGTAAAGCAAATATCAAGTGATGCAGCGGTGTTTTTTGATGAAAATCAAATGGTTGCAGAATTAAAACTTTTTAAATGGCAAAGAAACAATGAAGCAGTTGAGTAAATTTTCGATATTCATCATTACAACCTTAACTTTACAGGGTTGTCAGAGTGTTATGGATCCGAGTAACACGACGAAAGCCAAACAAGTTAACATAGGTGCATCATTCCTGGCATCGGACTCACCTGATGATAAATCGCCAAGTGTAACTACTGAAAGCGGGAATTTTGCGCATGACAGTGAGTTCGAGCGGTTAAAACAGCTCTCTAACTCCTCAAAAAATTTAAAGTTAGAGCTTGATTTGTCGCAACAATTCGATAATAAAAATCAGCTTCAAGTCTCGGCAAATGCATTACCCATGAGTGATTTTATTCATTATGCGTTGGGAGAGTTATTAAATGTTTCTTATGTTGTCGAACCTACCATCAAAGAGAATACTACGCCAGTAACTCTTGAACTTAAAACAGCGGTAAGTGCACGTCGCTTCTATCAGTTGGTGCAAGAGGTTCTCGCTCGAAACAACGTTAGCATTTCGTTGAATGAGGGAATTTTTTACATATTTCCTAGTCGAAGCGGAAATACAAACTCAGAAAGAGCGTTTGGATTCGGCCGCTCTAGAGAGAGTGTGCCAAATGTTGCTAGCGAAATCATACAACTAGTACCAACTAAATACGGCGTTTCGCCAGGTCTTCGGAATTCCGTGGCTGGTTTAGTAGATGCAAGCGTTGCGATTGACACTCAGCAAGGTTTATTAACAATTCAAGGAAGAAGAGAGCAAATATTAAGAGCTTTAGATTTAATTTCGATTATTGATAGTCCTGCGCTGAGTGCAAAGTCGATTGCTCTTATGAATTTTACATACATCGATTCACAGACGTTTATTGAAAAAGTTAGTAAGCTATTACAAAACGAAGGTATTAGTACCAGCAATACACTAGGCAACGCTTCGAGTTTGCAGTTTGTGCCAATTGAACATCTTGGAAAGGTAGTCGCCTTTGCAACAGCAGACGAAATAATTGACCGAGTAGAGTTCTGGGCAAAGCAATTGGATAAGCCAGCTACAGGCTCTGAACAAAGCTTCTTTATTTATCATCCTAAGTATGCACGCGCGTCAGATCTTGGTGTTAGTTTAGCTCCTTTGTTAGGTGCTACAGCAACCGGAGGTAGAATGACTCAATCCGTTCCAACTTCCGGAGAGCCTAGAAACAACTCAAGTAGTGATACAGTTAAAGGTAGAACCAGTTCGAGTAAAGAAAGCTTTTCCATTGAAGGCGATAACCTAAAATTAGTTGTCGATGAACGCGCGAATGCACTAATTTTTTACTCCTCAGGGAAATACTACCAAGACTTACAGCCTATTTTAAGGCAACTGGATGTTATGCCCAAACAGGTTATGATGGAGGTAGTCATAGCGGAAGTAAAATTGACGGGGAGTTTTGCTAAAGGGGTTCAATTTGCCTTAACTAGTGGCCCTGAATCATCACGACAAGAAAAGTTTAATTTTAGTTCAAAAAATGGATTTAGTTATGAGATTGTGGGTCTGCCTGGATCTGTAACACTCAATTTGGCACAAAAAGATGGCCAAATAAATGTCTTATCTCGGCCCACTTTACTTGTTCGAGATGGTGTAGCCGCTAACATCAGTGTGGGTGATGATATACCAACAGCGGGAAGTACGATCTCTGATCCAATAAACAGTAATCGCGAAACAACCACGATTCAGTACAGAAAAACGGGTGTTGAACTTAATGTGACCCCCACTATTAATGCCCAAGGCACGGTAATAATGTCAATAGAGCAGAAAATATCGAGTGTAAATAAGGAAGCAAGTGTTGGGATAGATTCGCCAGCTATTTTTGAAAGGACGATAAGTACAGAAGTCGTTGCTGGAAATGGCCAGACTGTATTGTTAGGTGGATTGATTAGGCAAGAGCAATCTTCTGGTGCGTCATCGGTACCAATGATGGGAAGTCTTCCTATTATTGGTCATCTATTTAGATCGGATGAAAGCAGTTCTGATAAAACAGAGCTTGTTGTGTTGGTGACACCAAAAATAATTCAAAGTAATGAAGATTGGATGAAAGTTGAACAAAGCTTTAAAAAAGGATTGGAAAATTTGGTGTTTTAGCTTGATTCAAGAGAAAATAATCGGTATTTTAGCAACGTTTGCGTAACGGTGATTGTATAGATGAAACTAGCAGTTCTAGTTACGAAGAATTAATTAAAGCTGATTCCGTTTGTCACACAGTTAGAACGTTAACTATAATGTGTTGCACAAATGCAAAAAAAGCTAACATTTCTATGTTGTTACTTGACAGATTTTAAAGTAAAACATAGATTGACAACATCTCGATAGAAGTCGAGAATGTAGGTTCTTGGTTTATTGACATTCCTAATCAGTAAACCTGTTTCATGAAACTAGGAGAATGGAAATAATGAAACTATTCAAACAAGCACTTTTAGCGTCAGCTATTCTAGGTGCGTTTGGCGCTCAAGCTGCTGACTTAACGGATGCAGTAACTAAAACATCAAAGCAAGGTCTTGAAATTGCTGCTGCAGCAGATAACACATCTATCCGTGTTATCGTTCGTGAGCAATTGGAAGCTGGTGACCGTATCACTCTTACTTTCGGTAAAGGTGTAACAGGTCTTACTGCTGTTGCTACAAATGCTGCAGGCGAGGCACAAGCTACTTCTACTAACAACGAGCTAGGTATCGTATACGGTTCTGGTACTTATAAAATCAAACCAATTTCAACTACAACAACTAGTGGTGTAACAACGGTTGTTCTTGAAGTAATGACTGGTGACCCGGTTACTAAAGATTCTTCTTTCGAAGTTCAAGTTCGTGGTGCGAATATCGATAAGTCAAAAGCATCTGAAGCAACAGTTACTTACTCAGCTAAATCTGGCTTGACTGGTAATGCTAAAGATACTACTGGTGACAATACTGGTAACTTCATCGTTCTAGCTGATCAGTATGGCGCATCTGTGTCAACTAAAGCGAACGGTGTAATCCAACGTAACCCTGCAACTTTATTCATCAGCGGCGCTGTAGATACTACAAATACAGACGCAGATACTATTGCTGTTAAAATCACAGATACTCAATCTCTATTGTCAAAAGCAGCGGGTGTAAACGTTCAAGCGACAGTTACAATTGAAGGTGATTTCTCTTCTACTACTATCGCAGGTGCGGTAGCAGCTGTAGCTGGTACAACTATCAGCGCTCCAGCTATTGCAACTGATAAAAAGTCAATCAGCTTCACAGTTACTGATACAGCTGGTGCAACTGGTATTGAAGGTACTTACACGCTAACTCTTGACAACAATGCTACTGCAGCAAGCCCAATTAAGGCTTCTGAGTTTAAAGCTACTGTTGTTGTTGATGCAGACACTACTTCTGCTACAAACACTAAGCTAGAAGCACTTGTTAAAGCTGACGCGGGTGAGTGGGTTCTTGATGCAACAATCATCAACATTCCTTACTTCCCAGTAGGTTTCGAAGGTGTTAACACTTCTGTTCACTTTGCAAATGAAACTTCTTCAGAAGTTGATGTAATCATCACTGCAAACGATGATAAGGGTGTTTCTTACTCTACTACTAACCAATCTAAGTTCCTTGCTAAGAACTCTGTAACTAAAGTATCTCAAGTACAAGTTATGGATCTTCTTAAAGACAGCAAAGGTAACAAAGTTCCAGCTGGTTCTAAGTTAAGCATTACTTTCAACTTCGACGTTGATAAAGGTAAAGTAAACGCTTACGCATTCAGCGAAAAAGCAGGTGCTGGTCGTCAGTCTCTAGTGACTTCTCAGCAAAAAGGTTCAGACAAGTAATAACTACTTGTAATGAATATAAAGCCCAGCATTTGCTGGGCTTTTTGCTTTAAATCCTATTTATTCCTTATGTATCTATGTTTTTGGCTCATTAGTGTGTATATGTATATCGAAAACACAGATATAAAGCGTATAACTCTTATTTGATGACTCTGTTTATAAAATGAGAGAGTTAAAGACGGTTCTGTTATGTTGAAAGATTTAATAGGCCCGACTTATTGATATTAAGTTTAGTTACCTTAAGGTTCAGGATTACCATATGGAAAGTCCTGTGTATTTAAATTGAGGATTCCCTAATGAAAATGTTTAGAGTACTAATCGCCGTTTCTCTTTTTAGCACCTTGTCCGTATATGCTCAGGAGTGCGACTTTGAGTCACTTTTCCCAAAAAGCGTTAAAAAGACCCAGCAACAATTTAATATGAATAACGGCGGCAAGTTGAGTATGACACAGTGGCTAAATGTTGAGACCATTTCAGAATCTCGGGCAAAAATAGCCTCAAATATAATTTGCCAATCTTTGCAAGGTGCTTCCTATACGGGCGAAGATGAGGAATGGAGTCAATTTATTCAAGGTGCGGCTCGTGGATTAGTCGACGCAAATGCTACAAACATAGAGTTCACGCTTGTAGGCACGGACGACGCCACTTATCATGGTAAGCTAGATAATCGAGAATATCAATTTATAGCCACAATGGATGACTATAAGCAAATGATGAGAAATATTACTTTACTCAATAAGTCGAGAAATCAGGTTATTACGGTTTCAATAAGTGGAAATACGGTTATTGCCGAGGAAATAAATAAAGAGTACCGTCGTATTGTCTCACAGTTGAATTAATATAGTATAGCAGGAGCTGTTTAATCTTTACTTTGGAGTAAATTTGAAATATAGCTCCTGCCATCACGGAACAGGAATAAAAATAAAAAACTTGAGCTAAAATAAGCGAAAACGCTCGCGATAGCGGCACCAGAAATACCATAGCTTGGGATTAAAATGCAGTTCAATATAATATTAATTCCCGCACCAAATAAGTGGCTGTAAAGACTTAAATTGTAGTTTTTAGAAAGTATCAGCCATTTGCTTACAAAAGCTCTAAAAAAGACAAAGATTACAGCAAAAATATGTATTTTCAGTACATTTACTGAGTCAGTATAGCCCGTTCCATAAAGATTTTTAACTACCAAATCTGCAGTGAAATAGATGCTTATAATCAAAACACAACATATAGAAAACGCGATTTTAAACAGCTTTTGTTGAAATCGCCAATAAGTTGAATTTGAGCTATGAAATAAATAGACAAACTTTGTCATAAATACATTTGCTATCACTACAGGAAAAATGAACCAAATTTCAGAAAATTTTAGAGCTGCAGAGTAGTAACCAACCTCCTCATTTCCGAGTATTGAACCAATCATAAGTTGATCGATTTTGAGGTACAAAATAGATGCAATACTAGAGAGTGCTAGCCATTTTGATTGATGAAAGAGCCGTTTTGCCGTTCTAACAACATCCGTGTTAACGCGATTTTTAGTAGGCAAGTTACTAGAAAAATATAAATAACAATATCCGAGGGCACTAAATATGTATTCTACACCTGTAAGTAGGACTAAAATAAACAAAGGAGAGTCGTTCATTACAGCAAAAAGCAACATAGTTCTTGAGAGCAGTTTTGCTGTTACACGTATTATAGAACACTGTTTGGTTAAACCTTTGGATAGATATATGAATTCGATTAAATTAAAGCAATTGAATGATTGAAGAAGGACAAGTAAAAGAAGAGATGACTTTTCAACTATCAGCCCATCATTAATCTCAGCTAAGCAGAAAGAAAGCAGTATTGCGAGTATCGAAAAAATCGCCCGAACGAGCATTGCCGCTTTAAAAAAATGATGCGCATTATTTGGATAAAGATTGAAGTACTTTCCACATAGGTTATTTAGCCCCACTTGCGTAAATGGAAGGAGTAGAAATCCAGAAGCCAAAATAAAGGAGTAGAGGCCAAACTCTTCAGGTCCCAATGACCTTGCTAGTAATATTGTAGTTGCAAAACCGATTGACAATACAACGATTTTCTCTAAATACAATATAGCAATGTTGGCAATATCTCTATTTATCAAAATGCCACTCTTTTGCTTTTTCTACATTTTCTCTTTCAAATCTAGACATTTCACGAATGTGCTTCTCTACATTAGGCTCCGATAGATAATTGTTTAAAATCGAAATGATACTTTTTCCATCTGCTTTTTGTTGACTTGATGTTTTGTTCTTCTCTCTAACTTGAAGCTTCATTCCATATATGGATTTGAACTGACTTTCGAAGTTCGTTATGTCCTCCAGAAATCCAACGAGTTTGAACTTTTTGATATTAAGCAGAAATTGCTCTTGTAAATTTTGGCAATCATCTACGTTTTTTGGATATTGTCCGACAATATATGCTGTTTGCGTATTAGCCATTTGCCAGCCTCTTCGGCCAAATATGATCTCCCGGGCTTCTGCAATAAGATCGTCGGTTTTTAGGTTGTTGGGTTTCATTATTGATAAAGGGTTTGAAAGCTTATTGAATATATAATTTGATTTAAATCGAGAAACAGGATCTCGTAATAATGTAATAAAATCTGTTTTGTGGCTAAAACTCTCGATTAGTGTGCTATCTACCGGCCAATGACCACTGATGTACTGATGATTTAGTGTTAAAAAGTGGTCTAGAATACCTTTCAATATTTTCAGGTGATGTTCACTAAAGTCACATGTATCATCAATGCTGTCCATTAACCCTTTATAAGTGGCCACACTTGCTGCAATTGAAGTAGTACGACATAGACGAGGTTGTTGCGGCTGTGCGAGTAAACGTCTAAGTGCACTGTCTACAGAAATACCGCCGCATTTTGCTATGTGGATAAAAGCAATCTGTTTGTTTAATTTAACATGGCCGACAGGTGAGAGGTTTATTTCATACCCTATTCGATAGAGCGATTCTCTAATTAAATTTTTAAGCATACTTATGGAATGGATCTTTCTTGTTATAGTAGCATTCTAGTAAATTCGTACCAAGCTGAATGTGTGCTAACTACGTTTTTTGATGTAATAGGTCAGCTTGCGTGTACAGTTTCGAAAAGACACTAGGAGCATAGTGTTAATTCTCCTTTGTCTAGGACTTCCAATTTTCATTGAGATTCAGATGATAATTTAAGGCGAAAGTAAATGTGGTCATTAGCGTTCAACAAGATTCTATGTATGCAATTAGCGAAAGTGACTCTCAATTGCACCTGCTGTATAATGGCGCGTTAGTTCGTTCAATCCGGTTATGGATGAATTATTCTCTTATAGGTTATCTAAATTGGTACTAAGTAACATTGTCATTTTTTTTGCGTCTTTCCTAAGTTTGTTTCTTTTTAGAAAGTTAGCAAAAGTTGTAAATCTAGTTGATGTTCCCAGTGAGCGAAAGAACCACAAGGGTCGTATACCTTTGGTTGGAGGTGTCGCTATTTTCGTAATTGTGTGCGGCTACCTATGGTTGTCTGATAATGGTATGACAAATATCGATGTTTACCTCATATGCGCAATTAGTTTACTTATCATTGGTGTCATTGATGATTTGATTGATGTTTCATTCAAGTTACGACTTGTTGTTCAGGCTGGCGTCGCTTTTGCGATGATTTATTTCGCAGGCCTGAGTTTATCTCAAGTTGGAAATTTAATAGGCCCTTTTGAACTCAATATTGGTCTTTTTGGAGTTATAGCAACCCTTATTGCTGTTGTTGGTGCAATTAATGCGTTCAATATGGTGGATGGCATTGATGGGCTTTTAGGTGGGCTTGCTACAGTTTCTTTCAGTTCTATGGCTATTTTATTTTACTTCGCTGGCCATGTTGAGCTATTTGCCTTCAGCATTGCTGTTGTAGTCGCTACTTTGCCTTACATATTGATGAATTTAGGAGTCCCTTTTGGTAGACGATTTAAAATTTTTATGGGGGATGCTGGTAGTACGGTAATTGGTTTCACAGTCGTATGGTTACTGCTAGAAGGCTCACAGGGAAGCGTTGTTGCAATACGTCCTGTCACGGCGTTATGGATTGCGGCGATCCCAATTATGGATGCTGTTTCAACTATTATGAGGCGGATCAAGAAGGGACAATCCCCTTTTAAGCCTGACCGTGAACATCTGCATCATATTCTGCAAAGGCTCGGTGTTGGTCCTAAAATGACACTTTTCGTTATTTGTTCAATAGCCAGCTTGTTCGCATTAGTAGGGATATTAGCTCAACTTAATAGCATCCCAGACTATTTCATGTTCTATGGATTTATCCTCTGTCAGGTTTTATACAATCAAATAATGCATAATATTTGGAAGATAACGGTTATTGCTCGCAAACTACTAAATGTACCTCATAAGCAAGAACAAAAAGAGAACGAAGAAAGAACAGGACTATGAACCTGAGTTGCAACTCCTATTTTCTCATTAATAAATTTTACTGCAATGATTACGAAATTAATTCGGCAAGCTAGCATTTTACTCAGTGGAAATCTCTCTGCTTCTATTCTCAACTTTTTATCGGTAGCAATTTCTTTAAAAGCTTTGGGTGTTGAGTCATTTGGACAGGTAACGTTATTGCAAGCTTATATTCTTGTGATTAGTCTCGCCTTCAACCCTCAAGCTTGGCAAGGCATGATCCGTTATTTTAATCTCGGACAAGATAAAGCCGGATTGATAGTTGCAACGCTAAAGTATGATCTCTTTTGTGCTATCTTAGGTACGAGTGTGGCCATCTTATTTGCACAGGTCTATGCGGATAGCTTTAAGTTGAGTGAATACACTCAGTTACTGCAATGGTGTTCGGCTTACATTCTTTTAAATCAAACAAGTGTCGCTATCGGTGTTTTACGATATCAAGAGCGTTATAAAGCCTTGGCACTTCAAAACATAATTAGTGCAGTTCTATTTTTTGGTTGCACAGTTATTGGTTATTGGAAAAACTTGAGCATTAGTTTTTTCGTTGCTACTTATTTGATTACTTTAGGCCTTGGCGTTGTATTTATTCAGTTGCAATGCAGTCGTTGTGCGATCTCAATATTAAAATCGAATGATCGCGCTTGTGAACAACTTTCAAAGATGCAAAAAAACGAATTTAATCATTTCAATTTCACCGTTCATATGACAGCTTTATCCGATATACCTGTAAAACAGTTAGATAATATTCTAGTTGGCGCGGTAGTGTCTGTTGGTGCTGCGGGTGCTTACCGAGTTATAAAGCAAATAGCCACTATTTCTACTAAAGTGACCGGACCATTAAACCAAGTTTTGTATCCAGAAGTGAATCTACTGCTAGCTGAAAAAGCATATGAAAAAGTAAAAAATGCAATGTTAAAAATCATTTTTTTACTGCTTGTTCCTTCATTAGTTGTCGTTGTATTGGCAAGTGTTTCTATAAGTTACTGGGTTTCTGCGATTTTTTCGGATGATCTATTAGTGTATAAATGGGATATCGTTACATTCCTGCTAGTTCATGCTATTGCAACAGCATTTACACCAATTCATCCAGTCTTCCTAGCTTTAGGGTATGTAAAGCGCTTATTCATTATTACATTTTTTTCCAATGTTATTTTATGTGTTGGTATTTTGCTCTTAGGCCAACATCTAGGGTTGTTGGGGGTTGTAATTGCAATATCTTTACAATACCTATTAACTATTGTCTTTAAGCTACCACTGATTTTGCGTCGACTGGCAAAGGAAATTGATGAGAGTATTACATTACATACCTAGTTTTTCTGTGACAACAGAGACTTTCATTTATGATCAAGTTGTAGAGCTTGAGCGAAGTGGCATTGAGTCTGCAATCCTAACAGCTAAGCGACTGAATGAGCAAAGCCGTCCATTCGCACCGGTCTACCTCGCACCAATTAAATCAATCATTAATGAACGCGTTACACAAGCTTTTGCGCTACGCCTTCAGTTGCTCCCTTACATGATCGATTACAGAACATGGGGGCGAGTTATTAGTGAGTTTAAACCAGACGTTATCCATTGCCACACGGGTAATGCAGTTAAAACATGGATGCATGTAAATGATAAGTTGGGCCTTAATATTCCGACTGTTGCATCGTTACATGGCTCTGATGTAAATAGTGAGCCTTTGATCAGAGAAAAGTATCGAACGGTGCTTGAAAGGGCTGGTAGTAAGGATTTTATAAAATGGACCGTGCCTTCTCGGTTTTTAAAGTATAAAGCTACGCTAAATTTACATGTGCCAAGCGAAAAAATAGAAGTGGTTCATAATTCATTTAATCCATTGTTTTTAAAAGAAAAAAAGAAATTACTTTTGAGGGGGTACGAATTATCTCGGTTGGGCGCTTCATTGAATGTAAAGGTCATAAATTTCTGATAGAGGCTTTGTCCCTTGTTTTAAAAGTATACCCTAACGCGTATTTAACATTAGTTGGAGGCGGACCGCTAGAGGAAAGGCTTAAAGAGCAAGCGAGTAGATTAGGTATAAGCAACCAAGTTCAATTTATAGAGAAAGTGAGTCACGATAAGATACCTAGTTTGCTTGGTTTACATAACGTATACATACAACCTTCAATAAAAGATGAAGAAACATTTCAGGAAGAGTCTTTTGGTGTTGCTGCGTTGGAGGCTATGGTCTCAGGGCTTGCCACGGTTGTATTTGAATGTGGTGGTTTAACTGAACTTGCCAGTTTAGTTAATACTCCAGCAGTTAAGGTTGTTCCACAAAAAAATGTAAGTGAATTAGTTAAAGCTATTATTTATATATTTGAAAATAAATTAGTTATTAGCCATGCTGAGCGAGTGAAAATAGGAGAACTGTTTTCATCTACGATGAATTCTTCGCAGATCCTGAGAATTTATGGTGAATTGACTCAGTAGGTGTTGCCCCTAACGAATTGTCCACATAGAATTTCGGGCCTTTGCTTAAGATTATCATAGCGAATCAAAAATTATTTTGAGAAAATCCTAACTAACTCTTCGGCTAAAAAAAAACGCTCTTTTACGTAGGGCTTTGGGTGGTAATTTTCTGCCTCTAATATCTGCTCAGCGATAGAATCGATGTCTTTGCAAACAATAGCAAAGTTGTTTTCCTCAATATATATTGCCAGATCAGATTGATGTTTATCTATTCTGTCCATATTTGGCACGATGATAGATTTCTTACCTGTTTCTAAAAGTTCGAAGACTGTTCCAGCGCCGGCATGCGTAATAACTAGATCTGCATTGTCTAATATACCTGAGAAACCTTCTGTAAAAGAAAAATAATCACCGTTGGATGGCTTATACCTTCCATTTCCTATTTGAAATGTGAAATTGTAATTTTGAAATGATTTAGAGGCCTCATCGACAGCCTTTACCAAAGCGTCAAATGATGAAGAACCCACAGTTACCAGAATGTTCATAGCCTTCCACAATATTTTGCATTTCTATAGAGGGTTAGTTGCGCCTTGTTTTGCACCCAAAACTCAGTGCAAAGCTTGCTCATTATTCTTCCTGTAAAGGAACGAGTATAAAAACGGCAAAACGTTTCAATGAACACGACTTTTTTTCCGAGTAGTCGAACAATAATAGAGGGGATTATGGCCACTCCCGGGCCCGTAGATATCAGTCCGGTTATATCGTATTGATGGGAGATTCTAAAAGTTGTAATTATCGCCGAAAAGGTTCCAGAAATAGCCATAAGAAGAGATTTAAAACGACTTTGTTTATCTCGAACATCTTTAAGATGGAAATGCTTTATTGAATGACTAATTGGACTAGGGCCTATCGAAATGAACCTCAAATCTGCGTTAGCTATTTGTTGAAACAATAAGCTCATTTCCATTTTATGTCCGCCTTCTCCATAGAGAAGAATGACAACAGCTTGCTTAGACATATTTACTGCTTTTTACTCAACTTTGTTGTAATGCCAAAAAACCTACGTATTTTAACCGTAATTCGCCAAATTCGGCTCATAATATAGAAATATGCTAAGTTTACAACAATAAAGCTCCAAAACATCAAATAGTTGGGTACGTGCATTGATTCTGCGACAACACCTATTGTTGATAGTAGCAGAGCAAGAAAACAAATAGTTAATAGAGCCTGCTGAGACGATAGTCCTAAACGCATCATTATGTGATGTAAATGTTCTCTATCTGGTTTAAACGGAGATTGACCTTTCTTGATTCTTCTCAATATTGTTGATAGGGCATCCATAATAGGTATAGCTGCAATCCAGAGCCCCGTTACGGCACTGAATGACTTGTTGGAGCCCTGAGAGCCTTCTATCAACATCCAAACAACCGTAAAACCAATCACCGTACTGCCTGCGTCGCCCATAAATACCTTGAAACGTTGTCCAAAGGGAACCCCGACATTCATAAGAATATACGGAATAGTTGCAATTACAATCACGATTGAGAATGACAACAGTTGGGTATGTCCAGATATAAAAAATAACATGGACATAGCGCCGAATGTCACTGTGGCCATTCCCCCAAGCAAACCGTCAATGCCATCAACCATATTGTAAGCATTAATTGCTCCGATCACGGCAATGAATGTAAGAAAATATCCAAGAGTCGGAATGTTAATTTCTGAAGCGCTAAATAGTTGACCAAGATTTACTAGGATTAGTTCAGCATTTAGCATCATAACCAAAGACATCATTGCTTGGATTAGAAGTCTAAACTTAAAGTTTAAATCTTTGAAATCATCCCATACGCCGATTATAAGTAGGAAACCAGCACAGCACAGGTAAATATACGAATGAGACAATGTACCTGGAAAGACATATAGATAACTAAATACAACGACGAAAATGGCTAACCCACCGACCAAAGGAACTGTCCCAGAGTGCGCCTTTCTTTCGTTAGGTGTATCAACAAGATTGATTACTTTTGCAAGTTTTCTGAATAAAAACAAGCTTATAAATGTAGCAATAAAGACGCTTATATTATGTATTATCACTTTAAATAGTGCCTAAAATTAGATTGAACCATTAAGTCAGTAGCTAAGCGTAAATTACAATCTTCCCAGAGCACAAAACTTCTAAAAAGTCGCGCTAACCAGTCATCATAACGTATTGCTAGCTGTTAGTCACATCTGTATATCAAAGTCATTTTGGTTAGCAATCAGAATACATGATTAATGTAGCTGTATTCGTTTCTTTTTGTAAACAATCATCAATAAAATGAAATAGAGTTCGACAAAGATGTTCTTAGTGGGCTTGTTGGTGATACATTGGTCTTCAAAAGCAAAGACTAGCTATCGACTTTTTTGAGTTCACCTTTAGGGAGATTCCCTGTTACCTTTGAATCAAAAAGACTGTTTCAATAAAATGCTTGTTTGCTATAATGCCCACCTTTTTAGTTGGTTAAAGTTGGTTGGGGGAGTTCATGGAAAGTAACGTTGTAACCACAGAACATAATATTAACTCAATATTTTCTAGGTTGTTGATATATAAATGGGTTGTTGTTGTTGGGACATTGCTCTCTGTTGTGGCTTCTATTTACGTAGCAAAAGACCAACCGAATAAATACACCACTAAAGTTTATTTGGTTCCTTCTAATTCAAAAGAGGGAGGGGGACTCTCTAAGTTGGCTGGTCAGTTTGGTGGTTTAGCCAGTATGGCAGGAATATCGTTAGGTGGCTCCGAAGGCAATGATGTTGATACTGCGATTGAGTTTATGCTAAGCAGAGGATTCTTACAGCCATTTATCGAGAAACGGAAATTACTTCCAGATATTTTGGCATTGGAAAAGTGGGAACGAGATACTAACGTCTATGTATATGACCCAAAAATTTATGATGCAAAAAAACAGCTGTGGGTGCGAAGTGCTCCGCCTGGTAAAAAAGTCATCCCCACCGCTTGGGAGGGGTATATATCCTTGTTAGGGAACATCGATATCCTCTATATGAAGAAAAAAGGACTTGTTGAATTAAAGGTTACTTCACTTTCTCCAGAATTATCGGTCAACATAGCAACTTGGTTAATCGAAGACATAAATGAATTTTGGCGTGTTAAAGATAAACGAGAAGCTGAAGAGGCCATTAATTATTTAAAAGAAAAAGCAGCTGAAACCAGTGTTGCTGAATTACGCTCAGTATTTTATGAACTAATAGCAGAGCAAACTCGTTCTAAATTACTTTCATCTATAGGTGATTATCATCTACTTAAGCCACTGGCCCCTGTGGTTTATCCAGAGGAAAAGTCGGGCCCATCACGTGCTCTTATTTGCCTTGGTATTTCGTTTTTAGGTGGTTTGTTCTCTTTGATAGTCGCATTTATTTTGGCACTAAAATCTAAGGTATAACCTTCAATGGCAAATGCTTCATTAAAACCTTGTGTGGTGCTGACGAGTAACCAGTATAAGCCTAATATTGGAGGGATCGAAAACTCGCTTTATCATCTCGCTCAAGAATATAAGAATCTAAATTACGAAGTTATCATTGTTGCTAGCGACTTAAACCCTGAAAACAAATTACTACCAGAAGTTGAAATCGAAGATGGCGTAACTATCTATCGATACCGAGCTGAACAGAGTATAAGATTTGGTCGAGGAATTAAGCATATTTATAATGCGCTTAAGCTCTACAAACAGATTTTAAAAACATACTCTCCGGAAGTGACGGTTTGTAGGTTTCATTTTAATGTGGTTTACCTAAAGGTGCTTGGCTACAAAAACGTTGTTTATTTGGTCCCCGGCGTGGTTGAAAATGAGACGAAAGCAAGTCAACGACTTCCTACTAAAACTCTAGCAAAGATTAAAGATAAAATCTCTTTCTTATTGCATAAAACAGTGCAGCGGGTGGCTTTTTATAGCGCCGATAAACTGTATGTATTTAGTGAGAATATGCTGCAGCAGATAAAGAAAATTAATAGTTCTAAAAGTATCGCAACTTGCAAACCAGGAGTTAGTTTATCTCGATTCAACCTAGAGTCACGTACAAATAAACTTCAGCTGCGGAAAGAGTTAGGTTTACCTCATGAGGGTAAAGTATTTTTATGTATTGGTCGGTTTGTAAAAGCAAAAGGGTTTGATACTGCGATATCTGCCCTAATGCGGCTTGGAGACAATAGTGTGTCACTTTGGCTATTAGGGGAAGGAGCCGAGGAGTCCGAATTGAAAGCGTTGTGCGAACGCTTAAATATTGCAGATAATGTAAAGTTTCTCGGTCGCCAGAGTTGCCCTGAAATATATTACAAAGCTGCAGATTTTTTCATTATGTCATCTACTTATGAACCTTTAGGTCAAACAATTTTAGAAGCGTTATCTTGCGGATTACCAATCATAGGTGCAAGGTCAAGCGAATATATTATTACTGCAACAAGTGAAATATTAGACTCGACTAATAATATTTTAATAGGAGAGCATTCAGTTGAAGCCTTCGCAGAAGGAATGAGAAATTTAACAACACTAAGTGAGAGTGATTATATTCAACTTCAACAGCAAAATAGAGCTCTAGCGGAACAAAACTTTAGTTGGCATAAGTTAGCACTGGAGTTGGCCAATGATAACTAAATTACATTATGTTTTTTTGAAACTAGTGAACTACGTCGTCAAATCAGATAAGTTGCAGAGAAAACTTGAGAAGTTGGGATATATGTTGGCAATGCAACGTTATCGAAATCAAGGAGCTGAAATTGGTGAGAATACGATTATTATCGACACCAAACTATCCTCTTCAAGTAAGGGAGATCAATTCTTTATAGGAAGGGGTTGCACTATTACAGGAGCTACATTGCTTGGACATGACGCTTCCCCTACATTGTTTATAAACGAACTTGTGGTTCATCAAGAAAGTTATAAAAAGGGCTCAAGGCTTTCTTACCGAGCTCCTATTCGAATTGGCGATAATGTGTTTGTAGGCTGGGGAGCAATAATTCTGCCAGGCGTTAAAATTGGAAACAATTGTGTTATAGGTGCAGGAAGTGTTGTTACTCGAGATGTGCCTGATGGCATGGTTGCCGCAGGGAATCCGGCGCGTGTGATTAAAACGACTGAAGAATATATAAAAGCTTATAGAGTTACTTTAGAAAAAGAGCCTGGAAGATTTTGATGTTAAGGCAATTTTTTGTTAGTTCTGTAGAACCATCACTAGCACACAAATTGTGTTTGTTTATGATGAGTGTGTATTTAATTGCTGATGTTGCCGCTGGCTTTACTGTTATTCAGCTTGGGATAGATTTGAAATTGTCACTTTTATATAAGCTGCCTTTAACTATTTTGGTACTCATTCTAGTTCTTTTTATGGACGTCAGATATTTTCTTGGCTTATGTGGGCTACTATTCCTTTTGCTCCTTGGACCTGTATGTCAGCTAATCATGAACACGAATTCAGCGTTATTTATCAATGATTTTTCAAACGTATATAAAATAATTATGCCAATAGCTATTTTTATCTATTTTGGTCTATTATCAATGCGTTGGAAGTCTTTTTCTGCGAAATGGCTCGAAAGAATATTAATCAGTAACTTTGCTATTTTGTGTTTTAACTTGATGCTAGGAGCATTAGGGCTTGGGCGTTCAAGCTATCAACTTAGGGACGATGAAACTGCAGGTTCTAACGGCTTCATTTATGCAGCAAATGAACTAGGTGCGACTATGGTTGTACTCTTCTCGTTTATGTTACACATGTGCTGGAATTATCATCGTAGATGGTACCCTGTTTTAGCTTTGTTTACCGTACTTTGTGGTTTACTTGTTGCGACTAAAACAGCAATGCTTGCGGCAATGCTTCTTGTATTTGTTATACCATTAGCAAATGAGCGGGAGAACTTTTTTAAAATCACTGCACTTAAATTATATATTGTAGTACCTATGATGGTCAGTGTTGGGTTTATTGCATTTATCATCAACGATTTATTGCAGGCACTAGGGCTATATGATCGTTTTATGTGGGTACTCAGTCAAAAGGGGGTTTTAGGAATCATTTTGTCCGGCCGAGACGAATATGCACGACAACTTTTTGTCGTTTATATCGACTATTTAGATTTTTGGCAACAAGCAGTAGGTGTTGGAAGCGCCGGTATTGCTGAATTTCTCCCAATCAAATATTCTGCTGAAATTGATTTCATTGATGTTCTCGCATATTTTGGGTTTCTTGGATTAATAATATGTTTTTGTTTTTACTTTCTTACTTTTGTGAAAGCAGCGATGCTATTTACAAAATATAATGCTGTTTATAGTCCAAGTGTCGTGGTAGGAACCTTTATTCTATTATTTTTAGCTCAGTTAAGTGGGCACGTCTGGATTTCAGGAACGTTAGGTGTTTCACTCGGATGCTTTGTATCACTCTTGTGGGTCGACAATGAGAAAAGGAGTAACTCATGAAGTTGGATTCACCTCTAGTAACTGTTTGGATCCCTACTTGTAATCGCCTGAAATTATTAAAAAGAGCTGTGAGATCGGTGCAACAGCAAACTTATGAGAATTTAGAACTGTTTATTGTTGATAATGGTTCGAATGATGGTACGGTTGAGTATCTACATCAATTGGCTATTGAAGATAAGCGTGTTCGATTTCATTGTTTCGATGTGAATAGAGGAGCGTGTTGTGCTCGAAACTACGCCATAGAACATGCGTCCGGTGAATATGCAACAGGACTTGATGATGATGATGAATTTTTACCGTCTAGAGTGGAAGATTTGGTAGAGGCCTATGACGATCAATACGCGTTTGTATGTAGTGGCTATATCTGGGATTATGGGAAGATTAAACGATTGCTCTTAGACTCCAACTTGATTATTAAAATCGATTCTCAGCTCAATTACAACCAAGCTTCAAATCAGGTACTGACTAGGCGTAAAAGACTTATTGACTCAGGTCTATTTGAGGAATCTATGGTGTCTTCTCAAGATTGGGAACTTTGGACTAGAATGATTTTAAAGTATGGCGCAGCTAGAAGAATTGGTAAGCCTTCATATATTGTTCATACCGCACACGATAAACCTAGAATAACAGATAGTTTAAATAATCGCATTGTAGGATTTCAACAATTCCACAAGCGATATGGTCATTTAATGTCTAAAACAAATCAAAAATGTTTCGATTTTCTTGTCCATTATAACAAGGGAGGAAAAATAGACTTTGCCTGCGTAGTTAGGTTCTTTACTCCTGCGATAGCAAATAAATTACTTAGGGCATGGCTTGCGTCTTTGTTTCCGAAAATTGCTAGAAAGCGCTTAGAACTTTTCAAAAGGGATTAAAGTGAGAAAAATCTGTTTTATTGCTAATCTCTTTCCTTCAGAAAAAGATCCTTCTTTTGGAAGTTTTGTAGGTAAAAACTACGAGCAATTAAAGAGTCATGGAAATGAAATCGTAAGTAAGATAGTTATTGATTATAGGACCCATGGAATTTATAAGCTACTCACTTACGTGAAGTTTGTTGCTAGAGGTATACGGGCTATTGCAAAGCGAGATTATGACTATGTTTATTTTCATTATCTAACTTACTCGACTTTGTGTTTAATACCGTTTCTATTCATTAATAGACCAAAATATGTAATCAATATTCATGGTGATGATCTTGTAGGAGTGTCGCTCACACACAGAGTTATGGGATTTTTCTCTGCTCTTATCTTGCGACATAGTGCCGCTGTCATTGTACCTTCTACTTATTTTAAAGATTGTTTACTTGATCTTTACCCTTGGTATCAGAAAAATAAAATTATAGTTTCCCCATCAGCAGGGGTTGAATTTGCTCTCTTTAAGCCCACTTTGTGTTCTGACAGAGAAGGATTCGTATTAGGGTATGTATCGAGGATCGATGAAGGGAAAGGGTGGCAAGAGCTACTTGAAGCACTCGCACTTATAAAAGAGACTCAGCCTCATGTTCTTAGTAATTTTAAATTAAAAATGTATGGCACCGGATCTCAGGTGGGTGAACTAACGGAAAAGATTCTGAACCTCAAATTATCTTCATTAGTATCTTATTTTGGAGCGTTGAAGCCAAATGAGCTTGTAGAGAAATACCAAGAGATGGACGCTTTTATCTTTCCTACACATAGAGAAAGTTTTGGCTTAGTTGCAGTTGAGGCTCTTGCTTGTGGTATTCCAGTTCTAGCTTCAAATATAAATCCGGTTAATGAAATTGTTATTGATGGCAAAAATGGTTTGCATTTTGAAGCGAAAAATGAAGCTTCAATTGCTCAAAAAATAATCGAGATTGTAACTATGAAATCTAGTGACTATCGTATTCTTTGTTCTAATGCTCGTGAATCGGTGAGTCAATACAATTCAACCCAAGTAGCATCAGATTTAGTCAACGAGCTAAATCAGCGAATATATAATCAGGAATATTGATGAAAATAGTTGTTGTTGGAACTGGATATGTGGGTTTATCTAACTCGATTCTGTTGGCCCAAAATAATGAGGTTATCGCTTTAGACATAGATCAAAAAAAAGTGGATCTGATTAATAGAAAAAAATCACCTATTGTCGATAATGAAATCAGCAACTTTTTGGAAAATAAACAATTAAACCTAACAGCAACAACGGATAAGACTTTATCTTATCGTAACGCTGACTATGTTGTGATTGCAACACCGACAGACTACGACCCACAAACTAACTATTTTAATACTAAGTCGGTTGAATCTGTTATAGAGGATATAAACCACTTTAATTCCAACTCTATTGTAATTATTAAGTCGACAGTGCCGGTAGGTTATACTCAGAAGTTACAGAGTCGCTATCCGCATATGAAGATTTTGTTTTCACCTGAGTTCTTAAGAGAAGGGAAAGCTTTATACGATAACTTGTACCCTTCGAGGATAATCGTTGGTGGGCAGTGTAATGGCGCTAAAGTATTTGCAGAACTCTTGAAAGAAGCCGCAATTAAAGAAGATATTAGGATACTATACACCGATTCTACAGAAGCAGAAGCCATCAAACTCTTTTCGAATACTTACCTTGCAATGCGTGTAGCTTTTTTCAATGAGTTGGATAGCTATGCGGAAAGTCATGGGTTGAATAGCCGTCAAATCATTGATGGGGTAGGGTTAGATCCTAGAATAGGTAATCATTACAATAATCCTTCTTTTGGTTATGGCGGTTATTGTCTACCAAAAGATACCAAGCAACTTCTGGCAAATTACGAAGATGTACCTAATAATCTTATTCGAGCTATAGTAGAAGCAAACACAACTCGTAAAGATTTCATTGCTAATAGTATTCTGAAGCGCAATCCGAGTGTCGTCGGAGTATATAGACTGATCATGAAATCTGGGTCGGACAATTTCAGAGCATCGTCAGTCCAAGGGGTTATGAAACGATTAAAGGCAAAAGGTATCACCGTCGTGGTATTTGAACCTGAGTTGAAAGAAGCTGAATTTTATCGCTCTGAGGTTGTTCGTGATTTGAGTGAATTTAAGAAGCGTTGCGATGTAATAATTTCTAATCGTATGTTTACGGAATTAGAGGATGTGGTTGAGAAAGTCTACACTAGAGACTTATTCAATAAAGACTAAATTTATTGGTTTTCAAATTTTAATGAGAATTTAGCGGAAACTTTTGGAGTTTACCATACTCAAGAACGAGAGCCTTGGGTAATCGTTAGCTTTGTTGGCAAAGCTGTGTTTTCAATATTTACATCTAACAGAGATTAATTCTGTAGTTATTGAACTTCACTAGAGAATAGAGTAAACAACCCTAAACTTAATGGTATGGGGTTGTTTTCTGAATCGTAAGTCATCCTTTTGAGAGTGGATAATGTAATTAAATTAGATAAATACAGCGTTATATGCGTACACTCGAAAAATGCAGCGCGCACCGAAAAAGCAATTCATAGAAGCTAAATTAGCCTCTAGGGTCTGTAACTTGGGTGTGGTAGCCTACAAGTAGCTGATGCCATAGCTATATTGTCTTGTAGTTGCAGACTATTCCAATAATAAAACAAAGAGATAACTAATATTTCAAAAGTGATGGATAAGATTTATGTAATTAAAAATGGACTGAATGAAAATATCACTAATGGACAACGCGAGCCGATCTGTTGTGACTTTCGAGCGGATGATGTAGGGCAATTTCAGGCTGATTTTAGCATGGCAACAGGCAATTTAAGCGACCATCATACTCATCGAATCAAGGTGGAGCTCTCTGAAACGATGTCTTGGTATAGGGAATATTTGGTTTAATTATGAAAATACTCATCACTGGTGGTGCAGGGTTTATCGGATCTGCTGTTATTCGCCACATCATTCAAAACACAACAGATAGAGTAGTTAATGTCGACAAGCTTACGTACGCAGGGAATTTAGAATCCCTAGCTGAAGTCGAAAATCATAAACGCTATACATTTGAGAAAGTGGATATATGTGATCGCGCAGAATTGGATCGCGTATTTAGCGAACATAAGCCGGATGCTGTGATGCATCTAGCAGCAGAATCGCATGTTGATCGTTCCATTGATGGTCCTACCGCTTTTATTGAAACTAATATTGTTGGCACATACACACTGCTAGAAGCGGCCCGTAGCTACTGGAATAGCTTAGACAGCAAGTGCAAAGCTTTGTTTCGCTTCCACCATATCTCCACCGATGAAGTGTATGGTGATTTGCAAGGCAGCGATGACCTATTTACAGAAACTACTTCTTACACGCCATCTAGTCCTTATTCTGCTTCCAAAGCATCGAGTGATCACTTAGTCCGTGCATGGTTGCGTACTTATGGCTTACCTACCATTGTTACCAATTGTTCGAACAATTACGGCCCGTACCATTTCCCAGAGAAATTAATTCCTTTGATGATATTAAATGCGCTTGAGGGTAAAAGTTTGCCTGTTTATGGCGATGGGATGCAAATACGCGATTGGTTGTTTGTAGAAGATCACGCTCGTGCTCTTCATAAGGTCGTCACAAAAGGAGTTGTCGGTGAAACTTACAATATCGGTGGTCATAACGAGAAAACCAACATAGAGGTTGTGAAAACCATTTGTTTACTGCTCGAAGAAATGGTACCTGATAAACCGCTCGGTGTTGTTCAATATCTAGATCTTATTACGTATGTAAAAGATCGGCCTGGGCATGATGTTCGTTATGCCATTGATGCTAGTAAGATAGATCGTGAACTCAGCTGGAAACCGCAAGAAACCTTTGAGTCAGGTATTCAAAAAACAGTGGAATGGTACTTAAATAATCGAGAATGGTGGACCCGAGTGCTAGATGGCTCCTATTCTCGAGAACGTCTAGGCAAAAACTAACTTTAATTTCTTTAAATGACTGTTTCTATGCTCTTACTTTTCTTAGGTACTGAACCTAGAAACTTAGAACTGAATACTCAATGAAAGGAATTATTCTGGCAAGTGGCTCTGCTCGCACTGACGTTTATCCAATAACGATGGGGAAGCCGTTGAGTGAATGGATATGTCCACTTCCCTTAACATGAGACATGTTTAATTAGCGTTTTCTGTAATATCACAAACAGGAGACAACGATGAAAAAGTCACGTTTTACAGAATCTCAGATCATAGCTGTGCTTAAAGAAACTGATACGGGTATGAAGGTTGAAGAAGTGTGCCGCAGGCATGGGATCAGCAGTGCTACGTATTACAACTGGAAAGCCAAATATGGCGGTATGGAAGCGTCAGATGTTAAGCGCCTGAAAGAGCTTGAAGAAGAGAATGCCAAGCTTAAGAAGATGTACGCAGATGTCAGCCTAGAGAACCATGCGATAAAGGAGTTATTCGCAAAAAAGGGTTGGTGACAGCGCAGAAGCGAAGTAGCGCCAGCACACTGGTTCAAGCGGGTTTAAGTATTCTAAAAGCGTGTAAGTTTGTGGGTATTGGTCGCGCTACCTACTACCGCTCAGAACGAGACTGGCGAAAGGCTGACGCAGCTGTCATTGATGCCATCAATGCAGAATTAAAAAAGTCCCCCAGAGCTGGATTCTGGAAATGCTATGGGCGTCTTCGTTTTAAAGGTTATCCGTTTAACCATAAACGCGTATATCGGGTGTATTGCCAAATGGGTTTGAACTTAAAACGCAGAGTGAAACGCGTGTTGCCAAAACGAGTTGCGCAGCCATTGGAAATTGTCGCTCAAGCGGATCATCAGTGGGCCTTAGATTTTATGCATGATTCTTTATACTGCGGTAAACGATTTAGAACGCTCAATATTGTTGATGAAGGCACTCGGGAGTGTTTGGCTATTGAAGTAGATACTTCGCTGCCAGAAGAACGAGTTGTTAGAACACTTGAACAACTCAAAGTAGAGCGCGGTTTACCGAAACAAATTCGAGTAGATAACGGGCCCGAATTAATCTCAGCACGTTTAACCGATTGGTGTGAAGCACATAACATCGAATTAGTTTATATCCAGCCTGGCAAACCACAGCAAAACGGGTTTGTTGAACGGTTTAATGGCTCATTTAGACGAGAATTTTTAGATGCTTACTTGTTTGAAACACTCAATCAAGTAAAAGAAATGGTATGGTTCTGGCGGTTGGATTACAACGAAGAACGAACACATGAAAGCCTTGGTGATCTGCCGCCCCAGCTTATCGAGCAAAGTTGGAAAACTCTAGTTTACAGGTGTCTCACTGATGGGGGAGTGGACTGATATTTTGGGAGCCAAATACATTGTTTTTAGATCAACATAGCGAAGTTGTAGCGGGTGATTTTGATCTGGTAGCTAAAGTAAAAAAACAAAAACTGACTTGGTGACATTAATATCTAACAGTTGTTTGCGCTAGTAGTTACTGAATTCGACCAAAGAACAATGTAAGTATCTCTACATTTTTGTCCTGTGAATAGTTTTGTTTTGCTGATTAATTACTCACACTTTTTTGGGGGGGGCATGTATCAAACACCATTCCTCTCTATGATTGTGTAAGTTGTAAGATAGTGTAAAATGCCAATTCATAAGTATTACAATGGATGTAAGAACAAATGGAACAGTGGTATTTGCTCTACTGCAAACCGAAGCAAGAGCAGAGAGCGCTCGAAAACCTCGCCAATCAGGGGATTGAATCCTTTTTTCCTGCACATTTGCATTCAAAACTATCGCGCGGAAGACGCGTTGACGCCCAAAAGCCTCTTTTCCCAAATTACCTGTTTGTAAAACTTGATGTTAATTCAGGTCTTTTTTCACGTGCTAAAAATACTCGGGGTGTTTCTTCTTTCGTGATGTATGGTGCTGAATTTCAAGTGGTGTCGAATGCAATTATTGATGCTTTAAAGGCAATAAATCCGAAGGACTATCATTTCGATGAGTTACCGAAAAAAGGCGAAGCTGTGGTGCTGAATAATGATGCCTATCATGAGCTCGACGCGATATATCTTGAAGCCGATGGCGACAAACGATGTATTCTGCTGCTCCAACTACTTAATAAAGATGTCAAAATTAGCGTTAAGAATAGCGATATAGCTAGACGCGCATAGTTACAAAACGACTAATAAAAACTTGGATTTTAATATTATCAGCATAGTAGGGGCTGCAACCTAGGGGCGGTAGCGTGCCTGATTGCTGCTTAAGAGTCATGTTTGAATGAGAAAAGTAAGTGTTTAAGCCCTTAAAGCGTTTTATTACAGAGCAAAGTCATCAAAATTATGGTTTGGAATTATGTAAACGAACACCGGCACGGTGTATAGTCACGCCTACGTCGTAGGTTTTAGCCTGTAGGCGCTGACTATTCCCCGATATTGAGTAATTAAACCATATAGTTGAATTCAATTTGATACACTACAGCAAACGCATTTCATGATTTAGTCTGCTTGCTCCATGGTTAGATGCGTGGTTTAATTTTATGAATACGAAAAATTACTTAACAAAGTAAAAAGAATAACTTAGGAAAACGTTATGGTTTTACGTTGCAAATCGCTCATAGCGACATTCATTACGCTTACAGTCAGTGGCTGTAATATTATCCCTGGTAGCCATTTTGAAGGGATTGAATCGTCTACAGATGCTGAACAATATCAGCATGAACTCGATAAGGTAAACATTCAACTCATTGATTCAGCATTAATTGCATCAGAGCGCACGAAAGAGCCTGGTAAAAAGAATGCTTCAGTAAGCAAAACGTTAGATGTGAGCACGTATGAGTATCGATTAGGCGTGGGGGATGTACTTACGATTGGTGTTTGGGATCATCCTGAGTTAACTATCCCTGCAGCGGTGCAACGTACCGCTGAATTTGATGGCTTTCGTGTTCAAGCCGACGGCACAATCTCGTATGCGTATGCTCCTAATATTAAAGCTGAAGGTAAAACGGTGAACGAAGTTCGCGCGGAGTTGGTTAAACGTTTAAGTCGCGTAATTGAAAATCCGCAAGTGGATGTCAAGGTAGTTGGATTTAAAAGCCAGCGTACGTACGTTACAGGCGAGGTTGAAAAACCAGGCGTGTTTCCAATCACCGAAGTCCCGACAACCTTAATTGACGCGATTAATCAAGCTGGCGGTCTTACAGAGAAAGCAGATTGGACTTCGGTGACGTTTTCTCGTGGAGAAAAAACCGAAGTGATTTCACTGAACGATTTTTATGAGCGTGGCGATGTGTCTAAAAATCGTCTACTTCAACACGGTGATATCGTCCATATTGCACGTAATGACCAACAAAATGTATTTGTGTTAGGCGATGTTAAAAAATCAGGGACTGTGACGATTAACCGCTATGGCTTAAGCTTAGCGCAAGCATTGAGCGAGTCGGGTGGTTTGAATGAAAATACAGCGAACGCAAGCGGAGTGTTTGTTCTTCGCAAACGTGACTTTGAAAAAGAGGGCGTCATGGCGGATGTCTATCAACTGGATGCGAAAAGTATTACCGCTTTAGTTCTTGCTGATAAATTTAAGTTGCAACCGAGTGATATCGTTTATGTAACGTCTGCTCCTGTCGCGCGCTGGAATCGTGTGATTAGTCTATTATTACCTTCGGTCACGGCAGTTGAGCGTGTGGACAATTTAGGCAATTAAGGTTTAAACATGTTTGATTCGGTGCTCGTGGTGTGTGCAGGCAATATTTGTCGAAGCCCTACTGCGGAATATGTCCTTAAGCAAAAGCTAGAGGGGAAAAACATCGCAGTAAGTTCAGCAGGACTTACTGCATTAGAAGGCAAACCCGCTGATGCGATGGCACAACACGTTGTGGCAGAGCATGGTCTAGATTTAAGTGGTCATGCTGGGCGTCAGCTCACTAGTGCATTAGTGGCACAAAATGCGGTGATTTTAGTGATGGAACAGCGCCATTTGACGGATTTGTGTTTGCGCTACCCACAAGCACGCGGTAAAACCTTCCTGCTTGGTAAATGGCTTGGTGATAAAGAGATCCCGGATCCTTATAAGCAAAGCCGAGAGGCTTTTGAGCACGTCTACCAACTAATTGAAAGCGCAACCAGCGCTTGGTCAAAGTATTTATAGGGATCGTGGTCACATGAATGTTCCGCCAAATGTAATTGTTAATAATGCGAGCAAATCGTCGCAATCTGATAGCCAAGAAATTGACTTGATGGCGCTCATCGGCGCGTTGCTTGACCGTAAATTGTTTATCTTTCTAATTACTACGTTTTTTGCGTTATGCGGTATTGCGTATGCGGTTTTCTCGACGCCAATCTACCAAGCAACCGCGATGATCCAAGTAGAAGAAAAATCGGGCTCAGTACCTGGTTTTGATGACGTATCGGGTATGTTTGAAAGCACATCTGCTGCGGTCACAGAGATTGAGCTTTTAAAGTCACGGAGTGTGATTGGCGAGGCCGTTGATAATTTAAAATTAGACATTTCAGTTGAACCCAAGCTATTTCCAGTCATTGGCGGACGAATATACCGTCAATTTAAAGCAAATCAATTAGGTGACCTCTCTATAGCCCGATTTGGTGCAAGCTCTTATGCATGGGGTGGAGAAAAAGTCGAAATTTTCAAATTTGAGGTTCCTGATTACGCAATCGGTAGCGAATTTACTTTAGTCTCGCTGGAAGGGAATCAAATTCAATTATTCGATAATGAAGGTGAAATGGTATTAAGCGGTCCTGTTGGTCAACAACTCGAGCGTGGTCCTTTTGTGCTGACAGTCAAAACACTGATCGCACGCCCTGATACGGAATTCCATTTAATCAGACGAGATAGACTTAATACCATTTTGGAACTGCAATCTGAGATTTCAGCAAGCGAAAAAGGTAAAGACTCCGGTATTATCAATCTGGCGTTTCAACACGCCAATCCTGAGTTTGCTCAAAAGGTTTTAGATAAAGTTGCTGGCATTTACGTACGCCGAAATGTAGAGCGTAACAGTGCTGAAGCTCAAAAATCGCTCGACTTCTTATCTGTACAGCTTCCTGAAGTTAAAAAACAATTGGAAACGGCTGAACAGCGCTTTAATAATTATAAAGTTAAGCAAAAGTCGGTTGATATTAGCCTGGAAACACAAGGTGTTCTTTCTCAAGTAGTGGAGTTAGATACCAAGCTTCAAGAGCTTGAATTGAAACGATTGGAGCTCAGCCGAAAATTTAAGAAAGACCACCCAACTTACCAAGGCATGCTGGAACAAATCAACGCAGTTAAGGAACAAAAAAGGCAATTGACTGGCGAAGTGAGTAGTTTGCCAGAAACGCAACAAGAGCTTTTGCGTTTGACGCGTGACGTTGAAGTGAATAACGAAATATACACCTTGTTACTTGGCAAAACGCAAGAACTTGACATTGTACGTGCTGGTACTGTTGGTAATGTACGTGTAATTGACACTGCTGCGGTAAATCGGTCGGTGCCAGTTAAACCGAAAAAGACCTTAATTGTTGTTATGGCGACGATGCTTGGTGGTATGTTGGCGGTTGCGATTGTACTCGTTCAGCGTGCATTGCATCGTGGAATTGAAGACCCTAGTGACATTGAAGCGTTGGGCATTCCGGTCTATGCCAGCGTACCTTACTCGGAATATCAGGATAAACTAACTGGTTTTGGCCGAGTTCGAAAAAGTAAATCGACAACCGCAAAAGCCAAAAGCATATTAGCGGTAGATAACCCTGCCGACCTTTCAATCGAAGCGATGCGAAGCCTGCGTACCAGCTTACACTTTGCAATGTTAGAGGCTAAAAACAACATTATCGCTATCTCAGGACCAAGCCCAGGTGTAGGTAAGTCTTTCATCTCCGTAAACTTGGCGACAGTGTTAGCCCAGAGTGGCAAAAAGGTTTTGGTTATTGACTCAGATATGCGAAAAGGTTACATCCAAACTCAGTTTGGTATGCGTTGGGAAGATGGTTTGAGCGACTATTTATCTAATCGACTACCTCTTGAATTAATTTTGAAGCCTTCGAGTGTCTCAGGGCTAGATGTCATAACGCGTGGGCAAATACCGCCAAATCCTAGTGAGCTATTAATGCACGAAAACTTTACTCGCTTAATTGACGAAGTAAAGAACAAGTATGATTTAGTCATTGTGGATACGCCTCCTATTTTAGCAGTAACCGACCCCGCGATTGTTAGTGCTCATGCTGGTACTACTTTATTGGTGACACGCTATGGTCAAACCCATGCCAAAGAGCTCGAAGTAACTCGCAATCGCTTTGAGCAAAACGGTATCGATATAAAAGGTGTAGTATTTAACGGTGTACTTCGCAAAGCAAGCAACGCTTATGGGTATTACGGCTATTACTATAACTACGAATATAAATCAGACAAGTCTTAGCTCAAAACCCTGTAGGCGCGATTTGATATCGCGCTTTCAGACCCCAAAGCTGCTAGAAGGGCAGAACCCAGAAAAAGCGATTTTATATCGCGTCTCTAAAAATAATCAGTATCCTAAACACGTCGTCAATTGACGTGTTTAACTAATTAGTAAATTTAGCAATTAGGAAGTATCATGAAAGTACTAACCGTTTTTGGTACTCGCCCAGAAGCAATAAAAATGGCTCCGCTCGTCAAAGCATTAGAGAGCGATTCGAGATTCGAAGCCAAAGTCTGCGTCACGGCTCAGCACCGAGAGATGCTTGATCAAGTGCTTTCATTATTCAAAATCATCCCCGATTACGATTTAAACATCATGAAAGCAGGCCAAACGCTGCCAGAGGTGACAAGCCGCATATTGCTCGAACTTACACCTGTTTTAAAAGAATTTAAACCCGATGTAGTTTTAGTTCACGGTGATACAGCTACCACATTTGCTGCAAGCCTAGCTGCCTATTACGAACAAATTGCAGTAGGCCACGTAGAGGCGGGGCTTCGTACTGGCAACATATACTCACCTTGGCCAGAAGAAGCAAACCGCAAGCTAACAGGTGCACTAACAAAATACCACTTTGCACCAACAGAAACCTCTAAACAAAACCTACTTGCCGAAAATTACCCAGAAAGTTCAATTTACGTTACAGGTAATACGGTAATTGATGCCTTATTATGGGTGAAACAGCAAATTGAATCAGATGCAGACTTAAATTCAACGCTCGCCGCAAACTTCCCATTTTTAGATGAAAATAAAAAGTTAATATTAGTTACAGGCCATCGTCGTGAAAGCTTTGGTGGTGGCTTTGAGCGTATTTGCGAAGCATTAGTAAAAGTTGCTAATCAGCACTCTGATGTACAGATTGTTTACCCTGTACACTTAAACCCTAACGTACAAGAGCCCGTAAATCGTATACTTAATTGTGTAAACAACGTTATTTTAATTGAACCCCAACAGTACTTACCTTTCGTGTATTTAATGAATAAAGCGCACATTATTTTAACGGATTCTGGCGGTATTCAAGAAGAAGCGCCAAGCCTAGGTAAACCAGTTTTAGTTATGCGTGATACAACTGAACGCCCAGAAGCGGTTGAAGCTGGTACAGTAAAATTAGTAGGCACAAATATAAGTAAGATAGTTAATGAGTTAGAGCAACTGTTAACCAATCAAGATGCATACAATGCCATGAGTTTTGCACATAACCCATATGGTGATGGTAAAGCCTGTGAGCGTATTTGCGATACGCTAATTCAACAAGATTCAAATTAGCACTTAGTAAATCAGCTAAAAAGTTCCAAAGGGATTATATGTCTTTTAACAATATTTCAGTAATTGGCCTGGGTTATATTGGGTTACCAACCGCCGGCATGTTTGCGTCACGAAAAATAAAAGTAATCGGTGTAGATGTAAACCAAAAAGCAGTAGATACCATAAACCGTGGTGAGATTCATATAGTAGAGCCAGAGCTTGATATGATAGTGCGTGCAGTGGTTGCAGAGGGGTATCTAAAAGCAACCACGAAGCCAGAGCCTGCAGAAGCATTCTTAATTGCTGTGCCAACACCTTTTAAAAAGAGTGATAATCCAATTCCTGAGCCGGATTTAAGCTACATAGAAGCAGCAAGTAAAGCGATTGCTCCAGTACTTAAAAAAGGCGATTTAGTTATACTTGAGTCGACTTCGCCTGTTGGTGCAACCGAGCAAATGTCGGCATGGCTAGCAGATGCTCGCCCCGATTTAACTTTCCCTCAACAAGCGGGTGAAGAGTCTGACATTCGTATAGCACATTGCCCTGAGCGTGTATTACCCGGGCATGTCGTGAGAGAGCTAGTTGAAAATGACCGTGTAATTGGCGGTATGACGGCAAAATGCTCAACTCGTGCAATCGAATTATATAAAACCTTTGTGAAGGGCGAATGTGTGGTTACAAATGCGCGCACTGCTGAAATGGCAAAGCTAACCGAAAACAGCTTTCGCGATGTAAATATTGCATTTGCTAATGAGCTTTCAATGATTTGCGATAAGCTAGATATTAATGTGTGGGAGTTAATAAAACTTGCTAACCGTCACCCGCGTGTAAATATTCTACAGCCAGGCCCTGGTGTCGGTGGGCACTGTATTGCGGTAGATCCTTGGTTTATCGTTTCAAAAACGCCAGATGATGCGAAGCTAATTCTCACAGCTCGACTTGTGAATGATAGCAAACCTGAATGGGTGATAAATAAAGTTAAAGTAGCAATTTCTGATTTTTTACAAGCAAACCCGACTAAAACAGCTAAAGATGTTACCATTGCTTGTTATGGTCTAGCTTTTAAGCCTGATATTGATGACTTACGCGAGAGTCCAGCTCTTGATATTGCAATGAAATTGGCTGAAATGCATGTTGGTACAGTTTTAGCTGTTGAACCAAATATTGACTCCCTACCCCTGTATGTCGATTATATATCTCTCGGCACGTTAGATTACGTTAGAGATAAGTCAGATATCCATGTTTTGCTCGTAGATCATAAAGAATTCAAAGTAAATTTAGTCAATAATTTAAATTTGATTGATACAAAGGGTATTTGGTAATAATTTAGGAAGTAAACGGAATGTTAAGTAAAAAAACTGTTTTAATTACAGGTGGCACGGGGTCATTTGGTAAAAAATTTATCGAAACAATTTTGCACAGATATCCTGATGTAAAAAAAATTATCGTTTTTTCTCGCGACGAACTCAAGCAATCAGAGCTCAGAATGAGCTACCCGCCGCAGCAGTTCCCGCAACTGCGTTTCTTTATCGGCGATGTGCGTGATAAAGAGCGTGTAAAACAAGCTTGCGAAGGCGTTGATGTAATCATTCATGCTGCTGCTATGAAACAGGTAGATACAGCTGAATATAATCCAACTGAGTGTATTCGTACCAATGTTGACGGTGCAGAGAATGTAATTCATGCGGCACTAGAGTGCGGAGTTAAGGACGTTGTTGCTTTATCTACAGATAAGGCGTGTGCACCAATAAATTTATATGGGGCAACTAAGCTAGCGTCTGATAAATTGTTCGCAGCAGCAAACAATATTAAAGGCTCAAAAGATATAAAGTTTAGTGTTGTGCGTTACGGAAATGTAATGGGATCGCGCGGTTCGGTAATACCATTTTTTTTAAGCAAGAGAGAAGAAGGCACTTTACCTATCACGCATGAAGAGATGACGCGGTTTAATATTTCACTTCAAGATGGCGTGGATTTAGTGATGTTTGCTATTGAAAACCACTTAGGAGGGGAAATATTCATTCCTAAGATCCCATCATATAAGATTTTAGATGTTGCTAAAGCTGTTGGACCTGAGTGTAAGACTACTGTTGTTGGTATTCGCCCCGGTGAAAAACTACATGAAGAGATGCTAACAGAGACTGACTCAATTAATACGATTGATTTAGGTGATAAATATGCCATCTTACCGTCTGTTTCTTATATGTACACAGAAGAGCAGTTCATGAAACATCACAATGCGCAAAAAGTACCGTTTGGATTTAAATATAACTCAGGTACAAATACTGAATGGGAAACAGTAGAAAGCTTACGAGTGCTAGTAAAAGAACACGTAGATCCAACGTTTGAAGTTTAAGAGGGCGATGCGATGATACCTTATGGTAAGCAAGACATAACCCAGGCAGATATTGACTCAGTTGTTGATGCCTTAAAGTCTAACTTTTTAACACAGGGTCCTCAGGTTCCTGCGTTTGAGACGGCTTTAAAGTCGGCTACGGGAGCTGATTATGCCTTGGCAGTCAATAGTGCTACCTCAGCACTTCATATTGCATGTTTAGCGCTTGGCTTAGGTGAAGGTGATAGATTATGGACAACGCCAGTCACTTTTGTGGCTTCGGCAAACTGCGGACTATATTGTGGTGCGCAAGTTAGCTTTGTAGATATAGATCCTGATACGTACAACCTATGTCCAAAGGCCTTAGCTAAAAAACTCGAAGAAGCAAAAGCGCAAAATAAGTTACCTAAAATTTTAGTTGCTGTACATCTATGTGGTCAGCCTTGTGATATGAAAGTAATCCATGCGTTGTCTATAAAGTATGGTTTTAAAATAATAGAAGATGCATCGCATGCGATAGGTGGGCGTTACTTGGAATCACCGATTGGTGCTTGTGAATATTCTGACATTACAGTATTTAGCTTTCATCCCGTCAAAATAGTCACCACTGCTGAAGGGGGGCGGTGCTTACAAACAATAAAGCGCTGGCAGACAAAATGGCACTGTATAGAAGCCATGGTATTACTCGTGATGAATCTTTAATGGAAAACCCATCTCATGGTGGTTGGTACTATGAGCAAATAGACTTAGGGTTTAACTATAGAATGACTGAGTTACAAGCTGCTTTAGGTGTGTCGCAAATGGCCCGTTTGGAAGAGTTTGTACGTGCAAGGCATGTTTTAGCCCAAAGGTATAATGAGCTATTAAGAACATTGCCATTAGTGCTTCCATATCAATTACCAAATACTTATTCTGGCTTACATCTTTATGTTATTAAGTTGAAGTTAAGTGAAATAGGTAAATCTCACAAAAAAGTGTTTGATACGCTCAGAGAGTCTGGAATTGGCGTTAACCTACATTATATTCCGGTGCACCTTCAGCCGTATTACAAAAGAATGGGTTTCAAGAAGGGGATTACCCAAACGCAGAGCGTTACTATGAAGAAGCTATTTCAATTCCAATGTTTCACGGTATGACTTTTGAGCAGCAGGATGAGGTTGTTAATCAGTTGGCTCGGATTTTGATGGAGCACTAGATGAACATAGCGATAATCCCTGCAAGAGCTGGAAGCAAGCGGATTCCTAGAAAGAACATTAAAGCTTTTCATGGCGCACCTATAATTTTCTACTCTATTAAAGAGGCATTAGAAAGCGGCTGTTTTGATAAAGTTATTGTTTCCACTGATGATAGAGAAATTGCGGAAATAGCGGCTCAATATGGTGCGGAAGTGCCTTTTATTAGGCCTAGTGATATATCAGATGATTACGCTACCACGCTTGATGTCATTCAGCATGCTGTTAAGTGGTATTTAGATAGTGGTTACGTACTAGACAAGGTTTGCTGTATATATGCAACAGCTCCATTTGTTAGCTCTGAAAGTATCAAAAATGCGTTGAGCACATTAAATGCCGATGACCTATTGGATTATGTATTCAGTGCAACCTCTTATGCTTTTCCTATTCAAAGAGCACTATTTATGAGAGAAGATAAGACAGTTCAGATGTTCCAACCTGAAAATTTTAATTCTCGCTCACAAGACCTGCCAGAAGCATACCACGATGCGGGTCAATTTTATTGGGGAACAGTGGACGCATTCTTGAATAAGCGCCCAATTTTTGGCGATCGATCAAAAATTGAGCTCTTACCAAGAAAGTATGTACAGGACATTGATACCCCTGAAGACTGGGAGCTAGCTGAAGCACTTTTTAAGGTTATGAAATGTTAAAGTTTGCATTTCGAGTCGATGCATCCGTCCATATTGGCAGTGGTCATGTAATGAGATGTCTTGTACTGGCGGATGAGCTTAAAAAGCAAGGCAATCATGTGGTTTTTTATACTAGGCCTCAGCCTGGCGACTTAGTTGAATTGATAAAGAGCAGAGGTTATGCAGTTTATAGCTTAATACAGCCAAAGTCTTTGAAAAAGCCAACAAGTTCTTCGGACTACTTAGCTTGGTTACAGGTAACACAACATGCAGACGCTGAAAACTTCTTAGAGAATTGTAACGATGTAGATGTGGTCATTTGCGATCATTATGGAATTGATATTGAGTGGCAAACCATAGTAAGGCAGAGAAAGTTTTGTAAAATAGTCGTTATAGACGATCTTGTACGCACTCATGATGCTGATTTGATTATTGATCAAACCCTAAACAGAAATGTGCTTGAATATCGTTCAAAGAATGTCAAGTCAAAAATATTGGCTGGCACTCACTTTGCTCTTTTAGCCTCTAAATTCGCAAGTTTAAGAAACTCAAAAGTTTGCCCTAATAAGACTCTATTTGGTAATCCAAGATTATTGATAACTATGGGAGCTATTGATGAGCCGAATGCAAGTTTGAATGTTTTAAATACGCTCAAGGCATGCTTAAAAAAATTACCTTTAGCTACTGTGTTGTTAAGTGATATATCTCCTAACTATCAATCAGTAAAGTTATTTGCCGAAGAAAATAAGGATTGGGTCACACACATTGATTATGTTGATGATATGGCATCTTTAATGATCTGCAACGACATATCAATTGGAGCAGCAGGGTCGACTTCTTGGGAGCGTGCATGTCTAGGTTTGCCTAGTATCTTAATACCTTTAGCTGATAATCAACGAGATATTTGTGAAAATCTAACTAAGTCTGGTGCCGCATTGTCGTTAGAGCTTGTAGATGTACCGAATTATTTGTCCAAACTATACTGTCAATTAATTATAAATTATGCAAGTGTGAGAAATGCCTGCCTTAGTGTCTGTGATGGGATGGGGGTGGAGCGTGTAGTTAATGAGATTAATAAGATGATGACTCAAGATGATTAAAATTACGATTTTATGTTCAAGTAAAGAGCATCCAATTTACCCTGTGCTTGCTGAGTGGTGCTTAGCTAACAAAAAAAATTATCAACTCTCATTGATAAACAGTGTATCTGAAATTGAAGAAAAAGGAGATATTCTTTTTCTTGTATCTTGTAACGAGATAATCACGCAAAAAATTCGAGAAAGATATAAGTATGTCTTAGTAATTCACGCTAGTAATCTACCCGTTGGAAGGGGGTGGAGCCCGCATATATGGCAAGTGGTTAATGGGGAAAGCGAAATTGTAGTAAGTCTTTTAAATGCAGAGGATGCAGTTGATACTGGTGATATTTGGAAACAAGAGCGCTTTCAATTAGTAGGCACTGAGCTATATGACGAAATAAATGCGTTACTTTTTAAAGCCGAAGTTAATTTAATAAATTGGGCCTGTAAAAACTTATTTTACGCAAATTCGTATCCCCAAAACATGAATGTTGAACCAACGTATTATAGAAAAAGAACTCCAGCGGATAGTGAATTAGATGTTAATCGTACAATAGTTGAACAGTTTAATCTGTTAAGAGTGTGCGATGAAGAACGCTTTCCTGCATTCTTTGTAATTAATGGTGTTAAATATAAAGTAAAGCTAGAGAAAATGGACCCTGACAATGAATAAGTACATTCAGATTGATGGCCGAAAAATCGGCCCGGACTACGCCCCTTATATTATCGCGGAGTTATCTGCCAACCATAATGGGCAAATTGAGCGTGCATTTCAGATTATTGAAATGGCGAAAAGATGTGGTGCAGATGCAATCAAATTGCAAACGTATACTCAGGATACATTGACTATTGATTGTGACAAGGAAGATTTCCAGATTCAAGGAGGCCTTTGGGATGGTAGAACTTTATATGACTTGTATAAAGAAGCGCACATGCCATGGGAATGGCACAAAGCATTGTTTGAAAAGGCCAAAGAGCTAGGCATAACCATTTTTAGTTCGCCCTTTGATGCAACTGCAGTAGATTTACTTGAAGAATTAGGTGCTCCGGCATACAAAATAGCATCTTTTGAAGCGATTGATTTGCCTCTGATTGAGTATGTTGCTAAAACAGGCAAGCCAATGATCATTTCTACAGGCATGGCAAATGAGGAAGAGATCAGAGAGGCTGTGGATACTGCGAAAAATGCTGGTTGTAAGGAGTTAGTGGTATTACATTGTGTAAGTGGTTACCCGGCTCCTGCTGCGGATTATAATTTAGCAACGGTTGCTGATATGGCTGATAGATTTGATGTATTAACAGGGTTATCAGATCATACAGTAGATAATACAACAGCAATTGCATCAGTTGTATTGGGTGCTTGTTTGATTGAGAAGCACGTTACGCTCGATAGAAATGGTGGCGGCCCAGATGATAGCTTCTCATTAGAAGAAAAAGAGCTTAAACAGTTATGCGTTGATTCTAAAACAGCATGGCAGGCGCTTGGCAGGGTAAATTACATGCGCAAAGAGAGTGAAAAAGGGAATATGATTTTCAGGCGTTCTCTGTACGCAGTTGAAGATATCGCTGAAGGTGAGTTGATAACAGAAACAAATGTTAGAAGTATCCGCCCGGGCTATGGTTTGGCGCCTAAGCACTTAAAGGAAATTTTAGATAGGGTTGCAATACAACCAATAAGTAGAGGAACTGCAATGTCATTTGAACTTATCAAGGAGGATAAGTGAAAAGTTTATTCATAGTTGAAACTCCGCTACAACTCATGTGTGCTTATGAGGCTATCATGGGTAAGCACAAAGATAATTATGTGCTTGTTTTAAGAGAGTCTGGAGCAGGTAATAACGATGAACAAATGACGAGAGTTGCTCAATTATTGCAATTGGAATATATCAAATGTAAGGTTCATATTGACAGCGTTTTTCGAGATACTCTTAAAGAGTTATTCACATTAACAAGATTGCTTTGTGTAAAGTATCAAGAGCTGTATCTAGGTAGTTATTTCTCCCGTTGGCAAATGATGTTGCGTCGAGTGATAAGGTTTAACAAGTTGAACTTGATGGATGATGGTGTTGCGACTTTTCTAGCACAAAAAAATGGCCTCCTCGGGTAATGTTCATGACTTATTCACATATTTTGACGTAGACAATTTAAACTCTCAAGAAATACAAACTCATAGCTTTGAGCATTTAAGAGCACTCTATCAATTAAATGGGCCCACAGGAGAAACTATCTTTGTTGGGCAAATACTAGTTGAGATGGACTTCTTGTCACTTGGTAATTACAAAAAGTTAGTTGCTAAAGTAGCAAAGCAGTGTGATACCTTAGTTTATATTCCGCACCGTTCCGAAAAACAAACGACAGTAGATGAAATCGCTACAATAGAAAATGTAACAATTCTAAGAAGTGACTGCAGTATAGAAGTTTACCTTCTCGAAAAGCGTATTTATCCAACGTATATTTACTCATGTATTTCATCAGCACTATTTACCTTAAGTAAAATATTTTTAGAGTCGAAGATTACTTCAATATTGCCATCTGACCTAGCAGAAGAAAAGGTAGAGCATTTTAATGAAATTGTTGTTGCTCTAAGAAAAGTTAAAAATATAGAAGTCAATAAAGGCTAAGAGAGTATATTTGTGTGTGGAATATTTGCTGTTATTTCTAACAGAAGATCGGAAGAGGAAGTATCAGCTCTGCTGAATAATGCCAATGTGATACAATCCCACCGAGGCCCAAATTCAACAGGTGAATATGTCAGAACCTGTGGAAATACTGTAGTTGGCCTTGCTCACCAAAGACTATCAATATTAGACCTCAGTGAAGCTGGTAAGCAACCCATGATGAGCTCCAGCGACAGATATACAATTGTATTTAATGGTGAAGTATATAACTACCTAGAGTTAAAAAATAATTTTGGCTTACAAAACCTTAAAGGTGGCTCAGACACTGAAGTTATTCTCGAAGTTGTTGAGCGTATAGGTTTTGAACGTGCGGTTCATTCGTTTAATGGAATGTGGGGAATAGTGCTAGTAGATTGGCATGAGAAACGCGTGTTCATTTCTAGAGACAGGATGGGTGTTAAACCTGTTCATGTTTACCAAAGGGAAGGTGAGATTTTTATTGCTTCAGAATTAAAAACGTTGCTACCACTACTAAATAATAAAGCTAGACTAAATAAGTTGGTGGTCGATCAATTTTTAGTTCATTCATTACAGAATGCCGGAAATGAAACATTTGTAGAAGGTATTGAGCAGCTTTCACCGGCGACCATTGCAATCGTTGACCTTAATGATGAAGTATATAAGCTTACACAGTCTATTTTTTGGAACCCATTAAAAGTAGAGCAATTTAAAGGGAGTTTCGAAGACTACTGTAACGATTTAAAGGCACTTTTGGATAGTTCCGTTGAGTTGAGAAAACGTGCTGACGTTCCCATAGGTTTATGTTTGTCAGGAGGTTTGGATTCTTCCATTATTGCTTCTGTTGTTGCTAGGCGAGACAAAGAAAAGTTGACTGTTTTATCAGGAGTAAGCCCTGGTCATAAGGACAATGAAGAGCCATATATAGATGTTGTTTCTCAATTCCTTGGATTGGATATTGAAAAAATAAGCTTGAATGAGGTTTCGGGTGATGAGCTGCTAGAAGAAATCACTGAAGCAAGTTACTACAATGACGCGCCGCTGCCTTCGTTTTCTAACTTGATGTTCTTAAAGTTGATGCGCGTAGCACAAAAGCGTGGTGTTAAAGTGATTTATAGTGGCCAGGGAGCTGACGAGCTCTTTTGTGGTTACAGAAAATATTTATTCTTCTATTTGAAACAGCTTGCTAAGCAGAAAAAATTTGCTAGTTTTGCCGCCAACGCGCTAAAAATGTCAAAAAACAGTGGCCTTGTAAATCAATTCAAGCTATCTGAAGCTAAAAGGTATCTCAATAAAAAGCCTTCTTTGAAAGTAACGCAAAGAGAGGCTCCACCGGTTGAGTTTGGCTTGAATGGTAGTCTTAAATCTAGGCAGCATAAAGATTTAAGCTCATTAAGTGTGCCTTACCTACTGCATTACGAAGATCGCCTTTCAATGGCTCACGGCTGTGAGATTCGCTTACCTTTTATGGACTATAGAGTAGTTGAGTTCGCGCTTTCTTCACCAGATCGCTTTAAAATGGCCAATGGATGGACCAAATCTGCCATGCGACATGCGTACGATGGTGATTTACCTGACTCCATTATTTGGCGTAAAGACAAGCAAGGCTTTGTAAACCCGCAGGACCATATTTTTAAAACTCAATTATTCTCAAAGGTTACAGACATATTGTCTGATGATGAGTCACTAATTTTTCAATTAGGGCTCGTCGACAAAGCTTTATATAAAGATCTTATCGATAAATACATGGACGGGGACCCTGGCATTTGGTTTCGGCAGGCTTTTGCGCCGTTATCACTTGAGTTATGGCTACAAAGAAATAGGGAATTCTTTGAATGCTAGGTATTTCCAAACGGTTTTCTTGGGTCAGTGAAAAATTATTGATACTGGCCTTTGGAATGGCTTCGGCCTTAGCTTTTCCTGCATTGTTGGCGTACACAAGATATTTTGATGTGGAGGCTGTTCCTTATATTATATTTATGCAGGCAAGTACAGCATTTGGGGCGTTTATAATCCAAGCTGGCTTGAGAGCCGGTCTAAGGAAAGAGTTTGTAGAGGGGCGCATTCGAGTAGTTGATAGCGCCACCTTTACCTTTGTAAAGCTAATTATAAAGTATGGGTGGCTCATCTCATTCATATCAATATTTATAGTTGATGCAGAATACACCTTCTTACCTCTATTAGCGGGTTCTAACGCTGTATTTACAATGCTAATCGGCTTGTCTTCTTTAAAAGAGAACCGTCGGTTAGTGCTGATATTTTCACTTCTTCTCCTTTTATTGAATATGGTTGCAGGTATACTGGAAATTACATTTGACCATGACTTCTTACATTATGTGCTAATTGAACTTGTCTCTATGGCGATGTTAATTACTGTAAAAGTTGCATTGTGGCCAAAACTTAGATCTGGGTCAAACGTATTATTGAGAAAAGTTGCTACAAAATATATAGGGCTTCAAGTTACCTCTTTCTTTATAATGGGTTGTGTTTATTGTCTCTCAATGAGCATTGTGCTTATATCAAAGGAGCAGCCTTGGTTGGCTTTGCTTTATGCAGATGTGACGATTATATCGAACATTGCAATTTTGCTTTTTGCTCGAAGCTCATTGGTTTTCGAAAGGGATATATTAAGTGGGAGAGTGAATTCATACTTGCTTTTCCTTTTTTTGTTTTTCTTATTGTTCTCGGTTTTTATGGCTTTTATAAAGCCAGAAGAGCAGCAGTACATTACGTTTTTCCTAACGTTGTCTTTTGTTGGGCAGTTTACTTTGTCAAGCTTATCCCAATATTCTCTGGAAAGTGAAAGAAGGATTTTTGTACTCCTGTCTGGTTTAATGTTTGGATATTATCTTTTTATTATAGCTTTGGAAAAGGTGTCGGTTTCTTTACTGGTGGTGAATTTATATTTTGTTTCATTGGTTATTTATTTGCATTTAGTTAAGTCTAAATTCGGTGGTTTTATTAATGCAAAATAGTTCTAGTTCATACCTTAATTCTGTTGGTGCAAAAGTAATATTCTTTGAATTTCTCTTATCTTCATTTGTGGCTTGGTTTGCAATGGAGGTGATTCCGAGTTCTTATACCCCTCCTTTAAAGTACGTGGGTATGAGTGCCCCTTTACTTATCCAAATGATGCTTTCACTTTTGGTAATGTTCGCATTTGGCTCTTTACTCCACTCAATGAGAACATCTTTACTTTTGATGCTATTGGAGCTTTTTGGTAAAATCCGGATCAAGCCAAGATATTTAATTTTAGGCTTTTCATTATTTGCAATCAGCTTTTTTATTTCAGATTTAAGTCGAGGCCGCTATGTAGGCAGTGCTTCGGAAAATATGCAAGGAACCTTTATTGCACTAGCTGTACTTTTTGCGAAGGCTTACTTTGGTATACTTGCCTTTATTGAATTGGTAACGGAAAAGAGAATACTTTCTAAATATCAATGGCTAACAGTTTTGGTATGTATGGTGCTTACTATTGATGGTATGGCACATATTATGCTGGTCGGTTTGCTTTTTTTACATATCTTTTTCTTTCGAGCCTTTTCCGGTGAGAACAACATTACTCTTAAGGTATTGTTTTTATTAATTCTTTGCGTGTTATGTTTCTTTCTCTACTCGATTGGCATGGCTTGGAAGTCTGGTAGTGATGATATTTACACTGCGTTTAGTGGAGGTCTTGAGTCCACGTTGCATAATATTTACTGGCTGGTTTACCGACTTTCCTCCGTTTTTATATCTATGTGTGTAGTTGCAATAGAATCTTTCGATAATGTTAGTTTCTTTTATTATGGGTGGGATATTACATATAAGGAGGTAGGGTTTAGGGCTTGTAAGATTTTTGTGGGAGGAGGTTGTGAAGCTTATATCCATGAGTATCAATCGATAGGTAGGTATAACTTCTCTATGATATCTCATATAGACCCAGGTCGAGGAGGCGCTTCTCCCGGCGTACTTGGTTCTGCTATGTATTTATCCCCTTGGTTGTTTTCTGGCTTGGTTGCGGGTTTCTATTATTGTTTAGTTGCACGTTTGATAAATGTTTCTCTTATATATACTTCATCAATAAAAAGAATGACAATATTTAAGATGGTTTCGGCGGTTTATTTGATAAGGGAATTTTTCCTCAACCCTGCATCTTTACTTGATCCTTTCTCTGGACCGTTTGTTTCAATGGTTGCTATATTTTTTGCGTTATCTTACTACTATTATCTAACGAAAAATAATACATAAAGGAAAGTATTATGCTTAATATTTCAAGCTTTAAAAATAGTTACTCCGTGTTTGCTACAGGGTTATCGTTTTACTCTTTATTACATCCAATTAAAAAGGTAAAGGGTTATACGTCGCTATACAATGATGGCTTTTATGTTATAGAAGATTTGTTTAGTCAGAAGCAATGTGAAGAGTTGATAGAGTTATTTGATAACTTCGAACCGAGTTGTGCCGTCTCGTACGGCTCAGATAAAAGGATCTTTGGACTTGATTTGGTGAGTAACATCCACAGAGATTTAGTCGGAGGTAACCAAAAGGCATATGAGATAGGAACTAGTTATATAGGTTCAGATCTTGAATTGGTAACAACATTGGGCGGTAAAGTTAAGCGCGATCCTGAAAACTTAGGTTCTGGGGGGTGGCATAGAGATTCATTTCTTTCTCAGTTCAAAATGATCGTGTATCTGACAGACGTTGATGAGGACAATGGCCCATTCCAGTACGTAAATGGGTCGAACTTATTACGGGGTAAACTTAAAGATGCATCCTGCAGAGACAAAGGCGATATACGGAATCCAAGGTACAAAGATGAGTATGTTAGAATGCTCGTTAATAAAAAAGGCTTTGACCTTACTACCTTTACTGGAAAAGCAGGCACAGCTATTTTATGCGACACAAGTGGTATTCACAGGGGCACACCTGTTGTCAATGGAACACGATATGCTGTTACAAACTACTATAAATCGAAAAGTTCGCTCTGGAAAAGGGATGGAGATGGCATAATCGATAAGCTGGCTCAAGAAACTGCAGTTAAAGCAAATAAACAAAAATCTAATAATGATTAGTATGCGTTATATTTAGGAGCTCTTTTTGAAAGTTTTATATTTTCACCAGCATTTCTCTACCCCGAAAGGGGCGACAGGCATTCGCTCATATGAAATGGCTATTCGGCTTGTTACACACGGCCATCAAGTCACTATGGTTTGTGGCAGCTATGGTGGCGGAGAAACAGGGCTGACCGGTGACTTTAAAGCTGGTCGGCGTGAAGGGCAGGTTGATGGTATAGATATAATTGAGTTTGATTTGGCATACTCAAATAGTGACGGCTTTCTCAAAAGAACGGGCACATTTTTAACTTTTGCTCTAAAAAGCATTGGTATTGCTTTGACCCATAAGTACGATATTGTATTTGCGACAACAACACCGCTTACAGCAGGTATTCCTGGAATTTTTGCGCGATGGATTAGAAGAAAGACATTTGTATTCGAAGTCAGAGATTTGTGGCCTGAGATACCGAAAGAAATGGGCGTGATAAAAAATCCTGTTGTATTGGCTGCAATGTCGGTGCTCGAATGGTGTTCATATAGATCCGCAAATAGAGCAATCGGCTTATCACCAGGGATAGTCAATGGAATTTTGAGGCAAGGTGTGCCTTCAACTAAGGTAGCTTTGGTTCCAAATGGATGTGATTTGGATATTTTTTCAAAAGAAGTAAACCCTTGGCGACCGAGTGGCGTCGAAGATAACGATTTGATGGCTGTTTTTACAGGTACACATGGTATGGCTAATGGCTTGGATGCAGCAATTGACGCGGCTATTGAACTGAGAAAGCGAAATAGAAGCGATATCAAGCTTGTTCTTGTAGGGGAGGGAAAACTGAAAGCGTCATTAGAAGAGAGAGTTGAACGAGAGAAGTTAAAGAACGTTATCTTCCACCCTCCAGTCAACAAGGCTAAGTTAGCCGGATTAATGCGCTCTGCGGACATTGGTATGCAACTTCTCGCAAATGTGCCTGCATTTTACTATGGCACATCTCCTAACAAGTTCTTTGACTATATTTCTGCAGAGTTACCTGTGTTGAATAATTACCCTGGTTGGTTAGCTGATATGATCACTTCTGAAAAATGCGGTTATACCATTGCCCCTAATGATGCTGGGGCATTTGCAGATGCATTGGAACATGCGGCAGATAACAGAGAGGAATTACCTAGAATGGGTCAAAATGCCTTATCTTTGGCTAAAAAGAAGTTTGATCGTAATAATCTTGCTAATGAATGGATGAACTGGGTACTGGAGCAGAAGCAGTGAAAAGGTTGCTTGATTTTTTCATCTGTGGCGTCGTGCTGGTTTTACTATCGCCTTTATTAATTATATCGGTTGTTATGATAAAGTTAACAAGCAAAGGGCCTGTGTTTTTTCTCCAAGAAAGGCTCGGGAAAGATGGGCAACGATTTCAAGTATATAAATTTAGAACGATGACCGATGTCGCGAGAAAGTTTGATGTTCAGATAGACAACTCAAATAGTGAAGTCACGTTGTTCGGCAAGTTTGCTAGACGTTTGAAAATTGATGAGCTTCCTCAGCTGTTGAATGTTTTAAAAGGAGATATGTCTATTGTAGGTCCTAGGCCATGCTTACCTTCACTTGAAAGTGAGTTTAATGAAGACGGGCGTGCACGCTTACTGGTAAGACCAGGATTGACAGGGTTAGCTCAAGTTAATGGCAATATATACCTATCTTGGGAAGAACGTTGGCGGTTGGATAGAGAGTATGTTGAACACCAATCACTCTTACTGGACATTAAAATAATTTTGAGAACAGTTATGGTTGTCTTTTTGGGTGAAAAATGGGGTAGAAAAGCATGAGAGTGGTCTTTATAGGTGGTGTTAACTCAAGTGCTGTGACGTTGCATAAACTTATTGAACACGATCTTGATATTGTAATGGTTTACGGCTTCGAACCGAAAGACACGGGGTTAGTTAGCGGCTATCATAACTTTTCTACGCTGTGTTCTGACAATAGTATAAATTACACACCTTTTCAAAAAATTAATGATCACATAAATGAAATAGAAAAGCTGGATTTTGACGTATTATTTGTCGTTGGAATTTCCCAGCTAGTATCAGAGGGAATTATTGATTCAGCAAAAGTGGGTGCAATAGGATTTCACCCCACTCAACTTCCTAAGGGACGAGGTCGGGCACCAATAGCTTGGCTGGTTGATGAAGTTCAAGATGGTGCGGCGACATTTTTTGTATTAGAGGAAGAAGCTGATTCAGGCGCTGTTTTTGAGCAAGAATGTTTCGAAGTAATTGAAGCGGACACGGCTCGCTCCGTCGAGGGTAAGTTACTAGATGCTATGGCAATAGCGCTAGATCGCTTGCTTCCTAAGATTAAACGGGGAGAATGGCGCCCTGTACCTCAAGATGAAACTTTAGCTACTGAATACGCAATTAGAAAGCCTGACGATGGTCTTATCTCATGGTCATTACCTGCGCATAAAATTGACAGATTAATCAAAGCAGCATCAGAACCGCACCCTGGAGCATTTACTTTCTTTGAAGAAAATAAAATCAAGATACTTGCTTCAAGAATTGAGAATGCACTGAAAATAACTGGAGTGCAAGGCAGGGTACTAAAAGTTAATAAAAATGAAGCTCTGGTGCAAAGTGGATCTGGTTTAATTTGGATTACGCCAGAGCATCAGTATATGAAACAGCTTAAAGTTGGCCACCTTCTTGGTTACAGGATTGAATTGGAAATCTTTAAGTTAAAACAGGAATTACAGCAATTGAAGTCTACCTTGGGAGACAAAATATGAATAATGTGTTGGTCGTTGCTCCTCACGCGGATGATGAGATACTGGGGTGTGGCGGCGTCATAGCAAAGCACGTGGAAGCTGGGAACAAGGTTTTTGTTGCTGTAATGACAAATGCATCAGTTGGAGCTCCAGAGCTTTTTAGCCGAGAATCAATAGACGATATTAGGTCTGAGGCCAAGCGTTCACATGAGCTCTTGGGTGTAACAGAAACTGTTTATTATGATTTTCCAGCACCTCAGTTGGAACAGTATCCACAGTATAAAATAGCTTCAGCTCTAAATAAGTTAATGAGAGATAAACAAATTGATACATTATTCATCCCTCACAAGGGAGATCTTCATCTAGATCATGGGGTGATCTACAATGCTTGCCTCGTAGCGGCAAGGCCTGTTCCTGGTCAGTGTGTAAAACACATTTATGCCTATGAAACTTTATCTGAAACTGAATGGGGACATCCTACAGCTGAAGCTGTCTTTGTTCCAAGAAAGTATATACCCCTTAGTAAGAAACACTTTACACAAAAGCTAGCTGCAATGGAGTGTTTCGCAAGCCAGCTTAAAGACTTTCCTAATACTCGCTCTTTGGACGCTATACGCAGTTTAGCAGCGCTTCGCGGAGCGACAGTGGGTGTAGAGTATGCTGAAGCATTTGATATTATTAGAAGTATCGATGACTAAGAAGTTAGCAATATTAGGAGCCAGTGGTCATGGTAAAGTTGTTGCAGAAATCGCTGAACTTTGCGGATATAGTGTAGAGTTTTTTGACGACGCATATCCATCAAAAAGAACTTTAGAGCATTGGCCGGTTTTGGGTGATACTGAAGCGCTTTTACGCTTAGTTTCCGAGTACTCTGGTGTCGCTGTGGGGATAGGTAATAATACCATCAGACAACAAAAATTTATGCTTTTGTTAGAAAAGGGCATAAATTGCCCTGTATTAGTTCACCCTCTGGCATCAATTAGTCATTATTCTCATTTAGCTTTGGGTACTGTCGTAATGTCTGGCGCCACAATCAATCCTTTTGTTGAGATAGGCAAGGGGGTCATTATCAATACAAATGCGACTATCGATCATGACTGTGTTATAGGGGATTATGCGCATGTTTGTCCTGGTGTGAGTATTGGGGGCGGGTGTTCTGTTGAAAGGTCGACTTGGATAGGCATTGGTTCTGCAGTAAAACAGGACATCAAAATAGGTGAATCTAGCATAATAGGTGCAGGTTCCGTGGTTGTTAGAGATATTCAAGCTGGGGTAACCGCTTTTGGTAATCCCGCTAAAGTTCGTAAGGTTTAATATGTTAAATACACCATTTTCTCCATGGCCTAGTTTTACTCAGCAGGAAGCAGACGCAGTAAGTAAAGTTGTACTTTCTAACAAAGTGAATTACTGGACAGGTACAGAAGGGCGAGAATTTGAAAAAGAATTTGCCGCTTGGACTGGTGCTGAATACGCGATTGCACTTGGTAATGGCACATTAGCGTTAGATCTTGCGCTTAAAGTGTTGGGTGTTGGTGCTGGCGATGAGGTTATTACAACACCTCGTACTTTTTTGGCTTCAGCATCAAGTATTGTAACTGCTGGTGCAACACCAAAGTTTGCTGATGTAGATTTAAATAGCCAAGCGATTACAGCTGAGTCCATCAAAGCGGTTTTAACACCTAAAACCAAAGCAGTTATTGTGGTGCACTTAGCAGGTATGCCTGCTGAAATGGACGACATTATGGCACTCAGCCAAGAGCATGGCTTTTATGTTGTAGAAGACTGTGCACAAGCGCATGGTGCTAAGTATAAAGGCCGCTCTGTTGGGACAATAGGCCATGTTGGTGCGTGGTCATTTTGCCAAGATAAAATTATGACGACAGGTGGTGAAGGTGGAATGGTAACCACTAACGACAAAGCCCTTTGGTCTGCTATGTGGTCTTATAAAGATCATGGTAAGAGTTTTGATGCGATATACAATCGTGAACATCCACCAGGTTTCCGCTGGTTACATGAGAGCTTTGGTACGAATTGGCGCATGACCGAAATGCAGGCCGTTTTAGGTAGAATTCAATTAACTCGTATGGCGGATTGGACTACAGCGCGGCAAGCAAACGGTAAGTTAATTGATGAAGCTGCAAGTAAATTTGATTTAGTCCGTTTAGTTGACGTGCCAGAGTATGTAGAGCATGCCGAATACAAGCATTATCTGTTTATTAAGCCAGAACGTTTAGCTAAAGGTTGGACGAGAGACCGCATCGTAGAAGAAATCAACAAGTTGGGCGTGCCTTGTTACCAGGGGAGTTGCTCTGAGGTGTATTTAGAAAAAGCGTTCGATAATACCGGGTGGCGCCCAAGCAAGCGTTTACCAAATGCAGTTGAATTGGGTGAAACTGCTTTGATGTTTTTGGTGCACCCAACATTAACAGTAGAAGAAATGAGTAAAACATTAGAAGCGATGGCAACTGTGTTTAAAGCAGCGAGCGCGATGTAAAATCGCGCCAGTAGGCAGGGTTTTACACTGCGTATTTTATCTGCAGGTTTTTATCTGTAGGGTAAGGTGTGGTTGGTTAGAAGCGCGATATAAAATCGCGCCTACACGCGGAATGTTTTGTCCCCGCATTTTATCTTGACGTCAAACCCTTATCTTTAAAAGTGCCATTTCCCCATACTTTGTTCTAGTAACAATCATTACAAAATCACTCGCTGAGATCATTTGTTTTTGCACAATTCGCGATTATAGTTAAAGCATCTCAGCGTTTTGTTTTTTGGGCGTGGATGCGCCCAAGCAGTAAGGAAATACAGTGGATAGTGTCCTCAATTCTTTATTTAGTGCCTCTCGTACGCAAAAAAGGTTAATTACCTTATTTTTCGACTCTTTATTTATCGTTATTGCCTTTTGGTTGGCCTTGATTGTCAGGCTCGATAGCCTCGCGCCACTGTCCAAGTTAGAAAATTGGTTGGTGCTGCTGGCGTTAGTGCCGTTAAGCTTATTTGCGTTTATTAATCTTGGTTTATACCGAGCGGTGCTTCGTTATGTGACTACGCAAGCAGCTTGGGCCATCATCGGTGGGACATTAGTGAGTACCATAGTGCTGGTCCTTGCGTCGTTTTTTGTTCAATTGAATATTCCACGTACTATGCCGTTTATCTATGCGTGGTTGGTGTTGCTTACCGTCGGTGGATCGCGTATTTTCGCGCGAGCACTGTTGAGTCGTTTAACTTTATCTAACAAAGAGCCGGTGGTGATTTATGGTGCGGGTGACGCTGGTCGTCAGCTCGCTAATGCTCTTTGGTCAAGCCCTGAATATTATGTCACTGCGTTTATCGATGATAGTACAGTAAAACAAGGTGCAATCTTGCAGGGCATTCCTATTATGCCATTTCATCAGCTGTATAAGTTGGTTGATCAAGGCAAAGTAGAGAAAGTGCTATTGGCGATGCCATCAGTCAAGCGATCAAAACGTAAAGAAATTCTCGCTAAGCTTGAGCAATTCCCGGTTAAAGTAATGACAGTACCGGGTATGGCTGATGTGATAGAGGGAAAACCACTTGCTGAGTTTAAAGACGTTGAAATTGAAGATTTGTTAGGTCGTGACTCTGTTGACCCAAAACCTGAACTAATGGCAGAAAATATAACCGCGAAAGTGGTGATGGTGACTGGTGCGGGTGGCTCGATTGGCTCGGAGTTATGTCGCCAAATTGTCCTCTACAAGCCAAGTAAATTAGTATTGTTTGAGCTTTCGGAATATGCGCTTTATGCAATTGAAAAAGAGCTAAGCCTGATAGTGTTAAACAAGGGCCTAAATGTAAAGATAGTGCCAATTATGGGATCGGTGCAGCACATAAACCGCATTGAAAACTGTATGAAGGCGTTTGCAGTGCAAACCGTTTACCACGCTGCGGCTTATAAGCATGTACCTTTGGTTGAGCATAATGTAGTTGAAGGGGTGCGCAACAATGTGTTTGGTACCTATTTTACCGCTAAAGCTGCTGTGAATGCAGGTGTTGAGACTTTTGTACTTATTTCTACCGATAAAGCGGTGCGCCCAACCAACGTAATGGGTGCCACTAAACGTATGGCTGAGCTTGTATTACAAGCCTTTGCGAAAGATAAGGCCTTTAACAAAACTCGTTATTGTATGGTTCGGTTTGGCAATGTTTTAGGCTCATCAGGTTCAGTGGTGCCGCTGTTCCGTAAGCAGATTATGCAAGGTGGGCCTATTACGCTCACACATCAAGATATTACACGTTTTTTTATGACTATCCCCGAAGCAGCTCAGCTGGTGATTCAAGCAGGAGCAATGGGCTCGGGTGGAGATGTGTTTGTCTTGGATATGGGCGAGTCGGTTAAGATTAAAGACTTGGCTGAAAAGATGGTGCGTTTGTCAGGATTAGAGGTGAAATCAGAGAGTAATCCTCATGGCGATATTGAAATTGTCTGTACAGGCCTACGCCCAGGTGAAAAGCTCTATGAAGAGTTGTTGATTGGCGAGAATGTCGAGCAGACCAGCCACGAGCATATTATGACCGCAAAAGAGGTGATGTTACCGCTAGCTGAGTTGAATGTATTTTTAGAAGCATTTGATATTGCGTGCCATAACTTTGATCACGAAACGATTCGTCGTTTACTACTGGATGCACCTACTGGGTTTAACCCAACCGATGGCATTGGCGATTTAGTGTGGAATGCTAAGCAAAGTAAGCAAGATAAAAGTAATGTGGTCAGTATTAAAGCCAGTTAGTAATTTAAGCCAGAAATTTGAAATTGAATGCGGGGTTTACACCCCGCAGCTCAAAGTAGCTTATTTGAACGTACTATACGCTTCTTTTAATCGCCCTAAATGGCTAAATACGTAGCTTGTCGATAATCTATCTTGGTTCAGGTAAGTGCGCTCAATACTTTGATTTGTTTTGGGTTCTACTGCTGTACCAAAACTCAAGTAGTTAGCATCGTTACCTATCCGCGTTCGAATTTGATGACGCCAGTTTTTATTCCCCGTAATTTGACCAAACTCGGTTGCTGAGTAATCTTTCCGCGGGGTAAGCGGGATATTCAAACCAATGCCGACCATTTGAACGTCTGTATTTTGGTAGAAAAGGTCAATAGCGGTATCGCCAAACCAGAATTTACTTTCGAGCTTAAAGCCCGTATCACCATAGAAAAACTTTCCCGCTTTGGCTGACAGTGTGATGTCGTAGTCGCTCAAGTTATAGCGGTATCCACCTAGATAAGTTTTGCGGTTACCTGAGTAATCTTTGTATTCAAAATAACCCGCTTCAAAGCTAAATTGGTGTGTACCTTGCGGGCTTTGCCAAACGCTTTGGTTTTTTGCACCGTAATAGTCGTAATATTCGTTGTAAATACCAACTTGGGTTTGGTTATAGATGTTAAATGGGAGTTTGAGTGTTTGTGTGAAGAGGATGTCTTTAACACCGCTCTTGTGCTCGTAGTAATGGAATGGTTTGCCTTCTTTGTAGTCGTCAGAGCTAGCCACGTGTTGACGTGCTGAGACATCGATGGAAGCACCTTGCCAAAGAGGCAGACTTACGTCTGCTTGCAATGCCAATGAATAATCAAGCACACCGAGTTCAGTTGCAAAGCCAGTCACAAGAGCTGGGCTTAGGCTGACTCTCGGTTTCCAGTACGGCGTATTTTTAACGCCGTGATGCACCCATTTTAATCCACCACGTTCAACATAATCGTTTTGGTTCACAGCTAAATCAGGAAGACTGCCATTTTCTAAGAATACTTGGTAACTTGCGACTAAGCCTTTTAGTTGAATTTGTTGGATATCAAACTTTTTCATTGTGACCGTAAAGCGAAGCTCCGACGGCATTGATGCTTGAATACGGCCAAGTACTAGACCAAGTGCGTCGACTTCATTGCGGTTGAACACATGGTTTTCAAAGATAACGCTCACTTCTTGGTTATTAAAGCCAACTTCTACATTTTCAAAGCCGTCTTTTAATAACCTGTATTTTAACTCTATCACCTGTTTTTCTAAGTCAGATGCTGGTGTGTCTTGGCTGTCATGCTCGTTAATGTAGTACGATTGCTTTGTTAACGAATTTGCTTGAATTAATTTGGCGTCGGTAACAGGCATTGGAGCGGCAAAAGCCGTGGCTCGATGCTCGCTTTTCATCACATTAAATTTGGCGTTAATACCGAAGTAAGCACTGTCTTCGTTTCGGTGATCATCAACGTCACTATATAGTTTACCACTGAGAGTTAAATCAACCCAATCACCAGTCCATTCAGACGGAACATGTACTTTAACACCGGCATTTAATGCCTGAGCATCGTGCTCGGCTGCAATTGTTAGCCATTCAAATGGCATCCATTCCACACCCCCAAAGGCTCCATCTAAGCGCCCTGTGGCGTTTTCAGTTGTACCACCGCCCAGTGTAATTCGAAAATCGCCAATCTCTTTGCTTGCAGCAACATAATATGCTTCGAAATTATTGGCAGCGCCCCCTAAGTCTTGTGCACCAATCGCGAGTGAAAACCAGTCTTTAGGAATGTAAGGAATTTGAAATTTGGCATTAAAAGAAAGGTCTCGGATCTCTTCTCCTCTATATGGAGAGTAAAATACATTGTGATTCATTGAAGATGCAGCCACTTTACCTGCAACTTCCAATCCGTCGAATAGCCCTGCGGCAAAGTTAAAGTTATGGCCGTCAACGTATTTGCCTCTAAACTCTAACTGATTGTTATAACCGACGGCCATTTCGCCTGTTTTCAGCGTTTCAGCGTTGGGAATGTTGAACAGGCCGGTAAAGCCATAATAGGCTTGGTCTGTTTGATTATTTGCAAAAGAAGAAAAGGTCGCGCCTGCACAGAGGCTGGCTAAAAGAAGCTGAGCTTGACGAGAGTGTTTCAAGGTGATGCCCTTTATAAATTATTGTTTCGCCCGCATTTGCGGCGTGTCCTATAGGTGTTTATTATGCCTGCTAACCACGTTTGTTCAAGTTTAATTCGGTGTAACTCCTGAACAGGTTGAGCAGAGTTTTGGAGGTTGTGTGCTTAAACGAATTCATCATGTTGCTGTAATTGGCAGCAATTATGAAAAGTCGAAATGGTTTTATTGTGAGGTGTTGGGTTTTTCCGTTCTTGCAGAGCACTATCAGGCGCATCGCGATAGTTATAAAATTGATTTAATGTTCCCCAGTCTATGTCAGCTTGAATTGTTTATCTTTAAAAGTGCTCCGCCCAGACCCAGTTTTCCAGAAGCCTTGGGGTTACGTCATCTCGCATTTCAGGTAGACAGTTTAGATGAAACGATTTCACGAGTGAGACGTTTTGGAATTGAGTGTGAAGAAGTTCGAATAGACCCCTATACGAATAAGCGCTTTTGCTTTTTTGCTGATCCGGATGGACTACCTATTGAGTTGTATGAGGCAAACTAGCTAAACGCCAAGATTTGGCTGCCTTTTATGATAGTCCAACATAAAAGGATTGATAATAAAGCGCGAAATCCTAAAGATTTGGAACGCGTTATACTACGCTTGATATAGGCACAAAACTAGGAGGTTTGGATGTGGAATAGAGGATTAGGGGGTTTGCTTGTACTCATCGGGTTGGTCGTCAACCCTGTATTTGCATCCGATGTGGTTCGCTATAATCGGTCGCAAACGGTCATTGACCCGAAACAAAACTATTACATCGCACTGCTCACGCTTGCATTGCAAAAAAGTAAGGACAGGTTCGGTGATTTTCAACTGCAAGAAGTGTTTATCGAAGAGGCGAATCAAGCGCGAACGCTCGAATTCTTAGAAGCTGGGCAATTTATCGATGTGCACTGGACGATGACCTCGCTTGAACGAGAGCGTAAGTTAGGCACTGTTTATATTCCTCTGTTGAAGGGGATGATGGGAGCACGCCTATTCATCATCCACAAAGACGCGTTACCACAGCTAGGCCAAATAGAAAATCCATTGAAACTGAAAGAATTATCGGTGGGGAGTGGATTTGCTTGGCCTGATACGCGAATTTTGAAAGAAAATGGTTTTGACGTCACGGCAGGGTCATCAGAGAACCTGCTCAATATGCTTGAAAAAAAGCGTTTCGTTTTGTTTCCGCGCGCTATTCATGAACCTTGGTCTGAGGTGAATGGCAGAACTGAGTTGGTTGTAGAGGAAAATTTAGGACTATGCTATCCCGTCGCCATGTATTTCTTTACTAATCAACATAACTCGAGGTTGCGAGAACGTTTACAACATGGTCTAGAAAAAGCGATAGAAGATGGTAGCTTCGATACGTTGTTCGCGACGCATCCAATTACCGCAGAAGTGTTAACGTTAGCGCATTTTGAGCAACGCAAAATATTACCACTTCAAAACGATGGCATTACAGCAAGAACGCGACAGGTGTTCAATACACCGTCCTTAATTTGGCAGCCAGTATTTGACTGTGTAAAAAGGTTTAACCCGCAACTTTGAAACCGAGGCCGTTGGTTTTGGCTTCATACATGGTTTGATCTGCTTGACTCAATAGCGTCTCTTCGCTTATTCCATCTTCTGGATAAAGTACGCCACCAATGCTCAGTTCTAGTTGGATCTCAACAATTTTGCCACTTAAGTCTTCCACGCAATACGTATCAGCCAGTTGCTCGTATTTTATGCGTGTTAACTGCTCTAATTCATCGACGGAATTAATGTGTTTCGCGATAATGACAAATTCATCGCCTCCGTACCGTGCAATGTAGTCGGATGCACGATTATTCATTTTCAATTTTGCCCCTATGAGTTTCAGCAGTTGATCTCCCGCTTGATGTCCATAAAGGTCGTTTACCGGTTTAAACTTATCTAAATCAATAAATAAAAGCGCAAAGCGAAGCTGGTGGCGTTGCGCCTCTCGGATGGCCAGTTGGATTTGTTCATCGAACGCGCCGCGATTGTATAGCATGGTCAGGCGGTCCAGCTTAACGAGTTGTTCCAAATTTTTGTGCAGTTCGAATCGTTCTTTTGAAATGACAATCGTCCTACTTAAAAGTGGTCCATTAATGTCCCCTTTGGGCAAGTAATCTTGGGCGCCCAGCTGAATGGCTTTTTCGCCAAAGTGTTCTTCTGCGTTACCCGTTAACACAATAATGGGAACATCCTGTGCAAACTGTTTTACCGTGACTAAAGTATTGAGTCCTAAGCTTTCAGGTAAGTTGAGATCAAGGAGGAGTGCATCCGGTCTCACGCTCCCCAAGGTTTGTTTCAGTGACAGTATGGAGTTGAACACTTTCACTCTAAAGCGGCGTTTACTTTGAATATTAGCAAGATACTCTTGCACTAAATAAGCATCGTCTTCATTGTCTTCAAGCAAGTAAACTAACCAACTGTTCATTGCACTTCCTTATAAAAGCGGTTGAACTTAAACCAATATCTACTGAGTGTTTGTAATAGGTCTATCATCTCAACAAGTGTGGCAGGCTTGCTGATGAATGATTTAGCACCCAATTCGTAAGCTCGTTTTACATCATTTTGGTTGCTCGAAGTAGTAAATCCGATGAAACACAGCGTGTCTTTTTCTGGAAGCGTATTCAACTTTGCCATGGTCTCTAAACCATCCATAACGGGCATGTTTAGATCTATTAAAATGACTTTATCTCGGCAGTCTTCTTGTTCAATTAATTCCACCAGTTCTGCACCGTTTCCAAGTACAGCGACATGGGGTTGTGGCGCGAGATGCTCACAGGCGCTCATAAAGAGGTACACGTCATCAGGGTCGTCTTCAACGAGAATAATTTCCGCTTTAGTCATCATGAGTTGCTCCTCTCCTTTTTCGGTAAGTCAATTTGAAATTGAGCGCCAATTTTATCGATAGGGTCAATACAGGTAATGGTGCCGCCATGGCGTTTAATAATTTGTTTGCAAATCGCAAGCCCCATCCCGCTGCCAGGAAAGCGACTTTGTGCATTCAAGCGTCGAAAAGGTTCAAACACTTGTTGCCGAAACTCTTGAGCAATGCCCATGCCGTTATCTTGATAACTTATCTTCCAACTGTGGCTGTTTTCAGTGACGCTGATTTTAATAATTGGTACTTCTTCTGATTGCCTAAACTTAATGCTGTTAGCAATCAGATTTTGGAATACTTGAATGAATAACGAATGGTCGAGTTTTAGTTCAATATTTTCACCGGTATAAAATATCTTTGTTTTACTTTCATGCAGTACATAGCTAAGTTGATCTTGCGTGTCATCCAAAACGGCTTTGAGTGTCGTTGGTCGACGAGTGAGTTCTGTGGAGTGGATGCGGGAGAGTTTGAGCAAGTCTTGGATCATTGTCCGCATTCGTGATGCAGAGTCGACTAATCGAGAAAGCTCAAATTCAATTTTTTCGTCTTGCTCTGCGTGCGCCTTGAGTCGACTTCGAAGGCTATCTGAAAACGCAGATATTTTTCTGAGTGGTTCTTGTAAGTCGTGAGAAGCGACAAAAGCAAACTGTTCGAGGTGTGCATTTGACTCCTGCAGTTGATTGAGCAATAAAGTTTGTTCAGTAATGTCTACAAACGTACCCAGCACAATCTCTGGGGTGGTTTCATTCTTGAACGTAACAACCGTATTAACGCAATAGCACCATACCCAGCTGCCGTCTTTGTGTTTAAATCGGTACTTAATTGGCAGTAGTTGACCTTCAATACCTTGCTTAACGGCTTGCCAATGAGCTGTCATATGCTCAATATCATCTGGGTGATAACAGTCGCTCTGCGTTTCTACTGCTTGTAGCTCGTCTAAATCATAGCCAAGTAAATCACTAAATCGTTGATTTATTCTTACTGTTTTACGTTTACCCAGATGAAATAGGTAAAGACCACAGACCGCAGAATTAATCATTTTTTCCAAAAACTGTTGGTTTTGATTTAACGCATCTTCTATTTCGATTCGGGCACTGATATCAATTGCCGAGCCAACAATTTTGGTGATACTGTTTTTTTCAAACAAGGGGTAGAGTGTTGTTTGATACCATCGGGGCTCGTTGTCTAGAGGGATGCATTCGACGTATTCAATTGGTTTTGCTTCTTGTACACAACGTCGATAATTGTCATTGAGTTGAATCGCGAGTTCCTCTGAAATGACCGTTTTGGCGAGCTCGGAAAGTGGTTTACCGATAATGTCGTTGACCGCGATACCACTTCGAGTTGATGCGGTTTCATTAAATTCAAGAAACGTGAAATCATTTTCGTGAACTTGTAGAAGCCAAATTGCTTGGCTTGAACCGTTATAAATTGCATTGAGAATGTCCGTTTTTTCTTTTACTTGGAGTTCTAACTGTTTACTGCGCTGTATATTTCTTAATGAGCCAGACATGACAATCGCGTTGCCTTCATCATCAAACTGACTGTCACCAATGGCTGAAAACCAACTGTATTCGCCGTCTTTATCGAGTCCAAGATATTGGATTTGATATTTATTTTTTGAGGCAAGATGATTGTTGACCGCATCCATGACCTCCGAACGGTGGTTGGGGTGAATGTGCGAAAACCAATCTTCAAATTGTGGTTTTTCAATGTGCGCTTTTCCAATGAGTTTCATGAGCGTTGTTGAGTAGACGACGCGTTTCTCTTGTACATACCACTCCCAAATACCATCTTCTGTAGCCTCGATAACTCGTTCCATTCGTTTGTGATATTCGATAAGTTGAGCTTCAATTTGGCGCTGCTCGGATAAGTTCAGAAAAGAAATCAATATCATGTCCTGTCCGTGCAGTTTCTCTTGGACTACCGTCATGCTCATCGGGATCTTGGTGTCTTGTGCTGTCATTACATGACAAAGGGTAGTTTGCGTTACCGAAGTGGTGTTTTCTAATAATTCACCTAGCGAGCCGAAGCTGATATTTGGGTCATCAATCGAAATAAAGTCGCTTAAGTGCTTACCGATGAGTGCGCGTTTATGTGGATAATTCAGCTCGCGCAATATTGCCGGATTGCAATAGACGATTGTTAAACTGTCATCAATCAGTAACGTGCCTGCTGGGTGGGCATTGAGCATAAACTGAGTCAGTTGGTTTTCAGCCACTTGATTTTTAAGATTGGCACTTTCTTTATTTGCATGGACAAGCTCTGCTTGCACACCTTCAAATTGATTGAGCGTAGGAAGCTTTATCGCTTCGGGGATAAGTCTGAATAAATACACTGCCGTGATCAGCGACACAATAGCAGTAGCCGCTTTTGAAATACCTTGAAGGCCGTATGTGCCGTTCCAGACGGTGTAAATGCCCATTAAATGGGTGACTCCACACAGCAAAATAAACGCCGAAAACAGCCAAAACAGCCAATGAAACCCTACATCTTTACGTTTATTGGCAAAAATTAGAATCGCGATGGGAATGGAGAAATAGGCAGTGGCTATCACCAAATCAGACACTACGTTTGTCCACAAAATGTGTTCCTGCCACAAATAACAGTGTCCGTGCGGCATATAGGCATTGCTAAAGAATGATTTAACGGAATTAAGCTCCATCTCACGTGTCCCTAATTAGCTGTTTTTTATAGTGCTTTTCTAGTTTAAAAGTAGCTCTTTGGCGTGGAATATCAACCAGCAGCACAACAAGAAATTGTAAATGCGTAGGGGCGTGATTTTAGCTGCACAAAAGAAGATGGTAAGGCCACGGCAATGTGCACAAATCACTTTGGTATTTAATTGACCACGAGCTACCCGAATGAAAATTTCGCAACTATACTCATCATGAATGGAGGTGGGTATGTTAAAAGTGAATGTTTACTTCGAACAAATCGAAGACGCGTTGGAAGAGCGACAAAACCCCGATAGAAGAAAACGGCAGATCCCGATTTCCCCAGAGCAAGAAAGACGAAGGTCACAACGGCGTAAGAAAACGTCAACAATGGACAGGAGAGGGCTATTCGCCTGATGTGGGCTTACGTTGGTTAGTTGAAAAGCCAGTGGTGCCGTTTGATTTGGGAATTTGAATATTCTAAAGAAGCAGGAAAACGAGGCTTTCCTCGTTTTCCTGCTTGGCCTGAGGTGTAAAAATTGCTTCTGCTAGTTCATCGAGTGTTTCGCTACTCAAAATAGGGTTTTACGCAATCAATGAGGTTGACGCGCATACAAGTTAGTATGTCATTGGCAAAAGAGAAATGCGAAATCTGGGCAGAGGATGGTCTGCGTCGTTGAATTTGTCTCGAGTGTTGTATGATCGAGTCCTTCAAGAATTACTTTCCTATATCAAAGAGTGATTCTCCTACGTGGTGGTTTGGTTCCGATAGGGCGTTTGCTTCGGGTGAAATGGAGGCTAGGCCTAATGGTTTAACTTGCGATGAGTTGTATGCAATTAATAACTGAGGAATAAAGCCTGCCGGATGACATTTATTCTCTACACATCGCGTATCTCTGATAAACTTATAACATACTCATTTTTAACACCTACTATGAACGTTTTTGACACCCAAATCCACGATGTGAAGTTAATCCAACCGCAGGTTTTTAGTGACGAACGAGGTTACTTTCTTGAAACGTTTCAAAAAGAACGTTACGAGGCGCTTTTAGGTTGCTCGCTGCAATTTGTTCAAGACAATTATAGCCGCTCGAAGCAAGGTGTGCTTAGAGGTTTGCACTTTCAAAAAACGCAGCCGCAAGGTAAGTTGATTCGCGTGAGCGAAGGCGAGATTTTTGATGTGGTGTTTGACCGACGAGCGGGTTCCCCGTCATTTGGTCGGTGGGTTGGTCGCATACTTTCTTCGTCAAATCACCATCAATTATGGGTGCCACCAGGGCTCGCGCATGGTTTTCTCGTGTTGAGTGAGTCCGCCGACGTCGAGTATAAATGCACGACCTTTTACAACCCAAGTGATGAAGGCGCGATACGTTGGGATGACCCTGAAATAGCCATTGAGTGGCCGTTGAACGGAAAACCGTTGGTGTCTGAAAAGGACCAAAATGCCCCGTTTTGGACGACGATAAAGTGACGTGGATGATTGTCGGAGCAAGAGGGCAACTTGCGTCCTGCTTAATCGATAGACTACCTCGAAGTGTGGTTGTACACGCATTTTGTCGGGAGAAGCTCGATATCACTAATGAAGAAAGATTTTTGCAGGTGGTTGCACAAATAAGACCTTCGGTAATCATCAATTGTGCAGCCTTTACGCAGGTGGATTTAGCCGAAGAAAATCAAGGACAAGCGTATTCTGTAAATGCGTTGGGTGTTGAAATTATTGCTCGTTGTGCCAATCAGATCGGCGCGTTGGTTGTGCATGTTTCAACAGATTATGTCTTTGCGGGAGATGCTCACGCTCCTTATGAAGTTGACGCTTTTTGTGCCCCAAAAACGGCTTATGGAAAAACAAAGCTTGAGGGCGAGAGGTTGCTAATCGCGACGGCATTTGATTTTGTGATTGTGCGTACGGCATGGTTGTTTAGTGAATATGGGCAAAACTTTGTCAAAACGATGTTGAAGCTCGCCAACACACAATCCTCTTTAAAAATCGTCGATGATCAAATCGGCAATCCTACTTATGCTGGGGATTTGGCGAGGTTTATCATTTGGCTGGTGGAGTCAAAACAATATCGCAATCAAATCACGCATTTTGTCGGAGACAAGTCGCTCAGTTGGGCTGAATTTGCGAAAGTGATTTTTAATCACGCATTAACGATTGATGTACTTGATAAAGTTCCCGAAGTTATTCCTATAACGTCTAGCGATTATCCAGTTAAAACACCAAGGCCGTCTTACAGCGTATTAGCGACTACGCCGTCACCTGTACCGAATGACTGGCAAGCATCCTTAGTGCAGGTTTTAGGCTGTGTGCAACGGTAGGTAAAAGTATTTTCTTCGCCAGATTGAGTGAATTTGACGTTATCTTGAATTTGAGAAGCGAGGCCTAGGCCTCGCTTACAGGAGTTGATGTCAGTTTTGCGTTAGCCTTAAGAACTTCTCGGCTAATTCATCGAGTGTTTCACGCCGTTCCGGATCGGGTTTTACGCAATCGATAGGGCAGACACTGACACACGTTGGTTTGTCGTAATGACCTACACATTCCGTACACTTATCGGGATCGATTTCATAAATCTTTGCTCCCATATAAATGGCTTCGTTCGGGCATTCCGGCTCACACATGTCACAGTTGATGCATTTTGAGTTGATGAGCAATGCCATTTATTAGCCCTTCTTAAACGGGTTACGAGTGTCCTCATGATCGTTTAAATTACGCATCAAAATAGCGTGTGACAAGTCGATATCTTCAGGCAATGGAATTTTCACAATGTGGCCGGAACCTTTTGCGTCGTCAATTTTTTCGCCTTTGCGGTTTTCCATGTGCTCAAGGTTAAAATGAATGTTGCCTTGAGGAGTCATCAATTCAAGTCGGTGACCGGTACAGAACTTATTTTTTACATCAATTTCGACTAATCCATTACTCGTGCGGCCCAGCACTTCCCCAACAAATTGTTGCTGGTCCGAGACAGAGTGACCATAGTCGTAGTTTTGATATTCTTGATGTACGTGACGTTTTAAGAAGCCTTCTGTGTAACCACGGTGAGCAAGGTTCTCTAATGTACTCATTAAGCTGGCATCAAATGGGCGACCAGCAACGGCATCGTCAATCGCGCGACGGTAGACTTGAGCTGTGCGTGCTACGTAATAGAATGATTTAGTACGGCCTTCAATTTTTAGGCTGTGTACACCCATTTTAGTCAGTTGGTCAACGTATTGAACGGCACGTAAATCTTTGGAGTTCATGATATACGTACCATGCTCGTCTTCGAATGCTGGCATATATTCGCCTGGACGACCTTGTTCTTCTAACAAGAAAATTTCGTCGGTTGGTTTGCCTTCGCCAAGCGTTGGGATGATTTGTTTTGGGTCAAATTTATGAACAACATCGCCTGTGGCTGTTTCAACGGCTGGTTTTGCATCGTAGCTCCAACGACATGCATTTGTACATGTGCCTTGGTTTGGATCGCGCTTATTAATGTATCCGGACAGCAAGCAACGACCTGAATAAGCCATACACAGTGCGCCATGAACAAACACTTCGAGTTCGGTCTGCGGACATAGTTCGCGAATTTCTGCAATTTCTTCAAGCGACAATTCGCGTGACAAAATAACACGCTCAATCCCTTGTTTAGCCCAGAAGTTCACCGTGGCAAAGTTAACCGCGTTCGCTTGCACTGAGAGGTGAATAGGCATATCCGGCCATTTTTCACGCACCAACATAATCAAACCAGGATCAGACATGATTAGCGCATCAGGCTTCATTTCAATTACGGGTTCAATATCGCGCATGTACGTCTTTACTTTTGCGTTATGTGGTGCAATGTTTGAGACTACGTATAGTTTTTTGTTTTGCGCGTGCGCCTCGTTAATACCTAATGCGAGGTTATCAAGATCAAATTCGTTGTTACGCACACGGAGACTATACCGCGGTTGGCCCGCATAAACGGCATCGGCTCCGTAGGCGAATGCATAGCGCATGTTCTTTAAACTGCCTGCCGGTGATAATAATTCTGGTGTAAACATGAGAACCTCATACATTGAACTGAGTACAAGTCAGCTGCTGGGGTAAGTAAGCAATAGGCATGAATTTAATCTATGCCACACTCTAAAAGCGGCGCATTATACAGAAATGCGAAAATAATCACATTACTTTTAGTGTGGTTATTTTTTTCAAACGGTCACAATGAGTTCACCACTCATGGAATCACACCGTCTTCGTATTTCTGTAAAACAATCCACGTAAATTGGTTTTGTTGCGCAAAAAATGTGCGCAAAAGTTAAAACGAGCCTAGGTTTTTCACACTAAAGCGCGTATAATCCGCGGCCGTTAACATTCACTAAGCTAATTTTGGAGCAAAAGATGGCTTTAGAGCGTACTTTTTCTATCGTTAAGCCTGATGCGGTTGCTAAGAACCACATCGGTGCTATTTACAGCCGTTTCGAAGCTGCAGGTCTTAAGATCGTAGCTTCTAAAATGGTTCACCTTTCACAAGAGAAAGCAGAAGGTTTCTACGCAGAACACAAAGAGCGTCCTTTCTTTGGCGCACTAGTGTCTTTCATGACTTCTGGTCCAGTAATGGTTCAAGTTCTTGAAGGTGAAGATGCAGTTCGTAAGAACCGTGAAATCATGGGCGCAACGAACCCAGCTCAAGCAGCTGCTGGTACTTTACGTCACGACTTCGCTGACAGCATCGACGAAAACGCAGTACACGGTTCAGACGCTCCAGAGTCTGCAGCACGTGAAATCGCGTACTTCTTCGCTGACGAAGAAATCTGTCCACGTACTCGTTAATCTCGAGTCTGGCCAAGAAAAAGGGGCTTTCGAGCCCTTTTTTCGTCCCTAAGCTCACTCGCAAAATTGCTTTCCTCCCGTTTGAATAAAGCCATTTTGCAAGTTAGCTAAACTGGTTTTGTTTGGTTGATTTTTGTACAATTATCATCTGAAGTGTATTTGTTGTGCCAATGCAGTCGTTAGGCAGACACAAACACGTTGTTGTTACCGTCACAGAGGTTGTTCCATGGACACTAATGTTAAGAAAATTAATCTACTTGATCTCAACCGCGAGGGAATGCGTGAATTATTTGCGTCATTTGGCGAAAAGCCGTTCCGTGCGGATCAGGTGATGAAGTGGATTTATCACTTTGGTGTCGACAACTTTGACGATATGAGCAACTTAAACAAAAAGCTACGTGCGACATTGATTGATAAATGCGAAATCAAGGCGCCAGAAATCGCGGTGAAGCAAGTTGCCTCAGACGGTACGATTAAATACGCACTACGCCTTGAAGGTGGTCAAGAAGTAGAAAGCGTTTGGATCCCAGAAAAAGACCGCGCAACGCTGTGTGTGTCTTCGCAGGTTGGTTGCGCACTTGAATGTACATTCTGCTCGACGGCGCAACAAGGTTTTAACCGTAATCTTAAAGTATCTGAAATCATCGGTCAGGTCTGGCGCGTTGCGACCGACATCGGTTTGTATAACGATAGCACACGTCGTCCTATTACGAACGTGGTGATGATGGGCATGGGTGAGCCGCTTCTGAATCTCAACAACGTAGTTCCAGCGATGGAACTGATGATGGACGATTGGGCATTTGGTTTATCAAAACGTCGTGTAACGCTCAGTACTTCAGGCGTTGTTCCAGCACTCGATTTACTTAAAGAAAAAATTGACGTTGCACTTGCCATTTCATTGCACGCGCCAAACAACCCGCTTCGTGATGAAATTGTGCCAATCAACAAAAAATACCCAATCGAAGAATTCTTGGCTGCATGCCGCCGTTATATCGATGGTTCTAAAGCGAACAAAGACGTGACCATCGAATACGTGATGTTGCAAGGCATCAACGACTCAACCGATCACGCTCATGAATTGGTTCAAGTATTGAAAGGCACACCGTCGAAAATCAACTTGATCCCATTTAATCCGTTCCCAGGAAGTGATTATCAGCGTTCAAGTAACAGTCGTATTGACCGCTTTTCAAAAGTATTACAAGAAGCTGGCCTTACCTGTATCGTTCGCCGTACACGTGGCGATGACATTGATGCCGCCTGCGGTCAGTTGGTCGGCGATGTGAAAGACCGTACGAAGCGCTTATTGAAGAAAAAGCAGCTTGATGACAACGCGATTGATGTTTCAATCAACGCCGGTTAAATAAAAAATGGGGGTAGGTCGTCAGGCTTTACCCCCTTTGTTTAAACGAATTTTGAAAAATCCTATTCAATTTTCGAAAAATAGATGAATCACAAAGGCTTTTCGGTAATATAAAGGCAATAACGGATTGAGATGCAAAACGTAATGCGAAAAGTACTTGTCTTACCCTTCACGATGTTTGCACTAAGCGGATGCGTAACGCAAACCACTTACGTTGGTAGCGAACAACCTGTCGTTGAAAATAAAATTGATAACATCGAAGCGGCGAAAACGCGTATTTCTTTAGCGCTACAATACCTTACTACCGGCAACACCACACAAGCGAAGTTTAATTTAGAGCGGGCTTTAAATCTGGCTCCTTCGTTACCTGAAGTGCATTACTCCCTAGCTTATTACTATCAAAACGTTGGTGAAAATGCGATGGCTAAAAACGCCTATATCAAGGCGCTTGAAATCGAGCCGAACGATCCGAATACTTTAAACAACTATGGTGCATTTTTGTGTGGTATTGGTGAATACGGTGAGGCAAATGAACAGTTTTTAAAAGCGATAGCTATTCCTAGCTATTTGCGTGTTGCGCAAAGTTATGAAAATTTGGCCTTGTGCTCGATTAAAGACAATAAATTTGATGCGGCTGAACAACACCTGCGAAGTGCCATAAATCACAATGGTCAGCGCCAATCTTCACTGTTGTTGCTGGCTTCGCTTCTGTATGCGAAAAGTGATTTACATCAAGCGCAGCAAGTTTTAAAGCTGTTTGAAGACAAAGGCTTCGTCTCTGCGGAAAGTTTGTTTATTCGCTACTTGGTTGATACGCGTATGGGACGTATCGAACAAGCTCAAACACAAAGCAAAACATTATTACAAACCTATCCAACCTCTCAACAAGCAGGGTGGGTAAGAGACAATACGATTGCTCAAAGTGACATAGAGCAACTTCGAGAGCAATACCGCCAAGCGCAATTAGACGCGCTAACGCATGATGGCAATGAACGGTTTGTAAAACAGCCAACGATTAAAATAACGCGAAAAGTTGCCCCAAGTCAGGCTGAAAACAAGGAGCGATTCAGAGTTGATTCAGCGGCTAAACAGAAAATAAGTAAACCTGACAGTACAACTAGCGGCGTATCGATTAGAACGGCTCAAAAACCTCGTACAGACGAGCGTACTGAAACAGAAGCGCACCCTGTGCAGTTTTATGAACCGGATCCAAATGACATCGTGTTTACTGAGGATAGTTCGCAACCACAGGTTAGTTTTGTCGAGCCTACGTTAGTTACTAGTGCGAGCGAAAAAACGTTGTTGAACCCTGATATTCCGTTGCCTAAAGTGCCATTTCATGAACTGCAAATTGGTGAAAATCTGTTTAGTGTTTCGGTTAAATACAACATTAAGCTTGCGATGTTATTGCAATGGAATGACCTTAAAGAATCGGCTCGTTTGTCGATTGGCAGCAAAGTCTATTTAAACAACCCTCGTGTTACAGCACCGATCGAAGCCGGCGACTCGTTACTGGATGTGGCAAATCGCTATCAGGTTATGGTCGATGAATTAATGCGTTGGAATAAATTAACACCGGACGTGACCCTAAAAGAGGGGTACTCCTTATTAGTCGTGGATCCAAGTACCTACAAGCTATGAGCGAAGAAGAAAATACACAACCACAAAACACTCTCGGACAAACCCTAGCGCAGGCGCGTGCAAGCCGAAATATAAGCGTCGACTTTATTGCGACTCAGCTTAAAATTACGCCACAACAAATCGAGCGCATTGAAGCGGATGATTACCTGACGCTCGGACCGGAAACGTTTGTCCGTGGCTATATCAAGGCATATTGCCGAATTGTGGAGCTAAATCAAGACGAAGTCTTTGCGCTTTATGTGGGCCATCCAGTACCAGAAAAGTCTCGTCGAATGAAAAGCTTTTCGCGCCGTACTGAAAAAGAAGCCAATGATAGTCGTTTAATGTGGGTAAGCTACGCCATTTTGGCCTTGGTGATAGGATCGTCCATTTTTTGGTGGTGGCAAACGACGTCGTCATCGGAAATCACGCCGTCAAATAACACCGTACAAACCATTGAATTGACGCAAGCCGAGACCAATGACAGTGCACCTGAATCTGAAATGCTCGCAGATAAACTTGAAAACACCGAGGTTGAAACGGCAGAAAGTGCACTGATTGTTGAACCTTCAGTAGCCGATTTAAGCGTAGATAAAGCGGAAAACAACTCGAAAGCAAGTGATGGTTTGAGTACAATTGTGATGAATTTCCGTGAAGAAAGCTGGGTCGAAATTTTTGATGCTACGTCAGAGCGCATTGCGTTTGGTGTCAAAAAGGCAGGTTATCGAATGACGGTTGCGGGTAAAGCTCCATTTTCAGTGGTGCTAGTTAAACATCACGCGGTGGATGTGACGCTCGATGGTCAGCCAGTTAATTTGTCTCACTTGCAAAAGAATCGCTTAGCTAAATTTAAATTACCGTTAACTGAGTAATCGTGATGTTTTCAGAATCTCCTATCATACGCAGAAAGTCGACACGCATTTATGTGGGTAATGTACCCATTGGTGATGGTGCACCAATTGCCGTTCAGTCGATGACGAATACCAACACGATGGATGTTGATGCAACCGTCGCGCAAATCCGTGCAATTCAAATGGCCGGCGCTGATTTAGTTCGTGTGTCAGTGCCGACAATGGACGCAGCTGAAGCGTTTCGCAGCATTAAAGAGCAAGTCGATATTCCAGTCGTTGCGGATATTCACTTTGATTACCGTATCGCGCTAAAAGTCGCTGACTATGGCGCGGATTGTTTGCGTATCAATCCAGGCAACATTGGTAGTGAAGATCGAATTCGTGCGGTGATTGATGCGGCAAAAACGCACAGCATTCCGATTCGAATTGGTGTCAATGGCGGTTCGCTTGAGCGAGATCTACAAGAAAAATATGGTGAACCGACGCCTGAGGCGTTACTCGAGTCGGCAATGCGTCATGTCGACATCTTACGTCGTTATGACTTTGACCAGTTTAAAGTGTCTGTGAAAGCATCTGATGTGTTTCTAGCCGTTGGTGCGTACCGTTTGCTTGCCAAAGAGATTGAGCAGCCACTTCATCTCGGAATTACGGAAGCCGGTGGATTTCGTGCGGGCTCTGTAAAATCCGCTGTGGGTCTTGGGATGTTGCTGGCAGAAGGGATTGGAGATACGCTCCGAATTTCATTGGCTGCCGATCCGGTTCAAGAAGTGAAAGTGGGTTATGACATCTTAAAGTCTCTGCGCATTCGCTCTCGAGGCATTAACTTCATCGCTTGCCCTAGTTGTTCAAGACAAGAATTTGATGTGGTTAATACCATGAATCAACTTGAAGAACGATTAGAAGACATTATTGATCCTATTACGGTTTCGGTAATTGGTTGCGTGGTGAACGGTCCAGGTGAAGCTTTGGTGAGCGACATAGGGCTTGCGGGAGCAAATCGTAAGTCGGGGTTGTACATCAATGGTGAACGTAAAAAAACGCGCATTGACAATGATGATGTCGTTGACCAACTCGAAGCGCAGATCCGCGGATATTTACAAAGCAAAATCGATGTAAAGGTGGTAGAATAACCACCTTTTTCGTTTAAAGATCGTTTACGTTTTAGCCGAGCTAGTTATAATAGCGAGCTATTTATTTTCTATATTCTGGGACAGCTCCCTCTCCTGTGGCTTTGAAGCGCACAGTGCATTGATTAAAGGTTAGGATTTTTTCGTGGCAAAACAAATTCAGGCAATTCGTGGCATGAACGATTGTCTGCCAGGCGATACGCAAATTTGGCAGAAGGTTGAAGGCATCTTACGTGAGACGGTCGCGTCTTATGGATATCAAGAAATTCGTTTCCCAATCGTAGAGTCAACGGACTTATTTAAGCGTTCAATTGGTGAAGTGACAGACATTGTCGAGAAAGAAATGTACACGTTTGCCGACCGCAATGGCGACAGTCTGACACTTCGTCCTGAAGGTACAGCCGTCTGTGTACGTGCAGGCAATGAAAATGGCCTGCTTTACAACCAAGAACAACGTCTTTGGTACATGGGACCGATGTTTCGCCATGAACGCCCACAAAAAGGTCGCTACCGTCAGTTCCATCAATTTGGATTGGAAGCGTTTGGCGTAGCAACTGCGGATATTGATGCAGAAGTAATTTTGCTTACAGCACGTTTGTGGAAAGCTTTTGGGATTAGTGATTACGTTCGCCTTGAATTAAATTCATTGGGCTCAAACGAAGCTCGTGCGAATTACCGTGATGCATTGGTTGCTTTCCTTGAACAGCACATTGATGTATTAGATGAAGATGCAAAGCGTCGTATGTATTCAAATCCATTGCGCGTTCTTGACACTAAAAATGCTGATATTCAAGCGGTGTTAGTGGATGCGCCAAAGCTGTCTGAGCATCTAGATGAAGAATCTCGCGAACATTTTGCAAATTTATGTGAACGTTTAGACGCAGCAGGCATCCAATACCAGGTTAACGAAAAGCTAGTTCGTGGTTTGGACTACTATAATCGCACCGTTTTTGAATGGGTTACCGATAGTTTAGGGGCTCAAGGTACGGTGTGTGCGGGTGGTCGTTACGATGGTCTCGTTGAGCAACTGGGTGGCAAAGCAACGCCAGCGGTTGGTTTCGCGATGGGGATGGAGCGTTTAGTTTTACTTCTTCAAGCATTGGAATGTGTTGGTGAACTTCGACGTGATGTTGATGTTTATGTAGCAGCAATGGGCGATAAAGCGAGTATTGCCGCGCCAGTGATAGCAGAAGAACTGCGTACGTCTGTGGCTGGGCTTCGCGTCATGGTTCACGCGGGCGGTGGCAACTTTAAAAAACAATTTAAGCGTGCAGATAAAAGCGGTGCACTCGTCGCTCTGATTTTTGGGGAAGACGAGTTAGCACAAGGTGTGGTTACAGTTAAGTATCTGCGCGAAGAAAAAGAACAAGTTACGCTTTCTATAAACGAAGTTAAAACACTTCTAGCGGACTTGATTGCATAAGAGGTAAGCATGGAAATTTATTCAACAGAAGAACAACAAGCCGAAGCAATAAAACGATTTTTCCGTGAAAATGGTGTTTCACTTGCGCTGGGTATTGTCTTAGGTCTGGGCGGCCTTTATGGCTGGAAAGCCTATAATGCGCATCAAATCGATGTGGCAGACAAAGCATCTAATGCGTTCAACACATTCGTTGAGTCAGAAGACGCTTTGGCAAAAAGCGACGCGTTCATTGCGGACAATTCGGGTTCAAATTACGCGGTGTTAGCTGCATTTGTCGCGGCGAAAGAAGCCGTTGAACAAAAACAACTGGACAAAGCAGCTGAGAAATTAACTTGGGCAGCTGAAAACGTGAAAAATGAAGAGCTTAAGGCAACCGCATTGCTTCGCTTAGCCCGAGTTCAGGCGGCCCTTGGTCAAGCGGATGTTGCTTTTGCAACGCTTGAGAAAAAAATGCCAGAGGGTTTCGCGGCTCAAGTAGCGGAAATCAAAGGTGATATTAAACTGTCTTTGGGTGATGAAGCCGCGGCGCGCGCAGCATACCAACAAGCGGTTGATAAAGGTGGTTTGGACAATAACCCAACCCTACAAACGAAGTTAGACAATCTCGCTCAAGCTGCAAACTAAGGAGTGAGGATGAAGAAGTTCAGTCTAGCTGTACTTGCGCTCTGTGGCTCTGCTTTATTAGCAGGTTGTACATCGAAAGATGAAGAAGAATTGGTGTTACCTGACATTAATAACCAGTTCAAAACGCAAGTCGTTTGGCAAGAAAGTGTCGGCAATGGCGTAGAGCATTATTTCTCGCGCCTAACGCCAGCTGTTTATAAAGACACCGTATATGCGGCCTCTCGCGATGGTATTGTTTCCGCATTCGCATTAGCGGATGGTAAGCGTTTATGGCGCACTGATGTGCGTGAAAACAGTTCAATTTGGCCATGGCAAGGCGGTGAAGGTGCAAAATTGTCAGGCGGCATTTTGCAGGCGTTTGGCAAGCTTTACATCGGCTCTGAACACGGTTCGGTTATCGCGCTTGATAGAGAAACGGGTGAGGTGTTATGGCGTAAATCGGTGCCAGGTGAAGCGCTATCTACACCAGCGGCTGGCGAGGGCCTTATCTATGTCAATCTAGGTTCAGGTAAGTTACTTGCTTTACATCCAGATACGGGCGAAGAACGTTGGACGTATGAACAAGAGATGCCAGCATTGACCTTACGCGGCCTCAGTTCACCAAACGTTGCCGCGGGCGGTGTGTTGGTTGGCGAAGAAACGGGTCGTTTATCTGTCTTGATTGCGAACTCAGGTTTTGCAGCATGGAGTGCAGATGTTGCTGTGGCAAAAGGCGCGTCAGAGTTTGAACGTTTAGTTGATGTTGACACAAAACCACTGGTTAGTGGCGCATATGTTTACTCAATAGCCTATAATGGCAACTTAGCGGCACTGGACTTACGTACCGGCAATGTGGTGTGGAAACGTGAATACAGTAGCTACCGTGAAATGACCATCGAAGGTCAAACGATTTACCTTGTGGATAGTGACGGTGTGGTTTACGCACTCGATAAAGATTCGGGTATTGAACGTTGGAGTCAATCAGCGCTACGTGGTTGGTATTTAACGGGACCAGGCGTGTTAGGTGACTATTTAGCGCTTGGTGACCAAGAAGGTAATCTACATTGGTTGAACCGAACAACGGGTGAACTCGTTGCTCGAGCAGAATTTGATGGTTCAGGTTTTTATGTTGAACCAATTCAAGCGGACGATAAGTTAATTGTTATCACCCGTGATGGCGAGATAAGCGCAATCGCCAAGCCTTAATCCGGAATAATCCGAATGGTTTTTTGAGGCTTCGCATTGCGAAGCCTTTTGTTGTTTATTGAAGGGGTTGTATATGCTTCCTGTGATCGCTCTGGTAGGGCGACCTAATGTTGGTAAGTCTACACTGTTTAACCGATTAACTCGTACTCGCGACGCGTTAGTTGCCGATTTTCCTGGTTTAACTCGTGACCGTAAGTATGGTCATGCAAGTTATGAAGGATATGAGTTTATCGTTGTTGATACTGGCGGTATCGATGGGTCTGAAGAGGGCATTGAAACGGAAATGGCTCAGCAGTCGCTATTGGCGATTGAAGAAGCTGATATCGTTTTGTTCTTGGTAGACGCAAGAGCAGGCCTAACGAGCGCAGATATCGGCATTGCCGATCACCTTCGTAAACAGCAAAAGAAGAGCTTTGTTGTCGCTAACAAAACAGACGGCATTGATGCTGATTCGGCTGCGGCGGAATTTTATCAGCTAGCATTAGGTGAAGTGCATCATATCGCTGCGGCGCATGGTCGAGGGGTAACTCAACTTCTAGAGCACACACTTCGCCCAGTACTTGGTGATTTGAATGAAGAAATCGCGGAAGAAGAAGCTGAATTCGACAATGCATTTGATGCTTTTGACGAAGAACATGTCGATGGAGAAGAAGAGGTCGAGGCTGAAGATAAACCAATTAAATTGGCAATTATCGGTCGTCCCAATGTAGGTAAGTCAACACTTACAAACCGTATTCTTGGTGAAGAACGTGTTATTGTTTACGATATGCCTGGCACGACGCGTGACTCTATTTATATTCCAATGACACGTAATGACCGTGAGTACATTTTGATTGATACGGCGGGTGTTCGTAAACGTAAGAAAGTTTCTGACGTAGTTGAGAAATTCTCAGTGATCAAAACGTTGCAAGCGATTGAAGATGCTAACGTCATTTTATTGGTCATTGATGCTCGCGAAGGAATCTCTGACCAAGACTTGAGTTTACTCGGTTTTGCGCTTAATTCAGGTCGCTCATTGGTTATTGCGGTAAACAAGTGGGACGGGCTTGATGAGTACGTTAAAGAGCGTATTAAATCAGAGCTTGACCGTCGACTAGGTTTTATAGATTTTGCACGTATTCACTTTATTTCAGCGTTACACGGTACGGGTGTAGGCCATTTATTTGAGTCGGTAGAAGAGGCTTACGATTCTGCAACGCGTCGTGTGTCTACTGCAATGCTACGTCGTATCATGGATATGGCTCAAGCCGACCATCAGCCGCCGATGATCCGTGGCCGTCGTGTTAAACTTAAATACGCACACGCGGGGGGATATAACCCACCTCGAATCGTTATTCATGGCAACCAAGTGGATGATTTACCAGATAGCTATAAGCGCTACTTGATGAACTACTATCGTAAAGCGCTTAATATCATGGGCACACCGATTAAAATTGAATTCCGTGAAGGGGATAACCCATACGCGAATCGCAGCAACAAAATGACGCTTTCTCAAAAGCGTAAGTTGCGCCGCTTTATGTCGGAAAATCGTAACAAATAGTTGGTGCGAACTGGAATTCAAAACCCCCTCGAAGCAAAAGTTTCGAGGGGGTTTTGTTTTTAGCGCGGAAATTTTTTTCGGACATCTTTTAGTGAGCACAAGAGCCAACTTTTATTTGGGGATTACTTAAGTATGTGTTTTATGATTTAAAATGGCCGTGATTGGACTCACTGGGTAGCGCACAATTTGACTTACTTCTATTCCATACTTCAATATAAAAAGAATATACATGGAAAAGTGAGGGTCTATGTCGCAAGTCATCAAAATGGTGATTTATGTGGAAGATGTCCCCGAGGTTTTAGATTTCTATTATCAGGCTTTTGGGCTGACAACGGCACATTTAAGTGAAATGGGTGATTATGGCGAGTTAGATACTGGCGAGATTGTCGTCGGCTTCGCGACGCATCCATTGGCTCAATCGCAATTCAAACAGAATTACATTCGAAGCCATCCAAAACAACCTGCATTAGGGTATGAATTAATCATTTCCTGTACGAATGTGTTTGAAGCGTATGATAAAGCTGTGGAAGCAGGGGCTGAACCTTATTGTCCACCGGGAATTCGCGGCAGTGATTGTAAGGGATACGTGCGTGCAATAGAGGGGACGCTTATCGCGCTGGTGAATATAACCGAGCAGCAGTAAGGCAAAGCGATGCTTCGCCTTACTATGACATCGAGACTTAGTCTTCTAGTGCTCGTGCAAGGCCAGTCGGTTCGATTTCAACACAAACATTATCATCGTTCCAGTTTAAGCCAAGCAATGCGCTGTCTGCGTTTAACTCTTCAATCCACTCATCAAGCAGTTCGTCCAATGGAATAGCCACAGGTTCGAATTCTGCCCACTCTTCATTGCACTGTGCTTTTGCTTTCTCTTCACTATCCCAAAGTAACAACACATCTGTGTCATCAAATTGGTTTGAGTCACACACGACAAGACCTTCATCGTCCGCACCCAAAGCCCATACTTGACCTTGTTGGCGAACTGCAGTCACAAAGTTTACGAGTTCTGAATCGAGTTCTAATTCATTCATTTTGTTTCTCTTTAATGGTTACGTGGATCGCTTTGTGCTACATCGTCTTGCGTTGAAAACACCGAATAAAAACGTTGTAAATTCGGGTGTTCATCAAGCGTCCACAATGCGCGAAATGCTATCCAATCCAACAAGCAGTATAAACTGATTGCTAAATAACTGCAGTTAATAAATGAGGATTTCTCACACTCCTCATTTAGCAAAGTTAATAGTGATGACACGCGTTCGCGCTGCAAATTAAAAAACAGTTTGTCGTCTTTCGTATCAAAACCTGAGCGGTCACAGAGCAGCAATTCAACACAGGAATCGTTACAGGCATTAATGTAGGTCAACACATTCTCTTGATGCCACGTTAACGCGGAGAGTTGAAACTTTTGTGACACGTAGCGAAAAATGACATTGGAATCACAGATTACCGTAGCGCCGTCGACGAGAAATGGAATTTTTTTCGCAGGGTTATGTTCATTTAAAATTGCACGGCCTTCAGTAGAAAAAATATCAATGTGTTGATAGGTAAAAGGCAAATGTTCGCGTGCTAACCAAAGTCTCAATCTGCGGGCGAACGGTGACGTGTTTGAGCCGTAAAGTATCATGATGCAGTCCTTGTAAAGTTGTCGCTGGTGTTTGATGAGTGAATAGGCAATATCGAATCTTAAGCACTTTTATACCGTGATTAGAAGCACTTGCCAATGCTCCAATGAGAGCAAATTTAAAGGTTAGTAATTAGCGTCTATGGGCAAGAGCCATGCAAGTATCTGCGTAAAAGAGTAAAACAAAAAACGCAGCCATCGCTGCGCTATGTTTTACTGCTTGTACAGATTACTCTGTGCGATTGGTCACCTCTAAAAGATGATAACCAAATTGTGTTTGAACAGGGCCTTGCACTTCATTAATCGGTGCGGAAAAAACCACTCGGTCAAACTCTGGCACCATCATACCCGGTCCAAATTCACCAAGCGCCCCGCCATCTTGGCCAGATGGGCAATTTGAATAGGTTTTAGCTAGTTCGGCGAAATCTTCTCCGGCTATTATCCTTTCTTTGAGGTCTTGGCACTGTGCTTCACTGTCCACCAAAATATGGCGGGCATTCGCAAGTTTCATAGGCTTATCCTTATTATTCTAGAAATCATACTTTAGTCTAGGAGATATTTTAAAATTTGCACCGTTATTTCAAAAGCTTTTCGATGGCACTGCGGAGTTCCTCTGAATCTGGCTTCGTGCGGCTATTGAAGCGCTGAATTTCTTTGCGATCTTTTGAAACAAGGTATTTGTAGAAATTCCAATTAGGTGAGCTTGTCTGTTCGTTTAGATATTTAAACACCGCATTAGCATTACTTCCTCTTACTTCAGATGTGGCCATCATTGGAAAGGTGACGCCATAATTCATAAAGCACACTTTAGCGGTATCTGCTTCGTCGTTTTCTTCTTGTAAAAAGTCATCGGATGGAAAGCCTATCACGACAAGACCTTGATCTTTATATTCCTTATATAGGGCTTCAAGCCCTTTGAATTGGCTAGTAAACCCACAGTTGCTTGCCGTGTTTACGATGAGAAGCGGTTTGTCTTTGAACTCACACAGGTTAATGGATTCTTTGGAATGGAGTTTCCTAAAGGTAGTATTCGTAAAATCGTCGCAGGTTTCAGACGCTGACGTAACGAACGACAGACCACTTACACATAAACCAACACACAATGATGCAATTCGTAGCATTCTTATTTCCTTCCTAATAGAGCTGCTCTACTATACGAGACGATACCACTTTTTGATCAAGAACCCGAATAATGACGCAGAATTTGCTTTTCACTGGTGACTATACAATACGTTTGGCTCAACGCGATGATCTCCCTGCTATTGTCGCAATCTACAACGAAACTATCGAAGGGCGAATGGTCACTGCGGATACCTCACCTGTGACAGTAGAGGAACGTGAACCGTGGTTTGCAAGCCACCATGAAAAAAGACCTATTTTCACGGTCCAAGAGGGCCAAAACACTGTCGCGTGGCTCAGTTTTAAGTCATTTTATGGTCGCCCAGCCTATGACGGTACTGTTGAAGTCAGTATTTACATCACGAAAGCAGCTCACGGTCGGGGATTAGGTAGAACATTGTTGTTGTTTGCGGAGCAACATGCTCCAACCATTGGCATACACACCTTACTTGGCTTTATATTCAGTCATAATTTACCGAGTATGAAGTTATTTGAACGCTTGGGTTATGCCCTCTGGGGGCAGTTACCAAATGTCGCTATGATGGATGGTAAAGAATTCAGCTTGAGTATTTTAGGTAAACGCCTTGTCGAGTCCGTTTAAGTATAGAATCGTTGCTTGCAGCTTTGTCATGTTGCTCAAATTGCACTTGATGAATAAAGAACGGGAAATCTGATGGGTTAGCGTTGGTGTTGGTTCTGACGTAATTATCACGTAAGGCTTGTGTGTTTACGTTAGGCCTCGCTTATTAGTGAACAACGATGATTTACTCTCTAATTTTCAATACGTCCAAATAAATTCGTCTACACTGATTACTGAAGGATTAGTTTCGGTGGCGATATGTCAGATCAAGTTCTCATCATAGATAACAACAGTGTTCTTGCCATGCGCATAAAAGTGCTTTGTGAGCTCTTGGGGTGTGAGGTTGAACATAACCATTTTTTAATGTTGTCCGAAAGGGTCGATTTTTCGCTCTACAATGTCATCGTCATTGCGCACGGATTACCTCGTGACTATATCCCCATCCTTCAACCCCTTAATCGACATCAGAAGATTATATTATTAGCACCAAAACCGGATAACGCCGAACATCTAAAAGCATTTAGTGAACTAAACAAAGTTTTGCCCAACGCCATTGTGATTTACCCGTTTTTTGCAAATAAAGATATTTCTAACTTACTCGAACGTGTGCTGGAAGTCGGTGGAAATAGTCGCTTAGTGCTGCCTACCGTGTTGGTTGTTGATCACGATGAAAATCGGTTACAGCAAATTTGCACCAATTTGCGAAGTGCACAGATAAAGGTATTCTGTGCGACAGGGAAAGAAAACGTTTTAGATATTATTGCTGAAAATAACATCGACCTGTTAATTAGTGATTTTAATTTTGCGGATGTATCGGGGCTCGATCTTTTTACCTTAGTCAAATCTCGGCAACCTAATTGCCGCTGTTTGTTGATGACGTCGCGAGCGTCACAAGTTGATATGCTGGTGGCTATTCGCCAAGGTGTCGATGATGTTTTAGTAAAGCCGATAAACGAAAACATGTTGCTGCAAGCATTGCACCGAGTCTGGCAAATCGAGTTATTACGACGTCATAATCAAGAACTAGTCGAGCGCATGCAAGCTACAGTAGATGCCTTAATTGAACGTGACAGTCTATTGCGTGTTATTTACAAACACACGCCAGATCCAATCATGTTGTTTAATCGCAATGGCCTCATCATTGAAGCGAACGATGCATTTACGCAACTAGTCAATAAAACCTCTGAAGAGTTGGCCGGTTTTTCATTTTTTGAATTGCTGCAAAGTGGCTGTGTCGACAAACTAAAACAAACTATTCAATCTGATGCGCACAAACGTCAATTTAGCTCAGATGTGAATTTTCCGACTAGCGCTGGAATGATCCCGATGATGGGATCGTTTAATGAAATCGATCACCATGGCGAAATGGCGTTTGCGGTTATCTTCAAAAATATTGCGCACTTAAAAGAAAAAGAAGAATTGTTAACCGAAGCAAAGGAAATGTTGGAAGAGCAAGTTTTGGCTCGAACTGCTCAGTTGCAATTGGCTAAAGAACAGGCCGAAGCGGCCAATTTAAGCAAATCAGAATTTTTAGCCAACATGTCCCATGAATTGCGGACGCCGATGCACTCCATACTCAGTTTTGCTCGTTTTGGTCTTGAGAAACTTGAGTCGACTATCGTACCCGTTGATAAGTTAAGTAAGTATTTATCCCGTATTGAAACAAGTGGGGAACGGTTGTTGTCGTTACTCAATAATTTGCTGGATTTATCTAAACTTGAAGCGGGTAAGTTTCCATTTAGACCAGAAACACATGATCTTGCGTCTATCATTAAAACTGCCATTGATGATGTTTCTGGTAGTGCACTTGAAAAGCACATTGAACTTATATTTCACCCGCCTAAAGAATCTGTTCGGTGTCTGTGTGACCGTGAGCAGCTCAATCAGGTGTTTCGTAACCTTTTAGGTAATGCACTTAAATTTAGTGGTCCAGAGTCGCAAGTCATGGTCACAATAACCCATGATGATGTTTTGGCTCGCATCAAAGTGATTGATAGCGGCGTTGGGATCCCAGAAGACGAGTTAGAGCATATCTTCTCGAAGTTTGCACAGAGTAGTAAAACGAACAGTGGTGCCGGTGGAACAGGACTTGGATTGGCTATTTGTCGAGAGTTTGTGACGCTTCATGGTGGGCAAATTTTTGCAGCGAATAACCCTCAAGGCGGGGCCACTATCCACGTCGAGATCCCACTGCAAAGCGAAGCGACAATTTGAATTAATTCATGATGCTACTGGCAAGCTTCGAGTTTGTCGCTATAACTTAATATGAGAGCCTTAATTGATTTCAAATTTGGGATAAACGTTACCCGCGTTAAATCAAAAGTGCTCAAGCGTTGTTTTTAAAAAGAATTCTTTAGTACTTTGATTTTACTCACTTGGGTTTGCGTAAAAAGGAAGATTAGATGGAATTAAGACGTATCTTGGCGGTGGATGACGAACCGTTTAACCTCGAAATTATAGAAGAAATATTAGAAGATTTGGACTTTGAGTTGGCGACGGCAGCCAGTGGTCCCGAATGTTTAGAAATGGTGGAAGCGTATAATCCGCAAGTTATTCTGCTGGACGTCAGTATGCCACAAATGAATGGCTATGAAGTTTGCAAAGCGCTCAAGGCGAACCCTAATACCAGCCACATCGTTGTTATGTTTGTATCAGCCCGAGGCTCCGTTGAAGAGAGAATGGAGGGCTATTCGGTTGGTGCTGAAGACTACATTGTGAAACCGTTTGGGCATACTGAATTAAAATCAAAACTTATGAATTTGAATAAGCTGCTTGAAGAAAAAGCATCGCTTACTCAGCAAATTGAAGATGCGACAAATACGGCATTCAGTGCTATGGCGACCAGCAGTGAAATGGGGCAAATCGTCAACTTCATTGAGCAAATCGGTGAAATTGAAGACGTCAACGAGCTTGCTCATGCTCTACTGCGCTGTTTAGAAAATTTTGGTTTGTCGAGCAACCTTGAATTTCGCATTGATGATGAGCGTCAACATTACGCCTCGTCAGGAGTGTGTTCCCCCATCGTCATCGAGTTGTTCGATATCTTAAAAGGAAAAGGTCGACTGCACGAATTCACAAATCGAATTTTGGTTAACTACCCAGTAATTAGCCTGTTAATTTTAAACATGCCAACGGATGACCCTGACAAGCGAGGTCGGATCCGTGACCACATCTGTTTTATAGTTTCCGTGACGGAGCAGCAATTGAGAGCAATCCTGACACGCTGCCGACTGCTCGATCAGCAACGAAACTTGAATGATGCAATCGCCATGATCCACACAAAATTTCATGGCATGGTCACGTTGCTTGATAAGAATCGCAAAGAAAACGAATCGGTGTTCAAAGAGCTACAGGAAGAGTTTGAAAACAGGATCCCAACTATGGGATTGGATGAAGACCAAGAGGTGTTTATTTTTTCTAAGTTGGATACATCTATCCAACGTTCGATTGCACGGGAAGGTGCGATACAGGATGTAAAAGGCGCATTCAAAGAAATTGAAAGTGACTTAGCTTTGCTTGCGCAACACGTGAACAACTAGTCCGGAACGATACATTTTACGGTTTTGAGTCTAACGTTGGGCTGATGAGATATCAGCCCTTTTTCTATATCGACTTTAAGTAAGGGTCGTTTCCCCGTATGGTTATGAATCGCGCGGAAGTCCTTTTTCGACAATACGAATTAAGCGCGCCATTTTTCTATTTTTTTCAGTGCGTTTAGTCGCTTGTTGTTTGAGTGCCCAGTCAATGTGCTCCAGAATCACAGGTGTCGCATTTTCTCGTCGTGACTCTAAGGCTGACACGATGGTTTCATCATAGTCAGCGTTACCCATACCGACCGATAAATTGCGAAGCCATTTTTCATGACCTATTCGACGTATAGCACTGCCTTCTGTGTGCTTAAGGAAGGTCGCTTCGTCCCATAAAAACAATTCGGCAAGCGATCTGTCTTTAAGCTTAGCTCGCGGTAAAAAATCGGTTTCTTGAGTAAGTTGGCCATAACGGTTCCATGGACAAACGAGTTGGCAATCATCACAACCGTAGATCCGATTACCCATTTTTTCCCTGAATTCGATAGGAATGGGCCCATCATGTTCGATAGTGAGGTATGAAATACAGCGTCTAGCGTCAACAACGTACGGTTCGACAATCGCACCTGTTGGACATAGCGTTAAGCACGCGGTGCATTTGCCGCAATGTTCAGTTTTTTGAACTTCCTCTATGGGAAGCGGTAGATCAACAAACAGTTCGCCTAAGAAAAACCATGAACCGGCTTGTCGGTTTAGCAGCAAGCTATTTTTCCCTCGCCAACCGAGTCCTGCATTTTCTGCAAGTTGACGTTCCATTACTGGGGCTGAATCGACAAACGGACGATAACCTAATTCAGCGACATGTTGTTTTATCTGTTCGCCAAGTTGCTTAAGTTTGTTTCGCATTACTTTGTGGTAATCGCGGCCAAGAGCATAGCGGCTAATATAGGCCGTTGATGGTGACGACAACGCTTTTGCAAAGTGCGCATCAGGTGGAAGGTAGTTCATTCGTACACTTATCACACGAAGTGTGCCTGGAACAAGTTCGGTTGGGCGTGCGCGTTTTAGGCCGTGAGCCTCCATATAATTCATCGTGCCATGATACCCTTTTTCAAGCCACTCGAGAAAAGGCTGTTCATGTTCACTTAAATCAATACCTGTTATACCAACATCATCAAATCCGAGCGCTTTTGCCCATTGCTTAATTTGGTCAGCTAGGTCACGATAATCAATAGTCGGAGTGCTCACGAGAATACTTAAAAAAATGAAACAATTCAGCGCTAATTTACCACAAAAAGCCTATACCGCGCACCAAGTAAGAGACAATGAAGCATTGGCTGCCGAACAAAGTGGTACAACTTTGTCTCAGTTAATGCAACGTGCAGGAAGTGCAGTTGCAGCGTACGTGCAATCTTACTGTCAGAGTCAGGAGTTAGATGGTGCTTATACGGTCGTATTGTGTGGTAAAGGCAATAATGCGGGAGATGGCTACATTGCGGCGAAGATCCTAAAAGAGTTAGGTTTACGGGTCGTTGTTTGGTCGTTGTTTGATCCTTCGTTGTTAAAAGGTGATGCACAGGACGCATTCAATGCGTTTGTCGACTTCGGTGGTGAAGTAACGCGTAAATGCCCGCTTGATTTAGATGAAGCGGCTATCACGATTGATGCGGTATTTGGTGGGGGATTCCGTGGACAACTGCCTGAGGCGGTTCAGTCGGCATTTGATAGCATCGAAAATGCAAGTACCTACAAGGTAAGCGTTGACATTCCTAGTGGCGTTAACGGCACGACCTCAGAAGTGAGTGATAACGCATTTCAAGCGGATGTCACGGTTACTTTTATTGCACTTAAACAGGGTATGTTAACCGGACAGGCAAGAGGCTGTTGCGGGCAGATCCTGTTTGCTGGACTTGGCGTTGCAAAAGCATTTTCTAAACTTGTTGCAGGTACATCGTCTTTTTCATCTGAGGTGCAACATTTTCGTTCTATTCCTGTACGCGCTTTCGACAGTTACAAACATCAATTGGGGCACGTTTTATTGATTGGCGGCGGCAAAGGGATGGCAGGAGCAATTCGCTTAGCCGCCGAGGCGTGTTTACGCTCTGGGGCGGGTTTAGTTAGTGTAGCGACTCACCCAGACAACGTTGGTGCGGTGCTGCAAGGACGGTACGAATTGATGGTACATGGCGTTGAAACTGCGCCACATTTACATGCGTTATTGGATAAAGCAACAATCGTGGTATTGGGGCCTGGTCTTGGATTAGATGCCTGGGCCAAGGAGCTATTTTTTGCCTGCAGTGAGGTAACATGCCCACTTGTCATCGATGCGGATGGTTTGACCTTATTGGCGCAAAATCCGCAGGCGCTGAAGGCAACAGTGGTTACACCTCATTTGGGCGAAGCGAAACGATTGCTCGATAGAAATGACGTAGAATACGTTCATCATCGTTTTGAACTTGCGGAAAAGGTGTATCAGACGACCAAAGCAATTACGGTCCTAAAGGGACCTGGTACCATCATACAAGGCTATGAGCGGCGAAATATTAATCGTTCAGGAACGCCGGCGATGGCGAGTGCTGGGATGGGGGATGTATTGTCTGGTATCATTGCGGCTTTGTTAGCGCAGCAAGTCCCGACATTTGCAGCGGTTTGTTTAGCTGTGTATATTCATGGATTAGCAGCTGAAGAGGCAGCAAAAGACGGTGCATTAGGATTAGTCGCTAGCGATTTGTTTAGCCATATCAGACGTATATTGGGGTAGTCATGAACTTGCTGTTTTCCAGAGCTTTAGAGAATGAAGATGCAACCGTTGCCATGGGACGTCAACTTGCTGCTGTATTGCACTTAGGTGGGGTGATTTACCTCAAAGGGGATTTGGGCGCGGGTAAAACCACTTTGAGTCGCGGAGTTGTGCAAGGGCTTGGCCATACGGGTAAAGTAAAAAGTCCAACGTATACCTTAGTCGAGCCGTATGAATTGGAACGCATCAATGTTTACCATTTTGATCTATATCGATTAGGAGACCCAGAAGAACTAGAATACATGGGGATCCGTGACTATTTCAGTCCCGAAACGATATGTATTGTTGAGTGGCCAGATAAAGGGACAGGATTTATTCCTAAACCTGATTTAGATATTGAAATGCGCTACGTGGGAGATGCACGAGAAATCGCCATTTCCGCTTGTTCATCTCGTGGTCAGGAATTGATCGAAAAACTACAAAGTGATGAAAATAAATAAAATAATAATCCTATTTTTCGTGTTGAGTGCTTTGCTCATAACGCAGGCACATGCCAGCAACAAAATTGAAGGGGTGCGGGTTTGGCCTTCTCCTGAGAGCACTCGGGTTGTTTTCGATCTCTCGAGCAAGCCCGATTTCTCTTATTTTATGCTTAAAAACCCCTATCGTTTAGTCGTCGATTTCTCAGATACGGATAAATTACCATCCTTACCTGAGGTACCCGACGAGCATCGCATTATCAAAAAATTGCGTTACAGTTCCCCGAAAAGCAAAGGTGACTCCCGAGTCGTATTCGATTTATCTCGTACAGCAAAACCGGTTGTGTTTGCTCTTGCGCCAACAGGCCCTTATAAGGACAGGTTAGTCGTAGATTTGTATGGCACTCAAATGAGCGCTTACAGCAATGAAAGTACAAATAAAAAGTCAGACTCTCGGGAGAAAGATCGCAACATCGTAATTGCGATAGATGCTGGACATGGTGGTGAAGACCCCGGTTCAATTGGACCTTCGGGTACGTACGAGAAAAACATCACACTGCAAATTGCCAAACGTTTAGTGCGGTTAATTGATAATGAGCCCGGAATGGAAGCCAAATTGATCCGTACGGGAGATTATTTTCTGAAACTTAACACGCGAACAGTAAGGGCTCGAGAACGCAAAGCGGATTTCTTTGTGTCTATCCACGCCGACGCGTTTACTCGACCTGAACCAAGTGGTTCTTCTGTGTGGGTGCTGTCTTTAAATCGGGCCAATTCTGAAATAGGTAAATGGCTAGAAAATACAGAAAAACACTCACAATTATTGGGCGGTGCAGCCGACGTTATCAAAGACACCGAAAATGAACGCTATCTCGCGAAAGCTTTGCTCGATATGTCGATGGATCATTCGATGAAGACGGGATTCCAAGTGGCGGAGGAAGTTATTGGGGAACTGCGCAAGGTGACCAAACTTCACAAACGAACACCACAAGCGGCAAACTTAGGTGTGCTGAAATCACCAGATATACCATCAATTTTGGTCGAAACGGGATTCATCTCTAATCCGACAGAAGAGCGGATGTTACTGTCTAGTTCACATCAAGATAAACTAGCTCGAGCAGTGTTTAACGCAATCAAAGGCTATTATTGGCAAAATCCGCCAGCCGACTCATTGTTTGCCTCAATGAGAGACGATAATCCGGTTAAGCACACTGTGAAAGCGGGTGAATCGCTCAGTGTTTTGGCAAGTCGCTATAAGGTGAGTGTCGAGTCTCTTAAGCGCTTTAACAGTTTAAAATCTAACACATTGTTTGTTGGGCAAGTGCTCACTATTCCAAAGGCTTAAACATGGCAATTGAAATTTTACCTGCACGTTTGGCGAACCAAATTGCAGCAGGGGAAGTTGTCGAACGTCCTGCGTCAGTGGTTAAAGAATTAGTCGAAAATAGCCTCGATTCTGGGGCGACAAAAATTCAAATCGACATTGAACGAGGTGGGCACAAGTTAATTCGGATCCGAGACAATGGCAGCGGCATTATCAAAGAGGAACTAACCCTTGCGCTTTCTCGCCATGCAACAAGCAAGTTGAAGACGTTAGATGACCTTGAAAACATCATTAGCTTGGGATTTCGTGGTGAAGCTCTCGCATCAATTAGTTCTGTTTCCCGTTTAACACTGAGTTCAAAGCCAGAGGCGCAAGAAACCGCATGGCAAGCCTTTGCCGAAGGTCGTGACATGGCCGTTCAAGTGCAACCGACATCACACCCAAACGGAACGACAGTTGAAGTCAAAGATCTCTTTTTTAATACGCCTGCTCGGCGGAAATTTTTAAGAACAGAAAAGACCGAATTTGCACATATTGATGAATTGGTTAAGCGGATAGCCCTTAGTCGCTTTGATGTCGCTTTCACACTAACTCACAACGGTAAAGTAGTACGCCAGTACCGAAGCAATGGAAGTGTTGACGCAAATATACAACGTGTCGCACAGGTTGCAGGAAAGGCTTTCTTAGAACAAGCGGCATTTCTAGAGTCGGGTACGGATGGATTAACCCTGTTTGGTTGGTTAATGCCTGTAGGGACCTCGGGGAGTACGCAGTACACCTACGTTAATGGTCGCATGATGCGTGATAAGCTCATTCAGCATGCTATTCGACAAGCGTACGAAGAGATTGCGGGCAATGAAGAAGTTCCATCTTTTGTCCTCTACTTGGTGTTAGACCCAAGGCAGGTTGATGTGAATGTCCACCCTGCAAAACACGAGGTACGCTTTCACCAAGCTCGGCTAATCCATGACTTTATTGTTCAAGCGGTTAAACAAGTTGTTTCAAGTGAGCAGCACACCTTTGGTGAGATTGCCACAAACGCTGTCGCTGAGAATGAAATTGAATCTCCATCATTTGAGCTGACACACTCAGAACCGAGGAATTTCCAGCCGCCTGAATTTGCTTATGCGCAGGACGCGAAGGAACACAGAGAGTTTGTTGCACCGCTTACTCGTTCTATTCGTTCGGCGAGTGACGCTCGAAGTGGTGGAGGCTACACGGCTTCCCATAAATCGACACATCAGTACAACGTTAACCGGCTTTATCAAGAATTGGATGTTCCATTGCATCCTCGCGAGATTGAGTCTGCTGACAGGATAAGCGAAGCGCAGCCAACGACGGCTTCTAAAATCCAAGATGTTCTCCCTGTGGCCGGAGGTTTGCGCTTGTGGACTCAATCAGGCGTTTTGTTTGGCGTACACTATCGTGAAGCATTGCCCGCATGGTGGCAAAATGTGATCGAAACTGATGGGGCATTACCCTCGAAAGCTTTACTACTGCCAGTCAGAGTTGCAATAGATGAGTGCGATTCAGCGCGCGTCAAGTTACAAGAAGCGACACTAGCGTTAATTGGCTTTGAAATTCATACGGCTGAACGTTTTGTCATCGTGAAGAAAACGCCACCAAGCCTTTATCAATTGGATGCGGCAGAATTGATTCAGCGGCTTCTTGCGAAAATAAATCGTTTGGAATCGACCGTGGATTTGTGCCAATGGTTCGAATGGATGGCGCAAAATGTACCGGATGTCTTTTTTGAGAGTCAGGCGTTCTTAGTTAACGTCACGGAACTTGAAAAAAATCCGATTTGTATCGCCCGTTTAGAGGAAAAAGCAGTTAAAATAGATACCAATGTCTTAATGACACAGATATTGGATGCGAAGTAGATTGAAAAAATTACCAGTAATCACCTTAATGGGCCCAACCGCTGCCGGAAAAACCGATTTGGCAATCGCGCTTTGTCAGCATTTAGACACAGAAGTGATCAGTGTCGATTCAGCATTGGTGTACAAAGGGATGGATATTGGTACAGCGAAACCGACGCTTGAAGAGCAGACACAAGCGCCACATCAACTGATTGATATACTCGACCCAAAAGAAAGTTATTCTGTGGCTGATTTCCGCCGAGATGCAATATCGCATATTGAACGATTGCATCGTTTAGGAAAAGTGCCAATTTTGGTTGGTGGCACCATGATGTATTTCAAGGGGCTCATCGATGGTCTTTCGCCGTTACCCGAGGCTGACCCAAAGATTCGAGCCGTGCTTGAGCAGGAGGCCGACGAATTAGGCTGGCCTGAAATGCACAAAAAGCTGGTGGAAGTGGACCCAATTGCTGCAAGCAAAATCAGTGAAAACGATTCGCAACGTATTAATCGTGCACTCGAAGTTTATCGAATTACGGGCAAATCGATGACTGAACTGCAAAAAACAAAAGAAACCCCGCTTCCATACGAGTTTCATCAATTTGCAATTGCACCAGCTGATCGTAGTGTATTGCATGAACGTATTGAGCTTAGGTTCAAAAAAATGCTTGCAGAGGGGTTTGAAAATGAAGTTTCGGCCCTATATCAGAGATCTGATTTACATCCAGATTTGCCCTCCATCCGTTGTGTTGGGTATCGGCAAATGTGGGATTACTTAGCGGGTCGTTGCGATTATGACGAAATGGTATTCAAAGGGATTGCCGCGACTCGACAGCTGGCTAAGCGACAGCTGACTTGGTTAAGAAGCTGGCCGGAAGTTACATGGTTAGATAGTGCTGACCAAGAAAACTTGCAACGTGTTGTAAGTTCGCTAAGCTAATAGAAGTCATACGAAAAAGTTACGTAAAGACTTTGCGGGCAAAATTACAATAACACCTAAGAACTAAGGAAAATAACATGGCAAAAGGCCAATCGTTACAAGACCCATTTTTGAATGCGCTACGTCGTGAGCGTGTTCCCGTTTCAATTTTTTTAGTTAACGGAATCAAATTGCAAGGCAAAATCCAATCGTTTGACCAATTTGTGATTTTGCTTGAAAACACGGTAAACCAAATGGTTTACAAACATGCCATTTCTACAGTTGTACCAGCTCGCGCAATTACCTTCCAAGGTATTCAAGGTGCGGAAGGCGATAGCAACGCAGACGATGGTAATTATTAAGAAGTAGGAGCGTAATGCTTGTTTGACCGTTATGAAGCCGGCGAACAGGCAATCTTAGTTCACGTAAACTTTTCTAATGACAGCAATCGTGAAGATTTGAACGAGTTAGAAATGTTGGTATCTTCTGCGGGTGTTAATACGTTGGCGGTTGTGCAAGGCAGCCGTCAATCGCCCCATGCCAAATTGTTCGTCGGTACAGGCAAAGCAGAAGAAATAGCTGAGATTGTCAAATTCCACAACGCAGATGTCGTCATTTTTAACCACCAACTCAGTCCCTCTCAAGAACGAAATTTAGAGCGAGTGTGTCAATGCCGTGTGTTAGATCGAACTTCGTTGATCCTTGATATTTTTGCTCAACGTGCACGTACGCACGAGGGGAAACTACAGGTTGAGCTTGCTCAACTACGTCACATTTCTACACGACTTATCCGAGGTTGGACACACTTAGAACGTCAAAAAGGCGGGATTGGATTACGCGGTCCGGGTGAAACTCAGCTTGAAACAGACAGACGACTTCTTCGTGAACGTATCAAGAGCATTATGAAACGTTTGGAAAAAGTAGCAACGGTACGTGAACAGGGACGACGAGCTCGAGCTCGTAATGATATCCCGACGTTATCGCTTGTCGGTTATACCAATGCGGGTAAATCAAGTCTATTTAATCGCATCACTGGCGCGGATGTTTATGCCGCAGATCAGTTATTTGCGACATTAGACCCAACGCTACGAAAAATCGAAGTAGACGATGTGGGGCCTGTGATTTTAGCCGATACGGTTGGCTTTATTCGCCATTTACCCCATGACTTGGTTGCCGCGTTTAAAGCAACATTGACCGAAACACGGGAAGCTGATTTACAACTGCATGTTATTGATGTTGCAGACCCGCGCCGTCAAGAAAACATTCAAGAAGTGCAAAAAGTCTTAGCAGAAATAGAGGCAGATCACATTCCTCAACTGCTTGTTTTTAACAAAATAGATTTACTTGAAAAAGTCAGCCCGCAAATCGATAGAGACGACGAAGGGCTACCAATTCGAGTTTGGCTGTCAGCCCAGTCTGGTGAAGGAATAGAACTGCTTTTTCAAGCAATTACCGAACTGTTATCTAAAAAGGTGTTTGATGCCCAACTTAAGGTACCGCCTAGATTTGGTAAATTGCGAGGTGCGCTATTTGGATTAAATGGTGTGCAAGACGAGCAATATGATGATGAAGGTAATTGGCTGGTCTCCGTACGCATACCAATGGTAGATTGGGAAAAGCTAAAAAAGGAACAGCAACTGGACTTAGATAACTTGATTGTTGAATCGGTAGATAGGACAATCTAATTTACGTTTAAGCACAGGCTTGTGCTGCAAGTGAGTGGGAAAACTGAGAAATAGTCGCGCTTTTTTCTGTCAGTGGCGCGATATATTTGTTAGATTTAACTTAATTCATTTTAATAACAATGGAGTAGAGCTATGGCCTGGAACGAACCGGGTAACAATGGCAATGACAAAGATCCGTGGGGTAACCGCGGTGGTCGTGACCAAGGGCCTCCTGAGCTTGATGAGGTGTTTCGCAAATTCGGTGATAAATTTGGCGGACTATTTGGTGGTAAACCAGGTGGTAGCGGCGGACTAAGCGGCATCGGATTCACTCTTGTTTTTTTAATCGCGCTAGTCGTATGGGCACTAAGTGGTGTTTATACGGTAAAAGAAGCGGAACGTGGCATTGTATTGCAGTTTGGTAAATTTGATCGCATAGCAGAGCCTGGCTTACGTTGGAAAATGACGTTTATTGAACGCGTTATTCCAATTGATATTGAAGCGGTACGCTCGTTGTCAGCGTCTGGTTTTATGCTAACTGAAGACGAAAACGTGGTAAGCGTGGAGTTTGAAGTTCAGTACCGAGTTGTTGACCCGACACTTTATCGTTTCAGTGTAACGGATGCAGATCACAGTTTACAACAAGCGCTAGACAGTGCATTACGTTATGTTGTCGGCCATTCACGTATGGACGAAGTGTTGACGACGGGTCGTGAGATCGTTCGTCAACGCACGTGGGACGAACTTAATAAGGTTATCGAGCCTTATAAGCTGGGTATCATTGTCACTGACGTAAACTTCAAAGATTCTCGTCCTCCAGCAGAAGTGAAAGATGCGTTTGATGATGCAATAGCTGCACAAGAAGATGAAGAACGTTTCATTCGTGAAGCTGAAGCTTATGCTCGTGAAATCGAACCTCGAGCGCGTGGTCAAGTGACGCGAATGACTCAAGAAGCTGAGGGTTATCGTGAGCGCGTAGCGTTAGAGGCTCGAGGTGAAGTAGAGCGCTTCGAAAAACTTTTACCAGAATATAAAGCAGCGAAACAAGTAACACGCCAACGTTTGTACATTGAAACGATGGAAGAAGTGCTTGGCAACAGTTCAAAAGTGCTTGTTGATGTTGAAGGCAGCAACAATATGTTGTACTTACCTTTGGACAAGATTATGGAAAATCATGGTGGGCAAACGCCAACTTCGTTACCAAATCAAAATGACATCAACCACCTACGCAGTAAACTAAGTACGTCAGCGCGCAACAACAGCACGCCGCAAAGCACAGACCGCTTTGCCAATGACCGTTTTAGTAATGGGAGATAAGACTGATGAGAAATTTTAGTGTTGTATTACTCCTTGCTGCCGTTGTGCTGTGCTTTTCTTCTGTATTTGTTGTAACAGAAGGTCAGCGAGCGATCGTTTTATTGTTCAGTAAAGTACAAAAGGACTCTGACGATAAAGCGATGGTGTATGGTCCAGGTTTACATTTCAAAGTGCCATTCTTTGCGCAGGTACGCCATCTCGATGCGCGTATTCAAACGCTAGACGGAGCACCAGATCGTTTCGTTACTAGTGAGAAGAAAGACTTGATTGTTGACTCGTATGTGAAATGGCGAGTGAACGATTTCAGCGCATTCTACCTTCGTGCACGTGGTGATAAGCAATATGCTGAAACGCTACTCAAGCAAAAAGTGAATAATGGACTTAGAACGAACTTTGGTTCTCGTACAATCAAAGAGATCGTCTCTGGTGAACGAAGCGAATTGATGGAAGAGGCGCTCGTTCAAGCAGGTGAAAGTGCAAAAGAACTGGGGATAGAAGTGCTTGACGTTCGCGTTAAGCAAATTAATTTACCAGGCGAAGTGAGTAGCTCTATTTATCAACGTATGCGTGCAGAACGTACAGCAGTGGCTAAAGAACACCGTTCGCAAGGTCAAGAAAAAGCTGAAACTATTCGTGCTGAAGTTGACCGTAGAGTAACTGTAATGCTTGCTGACGCTGAGCGTAACGCACGAGCTGTACGTGGTGAAGGTGATGCATTATCTGCCAAGATTTATGCAGATGCTTATAATAAAGACGCTGAATTCTTTGGTTTTGTACGTAGCCTAGAGGCCTACAGAAAGACCTTCAAAGACAAGAATGATGTGATGGTACTTTCACCGAACAGTGAGTTCTTTAATTATATGAAGGAAGCGAAAGCTAAATAATCTTATTTGGTTATCACTTCTGATAAGCCTCGAATTCGTTCGGGGCTTTTTTATTAGTTAGATCATATAGTTTTAAAAAGAACGAGATGAACGCAGAAAAATTAACCATTACGGGGGTGTCTTCCCTTTGCTTTTCTGGTAAAATCTGCCCCTAATTTTTTCTAAGTGATTTTGCAATGGGTAAAAACGTCGTTGTATTAGGCACCCAATGGGGTGACGAAGGTAAAGGTAAGGTTGTTGACCTACTTACAGATAAAGCGTCTTATGTCGTTCGTTATCAAGGTGGTCATAACGCTGGCCATACACTAGTGATCAACGGAGAAAAGACGGTATTACATTTAATTCCATCTGGCGTTTTACGTGATAACGTAAAATGTATCATCGGCAACGGTGTAGTACTTGCACCAGACGCGTTGATGAAAGAGATTGGCATGCTAGAAGAGCGTGGCGTTCCAGTGCGTGAACGTTTGCTTATCAGTGAAGCCTGTCCGCTGATCCTGCCATACCATGTGGCATTGGATAAAGCGCGCGAATTAGCACGTGGCAATAAAGCAATCGGTACTACCGGTCGCGGTATCGGCCCTGCGTACGAAGACAAAGTTGCTCGTCGTGGCCTACGTGTTGGTGATTTGTTCAACCCAGAGCAATTCGCTACGAAACTAAAAGAAATTCTTGAGTTCCATAACTTCGCACTTGTTAACTACTACAAAGTAGATGCAGTTGATTTCCAAGAAACCTACGACCAAGCAATGGCTGTGGCTGACATTCTGAAATCAATGGTTGTTGACGTAACTGAGCTACTTGATACTGCTCGTAAAAATGGCGACAACTTATTGTTTGAAGGTGCGCAAGGTACATTACTTGATATCGACCACGGTACATACCCATACGTTACGTCTTCAAACACAACGGCTGGCGGTGTAGCAACAGGTTCTGGTTTTGGTCCTCTTTACCTAGACTATGTGTTAGGTATTGTTAAAGCATACACAACGCGTGTTGGTTCTGGTCCTTTCCCAACGGAGCTTAGCTGTGAAGTTGGTGAGCACTTAGGTGTTAAAGGCCATGAATTTGGTGCGACAACTGGTCGTAAGCGTCGCACAGGTTGGTTTGATGCGGTTGCAATGCGCCGTGCTATTCAAATCAACAGCATCACAGGTTTCTGTTTAACGAAACTTGATGTTCTTGACGGTCTTGAAACGATCAAAATCTGTACGGGCTACCAAATGGAAGACGGCACAGTAACAAACGTGTCTCCACTTGCCGCTGAAGGTTACGAGAAAGTAACTCCAGTTTACGAAGAAATGCCAGGTTGGAGCGAAAATACGTTTGGCGCAACGACAGTTGAGCAGCTTCCACAAGCGGCTATCAACTACATCAAACGTCTTGAAGAAATCACTGGTGTGCCAATTGATATCATTTCAACGGGCCCAGACCGCGTTGAGACGATGATCGTTCGCAACCCGTTCAGCGCATAAGTTGCGTTGAAAAGAAAAAAGCTGCTTCGGCAGCTTTTTTTGTGCCTGTTGGTATACTTTTTGTAGGTCAAACTGTAGTGAACAATTTAGAGTGTCAAAAAATAGGCGAGAACATGCAGAAAAAGCTAACGCGTGTTGGGTTGGTTGTATTGATTTGCAGCAGTGTCTTTGGTCATGCTTATGCCGAAGAAACAAAACCGTCTGATAACGAAGCTGTACCGCTTTATACGCAAGAAGAGTTGGTCAATCTCATCAATAAAAATGAGCATTTGAAGCGTGTCAAAGCGGACGAATGCCAGCTTGTCGACGATATTAAAGCGCGAGCAGAAGTAATGGCGTTGCCGAGCTATCAGTTTTTATATGGTGATATGCTGGCGTATGCCGTGTGTGTAGACCAAGACGTAGAACTTGGTGTTTATTACATGCGTCGAGCGGCAGAACAAGGTCTTGCCGCTGCGCTTGAGCAGCTCGGACGTTATTACGACACGGGCAAATTGGTGCAACAAGACAAAGCAATGGCAATTACTTACCTACGAGAAGCGGCCTCTCAAGGAAATTTAGCTGCGCAAATTCGATTTGTGAATTTACTCAATGATGGTCATGGGAGTCCTCGTGACTTTGAGGCGGCATATCGTTGGCTGTTTCAATCCATCGTTGCGGATAAAGGTATGCACAAAAAAGTGGAAGAGGCGCTTGCGAGATTAGCAATGAAAATGCCTGAAAGTGTCGTAAAACGAGCTCGTTTAGCAAATTAACTTTAGCACTATTTCATAAAAATTCAGTTCAAGATCCCAAGCAAAAAAGCGAGAACCTGTTCAGTTCTCGCTTTGTCATTTATTCAATGAGTGGGTAGCGTTTTATTTCGACGCTAATTTCTCGCCAATCGTCATATCCTTATTCGTGTTGCCACTTAATATCGTCATTTTCGGTGGCTGTAACGAAATAATCCGCTCTCCAACTTCAGGAGGCTTGTTCATGTCGGTAATAAATGGGCGGATACGTACCGTTTCATCTTCTTTTCGTTGCTCGGATAGGATGAAAAGGGGAATAGCTTCTTTATTGTTAGCCTGGAATTGCTCCCAACTAAATTCCTCTGAGATGCGCGTAGAGCTGACTTTGCCACCTTTGGCAATGATGCTCGACAATTTGGAATAGTTACCAAGATCACCAAACAGAATTTGACGAGATAAGAAAGTCGCGCTGTCCTTGTTCGCTTTTGCGTGGTTTGTTGACGATCGCAGAGAAAACACATTTTGGTCGCCAAGTAAGTGTGAGAAATATTGAACGCCGAGCGCGTTGTGGTGCCGGTTTGGTGATAGTGCTAGTACGGATTTTACCGAGGTGAGAGGTAAGTAACGCTCAGCATGCTCGGATTGAGGATTGCCGTAATAACAATTAAGTCCATCCATTCGAGCCATCTTGCAGTTTTCCCACGCAGGGTCAGATAAAAAGACGTCAATATTTTGTTCTTTGAGTCCAACAGCAATCGCACGCGCAACATGGTTTGCACCGATAATTAAGAAGGTGTTAGGTGCTGGTTGGCGAACACCCAGTAGCTTAGCAAGTGGTGTTGCTGTCAGACTTTGCGAGACGACCGTTACGATGATAACCGTAAAGATGAGTGGAACGATTTTATTGGCATCTGGAATTTGAGCTTCAACCATACTAAGCGCAAAAACCGATCCTACCGCTGCTGCCACAATCCCTCTTGGGGCTATCCAAGCAAGTACTAAACGTGATTTAAAAGGAAGTTCTGAACCATAGGTAGAAAGCGCGATACAAACCGGGCGAGCGATAAATAAAACGATGGCGAGGAATAAAAAGACTTTGAAATCTAGCAGCATGAGATCTGCAATTTGCAAACGCGCCGCAAGAAGGATAAACAACGTCGAAATCAGAATCATCGACAAATCTTCTTTGAATTCCAACACAGAATCGATTTCAAGGTCGTCTTGGTTAGCAAGCCAAATCCCATAAACGGTGACTGCCAATAGACCGGACTCTAACGCGAGATAATTCGAACCGGTAAATGACATTAAAACAAACGCAAGAATTGCAAACTTGTGTAATTCAAAAGGAAGCCATTCTTTGCGGATCATGTGGCTTGTCAGCCATCCCGATAAAACGCCAACAGAAAGGCCAACCGAAACTGTTTTAAATAACGCCATAAGCGTGTGGTTTACTATCCCTTCATCGCCCACCAACATTACAGCTTCGAACACGAGAACGGCAAAAAGCGCCCCGATAGGATCAATAACAATGCCTTCCCAGCGAAGCACTCTGTCAATATCTTTATTCGGTCGCATGGTGTTGAGCATCGGCGCGATAACAGTTGGGCCAGTGACAACTAATACAGCCCCAAGTACTGCGGCAACCCGCCAATCAAGCCCCAAAATACCGTAGGCACTTAGCCCTACAAGTACAAACGTGCTGAACATTCCAATAGAACAAAGGTTACGTACCACTTTGCCAATACCTTTTAATTCTTGGAAGTGTAAGGTCAATGAACCTTCGAAGAGAATGACTGCGACGGCTAACGACACAACAGGAAATAGGAGATCGCCAAGAAGCATATCGGGATCGAGTTGTCCGGTCATTGGGCCAAGAATAAGGCCGACCAGCAACAAAAACAAAATGGCTGGAACCTTGAAAAACCAAGCCATCCATTGAGCGAATACGGAACACATCGCAATTCCTGCGATATAGATCGCTGACATAAAATCTCCAGTAGTAGTAAAAAACGGTGAACTCTGGCTTATGAGAGTGTTATAACACAGATACTGACTTTGTATAGTGAATAAGGCGTTGAAATCCCAATACTATCAATAAACACGATAGTCGACATAGGGAATTAAAATGCAATCGACTTGAAATCAATATCTTATCGCGTTAAGGTAGAAAGGTAAGTTTGTTCTTACATCAGAAGTTCTACTCTTTTGCGTAATTTTTCATTGCGTTTCAAGTTATTTGAATCCCATCAAACCATGATGGTCCAATTCAAATCGACTAGATGCGAGTTATACGGCGTGTGCCACACTCAGCATCACAATCCAATTTATGATGTCTTTGGCGAAAGCCGCATTTGACAAAACTCTAGTCTGTTTTTCACTTTTCATCTTGAAAAGCGGTCCGCTTTTTCCATCGACGTCGTTCCTTATTTTACGCACGTTTAAAAGGGCATTATTTGTCTTAAACTATGTTGGGGCATTTCTTTGGCGTTGCGTATTTTGATTCGTCTGTCGTGTTGATGGAAATCGAATTATTTCCCATAGGGTGGCAATTCTTAGGAGGAAACTATGTCAAGTAAACCAACGGAGCGCTTGGTTTTAAAAATAGGTAGCGCGTTAATTGCACCAATGCAGGATGGTTGCCGTTCCGCCAATTTATTGCGAGTTGCGCAGTTTATCGTTGATGCGCGAGCTCAAGGCAAAGAAGTCATTTTAGTATCTTCAGGTGCAGTTGCGGCTGGATCGCACCATTTTTCGAATGAGGAACCCCATACAGTAACGGTTAAAAAAGCGATGGCTGCGGCAGGTCAAACAGCGATGATGTCGATGTGGGATCGCTTTTTTGATTTTCCATGTGCCCAGTTATTACTAACCCACGCTGACCTACGTCACAGAGAGCGCTACACCAGTATTCGTCAAACATTATTCACTTTACTCGAGCAAGGGATTTTACCTATTATCAATGAAAATGATGCCGTCACTAGTGATAATCTCAAGGTGGGTGACAACGATAACCTATCCGCAATGGTTGCAGCGGCGGCTGAAGCTAATACGTTAGTGATTTGTACGGATGTGGATGGGCTTTTCGATAAAAACCCACACACTCATGCTGACGCAAAGCTCGTTAAGGAAGTTCACCATATCGACTCGTCGATAATTGCCTCCTGTGAGGGACCGTCGAGCCGTGTTGGTACTGGTGGAATGAGAACCAAATTGGAGGCTGCAGAAAAGGCCACATCACATGGTATAACAACGTTTATCGTCAATGGTTTTAAAGATGAAACGTTCAAAGCGCTGATCTTAGGAGAAAATCCAGGAACGCAGTTGATGCCGTATGAAAAGCCCCTACAAGAGCCAATTCATTGGTTAACGCATACAGCGGCTGCGCAAGGTGAACTGATTGTGCAACCCGAAGCAATAGAAGAAGTAAGCGAAGGGGAAGTGGACTTCGCTGTGATGAAATTCAATCCGTGGAAGGGGACTTCTCAGCGGGTGAAACCATTTTAATCAAAGATGAACAAGGTAAGCCAATTGCTAAGGCGAAGTCGAATTACAGCAGTTGTTTGCTAAATTTCATTACCGAACATCAAGAGGGGCTGTTTACCTCACAAATGCAAGACAGCATCGGACCTATCATTTCACAGCAGGATATTGCCGTATTGGAGAAGTAAGACGTGAGTTTAATCAGAGAATTATCAAAAGGTGCTGCGAAAGCAGCTAAGAAACTAGCTTTGTTATCTACAGCACAAAAAAATCGAGTATTAAGCGCTATGGCGCAAGGACTACGTGAGCAGCAAGCCACCATCCTAGATGCAAATAAGCTTGATTTAGATGCTGCGCACAATGCTGGACTTTCGCCCGCAATGATAGACCGATTGACGCTTACACCCGATAGAATTGAGGCAATGGCACAAGGTATCGAGACCATCGTTTCGCTGCCCGATCCGGTTGGAGCGACACGAGAACTATGTACTCGCCCAAATGGCATCCGTATCCGAAAAATGCGCGTGCCGCTCGGTGTGGTGTGCATGATTTATGAGGCACGACCGAATGTTACTGCAGATGCTGGTGCTTTGTGTTTTAAGTCGGGTAATGGGGTTATTTTAAGAGGTGGTAAAGAGGCATTACAAAGTTCATTAGCAATTGCATCTGTTCTTCATCAAGTGCTTGAAACTCATGGCGTACCTAAAGATGTTATTACCGTTGTTCCAGATCCTGATAGAGCCTTGATGATGGAGCTGATGCAACAAAAAGACTACATCGACCTTATTATTCCCCGAGGCGGTGAAGGGCTAATCAATTTCGTTACGGAAAATAGTACGGTGCCGGTTATCCAGCATTTTAAAGGCGTATGTCATCTATATGTTGATAAAGAGGCTGATTTGGACGTTGCCCTTTCGCTTTTGCTTAACGGTAAAACACAGCGAACAGGGGTTTGCAATGCGCTGGAAGGGTTGTTAGTGCACAGTGAAATTGCCGCGGCCTTTTTACCGTTAGTGGCTCGTGCTTTGGCAGATAAACAGGTCAAAATTAATGCGTGCCAGAGGTCGTTTAGCTACTTTGAAAATGCGACCATTTTGGCTGATGACGAATTTGGCGAAGAGTATCTTAGCTTAGAAATAGCTGTACGTATCGTAGATGATTTTGACGCAGCATTAGACCACATTGATGCGTTCGGTAGTCATCATACTGAAGTGATTTGCACGACGAACGCACAAACAGGAGTATTGTTTCAACGTAGCGTCGATGCCTCTGTTGTTATGGTTAATGCCTCGTCTCGTTTTTCGGATGGTGGCGAGTTGGGGCTTGGTGCTGAAATTGGTATTGCAACGAGCAAACTTCACGCCTATGGACCAATGGGACTTGAATCGTTGACCACGGAAAAATATTTAGTCGATGGTGAAGGCCAAGTGAGAAGCTAATTTATGGCGTATTTGCAGTATCGGGGCGTTGCTTCGGTATTGCAAATGGCTGTAGCGATAAAAAATAAGCGTCTAAGAAAGATTAAATTTTTTACGGTGTTGAATTTAAAACTTAGAAGAGACTTTAGAGTGGAAAGTGGTGGAGCTAAGCAGGATCGAACTGCTGACCTCCTGCGTGCAAGGCAGGCGCTCTCCCAGCTGAGCTATAGCCCCACATTCCAGTCGGTGTTCTTTATAAGAATCACCTGAAGACGTTGCGCATTATAAGAATTTATCAAAAAGCGTCAAGCCCCTAAATTGAAAAAAGATTAATAATTTGAAAAATAGCGTTCTTTTGGTTGTTTAATCATCAAATTCGCCGTGCGCATTCCAATTTTTGAACCAAACTGACCGAGTTACGGACAAACAGATTAGGTTCTGTTTTATCCATGCGCCTTGATGGCGTTCATCACATTTTGCCCACGTTAAGGCAAACTTGTGTACAATGCATTGGATCAACATTAATCGTCTACTCCTTATGGCGATTGAAAAAGATAATATCTCTACAGTTTGGTAGCCAAATAAAGCGAAAATAATGAATAAGTTAGTTAAAACCATCCCTTTATTTTTAATTACTCTGATACTGAGTGCCTGCGCGGCGAAGCCTGAGGCGCCTAAATACCAAATAGAAAACGAAAAGTTTTATCAACGAGGTGTCGACGGTGGTCGTACCGAGTTTGTATTTATAGTCACTGTAGCGCCGACGCCCGCTTTTACCTTTGCGAATGGGCAGCCTTCAAATCAACGTGAAATGCGAGCCTTTATTGAGCATGAGCGTGTTGAAGATTCGCCTGCACTTAAAATTGAACTTGAAGACGAAGCTGTTCGTCGACTGAAGCATACTCTTCAAGATCGACAAATTTGTCGTCAGGGGCATAAGATCGACCAAGTGTTTTGGCGCGACCGCAGCGTACAACTGCGCGGTGGGTGCTATGAGTAGCACTCAAGCACCGCATGAGCAACACCCAAATCGTCTTTTACTTTCAAAGACACTCAATGCTCTTGGGATTGAGTGGTTATGCTATGAACATCCTCCACTCTATACGTGTGATGAAGCCGACGCATTAGGACTTAAACGAGACGGGACTCGCATTAAAAATTTATTCTTGCGGGATAACTATGGACGAGCGCATTTTCTATTGCTCACTCATGCTGAAACTCAAGTTGATTTGAAATCGTTGTCCCGCCAATTAAACGTATCACGGCTCGGATTTGCCTCATCAGAACGTCTAATGCGGTATCTTAAGGTGAAACCCGGGTGTGTATCTGGATTGTCACTATTCAACGATGAAAATCGTTCTGTGGAGCTTTGGATAGATCATGCCCTTTGGTGTGAAGCTGAATTGTGGCAATGTCATCCATTTGACAATCACTTAACTTGGGTTTTGAAAAAAGTAGATTTAGTCCGTTTTTGGACACATCTGGGTTACGAACCAAAGTTAATCGATCTACCAAGGTTTTAATTCCTTCCAACGCGTATGTCTGTATTGCGCACTTTACAGACTCGGCACGTTACCGGCTTTTTTGTTAACCTGTGTAATACACCACGTGCCTAACATACACACACATGTCAATGTTAGTAAAAAACCATGGGTACCGAGGTGCTCAAAAGCAAAACCAGGAAGAAATGAGCCGAGTGCACCACCGCTGTAATAAAAGGAGACGTAAGCGCCATTAGTCACTGTTGATGGAGCTTGGCTGAGGTGATTGGCAAATCCTGCGGCGGTTGTATGGATCATAAACATTGCCATACAGAATAAGGTAAATGCAGTGATAAAAAGCCAAAATGAAGGAAACTGCATGACCATTAGCGTTAGGACATAAAGAATAAAAATCCAGAAAATAAACACCGATGCACTGGGGCATTTTTTTACTATCCATGGGCTTGTCACACTGAGTGTTGCACCTGCTAAATAGCCGGTATAAACGAGACCGACATCTTTTGGATCGGTGATGGCATAAGTATCTTGCAAAATAAATGGTAAGAAATTCATTAATCCAGCAAAACAGAAGAACATACAAAAAACCGCAAGATAAAGTGAAATAAGTGCACGGTTTTTGAGAGGGCGCAAATAATCTTTCGGTGAGTTGGCGGCTTTTATTTGTGCTTGATGATTGGTCGGCTTGATTAAACAAGACAGTAATATGAGCAGCACCGCTATAACATAGTAAAAACTTTGCCAGTCGAGCATCGATGCGAAGCTGGCGGATAACACTCGACCTAGATACCCCCCAAGAATGGTACTACCGATATACAAACTCATGTTCTTTTGAAGCGTTGTACCTTGGTAACTCATACCAATGTAGCCTGTCATACTGGTTAACGCAGCCGGTAATAGCAAACCTTGAATAAATCGAAGCCATTGTAATAAATAAAAGCTATCCACGTGGACAAAGAGCAGACAGGAGAGAGCAAGCCCAACCATGGTCATTTTAAGAACGAATAATAGGTTTCGTTTTGCTAAAAAGAGCCCGTATACGATTGGCGCAATGGCTAGAGGCAGCATTGTGAGCGACATTAACGAGCCACTTTGTGCAGGCGAGACATTAAAGTCAGAACTGAAAAGAACTAATAGCGGCTGCGGTGCATAAAGTACAAAAAAAATGACAACCGAACATAGCAACAACAATACAAGAGGCATGAGGGACTCGGTGTTCTGATTTGCGCAATATCTTACCTAAATTCAAATTATTTCGCTTAGAAAATCTGATAAAATTTTGCGCTAAATCACAGAATTAAATGTAATAGCTGGTAGATTGAGAGGCGCTGCTACTTCTAATAATGAATCTGCCTGTTTACAATGTACGTATAAGCGAATACAGATTGGAGTATCACAATGGGTTCTCTTCAAGAACAATTATTGAAAGCTGGGCTAACTACAGCACACGATGCGCGAGTCGCGAAATCTGAAAAACGTAAACAGCAAAAGAAAAAGAAAAAAGGTGCAACGAGCGAACAAAGTGATTTGCAAAAGCACATCGAGCAAACGAAACTCGAGCAACAGAAAAAAGCGCAAGAACTGAATGAAGCTAAAAAGGCTGAGCTGAAAGACAAAGAGCAAGTAGCGCGAGCCAAGCAAATTCTTGAGCACCACAATCAAGAAGAAATTAAAGGCGATTCCGTCTTTAATTTTGCATACGACGGCAAAATTAAAGAGTTGGATGTCAATGAGGCTACACGTAAAGCACTTGCAAAAGGGCGTTTAGCAATTTGTGTGCTGGAAGGGGCGTTTTATGTTTTACCCGATGAGCCTGCACGAAAAATAGCTGAAATTGATCCAAGTTATATTGTAGTTCATGCGATTAACGAGAACGATAAGCCAGCGGAAGACGATCCTTATGCGGATTATGAAATTCCAGATGACTTGATGTGGTAGACACCTGAATTGCAGTTCCTAAAATGCTGATAAATAGCAAATTGGTATGCTTGGTCTACACTCAAACAGGATTTAACGTTAAACAATAAGAGATAGGAACAATGAGCAAGATTAAATATTTAGTACTTGGTACTGCACTTTCAATGTCTGCATTCGTTTCAACATCAAGCCAAGCGGCCGATGGTGCAGGTTTGTATACTGCAAAAATGTGTCAAACGTGCCACGGTGCGGAAGGTAAAGCGCCAATTATGGGCTCTTATCCAAAGCTTGCGGGTCAGAATAAAGATTACTTAGTCCAACAGATGAAAGACATAAAATCTGGCGCTCGAAATAACGGTATGGCAATGGCAATGAAAGCCATGGTTGCAAATGTTTCTGAAGAAGAAATGGCCGCGATTGCTGAATACCTATCACAATTAAAGTAGTCACAGCAGTGTAAATTAAAAAGAAAACCATCGCATAAGCGATGGTTTTTTTATCCAGAGATTGAAACGTAAACCTTTCTATTTTAGACTTCTAAACATCCATTTGGATGTGGAACACAGAAACGGAGTGATCATGTTTGAGCTGCCTAAATTTAGTCTTAAAGGCAAAGTAAGTGACGAAGAGTGGCAATTACGCGTAGACCTCGCTGCGTGTTATCGCTTAGTGGAGCATTTTCGATGGGGCGATTTGATCTATACCCATATGTCTGCACGTGTACCTGGAACAAACCAATACTTAGTCAATGCATTTGGGCTCAGCTTTGATGAGGTTACTGCGTCTAATCTAGTTAAAGTAGACCTCGATGGTAACATTCTGGAAGACTCTCCATATTCAATAAATCCAGCTGGTTTTACTATCCACAGCGCAATACATGAAGTTAGGGAAGATGCACATTGTGTAATTCACCTTCATACAAAAGAAACAATTGCCGTCGCTACGCTTGAATGTGGCTTATTACCACTGAGTCAGCACGCGATGTTTTCGCTACCGTCATTGTCCTATCACGGATATGAAGGTTTAGCGGTGAATGAAGCCGAAAAGGCTCGTCTACAATCGGATTTAGGTACGACAAATCACATGCTACTTGTGAATCATGGGGGGTTAACCGTAGGTCCTACTGTCGGTGATGCGTTTATGCGTTTTTATGATTTACAACGCGCTTGTGAAATTCAAGTGGCAATTCTGGCAACGGGTCAACCCGCGGTGCCGGTGCCTCAACCTATAATCGATAACATTTATAATCAAGCGAATGTGGTTCACAGTGGTAGTACAGGTGGCCAGCTTGCGTGGCCAGCCATGCTAAGAAAAGCGTATCGTTTAGACCCAAGCTTTGCTGAATAGGAGCAAACATGAAAGTAACTCGCGTCGAAGTTTTTGATATCCATTGTCCTGATAGACCTCAGTGGACACCCGTTTTTGTCCGTATTCATACTGATGAAGGTATCTCAGGAGTGGGTGAAGCCGGTCTTGCCTATGATTTAGGCCACAGTGCTGCAGCGGCGATGATTAAAGAAATGGCAGAAGCGTTTCTAATTGGCCATGACCCTTTTCAAACCGAGTTACTTTGGTCTCGTATGCTCCGTGAAAGTTTTTGGGGGTTAGGTGGGGGTCCAGTTATCTATTCAGCCATGAGTGCCATCGACACGGCGCTTTGGGACATTAAGGGTAAAGCCTTAAACCTACCAGTTTACCAACTATTAGGTGGTAAAGTGAACGATGAATTACGTACCTATGCATCACAGTTGCAGTTCGATTGGGGTCCTGAATTTAAGAAATTAATTCGTCCTGAAGAATACGCAGAAGCGGCGTTAAAAGCGATAGCAGATGGCTATGACGCTGTTAAAGTTGACCCAATCATGTACGACAAAGACGGTAATACTTACTACGATCGCACGAAGCTGATTTCACGTACAGAAATGAAGCTTTATCGTGCTCGTATGCAGGCTATCCGCGAAGCCGTTGGCGATGAAGTCGATATTATTTTTGAGTGCCACAGCCTTCCAGGTGCGACCTCGGCCATTCAAATAGGTGAGATTGCGGAAGAGTTCGATTGTATGTATTACGAAGAACCAGTGAATTACCTTAATCATTCGTTACACGATAAGGTGGCAAAAAAGGTCAATGTACCTCTAGCTGGTGGTGAGCGTTTGTATAACCGCTGGGCATTCCGTCCTTATTTTGAAGACCAAAGTATTGACGTATTACAACCCGACATTGGCTTATGCGGTGGTTTCACTGAAACGAAGAAAGTGTGTGATTACGCGGATATCTTTGATATTCGTATCCAAGCACACGTCTGCGGTGGTCCAGTTGCAACTGCTGCATCTTTGCACCTTGAATCTGCAATTCCTAACTTCTTGATTCATGAACATCACACGTATGCCATTAAAAAGTGGAACAGAGAACTTTGTATTCAAGATCCTCAACCTGTAAATGGTAAGTTTAAAGTGTCTGACTTACCGGGTATTGGTATTGAACTAAACGACGAAGTCGTCATGCGCTCACCGAGAGTTGAGATTAAATAGACAGATGTAAAAGAGCCGTCCTGAATGAGATGGCTCTTTACTTTAAGCTTCGTTGTTTCTGTTTTTAGGTTTTTTTAATGATGGTAGTTTTTTAAATCTTTCATCTTTATAACTATTAATTGTCAAATAAGTAAGGATAGTTGCATTGGTTGATAACACAAAATAGCCAACGATGTCGTATATGCTATAGAAAAACTTTATATCGTAACCCAACCCATTTCTTAAATAATTTTCTATTAACGAACAAAAAATCACGATTGATGACAGTAACAAGGTATATGGAAATACATTGTCAGCTATTGTGAGTTTTGGTTCGTAAAATGGCCATATCTTTGTTTGAAACTCAACTCTTAATACCATCGGGATAAGAGCGGCAAGATTTGATAAAAACTGAATACCAAAAATAACGGTATTTTGAAATAGTCGTTCTTCATCACTTGATTTTAAAGAAATTAAACCCGTGTCGAATATCATCATTTCTAGGAGTACGGGTATAAGGGCAATAAAGCTAATAAAAGTAGTATCTCTGTCCTTAAATTTTAGGCTGCATATAATTATGCAAAAAATAAATACAACATAAAATCTCAAGAAAAAAATTGGAAGATGTAAAAATGTGAACAGCAGGACACACGCAGAAACGCCCAGAAGTAAAATACTGTCTGGGCTTTTAAGATTAATCATCTAAGATTAACCATTGCTCTTTTTACTAGATACAAAAGGCTTGTCTGGTGGTACTACAATACCGCCACTTACTTTTTTACATACGTTAAGCGCTAATTGTTTCATGATCATATTCCTTATTTTAGTTCAATCTTCTAATTTGCTCTTAAGAGCATAGCGTTCCAGTACAAGCATACTACAATGGTTTTGCTATCCAACAAACTGTAAAATCGAGCTTGCTCAATTTCCCCAAGTCGGTAACTACTTTTTACCCCACCGTTAAATAAAAGTAAATTAAAAATTAAGCTGAGATTAAGTTTAATTTCGCTATTTATCATTAGATATGGGAGGGTTTATTACCCATATCTTTGAAAAAACTAATGATTTATTCTTGAGTTAACATTCAAATTTGGTTGTTTCATATTCAAGTTGGTGTGTTAAATTTTTAATACTGTCAGTTGCCGTATGGGCTTGCTGCGAGACTCGAGCCGTCTGGGAGGCTGTATCTGAAATAGTCACCACCCGTCTTGCGGTGTCTTCGCCTGCATCAAGCTGTTCTTTTGCGGCAATGGCGATTTGATGACTCATCTGAGAGATGGCACTCAATGACTGTGCAACTTTGCGGAGTTCTTCACTGGCCTTTTTCGACATCGACACGGTTTTTTCGCTCGTACTAATACTTGTTGTGACGGATGTTTTTGCTTCTTGAGTCGCAGATTGCAATTTACCTATCATAGTACGGATTTCTTCTGTACTGGTTTGGGTACGCTGCGCAAGTTGCCTTACTTCGTCGGCGACCACCGCAAAACCACGTCCTTGTTCACCCGCCCTCGCAGCTTCAATGGCCGCATTGAGTGCAAGTAAATTCGTTTGTTCAGCAATGCTTTGAATAACACTGAGTACATTTGCAATGTTGTTTACTTCAGAATCCAATACTTGGATGTTATTACCAGCGCTGTCAATTTGTCGCTCAAGTAATGCGATTGCATTCGACGCTTCGGTTGTTAGCTTGTCCGCATTTTGACCTTGGCTTTCGGCCGCTTGAACCGAATAGGCCGCTTGTTCGGCGTGTTCAACGACCGTTTGTGCCGACGCAGTAAGTTCGGTAATAGCAGAAGCAACCATTTGCGTTTCATCACTTAAGCTACGAGTTAAGTGCTCAAGTTCAGTTGAGCGAGATTCGCCATCATGACTCTGTACTTGCAAGGTATTGCTTGCTGATTTGATCCCTTCTACAACTCCTCTCAGACCTTTTTGCATGTACTGCATCGCAGCAATAATACTGTCATCGCGGGCTTTAGAAGCGTCAATAGGAGAGCGCAGATTGCCTCGAGAAATTTGCTTAACAATAGTGAGTACTTGATCAAGCTCACCACCTAATTTATTGGTGATCCCAAGACCAAATCGCGCAAGTACAAATGTCATCGCCACTGCTATAACAAGAGATAGGCCAAGCAGCCAACTTGCCGTATTCCAGTAACGCTCATCGACTTCTTTGTAGCTTATACCAGTGCCAATATACCAACCAAATACCGGCGTTTTCTGCACTACAGAGGTAAGATCGACAACTTCGCCATTGCGTTCAGAATTCCAATGGTAAGTGATAATTTGATCCGTTCGATTGCCCACTAAGGTTTTCACCATTTGGCCGATGCTGTTACCACTTGCATCTTTAAAATCATTGAAGCTTGTACCGTGCAACTGCGGATCGTGTGGCGTCGCCAAAAAGTTCATTTTTTCATCTACAGCATAGACATACTCTGAATCTTTGTACTTGTTTTCACGAAGAATTTGAGTCGCAAATTGCTTTGCTTGTTGTTCTGATAGTTGTCCAGATTGGACGAGTTTTTCGAATTGCTCTACCACATTAACAGTGCTTTTCATCAACTGGTTAATACGTTCAATATTGTCTGATTCACTCGCCACACGGAGTGATTGAAGACCAAAAACGGCAACCAGTAACAATGATAAGAAAATTGCTGCAGCGAAAATTACTATTTTTATTCTTAAAGAGAGTCCCGACAGCACAATACGCCCCTTTTAAATGATGCCCAATTACTATCTATCACGAAATCCGTATAGATGTAACTAAGTTATAGATCAAAGAGGCGTATTTTGAGGTGATTTTTACTCAAGTTTGTGCTTAATATCGGCACGATTGCATTAATAATGCAATATTTCGTTTTCAGAGAGTAGGCGGTACTGGCCTTCTTCCAACTGTTCATCAAGTAAAATAGAACCTATTTTTTCTCGATGGAGCTCTACAACTTTATTTTCCACGGCAGCGAGCATCCGCTTAACTTGGTGGTACTTACCTTCGGAAATCGATAGACGTAACTGATAGCTGGCTAACTTTTCGACTATTGCAGGTCTAGTTAATTCACGTTCACCGTGTAATTGTACGCCATCACGCAACTGCTGTATTGCTTCATCTGAAATAGGGTCTCGCGTTTCAACTAGGTAAGTTTTAAATTTTTCATGTTTAGGAGAGGTTATCTTGTGTGACCAATCACCATCATTGGTAATTAAAACAAGACCTGTAGTATCAATGTCGAGTCTGCCTGCAACATGAAAATCTTTTAAGTTTGGTTCGTCGAGCAAATCAAAGACCGTTGGGTGCATTTCATCGCTGTTCGCGCAAACGTATCCCTTCGGTTTGTGGAGCATAAAATAGCGTTTGCCGAGATAAACGAGTTGTTGATCTTTCCAAAGCACTTCGTCACTTGGAGATATACTGACATCGAATTTAGACACGACTTCACCGTTGACTTTTGCATATCCGCGTTTTATGCCACCGCGCACTTTCGTACGTGGCGATTCGATTAAATGACTGACAAATTTGTCCAAGCGACAAGGAAATTTCATTAGTTTTTCTCAATTACAAAAAAGATAAAAAATTCCAAAATATTGGAATTATTGTTTTCGGTAGATCTCAGGCAACAAATCATAGACGTGAACACTTAAGCTATAACTCGTGTCACAATAAGTTGCAATGCAATCTAAAAGCGCTTCACTCAGCTTTTGCTTTTGCTCGGTGCTTCTACCTGCCATTATGTGTGCTTGGATGTGAATAAAACCTTCAATATTCTGAGCAAGTGCATAATGTTGGAAGCTCGCTGCACGGGTTTTAACCGTTGTTGGGTCAAAAAGGTCTGTGGCAATCGCGGCTTTATGTACACGCTCGACTAATACTTGTGGCAATATAGGTAGATGCTCTGAGTGCTCTATGATGATATGAGGCATAACGGAAGACACGTCGTAAATTTGCGACAAGTTTAGCAAGCTTATGGCTGATGCAAAAGGAATCTAGAATGAGAATTTTTGAAAAACAGATGAAATCCACATTTATAGTGGGTGCGCTCGTTTTATTAAGTGGGTGCAGCGACGATGCCGCGAAAGTCAGTCTTGGTTTGTTTACAACGAAAGACGTCATCGTAAGTGGTTGGACAGACCCCAAAGTAACAGGAGTGACTTGTCACGTCAGTCATATTGAAGCCAATTTGGATTTTGCGGACCCGTCCGACATGTCGATTGCGTGTCGTCAAACGGGACCGATAACGGCCGAGCAAATGAGCCAAGTCAAACTTGGTAACTCGGGTGAAGTGGTATTTAGTACGTCGAAAAGTGTGCTGTTTAAGTCGCTTAAAGTGCGTCGTGTATATGACCCTGAGAGCAAAACACTGTTGTACATTTCGTACTCAACCAAAGAAACGTCAGGAAGTCATCATCATGCGCTTTCAACGGTGCCATTGTTTGGCACAGACGCGTGGGATTGGGCCTCAAGTCAGGTTAAAAAATGATACTCGATTTATTCGCAAAAAAATCGCTCATTGATGACGATGAATTGGCGTTTATTGCCGACACCTTTGTATGGGCGGCGACTCATCTAGACGGTGAATATTTTTTACACGAGACTCAAATTATTACGCCATCAGGCCAATTTTTTCCTGAGCAAGTCAGTAGTGTCGAAGAAATGGCAAAAACCGTATTTAAACGTGTGGTCGGTTATGCTGGATTGTCTCATTGGCCGCTCACGCTAGTATCTCCAGCAGATGCTCGAGCGCAAACCTTGCCGAGATTGCAGATCGCAAATCGAATACGAGGGAGTCGCAGTGAGGTTTATGCTGAAAATGGCGCTTTGATTCCATTTTCATTTAACCCTCAACAAATTAATCAACCTGAAGACTTAGTCGCAAGTTATGCTGTTGGCATAGCCCATTTGTTAGTTGCGGCAGTGAATCAGCAACAAGGCATCCTACCGCCAGGTGGGTCAGAAAAATTACCGCAAGCCTGTGATGTCATCGCTGTATTTTTAGGCTTTGGCGTCATGTTAAGTAATACGGCCTACCAATTTAAGGGCGGGTGTGGCTCTTGTTATAATCCATACGCAAATAGGCAAGCGGCGTTAACGGAAGCCCAAACGGTATTTGCGCATGCATTGGTCTCTCATTTTAAGCCGGAGCAACGTTCAAGTGCCTATCTAAAACCGCACTTACGAGGGCAATATAAGAAAGCCAAATCGCAGCTCAAACGTTATCTGAAAACCTCGTCTCAACCTTTATTGCTTGCTATGGAGTCAAAGCAACATGCTTAGTTATTTAGATGAATTTATTTTGATCGTCATCGCTCACTTTTTTGCAGTGGCAAGTCCAGGTCCTGACTTTGCAATTGTACTAAAACAAAGTGTACAGCATGGTCGCAGTAACGCACTTTGGACGAGTGCAGGCATTGCTCTGGGTATTTTTGTCCACGTTGCATACTGTCTGCTAGGCGTTGCAGTGGTATTGAGCCAATCAGAAAGCTTATTCAACGCGTTAAAATATTTAGCGGGCGCGTATTTGCTTTACATCGGTATTCAAGCCTTGCGAGCAAAAGCAGCAACAGGGCCGCTGGAGGAAATAAAACACGATGATAAGCAGGAATCCGCATTTATTGCGTTACGTCGTGGTTTTCTAGTGAATGTGCTCAACCCAAAAGCCACGCTCTTTTTCTTGTCTTTGTTTACTTTGGTGATTAGTGCGGATACTCCCTCGTCTATTCAAGCGATTTATGGTTTTTACATGGCCATTGCAACATGGGCGTGGTTTTCGGGGTTATCAATGGTGTTGAGTAAGCCTAATGTTAGGCAATTCTTCCATCGAGCTGGTCACTGGTTTGATCGAGGCATTGGTGTGATACTGGTGGGTTTAGCGATTCGTGTAGTAGCCCAATAAGATGGAAAAGCGCTATCTGAATTTCGCTTTTGGCTCGAACATGGCCAGAGCTCGGCTATTTTCTCGTTTGCCGGATGCCAAACGTGTTTCGACTGCTAAATTAGACAATTGGAAGCTGACATTTCGTATGCTTGCTGTCGATGGTTCAACCAAATGCGATATTGAACGATCAAGTGGCGATCGGGTCTTTGGTGTCGTGTATGCATTAAGTGAATCAGAAAAGCGACAGCTTGATGCGATTGAAGGTGACCGATACGAATGTGTAGAAGTCTGCGTTTCAACGCAAGATGGCCAACATCTAAACGCATTTGCCTATGTTGCGAATACACATAATGATAAGTTGAAACCTTATTCATGGTATTTAAACCATGTAGTACAAGGTGCTTATGAGGCTCAAGTCCCTGACTCTTATATGGCGATGTTAAAACAAACTCCTGTTCAAGAAGACCAAGACGAACTACGAGCAAAAAAAGAATGGTCAGTTTACGAGATGAATGAGCAGGGAAAGTAGTAAGGTAAAACATGAAAATTGGCACTCAGTCACTCAGTCGAATTGCGTTAGGCGCATGTCTCGCGATGTCGAGTTTAAGTACGTCTTGGAACGTGCACGCTGCCGTCAACGTAGGTGATGTAGACGTCGCCGTTAAAGCCGCAATGAAAGCGTTCAATATTCCAGGTATCGCAATTGGTGTGGTTGAAAATGGCAAAGTGGTTTTGGCAAAAGGCTATGGTGTTACGCATCTTGAGACGCAAGCGCCAGTTAATGAAAATACGTTGTTTGGTATAGCCTCTAACTCAAAAGCGTTTACTGCAACTGCTTTAGCGATGTTAGTGGATGAAGGTAAATTGAATTGGGACGATAAAGTCATTCAACATTTGCCTGAGTTTCAGCTCGCCGATCCCTATGTAACCCGTGAAATGACAATTCGAGATCTACTAAGTCACCGCAGTGGATTAGGTCTTGGCGCGGGCGACTTAATGATTTGGCCTGATACAAACAAGTCAATGAAAGAGATTTTGACGGGCCTTAAATATCTAAAACCCGTTTCAAGTTTTAGAACGCAGTACGCGTACAACAATTTGATGTTTGTAACAGCCGGGGAAGTGGTCGCTCGCGTATCAGGAAAGTCTTGGGCAGAGTTTATTGAAACGCGCATATTGGCTCCGCTCAAAATGAATAATTCCCATGCCGGGTTTTCAAGGATCCCAAAAACTAATAAAAACTTCGCCACAGGTCACATTCCTTATAAAGGCAAATTACACCCATTTTTTGTCGATTATCTTGAAGACTTTCAAGGAGCAGGGGCGATTGCATCGAGTGCCAAAGACATGAGTCAGTGGTTACTTTCACAACTTTCACATGGTGTTACGCCGAGTGGTGAACGAATTTTCACTGAAGAGCAACAAAATCAGTTATGGCAGCCTCACATCATGCGTACGGTGAGTCAAAGTGACTTTGAAAGTACGCAGCGGCATTTTGTTGGGTATGGCCTTGGGTTTGCGATGGAAGATTACTTTGGCGTGAAAAAGTTAGGCCACGGTGGTGGGATTTTAGGGATGGTCTCGCACGTTGCAATCATTCCTGAGAAACAGCTTGGCGTTGTTATCTTGAGCAATCAACAGGCGTATCCCGCACTCACGGCGATAGCGAATGAAGTCTTTGAAGATGCACTTAAACTCGAAGACAGAGACTGGGTTAGTGAGCTTAGTACTCGCTATAAGGAGAAAAAACAAAAAGCCTATACAGCACTGTTGCCTAAACCTATCGAAGTTACTCAAGCCAGTCTCCCAACTGAGTTCTATACCGGTACTTTAAAGAGTGACTGGTATGGTGATGTGGTCATCGAAAAGTTGGGCAAAGCGCTGCGCATCGATTTTACCCATACAGCACTGCTAAAAGGAACGTTGCAGCATCGTTCCGGTCATACATTTCTTGTTAAATGGGATCAGCCTTTATTAGAAGCTGAAGCCTTTATTACGTTCGAGGTTGATGAAAACCAAAAGGTTATTGGTGCAAGCATGAAGTCAGTTAATAGCGATATTACTGATTTTAGCTTTGATTTTCACGACTTGGATTTAAAAGCAAAGTGACGTATTGATAGCGTTACTTCGTCAGCCAAAAGTAGCAAAGCGTTCATCGTAGCGCTTTGCTACACTGCACCTATTGCCACTGCCAAGGATTTGCCTTTATGCGCACCGCGATAATTACTCATCCTCTTTGCCGCCGACATAAAATGATCGCGGACCATCCAGAGTGCCCCGAACGTCTCGACGCAATATCAGACCGTATTTTGGCCTCAGGGTTGGATTTATCCTTGCTTCACAAAACAGCACCTAAATGTTCGATGGAAGACATAACTTCTGTTCACAGCAAAGCGATGGTCGAGCAGGTAATTAACTCAGTGCCGAGTGAAGGTCTCTCTTCACTCGATGGGGATACGTGGTTATGCCCAGACTCTTTCAAAGCTATTGAACGAGCCGTTGGAGCTGGCATTATGGCCGTTGATGGTGTGTTGGCGGGGGAGTTCGACGCGGCATTTTGCGCGGTAAGGCCTCCGGGTCACCATGCAAATCAAACCAGTTCTTCCGGGTTTTGCGTGTTTAATAACTTGGCGATTGCGGTAAAACACGCGCAACAGTTAGGAGTTAACCGCATTGCTATTTTAGACATCGATGTACACCACGGAAATGGGACGCAGGATATCTTTCATGATGATGAAAACGTTCTGTTTTGTTCATTGTTTCAATACCCATTCTACCCAAACACACCTATTGAAAATAATGGACATATCGTCAATTCACCGATGAAAATTAATAGTAATGGTGCGGATTTGAAGCAGGTTGTGAGCTGTGACTGGCTTCCAAAATTACGCGAGTTTCAGGCTGAGCTCATTTTTATCAGCGCAGGCTTTGATGCCCATCTAGAGGATGACATGGCAAGTCTTGCTTTTGTCGAGGCAGATTACGCGTGGTTTAGCGAGGAAATTGCAAAACTTGCTAAAGAAGCTCATTGCAAAGGGATCATTTCGTTTTTGGAAGGTGGGTATGAGCTGTCGAGTCTTGGGCGCAGCGTAGCCGCGCACTTACGCGCGTTGATTGACTGTGAGTAATCACGTCGTAACCCACGACATTAATCTGGATTGCTAGCGTGGTTGGCATAGCGCAAACGCTTCTTGAATGTTAGTCAGCATGATTTTCCCTACGCAGCAATGCCCCTCTTGTGCTAAGGATTGTTGCACTAAACATGTCAGTTCAGCCATCGACAACGCGGGTAAAGCATCTCCCTTTAGACTAAAGTTAAAACCGTCAGTAGTGATGATTCTGTGGTTATCTAATTCATTGTTTTTAATGTAAAAAACTTCATTTTCAAAGGTTTCTTGATCTTCAATGAGTTGTACTTCTTGACTCGAGATGAGCAAAAGTGGGTACGAATTTGTGCTCATAAATTGTTCTCAATCAAAGTATAAAGACTTAGCCCAAGTATACTCGATAAGATGTGTGATACGCGAGGGTTGCTAATGAAGTCAAGTGATACGAGACAACTAAAAATCAAGGACGTGCTATCTAATCAGTTATTAACATGTGATGTATCAACGCCGTTGATTGATGCAGTGCACATGATGCGTGGCAAGAATGTAAGCTCAATATTTGTCACAGATAATGACTTAATTGTGGGAATTTGGACGGAATCCGATTGTGTGCGTATTGATTTCGACGACCCCGATTTCGCATCTCGGCCAATTGCGTTAAACATGGCGTCACCGGTTCATTCAATCAACGTTGACAAAACGTTGAGTGAAGCGACGATTAAATTTCATCAACTGGGCATTCGGCATCTGTTGGTCGTTGATAAGTTTAATACGCCCTGCGGCGTGGTGTCTTTGTCAGATATTGTTCGTAATCAAGGGCTTGATCACTATTTGCATTTCAGGCCTATTGACGCTCATTTTGAAAAGAATGTTCGTATTCTTGATAGTGAGCAGTGTCTTTCTGATGCGATTCATTTGATGCGTGAAACCAAGATGACCGCCGTGCTTGTATACAATCAGCAGAAACAGGCCTACGGCATCATCACACAGCGTGATATTGCCTACATTATTCTCAATCCGGATTGGCGCAAACCCTGTTGGGAGATCTGTAGTTACCCTATGCTACACGTGACACCAAAAGACTCCCTGTTTGACGCATATCGTTTAATGACAACGAATGCAATTCGTCATCTTGTCGTGAAAGACCCTGAAACAAAACAGGTGCTAGGTCTGCTTGCACTGAAAAATGTATTGACCGAAATTGAAACGGCTTACTGCAGCGAACTGGAAAAAGTGTTAGTACAACGAGACCTTGCGTTGCAGAAATCGGAGAAAAACCTCTATCTTGCAAATCGAATCATTAATGCCTCTTTGGACGGCATCATGATTACGCGCAGCAATGGCGAAATTATTCAGATAAACCCTGCATTTAGCGCTCTTACGGGCTATCAAGATTATGAGGTACTAGGTAAAAAGCCGAATTTACTCAGTTCAGGTATTCACCCAGCGGAATACTATGAAGACATGTGGGGCGCTTTGCGAGAAAAAGGTGTTTGGCAAGGTGAAATCTGCAACCGTAAAAAATGCGGAGACATCTATGTCGAATGGCTGACTATTATCGAGATTAATGAACCTTACAGCGATGACGTACTGTATGCCGCGATTTTTAGTGATATTACGGAGCGCAAAAACGCGGAAGAAAAAATTGTCCGTTTAGCGTATTTTGACGAGTTAACTGGTCTACCCAATCGCAGATTGTTCAACGACCGACTTTCTATGGCGCTTGCTGCAGCGCATCGTGAGAAACAGAAGCTGGCGGTCATGTTCATTGATTTAGACCGATTTAAAGAAGTGAACGATACGCTAGGACACAGTGCTGGTGATGAGCTTCTGGTGCAAGTCAGCGAACGTATCAAGCGAATTTTACCGGAAGGAGACACGCTTGCTCGTTTGGGTGGTGATGAGTTTGTGGTACTGTTGACCGAAGTGAAAGCTATTGAACTCGTGGTCAATTTCGCAAATCAGATTTTGAGTGAATTAAGCAATCCTTTTAGTATCGCAGGTATGAATGTCGGCGCAACAGCCTCTCTTGGCGCGGCAATTTACCCTGAAGATGGCTTGGACAGTGAAGCGTTACTTAAACATGCTGACGTGGCCATGTACCGCTCAAAAGAAGTCGGCCGTAATTCTTTCCAACTCTATAAAGCCTCAATGAACGCTCGCTCTCTCGAACGGTTATCGATGTTGAGTCGATTTCAAAATGCGTTGGAATACGATGAATTTGAACTGCATTATCAGCCGTTAGAATGTTTGAGTAGCGGTCAGATTTTAAGTGTTGAAGCGTTGGTCCGTTGGCGCGACCCGAATCTTGGGATGATCTCCCCGGCACATTTCATTCCACTTGCAGAAGAATTAGGCTTAATTATCAAGCTAGATAATTGGGTAATCGACAAGGCCTGTAAGCAATTCAAAACATGGCGAGATGCAGGTACGAATATACATCGAATCGCCATCAATGTGTCTGCACAACACCTGTGTCAAGGCAATCTGGCTGAGACAGTTGCTCAGACCCTTGAGAAGTATGGGATTGATGGCCGGAATCTGGAAATTGAATTAACCGAAAGCAGTTTTGTGAGTAACTTCCATGAAGCAAAAGTGGCGTTAAAGCGCTTAAAAATGCTCGGGGTGAGTATTGCTTTGGATGATTTTGGTACGGGCTACTCGGCACTCAGTTACCTCACAAAATTACCTATCGACATTCTGAAGATTGATGCCAGTTTTATTGCAAAAATTCCAGATGAATATGGCAACAGTGAAATCGTGAGTGCGATTGTTGCGATGGCTAAAGCGCTCAATCTGCGTGTCGTTGCGGAAGGGGTGGAGAAAGTGGAACAAAAACAATTTCTACAAAAACTAGGCTGCCATACGAGCCAAGGGTACCTGTTCTGCAAGCCCCTTAGCGCCGACGATTGGGAACGATTTTATTCGCAGTGGAAAGCTACTTCATAAGAGGTAAATTTGCGAATATTAATCACGCCAGTATCAAAAATGAGGTACTGGCCTTTAATACCTTTTAGTATGCCGCTTGCAACTGGGTCTTTATCAAAGTTGAATGAAGTTAGTTTTTGTGCGCTTTCCAGCTTTGGATAATTTAAATCCACCACTTCTTCGTCAAGAATTTCGATGGCGCCCTCACCATATAACGCGTTTAATTCAGCAATCTTTGCCTCTATCTGTGGTAAAAGCTCAGCTGCAGCTTGTTTTAAATCCACATCATAGGTGATGTCTTTCAACATATTGCGCCAATTGGTTTTATCTGCAATAAATTCAGCTAAGGCAACTTCAACTAGGCCGGATTGTAAGCGAGTTTTCACTATCATGATAGGTAAAGCCTGAGTGGCACCTTGATCTATCCAGCGCGTTGGAATTTGCGTGTGGCGGGTTATCCCTACTTTTAGACCTGATGTGTTCGCGAGGTAAACGTAATGTGGGATCATGCAATTTTTCTCTCCCCATTCGGGCTCTCGACATGTACCTGCATCAAAATGACAAGTTTCAGGCTTCATAATGCACATGTCGCAACTGGCTAGTTTTTTCATGCAAACAAAACAGTGGCCCTGTGAGTAACTTTTCTTTGTTTTTTTCCCACAGCTACAGCAAAAGATATTTCCTGAAAACGTTAATGTAACGTGTTTTCCAATGTGTTCGTTTAATGAGATAAGCTCTTCACCAAGCGGAAGAAAATAGTGGATTGGTTTGGTGTGTTGCGCTTTGAGTTTACTCAGCGTGCCCTGCATGTTTTGCCCCTAAATACAGTGGTTTGCCAGCTCAATCGTACTGTTTCTTTGAGTCACAAAGAAACAGAGCGATTAAACTCGATTCATTGCTATCTAAGCAGCTAGTTCAGCCTAAATAGTATTAAGGAAAGCAGTCTAGCACATCCTGAGGCGAGGAGATGATAACTCGAGGCTAATTAGTGGTATTGAGTGCTTCTGCTTGCGCTTTACACGCATTGTATTCGTCAATACATTGATTGTTACATATCTGCTGCGTCAGAGTTGCATCGGTGCTTTGGCTTTGGCAGGATTGTTCACACTGATAATTCTGCTGTGCGCATTGTTTGAGTTCTGGGCTGATTTTGCTTTGGCAACCCATAAGTGGCAAAAGCATTAAACAGGACATTAGAGTAAAACGAGAATAACGTTCGCGCATGAGACATTCCTTTTTATAATAAGAAAAGGGTCGCAATCGACCCTTTTTTAACTCTATGCATTGACCTGTATGTTGTCAATGAGTCTGACTGCCCCTAAGTATGCCGCAACTAAGATGACAAAATGCTTATCATCAGAGGTCGCGTTTCTTAAAGTGTCACGCTCAGCGATACCAAAATAGTCAATTTTTAAGCCTTTGGCTTCAATCGCAGCTTTAGCTTGTTGCTCAAGTGTGTCGAAACGACGGTCACCAGCTTCTAAAGCCTGAGCTGTCTTTGTAAGTGTTTGATAAATAACACTAGCTGTCACTTTTTCCTCATCGCTCAAATAACCATTGCGAGAACTCATGGCGAGGCCGTTGTCTTCGCGTTTGGTGGCGACACCGACGATTTCGACAGGGATAGATAAGTCTTTGACCATGGAACGGATGACTGCGAGTTGCTGGAAATCTTTCTCGCCAAAACACGCGAAATCAGGCTGAACTAAATTGAAAAGTTTTGTAACTATGGTCGCGACGCCGATAAAATGGCCTGGACGTGAAGCACCACAAAAGCCTTGAGAAACCGTTGGAACGTCTACGGAAGTTTGCGCATTTAAACCATTAGGGTAAATGACATCAACCGTTGGCGTAAAAATCAAATCAGTATCAAGTTCGGCTAAGCCTTTTTGGTCTTCAACGAGGGTACGTGGATATTTGTCCAAATCTTCGTTTTGACCAAATTGCATCGGGTTGACGAAAATGCTCACAACCACTTTATCTGCAAGCGTTTTGGCTTTCTCGACTAATGAAAAGTGACCTCGATGAAGGTTACCCATCGTTGGCACAAACGCAATACTTAAACCTTGTTGGCGCCAAGCTTTTATTTGACTACGTAGCGATTTGATTTCACTAATTGTTTGCATTAATTAAACTCGTGTTCAGGGCCCGGAAATGCGCCCGATTTTACATCATTACAATACTTCTTAACGGCATCGACCATGTTGCCAGTCTCTGCTAGGAAGTTCTTTGAAAATTTAGGAATATAGCCAGCCGAAATACCCACTAAATCATGCATAACGAGAATTTGGCCATCAGTTTCTTTACCTGCACCAATACCGATCACAGGGATTGTTACTGCCTCGCTGATTTGTTTCGCCAGTGCTGAAGGAATGCATTCGAGAACTAACAGTTGTGCACCGGCGTCTTGCAGTGCTCTTGCATCGGCGATCATTTTTTGCGCTTTATCGGATTCTCTTCCTTGGATTTTAAAACCACCAAAAACATGAACGGACTGCGGCGTCAAACCCAAGTGACCACAAACAGGAATCCCTTGTTGAGTCAGTTGTTTTATGCTGTCGTAAAGCCATTCACCACCTTCCAATTTAACCATGTTGGCGCCAGCTCGCATTAACTCAGCAGCATTCTCGCATGCTTGCGTTGGATTTGCGTAACTCATAAACGGCATATCAGCCACCACAAATAAGGCTTTGCTGCCGGCACGAACACAACGTGTGTGATAGGCAATGTCTTTAGTCGTCACAGCAAGTGTGTCATCTCCACCTTGCAGTACCATACCAAGTGAGTCGCCGACCAAAACGATATCAACACCGTTATCAGCAAAGAGTTTTGCAAAGCTTGCATCGTAAGCCGTTAATGCGGTGATTTTATCACCAGCTTGCTTCATTTTTTGTAAAGTGGATACCGTAATTTTTGACACGACAATTTCTCCGTTGGCGCGCACCATTAGTATGCGAAGGGGACTAATCCATTCGCAGGAATGTGTTGTTTTAAATCGGCAATGCGAGTTCCACATGGCATGACCAATTCTGGTGCGATATCAAATAATGGGTAGATAACAAACTCTCTGACCTTCATACCATAATGAGGAACCGTTAAACGCGCCGTTTCCACTACTTCTTGGTTGAAGAGCAAGATATCGAGGTCGAGAGTCCGTGGACCCCAGCGTTCGTCTTTTCGTACTCGTCCGTAATCTAGCTCGATTTGTTGTAGCACGTCTAACGTGGCATCGGGCGTTAAAGCCGTTGTAAAAGCTGCAACCGCGTTTACATAATCAGGTTGATCTTGCGGACCCATAGGTTTAGAGGCATAAAAGGGAGATACAACAACATTACTTACCTCATTGTGAGCCTGCAATGCCGTGATAGCACCTCTTAATTGTGCAACCGGATCGTTCAAGTTCGCACCAAGTCCGATGTAAACTAGGTTCATGATGGATCCGGTTTCTTTCTTGGCTTACGACGTCGAGGACGACGAGGGCCTGAACGCTCATCGAGCGACTTAACCATGTCTTTTTGTCCGGTCACGTCTTTTTCTAAATAATTTGTCCACCAAGCCGCGAGCGATTGCAATTCAGTTTCACCGCTTTCAACTCGAAGAAGTAAAAAGTCGTAAGCCGCCCTAAATTTAGGTTGTAAGCTCAAGCGATAGGCACGTTGACCACCACGTTTATCCAAACGTAATTGCAGATGCCAAATATCACGTGCGCCAATGGTAAAACGTTTCGGCACCGCCACTTGTTTCGCGCTATCGGATAACACGGCGTTCATCGCGATATTATAAGCGTCATGTGCGAACATGCCGTCTTTCTCAACAAGAGCTTCTGCACGTTGACGAAGGGGAAGCCATAGAAGCGCGGCAAAGATAAATGCCGGCGTTACTTTTTTATCTGCGTTAATTCGAGCATCGGTATTTGCAAACATTTGCTGAATAAAGCGCTCTGCAAAGCCATCAGTCGATGCATTCAAGGCACGCTCTGTTGTTGGGAAGAGATACTTGAATAAGCCGAGTTCACGCAGCATTAGGAAGTTTTGCTCCGCTTTGCCATTTAGAAACAGCTTCAAGCACTCTTCGAATAATCGAGCTGCTGGAATATTTTCAAGAAGTGACGCCAACTGTGGAATTGGGTTCTTCGTCGCTGGAGCGATGCCCATATCAAGTTTCGTCGCAAAACGAACTGCACGCAACATACGTACGGGGTCTTCTCGGTAACGTGTTTCAGGGTCGCCAATAAGCTCTATTTGACGAGCTCGAATTGCAGCAAGGCCACCGGCATAATCGCGAATGCTGAAATCTTCAATGGAATAATATAGCGCATTGATTGAAAAATCACGACGCTCAGCGTCTTCTTCAATGGTTCCATAAACATTATCACGAAGTAATTGTCCATGTTCACTTGCTTGGCTGATGTTGTTGCTTTTTCCTTCATCACTGTGATGGCCGCGCATTGTCGCTACTTCGATAATTTCTTGACCGAAGACGATATGAGCAAGACGGAAACGGCGACCGATGAGTCTGCAGTTGCGGAAAATTCGTTTTATTTCTTCAGGCTTAGCATTCGTCACGACATCGAAATCTTTTGGCTCTAATCCAAGCAATATGTCACGAATACAACCGCCCACAAGATAGGCTTCAAACCCCGCATCTTTTAAACGGTACAGCACTTTGACCGCATTGGGACTAAATTGCTTGCGCGAAATACTATGCTCACTGCGAGGTACAATCACAGGTTCCGGCAATAAGGTCGCGGTAGCCGTGTGATCATCACTTTTGCTCGCAGGGCCAATTATTTGGCGGCAAATTTGGAATAGCTTGGAAATAATAACGATTCTCCTAACAAGTTTGCAGCTTGAAGTTTAGGCGATTTTATAAGGGTCGTTATCATATACCAGCTCTCAATAAAAATTAAGAGGTAGGCAACGAGAATTGATACCCTTTATCGCTTAGTTTTACGACAATTTCACGTGTTTTTGGGATGCTTTCACGTTGATAGTGCTCAATTGCCCATTTCAATAAAACATCAACCGAGTGGATGTCGACATGATTATCAGGGAATAAGCCGAGGAATTGCAGGGTTGCAAGCAAGGCTGGTGCTGGATTTTTCTTGTCCACAGCGGGAGCATGATTTTGCTTAGAAAGCTTAAATCCTGGCGATTGAACCGCCAATGGCACGTGACCATATTGTGGTATTGGCCAGCATAACTGCGAAAACAAGCTCATTTGCCGAGAAGTTGGTTCGACAAGATCTGCACCGCGGATAACATGACTAATACCTTGTAAGTGATCGTCTACAACCACGACTAACTGATAGGCATATAGACCATCGCTGCGCTTAACAATGTAGTCTTCGTTTGCCAGTTCAGCAGGGGTTGTAACTTGCCCTTGAATTAAATCATCAAAGGTAACAATAGGGTGGGTCTGAGTAATACGTAAAGCATTGCGTTCAAACGCCTTGTTTAACGGTAAACAGTGTCCAGTATACAAACCACCGAGTGCTTTTATTTGCTTGCGAGTGCAGGTGCAGGCATACAACTCTTGACGAGTATTCAGCGTCGAAAGCACATCTTGGTAAAGCGAATGTCGTTGACTTTGCCAAACCACGTCTTCATCCCAATGAAGGCCAAATGCGTCAAGCGTATGAAGAATGTCAGTATCAGCGCCTTTGACCACCCTCGGCGTATCAATGTCTTCAATACGAACTAACCATCTACCTTGGTTGATTTTTGCATCCAGGTAGCTTGCTGTGGCGGCGATGAGTGAACCAAAATGAAGAGGGCCGGAGGGGGAGGGAGCAAATCGACCGCGATAGCTCCCTTGAATATCTGGGGTAAGCATGTCCGGGAGGGGTTATCCGCGTCCCGTTTGTTTCTCTTTAATTTCAGCAAGAGTCTTACAGTCAACACATTGGTCAGCAGTAGGACGAGCTTCTAAGCGACGGATACCGATTTCAATACCACATGAGTCGCAGAATCCGAAATCGTCGTCTTCAATATTTTGTAGCGTTTTTTCAATTTTCTTGATGAGTTTGCGCTCACGGTCACGTGCACGCAGTTCCAATGAGAACTCTTCTTCTTGAGCCGCACGGTCAACTGGATCAGGGAAGTTTGCAGCTTCGTCTTGCATATGCGTTTTAGTACGATCTACTTCATTTCTTAGATCGTTGCGCCATGCCTCCAAAATCTGTTTGAAATGGGCAAGTTGTGCCTCATTCATGTATTCTTCGCCTGGTTTTTCTTGATACGGCTCTAAACCAGCTTGGGCTAACAACCCAAGTTTCTTTTGCTCTGGCATAGCAATCTCCTAAATCCTTAAAATCTTACCCCAGCTTCCGCCGGCGGCTATAAATAGCAGAATCCTACTACCTAGGCAATTACTTTTTTCCTATTTAGTGTGCCAAAAGCAAGATTCTACCTAATTAAAATGGATGGGTTTTAGCCATTTTTGACGACAAGTCAGAAGGTTAAAACAACCTGTAGAAAAAATAATTTTCCCAAATATGGGGGGCTTTTTTAAATAATCAAGCGTTACCCTTTAATTATTATCGGCAAGGGGTCGGTAATAATAAGTTCCTCTTTTGACACTTGTGCGCGATAAGCGAGAAATTCAACACCTGCTTTTTGCGCGTCAATACATAAATTGGCGTAATGAGGATCAATATGTGCGGCAGGGTGTACGTTTTGAATGCCATTATGCATGACGATAAAAAGTAGAACGGCGCGATGCCCCTGCGCTTTCATTCCCATCAATTCGCGTAAGTGTTTTTGACCTCGAACGGACGGTGCATCAGGGAAGTATCCATTGCCATTTTCTAACAGCGTAACGGACTTCACTTCTATGTAGCAATGCGTCTCCGGATTTATTGATTGACTGAGTAATACGTCGATTCGGCTTTTTTCACTGCCGTAGGGTACTTCGGCTTGAACTCTGTCGTAATGTGCAAGCGGTGCAATTTTTCCTGACTGCAATGCTTCAATCGCAACGGTATTCGCACGTGCGGTGTTAACGCAAATTAAGTGACCATCAAGGCTTGTTGTAAGTTCAAGCGAATGCGGGTATTTACGTTTTGCATTATTACTAGTGGTGTAATATGCCTGCGTATTTGGCTCTGCACAGCCAGTCATTCGACCCGTATTTGCGCAGTGCACGGTTAAGGATTGGTTATTGACGTCAAGGTCAACCAAAAAGCGTTTATAGCGTTTAATCATTAAGCCAGTTTGCAGTGGCGGAACGTATAGCATTATTTCTTCGCAGATGTTTGGGTCGACATTCTGGCTAGTGTACACTGTGAAAAACACATTTAATATGAGTGAACTACATGTCTGAACAATTTTTAGTCCGTCTAAGTGAAGAGCCTGCAAAGGGCGTTTGGGCGCAGTCTGGCACAAGCTTTGATAGCCAAGGTGCGGTTATTCATCTCCCAGAAGCGAGTGCATTGAAACATGTTCAACGTGCTGCCCGCGCGATTGCAACGCAAGGTTTAGCGAAAGTGAGCTTGCAGGGCGAGCGTTGGACTACCGAGTTACAATGGGCCTTTTACCAAGGTTTTGTCAGTCCAAAACAACTCAGTGGTGTGACGTTTGTCGATAATACGAACAGTGATTTGGCAGCGCTTGAAGCATTAAAAGTCAGTGCCACTTGGGCACGTCAAATGATTAACGGTACTGCAGAAGACATTTACCCTGAGAGCCTTGCTGGTAAAGCGGCTGAGTTTATCCAGTCTCTTGCTCCAGAGCACGTAAGTTACCAAATCATCAAAGGTAAAGCGTTGTTAGAACAACAATGGATTGGTATTCATGAAGTTGGTCGTGGTAGTGAACGTCCTCCGGTGCTATTAGAACTTGATTACAACCCGACAGGTGACGACGATGCACCTGTCAGTGCCGCTTTAGTTGGTAAAGGGATCACGTTCGATTCAGGTGGTTACTCAATCAAAGCAAGTGAAGGTATGCTGGGCATGAAATGTGACATGGGCGGTGCCGCAACGGTGACTGCAGGTCTTGCTTTGGCGATTCAACGAGGCATTCAAAAGCGCATTAAACTATTTTTATGCTGTGCGGAAAACTTAATCTCAGGCCATGCATATAAACTAGGTGACATTCTTACCTATAAAAATGGCACCTCAGTTGAAATTGTGAATACAGATGCGGAAGGTCGTTTAGTGCTTGCAGATGGTTTGATGGCAGCAGCTGAAACGGGTGCGCCATTGATTCTTGATGCGGCGACGTTGACTGGAGCTGCGTTAATGGCCGTAGGTCAGGAATACAATGCGATTTTTGGGCTCGATAAGCCCCTAGTGCGTGAAGTTTGCCAGTTTGCTGAACTGGAAAGTGAAGCAGTTTGGCCATTGCCACTTGAAAAATGGCATCAAAACGCTTGCCCATCTGCTTATGCGGATACGGCAAACAGTCGCCCAGTCAAAGGCGGTGGAGCTGGTGGCGCATCGAATGCCGCTGGATTCTTATCTCGTTTCGTTCCAAACGATGGTCAAGGTTGGATCCATTTAGACTTAGCGGCGTGTTTTAGAGACAACGCTTCTGCAGATTGGTCTGCGGGAGCAACAACGTTAGGTTTCAGAACTATTGCTCGTTTCTTGCAAGAAAAAGCGTAATTCATTGCTCTTCAAGAAAAAGCTCGCATCATGCGAGCTTTTTCTTATCCCATCATATCTTGTTTCATACTTTTAAAATTCACCAGCGACTCAACGAATACCGTGTCGACAATTATTGCAACTAATTTGAGCTTACAAGTGTTCGCTGTACGCGGTATAATGCCCCCAGTTTTACTATACGGAGAGTTCCCGTTGCTTGCTGTAGTTCGAATTATCGCGATGGCGATATTTATCGTGATGAGCGCTTTATGCGGTTTAGTGCTTTGTTTATTCAAACCATTCCACAAAAATAACGTACATATCGTGGCCTCATGGTTTGGTAGTATGGCACGTATTTTAGGTGTCAACGTTGTGATTAGTCGTGCGCAAGGTATCGATGACATTGGTCCAGCTATTTACGTTGCTAATCACCAAAACAACTATGATTTGTTTACTTTGCCAGGGGCTGTGCCGAAAAATACGGTAAGTATGGGAAAGAAAAGCTTAAAATGGATCCCATTTTTTGGGCAGCTTTATTGGCTTTCTGGCAATATTCTAATTGATCGTGGCAATCGTTCCAAAGCGGTCGGCACACTTGGTAAAGCAGCAAGTAAAATAAAAGAAGATGGTGTATCCGTATGGATGTTTCCAGAGGGGACTCGAAGCTACGGACGCGGACTTTTACCGTTTAAAACGGGTGCTTTCCACACTGCACTAAATGCCAAAGTACCTGTCGTTCCTGTATGTATGAATTCAACACATAAGCTTATAAAGCTAAATCGTTGGGACAATGGTACAATATTTATCGATATGATGGAGCCTTTGATGCTCGATGAGAGTGTAAGTGCACGAGACCATGCACAAGCGACTCACGAACTGATGGCACAAAGAATTGCACACCTTGATGATAAAGTGAGAGAAGCGAATGGAAAATTGGCGTGAGATCAGCGAAGACATCGTTGAGTCGTTGCTAGAAGATGGTTCTAACCCTGAATTGTTATATGAAGTGGAACACCACTTTGTATGTGAAGACTTTGATAAATTAGAACAAGCCGCATTAGCCGCTTTTAAACTCGGATACGATGTTGAAGAACCAGCCGAATTAGAACTGGAAGAAGGCGGTACTATTTGGGGCTTTGATATTGTTGTTGAATGTGAGCTAGACGTTGAAGCGATCATGGAAGACGTTGATAAATTAGCCGCGCTTGCAACGCAAACAGGCGTTGAATACGACGGTTGGGGCACTTACTTTCAAGAGTAAATCTGCTTTGTGCGATATCAGGCCGACGGTGTTCGGCCTGATTTGTTTTGAGCACGAGTGAGCCAAATCACTAATAACATTTTATTAATTATTTTCGTTAATCTAGACAAGACCAATAAAAAAATGCTAATAATCGCGTCTTGTTCCCTTTGTGTGAAAAATCGACTTCATGCTGGTCACGCTACCGATTACAGAACTACAGCCAGGAATGTTTGTTGACAGTGTTAGCAAGCAAAGCGGTAATTCTAAAGTTAAGATCAAATCTCGAGGAATGGTGCGTGATAGCGGGATCATCAAACAGCTCAAAGCCAAAGGGGTTTTAGAGCTTAAAATTGATTTCACACAAAGTGAAATTTCAATCCCTGACAAATACCAACCTAAGCCTCCAACACCAATTGTTGAGCTTGAGCCGGATAAACCACTATCAAAGCCCGATGGGACATTATCGACAGCGAAAAAGGTCGTTAAAAAGCCTGTAGAACCAAAAAGTCAAAAGCAACAAGAGCTCGTTTCACTTGAAAAAGAGTTTGCTCAAGCTATTCAACAATTTGAGCAACACAATCGCAAAGTCCAGACGCTTTACGGTGATATCACCGCAGGCATGCGAGTTGACATGGGATTAGTCAACGAAGTCAGCAAAGAAATTGTCGAATCCGTATTTCGTAACTCGAATGCGATGGCGATTATGACGCGTTTGCGTGACAAAGATAATTACAATTGGCGTCACATGATCAATTGCACCATTTTGGTCACTGTTTTTGCGAAATACCTCGGGTTAAAGCCTGCCATGGTTGAACAGTTAGCCCTTGGAGCAATGTTGCACGATGTGGGACATGCTAAATTACCTCAAGGTATCTTAAATAAAGACAGTAAGCTGACCTTTCATGAAATGAAAGCGCTTGAAAAACACGTTTCGCAATCATTGGGGTTGGTCAAAGGTGAGGCTGGTTTGTCGAAAATCGTGATGGACATGATAGTTAACCATCATGAGCGACTGGATGGTACAGGTTATCCAAGAGGCCTCAAGGCTGAAAACATTTCTAAAGTGGCACGTATTATGGCCATTGTTGACGTGTATGATGCAATCACTGCGGATAGACCACACGCGAGTGGTAATGAGCCAGTTCATGCACTGCGTTATCTACTGACGAATAAGCAGTTGTTTGACCCGGAACTTGTGCAGCGATTTATAAAATGTATGGGGGTTCATCCGGTAGGCACGATAGTAAAACTGACTAATGAACGTTTAGCTTTGGTGCTTGAGGGAAATAGGTTGCAGCCTACAGCGCCAAAAGTGCGTATCTTTTACAACACGAAGCATAACCATCATATCACTGCGAAAGAACTTGATTTAAGTGAACCGGAGCATGGTGTTAAAATCATCGCCGCGGTTAAGCCGCTGGATTACCAAATTAACCTCAGCCGTTTGTTAAAAGATCATTTGTTGGTTTAGACATTCGCTTTTGGCATCTGCGTTTATTCCGTCTTATTCCAGCCCAACTCGCCCCTGAAAAACAGCCTGTCATCATCACGATCCAAATTAGAGAACCAAGTTGACTGTGAAAAGCAAGGCAACACAGTGACAGAGCCAGTACCGCGCTGGAAATTGCGGCTATCCAATAGAAATCAATTGGCTTTTTGCAGTGTTTCGCATTAGCACAGGCACACTCATTTGCTTTCAAGAAATAAAAACAACTGACGCCACATAACACAAGACCTGCGGTGAGTAAGAGCCATTCCATGATACACCCAATTTAAAATACACGACCTAAGTAGTGTAATTGCTTCTGTTTTTTCTTTCAATATAAATGATAATTATTATCAATTAAATCAATGAGTGGTCTAATCTGTTTACAAAAAGTTCAAGTGTGGTGCTTTTGTGTGCGATCGGACAGTGATAAGTCGAGAACAAGAAGCTTTTTTATAAAAAATTCGCTAGGGTGCGTATCGATTAAATTTGGTATGTAAGCCAAATCGAAAAAACATATGGGATTTGAGAATGAAATTATTTACTAAATCACTACTAGCATTAAGCTTAGCCGGTCTTTCAGCACAGTCTTTTGGTGCTGCGTTTCAACTAGCAGAGCAAAACGTTTCAGGTCTTGGTCGCGCGTATGCTGGTGAAGCAAGTGCTGCTGACGATGCATCTGTTGTAGGTCGTAATGCGGCACTTATGACTCAATTCAGCAGTGCACAACTTTCTGTTGCGGCGATGTACGTTGAACCTGATGTGAGCCTAGATGGCACTTCAACAAATAATGGCCTTCCTGCAAATGTACTTGACGAAAGTAGCATTGCGCCAAGCGCGATTGTACCTGCGGTTTATTACACTCGTGCTCTGAATGATCAGTGGTTCATTGGTGCAGGTATTTACTCTCAATTCGGTCTGGCTACGGATTTTGAGAGCGATTATGCAGCGGGTCAACTGGCAGGCGAAACAGAAATTGTCACGATCAACACAAATTTAAGCGTTGCATACAAAGTTGACGAACAGTGGTCAGTCGCATTTGGTCTTGACCATGTCTATGCGGATGCAAAGATTGTACGTAATCTCGGTGCTAACCCATTCAACGTACCGGCACAAACGGAAGCGGTTCGTCTAGAGGGGGATGACAGTGCGTTCGGTTGGCATGTTGGTGCATCTTACCAAATGGATGCAAAGACTCGCTTTGGTCTTAGCTACCGTAGCGAAACAGACATTAAATTCGAAGGTGATTTCAGCAACCAATTGCCTGCAACTCCACCATTTTATGGCACTGCATCTGCTAAACTTCCAGGTTCTGTGGACTTAACGCTTCCAGCTATCGCTGAGTTGTCAGCAACACATCAGTGGAATGACATCGTAACCGTTCATGCAAGTGTCATGTGGACGGGTTGGGATAGTTTCCAAACACTTGCGGCAGATGTTGAAGGTCGTGGAACGGTATTTACCAAGAACGAATCATTCTCAGATTCTTGGCGTTACGCTGTGGGCTCTGAATATCGTTTCTCGAAAGCATTAAAGCTTCGTATGGGTCTTGCGTATGACACCTCTCCAGCTGACGATGCGCACTTGTCTATTTCAATCCCAGATACCGATCGTATTTGGTTCTCGTTTGGTGGTGAGTATCAGTTAGACGACCATAGCAGCATTGATTTAGGTGCGAGCATTCTTCGTGGTAAAACACAGAACTTTGTTGAGCATGATAACTTTGGCAGTGCATGGGGTTTTGAGTCTCGCGGACATGCAGCGATCGTTGGTGCGCAGTACAACTATCAATTCTAATCAAAGATTAGTTTGATAAAAAACGCGAGGTTCTGATGCCTCGCGTTTTTGTTTTCTGAAATAAAAAAGCCACCTTAAAGGGTGGCTTTTTTGGCAAGCGGCTGATTATAAGCTTTCAATCTTCGCTTTTTGAGCGAGTAGCTTATCTTTTGCATCTTGGTACTCAGCAAGTTTCTCATGCTCTTTCGCCAGAACTGCTGGTGGCGCATTGTTTACAAACTTTTCGTTTGCAAGCTTGTTGCTTACCTGAGCTAAGCCTTTCTCTGCTTTTTCTAATTGCTTTTCAATACGTGCAAGTTCAGCTTCAACATCAATTAAGCCTGCCATCGGGATCATGATTGCTAAATCACCGATAAATGCGGTTGCAGATGCAGGTGCATCATCTTTATTTTCAAGTACTGTAAAACTTTCTAGTTTTGCAAGTGAACTCAAGAATGCACTGTTACTATCGATACGACGCTTGTCTTCTGCGCTAACACCTGCAAGTAATACGTTTAGAGGCTTACTTGGACTAATGTCCATCTCGCCGCGGATATTACGTACAGCAAGGATGAACTGTTTTACCCATTCAAGATCCGCCATCGCTTCGGAATCAACTTGAGATTCATCGAAGCCAGGGAAGCTTTGTAGCATGATTGTTGAAGCTTCAATGCCTGCAAGCGGTGCAACACGTTTCCAAATAGTCTCGGTGATGTATGGCATCAGTGGGTGCATTAAGCGTAGCAAACCTTCAAGCACTGTGATCAACGTGTGGCGTGTGCCACGTTGTTCGACTTCAGAGCCTTTGAATAGGACAGGTTTTGTTAACTCTAAGTACCAATCGCAGAACTGGTTCCACGTAAATTCATATACCGTGTTTGCAGCAAGGTCAAAACGGTAGTTATCTAAGTGTTCACGGAACGTTTTTACGGTGTGTTGGAACTGACCTAAGATCCAGCGATCGGCAAGAGACAGCTGTTTGTCGCCACCATTGAAACCACAATCCTGTTCTTCGGTATTCATCAATACATAACGGCTTGCGTTCCAAAGCTTGTTACAGAAGTTGCGATAGCCTTCTAAGCGGTTCATATCCCAATTGATGTCACGACCAGTTGACGCCATCGCAGCCAATGTAAAGCGCAGCGCATCGGTTCCGTGTGCTTCAATACCATCAACAAAGGTCTTGCGCGTATTTTTTTCAATCTTTTGCGCTAGCTGAGGTTGCATCATGTTGCCAGTGCGCTTTTCAACTAAGCTTTCAAGATCGATACCATCTATCATATCGAGAGGGTCTAATACGTTACCTTTAGACTTCGACATTTTATCGCCGTTTTCGTCACGAATTAGACCCGTCACGTATACTGTTTTAAATGGTACTTGTGGTTTACCATTCTCATCTTTCACGAAGTGCATCGTCATCATAATCATACGTGCAACCCAGAAGAAAATGATGTCGAAACCCGTTACAAGCACGTCCGAAGGGTGGAATACTTTTAAGTCTTCCGTTTGCTCTGGCCAACCTTGTGTCGAGAATGTCCAAAGTGCTGATGAGAACCACGTATCTAATACGTCTTCATCCTGTGCAAGTACGACATCCGCGCCTAGGTTATGCTCTGTACGAACTTCCGCTTCATCACGACCAACATAGACGTTGCCCGCTTCGTCATACCAAGCTGGAATACGGTGACCCCACCACAATTGACGTGAAATACACCAATCTTGAACGTCACGCATCCATGAGAAGTACATATTTTCGTATTGCTTAGGTACGAACTGGATTTCACCGTCTTCTACCGCTTTAACGGCTTGCTCTGCAAGCGGAGCAACTTTTACGTACCATTGGTCAGTAAGTAAAGGCTCGATGATAACGCCAGAACGGTCGCCATAAGGAACGGTTAAACTGTGATCGTCGATTTTTTCCAATAAACCGGCTTGCTCAAACTCTTCTACAATTTTTGCACGCGCATCGAAACGGTCAAGACCATGGAAACGCTCAGGAATTGGTGCATCTAGGTCGAGTTCTTTACCGTCAAACGTATAGGTTTCACCCGTAATCAAAATTGCCGCGTCTTTGTTGAACACGTTGATCATCGGAAGTTGATGACGTTTACCTACTTCATTATCGTTGAAGTCATGGGCTGGTGTGATTTTCACACAGCCAGTACCTTTTTCCATGTCCGCATGTTCGTCGGCAAGGATAGGGATACGACGATTTACGATAGGAAGTAAAATCTCTTTACCAATCAGATCTTGGTAACGTTCGTCGTCAGGGTTAACGGCAACACCTGTGTCGCCTAGCATGGTTTCTGGACGAGTAGTTGCAACGACAATATAATCTTTGCCATCTTTCGTTTTAACGCCATCGGCTAGGGGATAGCGTAGGTTCCACATGTGGCCTTGCTTGTCTTTGTTTTCAACTTCAAGGTCAGAAATCGCTGTGTGTAATTTCGGGTCCCAGTTTACTAAGCGTTTACCACGATAAATAAGGTCATCTTGATAAAGGCGAACAAACACTTCTTTAACCGCGTTTGATAAACCTTCATCCATCGTAAAACGTTCGCGATCCCAATCAACCGACGCGCCTAAACGACGAAGTTGGCGTGTTATCGTGCCGCCTGATTCGCCTTTCCATTCCCACACTTTCTTAATGAATTCATCGCGGCCTAAATCGTGGCGGCTTTTTCCTTCTTCTGCGGCTAATTTACGCTCTACAACCATTTGCGTTGCAATACCCGCATGGTCTGTACCGACTTGCCAAAGTGTGTTGTTACCATTCATGCGCTTATAACGAATAAGCGTATCCATAATGGTGTCTTGGAATGCATGGCCCATGTGTAAGCTACCGGTGACATTCGGTGGCGGGATCATGATGGAGTACGCTTCACCTTGGCCTGACGGTTTAAAGTAGCCATTGCTTTCCCAGTCTTGATATAAAGACTGTTCAATATCTTGTGGATTATAGGTTTTATCCATTACACAGAACCTTAAAATATACTTTTATTGCGAGATTTCTTGAGTTGAAAGCACTGCACCAAGCTGCCTAAGTTGCTTAAATCGTTCTCGAGCGGCTTGTTTTTGCACTGCCTCAACGGGCACAAAATCAAATACTTGATTAAAACGTCGAATGAAGTCCGGCAGTGTCATCGATAAATTAATGAGTACTGTTCGACGGCCTACGGGCGGAGTCACACCGATTTCAACTGGCGCGCCACCTTTTGGTCCTTCACCTTGCAAATTGTGAGGCACAAAACTGTCAGCTTCAAATTGCCATAAATGTTCATCGAACTGATGCGCCAAAGCAATGTCATCGATGTAGACAAACACACGTTCACCAGAGCGAAACTGCTCTAATGCGATTTTGGCGGCTAAATCAAAATGAGCCGGTACTGTCGTGTCCGGCCCATGCTCTTGGTTTAGCACATAGAAACATGCATTTGTGGTCATATAACGGCTATTTTTTGAATCCGACGCGGTCAAATCGTGAGGTAAAGCATTGCGCTAAAACGACATGAAACCAGCTGTTTTGGTTATCAATTCGACGGCTAAAAATAAAACCGCATTCTGACACAGAATGCGGTTTCCTTCAATCGTCGACGCGCCTCGAAAGGGCGCTTTACAGAGCAAAAAAGGGACTAATCTGCCTGACCCTGACCGATGTTTGCTCTATTTAGCAAATATTGCGTTAACAATGGCACCGGACGACCAGTTGCGCCTTTGTTTTTGCCACTACGCCACGCTGTACCTGCAATATCTAAATGTGCCCAATTGTATTTTTTGGTAAATTTAGATAAGAAGCATGCGGCTGTGATCGTGCCAGCAGCGCGACCTCCAAGGTTTGTAAAGTCAGCAAATGGGCTTTCGAGTTGCTCTTGGTAATCATCCCAAAGCGGCAATTGCCAAGCGCGGTCGCCACTTTGTTCAGACGCTTTTAAGATGTCGTGTGCGAGCGGGTTGTGGTTTGAAAGCAAGCCTGTAGCATGATGACCAAGGGCGACAATACACGCGCCAGTGAGTGTTGCTACATCAACAACTGTTTCTGGCTCAAATTGTTCTACATACGTTAACGCGTCACATAGCACCAGACGACCTTCTGCATCGGTATTTAATACTTCAACCGTTTGGCCTGACATCGTGGTAAGGATATCTCCTGGACGATAGGCGTTAGCGCTTGGCATGTTTTCACAGCCAGCCAAAATACCAATGACATTAAGCGGGAGTTTGAGCTCTGCAACGGTACGCATTAAACCTAAAACCGATGCCGCGCCGCCCATATCGTATTTCATCTCATCCATGGCTTCGCCAGGCTTGATTGAGATACCACCTGAATCAAACGTAAGCCCTTTACCGACAAATACAACAGGAGCTTGTGAGTCTGGAGCACCAGTGTAATGGATAACAGACATGATGGATTCGTTAGCACTGCCTCGTCCTACAGCAAGATAGGAATGCATGCCAAGATCTTCCATTTCTTTTTCACCGACTAGATTCACCGTCACATTGCCAAATTCGTTCTCGAGAATTTTTGCTTGTTCGCCAAGATATGCTGCATTACAGATATTCGGTGGCATGTTGGCCACGTCTTTACACAGCTTAGCTCCTGATGCAATCGCTAAACCGTGCTCGATGGCCGTTTCGCCAATTGGTAGTTCGCGACGTGTTGGTACATTGAACACGATTTTACGAAGTGGTCTGCGCAAATCGCTTTTTTTGCTCTTGAGTTGATTGAAGGTATATAAGCAATCCTGTGTTGTTTCAACAGCTTGCCTTACTTTCCAGTACGTATCACGACTTTTCACATGTTGCTCTGTTAAAAAGCAAACCGCCTCCATTGACCCTGTTTCATTAAGGGTATTGATGGTTTTTGAAATAATTTGTTTGTACTGTTTATCATCGAGCTCACGCTCTTTGCCGCAACCGACAAGTAGTACGCGCTCACTAAGAATATTTGGTACATGATGTAACAATAATACTTGTCCGGTTTTACCTTCGATATCGCCGCGACGAAGTAAATTAGAAATGTATCCTTCACTGATTTTGTCGAGTTGCTCACCGATAGGTGATAGGCGACGTGGTTCATAGACACCCACGACGATACATGCGCTTCGTTGTTTTTCTGGACTACCGCTTTTTACGCTGAATTCCATTGCGACTCCTGAGTCTGTGATAGGTCAATTTGAACTTTATACGCCATTTTTCATCAATACCAGTAAAGGCCTTATATTTCTTAAATTGGCCCAAACAGTTGGTAGGATTATTGGCACTGTTGGCATATAATAAAGTGACTAAAATAAAGAGTTTACCCAATTTTTTGCACTATTCCAGTGAAATAAGACGCTTATAGGGGCAAACATTGCTAATTTTTCGTTATTTAACTGCTGAAGTTCTGAAATCTCAGATAGCGGTTTTCCTTACATTGATGACTATCTTTTTGTCGCAGCGCTTTGTGGTGATCCTAAGCTCCGCGTCCGAAGGCAGCATACCTGGCAAGTTAGTACTTGCTTTTTTGGCACTGAAATTACCGCAGTTGGCATCGTTAATACTGCCACTCAGTTTATTCCTCGGGATCATACTCGCATACAGCCGCATCTATGCAGATAGTGAAATGACGGTGTTACGGGCTTGTGGGGTAAGTGAATGGTATGTTGTGCGTGTTACGCTTATATCCAGTGGAATTTTAGCCGTATTGGCAGCGGTGCTTACGCTTTACATCGCGCCTTGGGCAAGTGAAAAAGAATATCAACTTCGAGAGCAAGCAGATGCAGAGTCTGGGCTGTCTACGCTAAGAGCTGGGCGCTTTCAACAAACCGGAAACGAAAAGGCAGTGGTGTTTGTACACAATATCGATAATGGGGGGACCGATTTACACAAAGTATTCGTTGCCCAATTGCCGAGTAAAGATTCTAATCAAACCGCTCGTATTGTATATGCTCAGTCAGGTAAAGTATTGGAATCCGAAAGTGGTGAACAGCAATTGCTGCTAGGTACGGGTAAACGATACGAAACGGATGAAAGTAATTTATCGATGAACATTACGGAGTTTTCGAGTTATCAGGTCCAGATCCGTGAGCAGGCGATAGAACACCAACGTCGAAAGCTAGAAGCGGTTCCAACCATAAAACTTCTTGAAATGAAAACACCTGAAGCCGTTGCTCAATTTCAATGGCGGATAGCAATTCCTTTGGCCATCCCATTACTGACGTTAATTGCCGTTCCGCTTAGTGTAGTGAACCCAAGGCAAGGTAAATTTGCTAAGTTGGTCCCTGCAATTAGTCTATATCTTGGCTATTTTATTTTACTCAATGCTGCGCGTTTTGCTGTGGCCGACGGGAAGATACCACCCTCCATTGGACTTTGGTGGATCCATTTAAGTGCGTTGTTTATAGGTGCTTATCTTATCGTTAAGGGGCGTCCAATTGGCGTATGGTTACGTTCGATCTTTCTGCGCAGAGAGAGCACATTATGATAAGAACCTTAGATGTGTATTTGGGACGTAGCCTTGTTCAAACTACCGGTTTTACGCTATTAGTCCTTGTCGGTATAAGTACGCTTATCAAGTTTATTGAACAATTGAAATCCGTTGGGCGTGGTACTTTTGATATCATGGACGCGCTCTTATACACGCTTTACAGTGTGCCGGGAGAGTTGGTCGTCTTTTTCCCTATGGCTGTGTTGATTGGTGGCCTGACAGGACTTGGTGCACTGGCATCGAACAGTGAATTGATCGTTATGCAAGCTGCTGGAATGTCCCGATTGCAGATTATCTCTTCGGTAATGAAAACTGCCGTTCTACTTGCATTATGCATGATGGCTATTGGGGAGTGGGGTGCTCCACAAGCCGAGAAAATTGCACATGATTTGAAAAGTCGTGCAATTCATGGCGGTGAGGTCTTCAATGCGCAAAAGGGAATTTGGGCAAAAGACGGCAATAATTTCATTAACATCGCCAATGTTGATCAGCTCGGAATTTTGCAAGATATTAATATTTATCAATTTGATGAGGCGCTTAGCTTAAATTCGATCATCAGGGCTAAATCTGGTCATGCACGCAATGATGGTTGGCTATTCAAAGGGGTTGAAACGGTCAGCTTAGATGGCGAATCTATCAATTCGAATAAACAAGCAGAGTTATTTTATTCGTCGGCATTGAACGCTGAAAAATTGGGTGTGGTTTCAATTGACCCTGATTCTTTGTCTTTTTCTGGTCTTTGGTCTTATCTAGGCTATTTAAAGCAAAACGATCAGGACACGAGTACCTATGAATTAGCGCTTTGGAGAAAGATAGTGCAACCTATTACTGTGGGAGTCATGCTGCTCGTAGCACTGTCGTTTATCTTTGGCCCGCTCCGTTCTGTTAGTATGGGGGCTCGTATTATAATGGGTGTAGTTACAGGCATTGCTTTCCATCTTACGAATGAAATTTTTGGTCCTATCGTAATGGTCTACCAAGTACCAGCAGCCTTTGGTGCAATAATGCCAAGCATCTTGTTCATCGTATTTGCAAGCTATTTGCTAAAACGACGAACCTAATTTTTAGCGTGAGAATTGAAACAAAAAGTCGCGTTGGCGACTTTTTGTTTTTAATATGTAGACCTTATCCGCGTGAATTTAATCTAATGAACGATAGACTCGGCGATTTTCTTCTTTACTCAAGACAATGACATTCGTGCCAGTCAGCCGGTCTTGCAAAGCTCTTTTATGTTTGAAATCGATGAGCACCAATAGATTTCCTAAACCTAATAACGCGCATACGCTGCGCAGTGCTGCTTTACCCCATGATAAAGGTGTTCCGTCAGTGGTCACAACCTGAAGACGCCAGGCGCGCATACCAATCGTTTGCCCACTTTTTTCCAGAAGTACGTAAAGAAAAACACCGAAACACAAATTAATAATGCTAAACGTAGCCAATAGAGCAAAGGTGTGTCTTGAACAAAAGCGGAAATATCTTCATGCCCCGACATTGATAGCCATCCAAGGCTAATCGCTCCTTGCACGAGTAAAAGAAATAAAACTGTCGATAACATGGCGAAAGCGATTACCACTAAACCATCATAAAGCAATGCAGCTAAACGGCGGAAAAATCCCGCATTAGGAAATTCAGACATGGGGAACCTCAAAAATAAACTTTGCCTATTTTACACCAATGACCCTAAAAGTGCAGTGATGTTGGTGTTTTGTTCAAAGAAGCAGCAGTTAACGCTTGGGAATCAAAAAATTGCTTGCTGCGACAAAAGATATTTGTATAATGCAAAGCATAGAGACGAGGGCATATAAACAAAGCCCAAGCTCAAAGTGGTTTTTCTTTATCTTTTAATTTTAGAAGATTAAAGAAAAATGATGCCAGTGTGATGGAATTGGTAGACATGACGGATTCAAAATCCGTTGCCTTCGGGCGTGACGGTTCAAGTCCGTCCACTGGTACCACTTTACTAACCCTAACCTATTTGGTTGGGGTTTTTTTATGCCTGAATTTTGTGGTTTGTACTAACGTCCTAATCGATTCATTCAATGTTCCCATTGGAGCCCTGCATACAACGATCTAGTTCAAACATTCTCCCAGAGATAATTCTTTACTAATTTGTTTTATGTAATAGGTTGTTTGAGAGTGATGGGAATGAATTGAATTGGACAAAAACTCTAGTGGCAGGATGACAAGTTGTCAAAGGATAGGTGAGCGCTAGATGCTCACCAATAGATCCAATCGCGTTATTGAAAGAAATCGTCTTGATTTTTTGCCAACATAGCCTCAGCTTCTTCGATTAAGCGTTGCTTGTCTTCCTCTGATAGTGTGTGCTCAGTGTTTAGTACCGATGAAATCTTATGGTTTTCCATTGACCATTCTCCAAGGTCAATGAGTTGACAGCGCTTGCTGCAAAAAGGGCGATAAGGGCTTTTATCAGACCAAATAACATCCGCTTGGCAAGTAGGGCATGCGACAATAGTAGCCATCGTTATTCTCAATAAGTTCTTTGCTAATAGTCTAACGAGCTGGTCTAGAAGGTCAAGGGAGTGTGGTGCACTCCCTGTATTTAAACGGCTATTTAAAAGCTGGTGACGCGGTTAATTTCGGTAAGAGAACTGACGCCAGCTCCTGCTTTTTTGAGGCCAGAAATACGCAGATTCGCAAATCCAGCTTTGTTTGCCATCTCGGCAATTTCAAGACTATTACCACCTCGCATAATCACCTGTGCTATTTCAGGAGTGATTTTTACTACTTCGTATATACCGACTCGGCCTTTGTAGCCATCGGTACAATGATCGCAGCCTTTTGGCGAAAACAGCGTTACATTTGGGATATCCGCTTCTTTGAAGCCTTGTCTTAGGAGCTCTTCTTTCGGCAATGTTTCTGGTGTTTTACATTTAGGGCATAAACGACGAGCAAGGCGTTGTGCGATAATCAAACTGACAGAGCTGGCAACGTTGTAGGCAGGCACGCCCATATTGAGTAAACGAGTGAGTGTTTCGGGGGCAGAGTTGGTGTGAAGTGTACTTAGCACCAAGTGACCTGTTTGTGCCGCTTTAATGGAAATTTCAGCCGTTTCCAAATCTCGGATCTCACCCACCATCACCACATCAGGATCTTGACGTAGGAATGCACGCAGCGCATTAGCGAATGTCATATCAGCCTTGGTATTGATTTGAACTTGGTTAATACCTTCAAGGTTTATTTCAACAGGGTCTTCAGCGGTACTGATGTTACGCTCTGGTTTGTTGAGAATGTTTAAACCCGTGTAAAGTGAAACAGTTTTACCGGAGCCGGTCGGCCCAGTGACCAAAATCATCCCTTGAGGTTGATTGAGTGCGTCAAGGTAAAGCTGCTTTTGTTCAGGTTCATATCCTAAAACATCGATGCCGAGCATTGCGCTGGAAGAATCCAGAATACGCATTACTATTTTTTCGCCCCACATGGTTGGCAAAGTGCTCACACGGAAATCGATGCTTTTCCTATCCGATATTTTGAGTTTAATGCGACCGTCTTGAGGTTTACGCTTTTCTGCAATATCTAGACGAGACATAACCTTGATACGGGCAGAAAGTCGGTTTGCGAGCGTAACCGGTGGACTTGCCATTTCATGTAAAATACCATCGATACGAAATCGAATTCGGTACTTGTGCTCGTACGGTTCGAAGTGAAGATCCGATGCACCTTTTTTGATGGCATCCATCAGTATCTTATTGATGTAGACGATGATAGGTGCATCGTCTTTTTCTTCTTCCTGTTGTGCTTGAACGGTTGAAGAGTCATCTGTTTCAAGTGAACTAAATTCGTCAAACTCAGCTTCCGACATGCCAAGTCCACTTGATGAGTCGAACAATAAGTCAATTTTCTTTTCAAGTTGACGATAATCGACAACGACAACTTCACATTGAAGGCCTGTACTGAACTCAAAGTTTTCGAGGGCGCCATAATCAGTTGGATCAGACGCGGCGACGTACAATTTCCGTCCTTTACGGTTAAGTGGAAGAATATGATGTTGTCGAATGAGCTTTTCTTTAACAAGTTCTTTTGGAATGTTTTCGATATCAAACTCATTCAAATCGAATAAGGGAACTCGAAATAGATCTAGGCATTGTTCGGCTAACTCTTTGCCATCCATGCCGCTGCACATCGCAATTAACTCTGCAATTGAACTTGCATCTTTTTGCTTTGCTTTAACCTGCTCAGCGGTCACGCGTCCTAATGTTAAGAACTTACGTAATAATGGGGAGTTTTGCTCCATTGAATACCTTTATGTGTTTAACTCTGTTTTTTTGTCGGAATAATGTCTTAGTTTACCACTTTTCAAACGGTTAAAAAGCCATAATGAGGTCAGCGTTGATTTCGCTCAACCCCCACTCACTAATTGTGCTTGCCTTAAATAGAATTCATGTAATTCTTTGAGTTTAGTATAGGTTTGCGATAACGCATGAGAATTGTCGAGTATGTCGTCGGCAAGTGCTAACTTTTCTTCCCTACTCATTTGTGCGCTTATAATCGCTTTTACCTGCTGTTCACTCACTTGATCTCGCTCTACCGTTCTAATCAACTGAATTTCTTCGGGCACGTCAATGAGCAATGTACGATGACAATATTTCTGTAGCTGATTCTCAAAAAGCAGTGGGGCAGCAAGGATGCAATAAGGCGATTGGCTTGAACTTAAGGCTAATAAAGTGTTCTCACGGATTAAGGGATGCAGCAAATTGTTGAGCCAGCTTTTTTCACATTCATTGGAAAAAATGCGTTCACGTAGCTTTGCTCGATTAAGAGAGCCATCATGATGAAGTATTGTTTCACCAAAATGTTGCTTAATTTGTTCGAGAGCTGCACTACCAACGGCCACAACATCACGTGCAATTATATCCGCGTCAATGACTTCGATACCTAATCGTTCAAACTCCTTGGTGACCGCAGATTTACCTGCACCGATACCACCGGTTACGCCTAAAACCCATTTTTTCATAGCTGCAGCATCCCAAAATACCAACTTTGGATTTGTGGGCCAAATAACATCGCTATCCAACCTGCTGCGGCTATGTAAGGGCCGAACGGAATTGGTGTTGCGGAGTCTTTGCCTTGTACGGCGAGCTGAATACTGCCGATCACAGCGCCGACGACGCTAGACAATAAGACGATTTGTAAAATGTATTCCCAGCCAAGTAAGGCGCCAAATACAGCCATAAGCTTAAAATCACCATAGCCCATGCCTTCTTTGCCAGTGACAAGTTTAAACAGCCAGAACACGCTCCAAAGACTTAAATAACCAACAGCTGCGCCAATGATGGCCTCTTGAGGGGCTATCGTGATATTGAGTGTCGCGGCAAGTAGTGCAACCCAAACTAGCGGCAGGGTAATCTGGTCTGGGAGTAGCATATGATCGACATCGATAAAGGTGAGAGCGATAAGTGCCCAGCCTATAACGATATACAGTAATGCTTTCTCGGTAGGTCCAAAATGCCAAGCGACAACAACACTCATAGTTGCCGTCAGTACTTCAATGAGAGGATAACGGATACTTATCGACGTTTGGCAAAATCCACAGCGACCTTTTAAAAGCAGCCAACTCACTAAGGGAATGTTATGCCACCACTTAAGAGAAGTTTGGCACTTTGGGCAGTGCGAATTTGGAAAGGCAAGATTGAATGTTGGTCTATTGTCTTCTCCATTGGAGCCAGTTAGATGCTCGGCTAATAGAAGTTTGCATTCAGTTTGCCATTCGTATTGCAACTGTATGGGGAGTCGGTAAATAACCACGTTTAGGAAACTGCCTATGCACAGTGAAACCAATCCAACGGAAACTAAATAAAACGCAATATTGGTTTGTAAAAGCGTTAGCGTGTTCGTAAAAAGCTCTAACATAGTACAACTTAAATTTAAGAGTTAAACAACTGAACCCAATTGGAAAATAGGTAAGTACATCGCAACAATTAAGCCGCCGACAATAACGCCCAAAACGGCCATAATAAGAGGCTCAAGTAGGCTGGATAACCCATCTACAGCGTCATCGACCTCTTGTTCATATATGCTGGCCACTTTGGCAAGCATATCGTCAAGAGAACCTGACTCTTCACCAATGGAAACCATTTGGACAACCATATCCGGGAATATCTTTGAATTTCGCATAGCCCAGTTCATTTGGTTACCTGAACTGACTTCCGCTTTTATCTCGATAATGGCATCACGGTAAATCACGTTACCAGAGGCTCCTGCTGCAGAATCTAACGCATCCACTAACGGCACGCCAGCAGCAAAGGTAGTCGAAAGCGTTCGCGCATAGCGTGCAACCGCCGCTTTTTTTAGAATATCACCAACAATAGGCAATCGAAGGACCATGCGATCGTTAAAGTTACGTACAGCTTTGCTTTTAATTAGGGCTTCTTTATAGAAAAAGATAAAACCAACAATCGCAATAAGACCGAGCCACCAATATTCCTGCATAAATTCGGAAATGGCGATAACCATTAGCGTGAAGGCAGGGAGTTCAGCACCAAAACCATTAAAAATATCTTGGAATTGTGGAACAACAAATACAAGTAAGATGGACGTTACAATCAATGCGACAACCATAACGGCGATAGGGTAGAATAGTGCCTTTTTTATCTTTGATTTTAGTGCTTCGGCTTTTTCTTTATAAAGCGCGACTCTATCGTAAATACGGTCAAGCGCGCCTGATTGCTCACCTGAGTGGATTAGGTCACAGTATAAGTCATCAAAGTAACGAGGATGTTGTTTCAGTGCAGCGGCTAGAGGTTGACCTGCTTTTACATCACTCGATACTTTTTCAATTAATTTGGCTAAACTTTTGTTTTTTGTTCCTGATTCAATCATATCCAGAGACTGAATGAGCGGTACGCCAGCAGTTAGCATGGTCGCAATTTGTCGCGTGACCACACATATGTCTTTAGCGGTAATTTTTTCTGCGGTGCCAATACTTAGAAATGGTTTTTGCTTTCGTTTGACTTTGAGCGGTGTAATCCCTTGTTTTCGCAATTGCGCTTTTAACAGCGCGATACTTTGAGCACTCATTTCGCCCTCAAGTTTTTTGCCGCGCGCGCTAATTCCCGTCCATTGAAAGATGTCGACTGAATCGGAGGTTGGTTTTTTCTGCATATAATTCAATTAGACGTGTGTTGCGGTGGGCATGCCACCGCAAACATAACTTAGCAAAGGTTTGTAATACCAGCGGAGGTACAGGTACCGCTCTTAGTGAATACGTAGGTTGACGGTGCAGGATTTGCAGGGTCAATCGTTGGAGGAGTAAGAATATAGGTAAATCCCCCTGCTGCAGCAGTTCCAGTTGCTGTAATAACACCAGTAGTTCCCGTTATAGCAACAGATGCAAGGTTTGCAGTAGCTGCAGGTGCGGCAATATTCAGTTCGCCGAAAGTATCACAGTTCGCAATAACGTTGTTATTAGTTTGCATACACTCTGCCATTGTAAATTTTACAGAGTCAGCTGCTGTAACTACTTCTGTAAAACGCGCTTTAACAGTGTAGTTTTGGTATGCTGGAAGTGCAACTGCCGCCAAAATACCGACGATTGCTACTACGATCATTAATTCAATTAGGGTAAAACCCTGTTGCTTTTGTTGCGTCATCTTTTCTTCTCCTAAGGATAATCAACCATTGTCAGATATCATCTGGCAATGCGTCTAAAATCTTACAACTCAAATTGAACATCCGTAGCGTGAGTTGTGTTGCAACGCCATCTGCTTCCCTAATTTAGGCAGGCTTTAGTCGATTTGACAAGGTAGCGGCACCTATTCGACGTTGCTTAAATCTACTTTAATTCTAAATCATGACAGTAACAAGAAATTATCATTCTAAAAGGTGGTTTTTCTTTGTTTTGCCTAGGTTTGTTTTATTTTTGTGCAATTTATTTACAAAACTATCGACAGACAAAGGAATGAAATTAAAGAATTGTTACAATATCAAACTTTATTCGTATTTAACGTTTTTTAACCATTGTTGTCAATGAATTATGTTCCTCTGTCGATTACAGAGCATTACAAGGTGTTGAATGCATTTTATAAATCTTCCAACGGCCTACTGGTAATGGAATATGTGGAGCGATATATCACCAATAAACTTCTTATTTAAAAGAAGGAAGGTAGATTTGTGGGATTGAGTCGACTAAGGCCGATGTTCTAGATATTCATTATCGCAGACGAAACGTATGTAATTCGTCTGCGATGAAATAGAAGTAGACGAGGGTTGTTGTGATTAAGCAAATCGCATTGATAAATCAATGCTTTGTACGTTTTTGGTTAATGCACCGCTTGAAATAAAGTCCACACCCGCTTGGGCGTAAGCGCGAAGTGTTGCAATGGTCATGTTGCCAGAAACCTCTAGTTTAGCTTTGCCTTCGGTCATTCTGACGGCTTCTTGAATGTCGGCAATGGTAAAATTGTCTAGCATGATAATGTCAGCGCCAGCTTCCAATGCCTCTTTGAGTTCACTCAAGTTTTCAACTTCCACTTCAACCGGTTTGTCAGGGTGATTTGATTTTGCTGTCGTGACCGCTTTTGATATTCCGCCACAGGCATTGATGTGGTTTTCTTTAATTAGGAATGCATCAAAAAGCCCAATACGATGATTCTGACCACCGCCGCAAAGTACCGCGTATTTTTGCAGTGCGCGCAGTCCTGGAATGGTTTTGCGAGTGTCGAGTAGTTTGGTTGTGCTTTCACCTAATTCTGCAACGTAACGAGCCGTTGTGGTTGCCGTACCTGAAAGTGTCTGAACGAAATTAAGTGCTGTACGCTCTGCCGTTAAAATCGCACGCGCAGATCCCTTTGCGGTAAAAAGTGGCGAGTTGGCAGAAACTGCGTCACCATCTTCCACCAAAACGGTAACTTCAACGCTTGGATCAACTTGTTTAAAAACTTCCAGTACTAACGCTTTTCCACAAAATACACAGTCTTCGCGAGTGATAACCGTTGCTGTGCTAATCTGACTTGCAGGGATGAGTTGTGCCGTAATGTCACCGTCTGTGGCAGACAAATAATTCAAATCTTCATCCAATGCGAGTTTGACCAATTGGCTAATAAGCTCAGTGGATGGAGTTGGGTACGACGACATGCTGGCCTCTCTTATCGTATATCTGCATTGCAAATGCACATTGAAATATATGCGGGTTATGGATATTAATTTTACGAGGTTTTCGCTAGCAGCACAATCTAACCTCAAACTTGGTAAAGCAAATTACACGTTGATTTTGATGTGAAGTTGAACAGGCTCTACCAGTGAAAGATGGTCAGCACGTGTTTTAATTGATATGTTAGCGCCTATAAGATTTGATTTAATAAATGGCTTATTTTCAGTATCATGCCAATAATTGACCACTTTCTAGACAGTGCGGAACGCCGCCTATCATCACATTTTGATGATAGGCCAAATACACAAGATATTAGTCTTATTGTGATCCACTGTATTTCCTTACCTGAAGGCCAATTTGGTGAGGGTTATATCGATGACTTATTCATGGGGTGCATTGATTGTCGAGCGCATCCAAGTTTTCAGTCATTGGAAGGGGTTAGGGTATCAGCACATCTTGTTATCGATAGACATGGTACCATCAAGCAATATGTACCGTTTAACAAACGTGCTTGGCATGCAGGTGTGTCAATGTTTAATGGGCGCGAGCAGTGTAATGATTTTAGTATTGGTATTGAACTTGAAGGTACAGATAGAGATTCGTTTACTGACCAACAATACAGAAAACTGAGTCATATTATCACTGAGTTGCAATTTGCCTATCCAAATATTAAGCAAAATATTGCCGGGCACAGTGACATCGCGCCAGGTCGTAAAACCGACCCAGGTATTGGTTTTGATTGGGATAAATTGCATGCTGAACTTAAACGCAATGGATAAAACGAATTTACAGTAGAAGAGCGTATTATGATTTTGATTTCTATTATTCTAGCGCTGATCATCGAGCGGCTAGGGGCGAGAGCGCCTTTTTGGCAAGCTGAGTTTTATGTATCCAAATATCAGTTGCATAGTAGTGTTGTTTTGAAAGATGAAGGGATCTTTTTTACCCCTATTGGGTTTATGGTTTGGTTGGTATTCCCCGCGCTATTCGTCGCGTTTATTTGGCAGCTCTCTGATTTTATTTTGTGGCAATTCGCTTTAAACATCTGCGTGCTTTTGGTTGCTTTTGGTTGTGCCGATGTGCGTTCTAAATATAAAGGTTACTTGAATGCGTTGAGTCGGGGAGATAATGAAGCAGCGACACTGTATGCGTTGCAAATTGGCCAACGTCGAACTGAAGAGCAAAAAGGGGGAGAAACGTTTGGTCAAACCCTTGCTTGGGTTAACTTCCGTCACTACAGCGCGGTTATTTTTTGGTTTGTCCTGCTCGGAGCACCAGGTGCAATATTGTATGCAACGGTCCGTACGGTCGCTGATTGGACATACAACGACCGAGAGCATGGATTTAGAGTTCATCGCGTCCGCTTACAAAGTGTGTTGTTCTGGTTGGATTGGTTGCCTGCAAGAGTGGCTTCGTTTGGCTTTTTGATTATTGGCAATTTTTCCAAGGGAACGGGCTATTGGCTGAAATACCTACTTGATTTCAAAACCTCAAATCGCAAAGTTGTCACGTTAACAGCGTTAGCGGCCGAGGAAATAGAGCAACAGCATTTTGGTTGTACCTATGAAGCTACATGCATGATGCGCCTAGTAAAGCGCAATATTCTATTTTATTTGGTCCTTATTGCGCTGTTAACGTTGTTCGGTTTAGTTGCGTAAGTAAAGAGTCCCTGACGTATTCTCAGGGGCTTTATGTTTGGCCTTAAGTCCTCTTTGTTTCATATCGCTCTAGTGTACTTTCCATTCATTGAATCCTAATCTTCGCTTTCCTTCATGTCTGTCGTTAATAGATTGCTGCTGTCGTAAAAAATTCATTAAACAACTGGTATGACCATTTGCATCTAACTAGGCAAAATGAGGTTTTTGATACATGTTTATCTATCGCAAACCGAGCAAAAATGCGGGAATTGTGTTTACGTGAACGTAAACTGGATGTTTTTTAGCTTTACTTTGACAGAAATGCGGCTTTTTGGTAGTGTATAGGTTAAATTTGGTATGACCAATTTACCCTTGTGGTTTTAGGCCGATCCTAGCTCGACGTTATTGCTGATTAAATTTGTGTAAAGGTTTTCGTTGTTTTATGCGTTGAAGCATCAGTAATGTTTTGGGATCAAAGGGTTAAAACACACCACAATTTCGGTGCTAAAAAATGTCACTAAAAATAAAAGCTGCAAAACTATCTGATGTCATCGTAGAGCAACTCGAGAATATGATTCTTGAGGGGTCATTGTTACCAGGAGAACGCTTACCTCCTGAACGTGAACTTGCGAAACAATTCGAGGTTTCACGGCCATCGCTGCGCGAAGCAATTCAGAAATTAGAAGCCAAAGGTTTAGTGACTCGCCGTCAAGGTGGCGGAACGTTTGTTAAAAATCAACTTGAGGAAGGGTTAAGCGATCCTTTGTTCAATTTAATAAGTAAACATCCAGAATCACAGTTCGATTTATTGGAGTTTCGTCATGCCTTAGAAGGTATTGCTGCATTTTACGCGGCAATGCGAGGCACAGAAAACGATTTTAACAAAGTGAAACAAAGTTTTGAGAATATCGCAGAAGCCTCCGATGATTTAATTCAAAAGGCCAAAGCGATAAATGCTTTTCACTATACAGTTGCTGAAGCGTCACACAACGTTGTATTGCTCCATTTAGTTCGTGGCATGCAACCGTTACTTGAGCAAAATGTATTACAAAACCTTGAAGTACTCTTACAGAAATCGGAAGTCAGTGAACAGTTAGCTGAACATCGCCGTGTGCTTATGAATGCGGTGATTAACAGTAATCCGGAAGAAGCGAGACTGGCAAGTAATGCGCATTTAGCGTTTATTGAAGATGCGTTATTGCAAGCAGGTAAAGAGCGTTCACGTATTGAACGTAGCCTACGCCGGACCAAACCTATTTAACTGAAGTGTGGTTTAACCATAACAAAATTCGAATTTTAAACATAAGGAAACTTCCATATGTCTGAAGTCACCAAAGTTGACATTGACGCGTTAGAAACCAAAGAATGGTTACAAGCGCTGGAGTCGGTAGTAAAAGAAGAAGGTTTAGAGCGTGCTCAATATCTTCTTGAGCAAGTTTTAGAACAAGCTCGCCTTGAAGGCGTTGATATGCCAACAGGCATCACAACGAACTACGTAAACACGATCCCAGCAGCACAAGAACCTGCGTATCCGGGTGATGTGAATTTAGAACGTCGTATTCGTTCTATCATCCGTTGGAACGCAATCATGATCGTATTGCGCGCGTCTAAAAAAGAGCTTGAGCTTGGCGGACATATGGCGTCTTACCAATCTTCTGCGGCGTTTTATGAGATGTGCTTTAACCATTTCTTCCGCGCACCAAATGCGAAAGACGGTGGCGATTTAGTCTACTATCAAGGCCATATTTCGCCGGGTATCTATGCGCGTGCCTTCGTTGAAGGTCGTTTGACAGAAGCGCAGCTAGATAATTTCCGTCAAGAAGTCGATGGCAATGGTCTACCTTCTTATCCTCACCCGAAGTTAATGCCTGAGTTTTGGCAATTTCCAACGGTTTCTATGGGCTTAGGTCCAATCTCCGCAATTTATCAAGCGCGATTCCTCAAATACCTTGATGGTCGTGGAATGAAAGACACCTCTGAGCAACGCGTGTATGCGTTCCTTGGTGATGGTGAGATGGATGAGCCAGAATCGCGTGGTGCAATTTCGTTTGCTGCTCGTGAGAAGCTAGACAACTTATGTTTCCTCATTAACTGTAACTTGCAGCGTTTAGACGGTCCAGTAATGGGCAACGGTAAGATCATTCAAGAATTAGAAGGTCTTTTCAAAGGCGCTGGTTGGAACGTCATTAAAGTGGTTTGGGGCTCTGGTTGGGACAAACTTCTTGCTAAAGACACTACAGGTAAATTGCTGCAGCTGATGAATGAAACAGTGGATGGCGATTACCAAACGTATAAAGCGAAAGATGGAGCGTACGTTCGTAAGCATTTCTTTGGTCGTTATCCGGAAACGGCTGCGCTTGTAGCTGATATGACTGACGATGAAATCTTCGCATTGAAACGCGGTGGTCATGAGCCTTCTAAACTTTACGCTGCGTTTAAATCAGCGCAAGAAAACAAAGGTCGTCCAACGGTAATCCTTGCTAAAACGGTAAAAGGTTACGGCATGGGTGCGGCTGCGGAAGGTAAAAACATCGCGCACCAAGTGAAGAAAATGGACATGACTCACGTTGCGCATTTGCGTTCACGTCTTGGTCTTGACGACTTAGTGTCTGATAACGACTTAGTAAACCTACCTTACTTAACTCTTGAGGAAGGTTCAAAAGAGCACGAATACCTGCACGCTCGTCGTAATGCGCTTCATGGTTATACTCCACAGCGTCTACCAAACTTCACAGAGTCATTGACACTGCCTGAACTCAGTGATTTTGCTCCTCTGTTGGAAGAGCAAAAACGTGATATTTCTTCAACAATGGCATACGTTCGTGCATTAAATATCTTGTTGAAAGACAAAAGCATCGGCAAGAACATAGTGCCTATTATTGCTGATGAAGCACGTACATTCGGTATGGAAGGTTTATTCCGTCAAATCGGTATTTACAATCCACACGGCCAAAACTACAGCCCAGAAGACCGTGATATCGTTTCTTACTACAAAGAAGCAACGTCAGGTCAAGTACTACAAGAAGGTATCAACGAGCTAGGTGCAATGTCTTCATGGGTAGCAGCGGCTACATCATACAGCACGAACAACCTACCAATGATCCCATTCTACATCTACTACTCGATGTTTGGTTTCCAACGTGTCGGCGATATGGCATGGATGGCGGGTGATCAACAAGCTCGCGGTTTCTTACTTGGTGCAACGGCAGGTCGTACAACACTGAATGGCGAAGGTCTACAACACGAAGATGGGCATTCACACATTCAAGCGGGCACAGTACCAAACTGTATTTCATACGATCCAACGTATGCGTACGAAGTAGCAGTAATCCTACAAGACGGTATTCGCCGCATGTATGGTCCGGACCAAGAAAACGTTTTCTATTACCTTACGCTGATGAACGAAAATTATCATCATCCAGCGATGCCAGAAGGTGCAGAAGAAGGCATTCGTAAAGGTATCTACAAGCTAGAGACGCTTGCTGGAGACAAAGCACAAGTGCAGTTACTTGGCTCTGGTACGATTCTGAATGAAGTCCGTAAAGCGGCGCAAATCTTAAGCGAAGAGTACGGCATTGGTTCTGATGTGTTCTCGGTTACCTCGTTTAATGAGCTATCTCGTGATGGTTACGCATGTGAGCGTTTTAACATGTTGAATCCTGAAGCCGAAGCGCAAGTACCATACATCACAACGGTACTGGGTTCTGCGCCTGCGATTGCAGCAACGGATTACATGAAGAGCTACGCTGATCAGGTTCGCGCATTTATGCCGAGTGAGACATATAAAGTGCTTGGCACGGATGGCTTCGGTCGTTCAGACAGTCGTGAAAACTTACGTCGTCACTTCGAAGTGAACGCCGGTTACGTGGTTGTTGCAGCGCTCGGTGAACTTGCAAAACTAGGTAAAGTTGAAAAATCGGCAGTGGTTGACGCTATCAAGAAGTTTGATATCGACACAACGAAAACTAACCCTCTGTACGCTTAATAGGAGAGATCATGGCTATTGAAATTCATGTTCCAGATATTGGTGCTGATGAAGTAGAAGTTACCGAGATCTTGGTACAAGTGGGTGATTCAGTAGAAGTGGATCAATCACTTATCACTGTTGAAGGTGATAAAGCTTCAATGGAAGTACCAGCTTCACAAGCCGGTGTTGTTAAAGAGATCAAAATCGCTGTCGGTGACAAAGTTGCAACAGGTACATTGATCATGGTGTTTGATACGGATGCACAAGCGGCACTTGTGTCTGCACCTGCAGCAGAAGCGGCTCCCGCTCCAGTTGTTTCAGCAGCAAGTGAACTGAAAGACGTATTCGTGCCTGATATTGGTGGCGATGAAGTTGAAGTAACAGAAGTTTTGGTTTCAATTGGTGACGTTGTGACAGAAGAACAGTCATTAATCACGGTTGAAGGTGATAAAGCGTCAATGGAAGTACCAGCACCATTTGCTGGTACGGTAAAAGAAATCAAAGTTGCAGCGGGCGCAAAAGTGTCTACTGGTAGCTTAGTGTTTGTGTTTGAAGTTGCTGGCTCTGTGCCAGCGGCTCCCGTAGCAGCTCCTGCGGCGGCACCAACACCTGTAGCTGCGGTATCGGCTGCGCAAGACGTATTTGTACCAGACATAGGTGGTGACCAAGTAGAAGTCACTGAAATTATGGTTGCAGTGGGTGATGTTGTTGCCGAAGAACAGTCACTACTGACCGTTGAAGGCGACAAAGCGTCAATGGAAGTACCTGCACCATTTGCAGGCACGGTTATCGATATCAAAGTGGCCGCTGGTGATAAAGTGGGCACTGGTTCATTGATTTTCGTCTTTGAAACGCAATCGTCGGCACCTGTTGCCACCGCTCCGGTAGCTGCGGCATCTGTGCCAGCAGCATCTGCTCCAGCTCCAGCGGCTCCAGTCGCCTCTGCAACAAAAGAAGAGTTTGAAGTGAACTCTGACTATGCGCATGCGTCGCCAGTCGTACGTCGTCTTGCTCGTGAGTTTGGTGTAAATCTAGCTCGCGTAAAAGGTTCAGGCCGCAAAGGTCGTGTCGTTAAAGAAGACGTGCAAAACTACGTGAAAGAGCTTGTGAAAAAAGTCGAGTCAGGGCAAATCAGCACAGCATCTGCAGGTGGCGATAACTCAGGCTTGAATTTGATCCCATGGCCAAAAGTGGATTTCAGCAAGTTTGGTGAAGTGGAAGAGAAAAAACTTTCACGTATCCAAAAACTGTCTGGCGCAAACTTGCACCGTAACTGGGTTCACATTCCACACGTAACGCAATTCGACGAAGCGGACATCACGGCGCTAGAAGACTTCCGCAAGGAGCAAAACATCCTTGCTGAGAAGAAGAAACTTGGCGTTAAGATCACACCTCTTGTGTTTGTGATGAAAGCAGCAGCGAAAGCACTTGAGGAATTTCCAACGTTTAACTCGTCACTTTCATCAGACGGTGAAAGCTTGATCCTGAAGAAATACGTTCACATTGGAATTGCGGTAGACACACCAAATGGTCTTGTTGTACCGGTCGTTCGTGATGTGAACAAGAAGGGGATTATGGAGCTTTCAAGTGAGCTGATGGAGATTTCGAAGAAAGCGCGTGAAGGTAAACTTACCGCATCAGATATGCAGGGTGGTTGTTTCACTATTTCTAGCCTAGGTGGTATCGGTGGTACGGCATTTACGCCAATCGTCAATGCGCCAGAAGTGGCAATATTAGGGGTCTCTAAATCGGACATCAAACCTAAGTGGAATGGTAAAGAGTTTGAACCTCGTTTAATGGTGCCATTAAGCTGTTCATACGACCATCGTGTCATTGACGGTGCGCTTGCTGCTCGCTTCACTGCGACCTTAGCAAGTTACCTTAGCGACATTCGCCAATTGGTAATGTAATTTGTTGTCCCGCCTAATATTTAGGCGGGACTTTAGTATGTGCCAATGTTACACTTGCGCACACAAAATGATAAACAAGCTTGCTAGGTTTGCTTGCGTGTTAAACCACAAACTTAGTCGGCATATTTGGCTGCGACACTCGCGAAACTGCATGTGCGAGCATAGTCCCGTTCAATCTTAGTTAAGGTAATAACATGAGCAACGAAATCAAATCTCAAGTTGTAGTACTAGGCGGTGGTCCTGGTGGTTATTCAGCAGCATTCCGTGCTGCGGATCTAGGTTTAGAAGTTACACTCGTTGAGTCACGCGAAACACTAGGCGGTGTGTGCTTAAACGTAGGTTGTATCCCTTCAAAAGCTTTACTACACGTTGCTAAAGTCATCGACGACGCGAGCGAAATGGCACACCACGGTGTGACGTTCGGCGCTCCACAAATTGATCTAGATAAAATCCGTTCATGGAAAGAGTCTGTAATTGGTCAGTTAACCGGCGGTCTAGCTGGTATGGCAAAAATGCGTAAAGTGAAAGTGGTTAACGGCTACGGTAAATTCACTGGTGCAAACACGATTGCAGTTGAAGGTGCAGACGGCACAACAACAATCACGTTTGATAACGCAATTATCGCAGCGGGTTCACAACCAGTTAGCCTACCATTTATTCCAAAAGACGAGCGTATCATCGACTCAACTGGCGCACTTGAACTGAAAGACGTGCCAGGAAAATTGCTCGTACTAGGTGGTGGTATCATTGGTCTTGAAATGGGAACTGTATACCGCGCGCTAGGTTCACAAATCGACGTAGTTGAATTTGCTGACCAACTAGTACCTGCAGCAGACAAAGACATCATTAAAGTTTACCAAAAATACGTAAGCGACAAGTTCAACGTCATGCTTTCTACGAAAGTAGTGGCAGTTGAAGCGAAAGACGACGGCATTTACGTATCGTTTGAAGGTAAACAAGCGCCTGAAGGCCAAGTACGTTACGACAAAGTATTAGTAGCGGTTGGCCGTACGCCAAACGGTAAACTAATCGACGCAGAAAAAGCGGGTGTTGCGGTTGATGAGCGTGGCTTTATCAACACGGACAAGCAATTACGTACAAACGTAAACCACATCTTCGCAATCGGTGACGTGATTGGTCAACCAATGCTAGCGCACAAAGCGGTTCATGAAGGTCACGTTGCTGCAGAAGTTATCTCTGGTCAGAAACACTTCTTTGATCCTAAGTGCATTCCTTCAATCGCGTACACAGACCCAGAAATTGCTTGGGTTGGTGTGACGGAGAAAGAAGCCAAAGAAAAAGGTCTGAGCATTGAAACGGCTGTGTTCCCATGGGCTGCATCAGGCCGTGCAATCGCATCTGCACGTACTGAAGGTCAAACTAAGCTAATCTTTGACAAAGACTCAGGTCGTATCATCGGTGGTGCTATGGTTGGTATCAACGCAGGCGAAATGCTAGGTGAAATCTGTCTAGCGGTTGAAATGGGCGCAGACGGTGAAGACATCGCATTGACGATTCACGCGCACCCAACGCTAAATGAGTCTATCGGTCTAGCTGCAGAAATCTTCGAAGGTTCAATTACTGACCTTCCAAACAAAAAAGCGAAGAAAAAGTAATTATCTAAGCTGATTTGATAAAAAAGCGAGACTAGGTCTCGCTTTTTTTATGCCCAAACGAGTGAAACGTGGTGAAGGTTTTGACTGGAGTTTGAGCACCATTTTTAATGATAGCCACGAAATTAATCACTTAGTTGAGAGATTCTCTTTCGTCGTTTTTGCAAAGATATTGAAATAAACAAAGCGTTGTAAAAGCGCGTTACCACCAAATATGAAAACGGACATCGGAGCATAAAAAAAGATAATCATATACATAAAAAACACGGACCCGATTTGTTCAAACTCGGCAAATGTTACCAATGCACTTAGTAAGACGAGCAGTGCAGCAAATGCTCTAAACAAATATTCCCTCATTGAACTTCCTATTTAGTAATTAATTTAGGTACTTGTTGTAGTTTATCAATTATTTAGACCGTTTGACTAGTTAATTGTTTTGCGTATTGGTTGTGCCGAATCCGATATTTGAGCGAAATGAAAGCGACTGAAGGATGTCAATCGCTTTGGCTGACAATGGGGCTTTTAGGAAGCAAAAAACAGCGTCATTTGATGATAAAGGCCAATTCCGATGATGACATTAAATGGAAATGTGAGGCCAAGTGAGCTTAGCATTGCCAGACCTATATCTGCTTGTGGAATAGCGGCTTTTATCGCTGCAGGAGCAGCTATGTAAGAGGCACTGGCAAGTAGAGCCGCTAAAACAACAATAGAGCCTTGTTCTAAGCCTAACATCATCCCAACAAATACTCCGATTGAACCGAGAATACTTGGCACCGTTAGAGCGAATAGAACGAGACGCCATTGGTGCCAAGGCATAGGTCTAAGCGTTCGAGCAGCCGTTATCCCCATTTCAAGTAGGAATAGTGCGAGTACAACTTTAAAACTCGAGGTTAGAATACTTGTTACCTGAGAACCTTGTTGTGTACCGTACATCATCCCTATGATTACACCGCCTACAAGAAGAATGACGCTCTTGTTGGTTAGCGTTTCGTGCCACAGCGCTTTTAGAGATGGCTGTTTCTGAGTTCCACCTTGGGTTTCAAAGCGACGAAAGAGTAAAAGGCCAACGATGATGGCAGGGAGCTCGAGCATGACAAGATACAGTGTTACTTCTGGACCCACCGTTAGATTTTGGCTTTCGGCAAATGCTAAAGCGACAGCAAATGTTCCAGCACTCACTGAACCATAATGTGCGGCAATACTGGCGCTGTTGGCTACGGATAAGCCTATTACATGTTTAAGAAAAGGGTAGAGAGTAAGGGGGATAAGCGCGCCGAGTGCTGCGATTGTCGCCATTTCAGGGAGTAATCGCCACGCTAAATTACCATGGAGTACCATCCCGCCTTTTAATCCAATTGTGAGCATTAAAAGTAAGCTGAGCGTTTCATATGTCGCTTTGGGAATGGCTAAATCAGAGCGAAGCAATCCGGCTAATAAACCGAGCACAAAAAACATAACCACAATATCTGGCATGACAACCTCTTAGTTGGACTGAATTGGACTTAGTTTAACGAATCCGAGGTATAGTAAATAATAAAATGATTGGTATATTAATATAGATAATTATCTATAGGTTTTAAGTATGGATCTTAGACATCTCTCTTTTCGGTTGCTGGAAGTGTTCATGTGTGTTGTGCAAACGGGCTCGGTCAGTGAAACGGCACGTAGGTTACATCTCACTCAACCAACCGTCTCTCTACAAATTAAACGTCTGACCGAAGCGGTTGGTGAGCAACTGTTTTACACTCAGCATCAACGTTTAATGACAACGGAAGCGGGTCTCGAACTATTTAGAACGTGTTTACAGGTTTTTGAACAATTTGATGATTATCAACGTTATTTGAAAGAAATACAGGGTGGAGAACGGGGGCATTGCCGAATTGCAATGGTAAATACCGCACAGTACATATTACCCAAACTACTCGGTCCATTTAGTCTTGTGCATCCGAATGTCGACATGAAGGTGGAAATCGGCAATCGAGAACAAGTGCTAGCACGTTTTGAGCGAGCCGAAGATGACTTGTATGTGTTTAGCCATCCCCCCTCACTTGAACATGCCTTGGCTGGGCGCTTTTTACAAAATCCTTTAGTGCTATTAGCACCTGCGGATCATCCGCTGGCTGCCCTTTCACAAGTATCCTTAAGCGATATTGTGCAGCATCGCTTTTTGCTCAGAGAACCCGGTTCAGCCACTAGAATGTTATTTGATAGCGCGCTACAAAGTCGTGGACTAGTACTTGCAGACAGTATTCAAATGGCAAGTAATGAAGCGATCCGTGTCGCGGTTAGTGCAGGAATGGGCATTGCGGTGTTATCACGACATGTTATTCCTGCTCATGATACTACGTTAAAAATTATACCTATCAAGGGTTTAGAGCTCGCGAGTCATTGGTATTTTATTGTGCGTACAGATAGACATATTGCTCACGCAGCAAAACATTTTCTGCGCTTTGCGCAGATGAATTTGGAAAACTACTTGGACAAAACGTGGGTCAGAAATGGCTTAAACGAATTAAATCAAGCTTTGTCGAAGTGACGCTCTTTGTTGCATGTTGCTAAAAGAACGTCCTTTAGACTTGCTCTTTACACTAAGGCGGCACAATGCAACTAATCGATTAGAGGTTTGGTGTAGTACACCACTTCAGTTTGCCAAGTTGGGTCGGTATGTATGTCTTGCTTGACAAACTGCATACCTAGTTTTTTCATGACTGCAATAGAACCAATGTTATCTACTGCTGCGACAGCGCTAAATGACTTTAATTCATTTAATTTTTCAATATGGGTCGCAACGTGCAAAGCGGCTTCAGTGGCGTAACCTCGTCCCCAGGTCGTTTGTTTAAAACGCCAGCCAAGCTCCATGTCGGTGTCGTCCCGTTCTTCAGTGAAATAGAACATTGGACGCACCAAAATCCAACCAATAAATTCATGCTCATCTTTAGTCGCGACATGCCAAAGACCCCAGCCTTTTTCTTCATTATGAAAAGACGCAATTCTTGGTAGAAAGCGATTGTGAATATCTTCCATGGAAGTTGGTATCCCACCATTTAGGTATTGCATCACCGAAGGGTCTTGATCCAACTCAAACAGAAGCTGTGCATCATCTGGGGTGATCATTCGATACATAAGACGTGCCGAAGATGTAATTTTCATAATGAATTCCTTACTGCTTTTTTTATTCTAGTTGCTTACAATACGCCGCTTAATATCTAAGAGGCAAGAAATGAACAATTCGGTACTTCAACTAAGACAAGTTTTGTTGGCCAACGCGACTCGACCTTTCAATGCGCGAGGTGGCCGTCTTATCCGTTGTGAAACGTGTTTACTTGCCACCTCTTTGTGTATCTGTTCATCACGTCTGGTTGCTCAGGATTGTCAAAGTGCGGTGTTGATGTTGATGTCTCATAACGAGCCTTTTAAACCTTCCAATACCGGGCGACTAATAGCGGATATTGTACCAGACAATTACGCGTTTAAATGGAGTCGCACTGAGCCGGAAGACGCACTGCTCGCTTTGTTAGCGGATCCTAGTTATCAACCAATCCTTGTTTTTCCCGCAGAAGAAGCGGACGGACGGCAGATCATTGAATCCGTGCAGCGAGAAGAAAATAGAAAACCACTGTATGTCTTTTTAGATGGTACTTGGCGGGAAGCTAAACGGATGTTTAGACGAAGCCCATATTTGGACAATTTACCTGTGTTATCAATCACGCCAAAAGCACTCTCTGATTATCGTTTGCGGGTCGCACCATTTGAAAATCAGTTGGGTACTGTTGAAGTAGCGACAATGGTATTAGCTCAGAATGGTGAGGCGCAAGCTGCAGAAAACCTACAAGCACATTTTCTTGACTTTAGAAGTGCCTACTTAAAAGGTAAAAATCGAAAAGTGGATTAATTTGCTTTAGTCATGTTTCAAATTAAGTGATGGGCTAGGGGAATGCAGCTTAAGAAATAACGTATCCCAAAAAAGAAGGGCGCAACCCAATGGGCTGCGCCTGCGGAATCTTCTTTTCGCGTCCTGCGATAGAGTACTTACTCGTACAACACTGTCCTAGTTGGCATCCTTTACTACGTTGGTTAGGGTCTACGTAGTTTCAGAATTACTCCCTGAGTACACCTTAATAAGATTTACTCGAAGGTAACACTGTTCCTCACTTCCTGTTGTGTTTCCATTCACTTGCTCATCCTGAGCAATCCATCTTATTTACTACTTGGCCTCGGTCATTCCCAGAAGGGGTAAACGTCCGCTGTTCCTTTGCCTACTTCTTCCTGGCAGCATCCTGCTATCGATTCCATTTCGAACAATCCGTGTGTCCACTACAACTTCCTGTCAGCCAATCTATCCCTTTGATTGGATGTCTTCCTTACGCGTCCATTGCCCAGCTTCCAATGCTGAATTATCCTTGACTTTGCTTATCCTAAGCTGAATCGGTCCTTCGATATTCCTTTCCTTTGCTATCCTTCCTAGTTAGCAACGTTCTTCCTGAACGTTTCCCTTTTATCAGCGTTTTCCCTAGCTGATGTGAACAGTATAGTTAGCGGTGGTGAGCTTGTATCCGATAAAAACCGAATGATTTTGTGTTTACACTGGTTTACTTAAGAGTAAGCCTTTTTATTTCAGTATGTTACAAATAATTTAGGGGTTTTTTATGCAGTATCTTCCACGATCGCTGTCAGCGCCGTGAGAGATCTCTCACATGCAACTTCCTCTTTTGTGATTCTATTTTGGAAACGAATGGTGAGTTTAGACTATTAACTCCATCGCAAGGCGCATGAAATCTAGTGTTGAATAAATTATCCATACCATGCATTGTCGTAGATTTGAGTTATTCGCGCTCATATTTGCGTGTATATATACATATAGATGCTTAAATATCGAACAATCTGCATTCAAAAACACCTCACGAATGTCTCGATTGACAGTATGGGTTGCTGAAATTTATCGCCTCGACATATACTTACCTTTGGCCAATCACAAGTAATTACATTCAAGCGTTATTTGCTTAAGTTGAGCAGAACTACTTTTGGGTGTTTTTATTTAAGTTGCGACGGAGTCTTCGATGCTTTGCATTGAGGTTAATGAGCGTAAGAGGATTGGTTAACATCGAATTTTGGCTGCGGACTTGTGCTTTTACAATATCGTTGTGTGGGCATTTGTTTGAATGCGAAAAATCAGAGAGGCATACAAAACAAAGCGTTTTGTGTCGCTGGACAACAATAATATCAAGAATTGGGTACTGTTTCGGTATGGCGCAAGCGCAATCAGGACTTTGTGCAGAAGCAAATCTGCATGGATTACATCTCTTTTTCAACGTGTTAGACGGTCATGATGAAGCAGTGCGTGTTCAGCTCCCCGAATTGTTAATGTTGCAAGACGAGTTTAACGATCAGTTTTCTGAGTCAATGATTAGTTCCTTTATTGCTGTCGGTGCGCAATATTGGCCACATATCTACCCTGAATTTATTCCATCTGAACTTCGAAGTTTTCCCCACATTAGCCATTCAGAACACAGTATTCACAGCCAACCGTTTGACTTACTTTTGGTGATTCGTTCCGATAGAGAGGATGTAAACCATCTCTTTGCGCAGCGTGCTTTACAGATATTTGGCCCAGGTGTTGAACTGGTATCTCAAGTTCGTTGTTTTCGATTTCTCGATGGACGAGATTTTAACGGTTTTGTGTATGGCGGTGATGCGCCACATGGCCGTTTAAAGCGGCAAGTTGCGTTGGTGAGTAATCCTAATCAACCAGATGATCAAGGCAGTTATGTGCACACCACACGTGTAAAATTTGAATTGGCGGGTTGGCATCGTTTAGAGGTGAGCGAACAAGAACAGATTATGGGTCGAACTCGGTTGGACAATCAATTGATCCTACCCCCAACGCCTGATAGTCATGCAACGCTGAGTGAATTGAAAGATGAAAATGGTCTGGCTTTGTTACTAAATCAGAGTATGCCGTTTGGTGATGTACACGTTCAAGGCAGTTTATGGCTGAGTTGCAGTGCGCATGGCGATGGTTTGGCACTCGTACTGAAAAAACGATTAGGTGATGATGAGTGCTACGACCGATGGTTAGACTTCACTCATAGTGACATGGGCGCTGCATTTTTTGCGCCCTCTGTCCAGTTTTTGAAATCGATGGCTGAACGATTAGACGTTATCGAATAGTGTGCGAACACGGTCTAACGTTAAATCAATTTCAGACACTTTTGCTGGTGCAATGAAGATAGTGTCATCACCCGCAATCGTACCAAGTACTCCATCTGCTTTGCCAAGAGAATCGAGCAAGCGAGCAATAAGTTGCGCAGCGCCAGGGCTTGTACGAATGATTATCATCATCTCATTATGCATGATATCTAAAACAAGTTGTCTAAGTGGGCTTTTCGCGGTTGGTACGCCCATTTCCACAGGTAAACAGTAGACCATTTCTTGTTTAGCATTACGAGTGCGAACGGCCCCAAATTTGCTCAGCATTCTAGATACTTTGCTTTGGCTAATGTTATCGAAACCTTGATCTTTGAGCGCGTCGACAATCTCGCCTTGCGAAGAAAGGTTTTCTTCTTTTAACAATGCCTTGAATGCTTTTACTAGTGCTTCTTGTTTTTCTTGAGGTTGCATAACTACTCGCTCGCTTATTGCTATATCTGGATGATTCTACACAAATACGTACTGATGCCCAAGTTTTCGTGATGATGTTTTCGCCGAAGGCAGTACAAGTGGCGACATATATCAATGCGCACGTCTGCTCGATTGTAGTCTTACAATGGCACTAAGTGTCGCGATGTTTACAACTATGGTCGAAAAAATCTCGAATATAAGCAGGATTAATTTGTTTTTATCGGTGCTTTTCATTATCTTTATGGCACTTTTTATTCCTACCTCAAATTATGGAGAATTCCCATGAAAGTTGCTGTTTTAGGTGCTGCTGGTGGTATCGGCCAAGCTCTATCTCTACTACTAAAAACTGGTTTACCAGCAGGTTCTGAGCTAGCGCTTTACGACGTAGCGCCAGTTGTACCTGGTGTTGCTGTTGATTTGTCTCACATCCCTACAGCAGTGAAAGTGACAGGTCATGGTAAAGATGATCTTGACTCAGCGCTTGTCGATGCGGATATCGTTTTAGTTCCTGCAGGTATGCCTCGTAAGCCTGGTATGGATCGCTCTGATCTATTCAATGTAAACGCGAGCATCGTAAAAGCGTTAGCGGAAGGCATGGTTAAAAACTGTCCTAAAGCACTAGTAGGTATCATCACTAACCCAGTAAATGGCACTGTGCCAATCGTTGCTGAAGTATTCAAAAAAGCTGGCGTTTACGATGCAGCACGTATCTTCGGTGTTACAACGCTAGACGTCATCCGTTCAGAAGCATTCGTTGCAGAACTTAAAGGTCTAGACGTTGCAAACGTTAAAGTACCTGTGATCGGTGGTCACTCAGGTACAACAATTCTGCCTCTACTTTCACAAGTTGAAGGTGTAGAGTTTACTGAAGAAGAAGTTGCAGCGCTTACTCCACGTATTCAAAACGCGGGTACTGAAGTCGTTAACGCAAAAGCGGGTGGCGGTTCAGCAACACTTTCAATGGGCGCAGCGGCAGCTCGTTTCTGCTTCTCATTAGTTAAAGGTCTTCAAGGTGAAGCGAACGTTGTTGACTACGCATACGTTGCGGTTGAAAACGGCGATGCACCTTACTTTGCACACCCAGTACGCCTTGGCAAAAACGGTGTTGAAGAGATCCTTTCTTACGGTCAATTAAGCGCATTCGAAGAGAAAGCGAAAAATGACATGTTAGAAACATTAAACAAAGATATCCAAGAAGGTATCGATTTCATGGCGTAATTGCTATTGAAATGAAAAGCCCGCAGATGCGGGCTTTTTTTATCTGTGCAATACATACAAACGTTAATATTTCGGGCTAAAGTCAATTACTCACTGTCGTCAAATGGTGCGCAAAGTAGATGCGTGTATCGTCCTAACGATGCGTAGGGTTCTTGTCGGTTAAATTTAAGCTCCATGGCAAGTAATTCGTTAAATTGGTTCTCCGCCTTTTTAGGATCTCTCAAATAATCGTTAATGCAGCGCACACCCGTCTTTGCCAGGACGGATAAATTTAAATCGCTTAACCACGCTGCGACATCTTTCGGGTCGAGCGGCTGATTGGGATTCAAACTGACTTTCTTTTTAACTTTTAAATCGTTTTGTACGTAGTCGAAGTTACCGTAAACTAAATTTGCAAAGCGTTGTGCGTCACGATTGTAGAACATCAGCGATAGAAGTCCGTCTCGTTGCAAACAACTTTTCAATATTGTTAAGGCTTTCTGCTGCTCAACTACCCACTCTAAAACCGCGTGGCATAAAACCAAGTCAAACTGCCCCAAAGCTAAATCAGGAATAGACTGCAAAGCGCCATGCACGGTTGTGAGATTGTGCTGAAGATTTTGTTGAGTTGCGTTGCTCATCGCAACATCAAGCATCTCCTTGGAAATGTCGATGAGCGTAACGTGATGCCCCTGTGTTGCCAAAAAAAGCGCAAGTTGGCCCTGACCACCCCCCACATCTAAAATTCGCATTGAGGGGTTGATACCAAGCCAAGGGACGCCTTCGGTTAAATCCCGTTTTAAGACCGCTTCACGGATTTTGCCTTTATTCGTGCCATAAATATTTTTCGAAAATTTAGAGGAAATAGTGTCAAAACTTCTGTCGTTTTTCATTTATGGGCATCACACTGGATTGTGGATATCAACAAATTCAACCTCGAGGTCAAATTGTGTTGCAAGGTATTCACCTAACGCTTTTACACCATATCGCTCGGTTGCATGGTGCCCCGCGGCAAAAAAGTGAATGCTCTGTTCATTTGATGAATGGATAGTTTGCTCAGATGCTTCGCCGGTAAGATAAGCGTCAATACCCTGGCTTGCGGCTAAATCTATAAAACTTTGCCCGCCACCCGTACACCAAGCAACCGTCTTGATTAAATGTTCACCTGCGGTATTAACAAGCGGAGCTCGACCTAATTTATTTTCAATCAAAATCGCAAAATCTTCGACTGACATCGGTGTCGAAAGTTTGCCTTTTACTGCGACACTCGATTTATTCCATGGTTCAAGAGGCCGTTCAATATCCAAGCCTAACAATGCACCGAGTTGTGCGTTGTTGCCAAGTTCAGGATGTACATCTAAGGGGAGGTGATAGGCAATTAAGTTAATATCGTGTGCAAGTAAGCGTTGAATACGACGTTTTTTCATACCAGTGATTGTTTGATCTTCACCTTTCCAGAAGTATCCGTGATGAACCAAAATTGCATCAGCACCACGTTCAATAGCAGCATCGATTAGCGCTTGACTCGCAGTAACGCCAGTCACGATCTTCTTTATTTCAGACTTACCTTCGACTTGTAAGCCATTCGGACAATAGTCATTAATTTGAAAAGGCTTGAGCAATTCAGTCAGATGGTTAATTAATTTTGTGCGTTTCATAATGCTCCCCCTAAAAACCGCTAGTTTAGCGCTTTTTAGGGGGATGAAAAGAGGCGAATGAGAGATTCCAAATAAGGTATCTCATCTATAGGATTCGAAGTTACCGCATACGTCCATTTTGCAAAGTCGATGCGTTGTATGAACTGTCCTTGAAGTGTATGGATTACCTGTCAAATTCAGTTGATTAGCCTTCACTGCCAAGTAATGCGGCAGCCAAACGAACAAAATCAGACGAGGTGATAATGCCCTGCAATTTGCCATCTTCAGTGACAACGGGCAAACAACCATGACGGTTCTTAACGAAATAAGTTGCTACGTCTTTTAGTTTTTCGTCAGGACGCACTGCGACAAAATCAGTTGCCATGACTTCTTGAGCCTTCTGTTGTTTTTCTTTTCGTTCTAGAGCCAGTTGGCCGTAAGTCGCCAGTATTTTCATGACGTTTGCAATCATGATTTTTTGGGTCAACATACCTTGCAACTGACCTTGGTTATCAATAATTGGGATATGGCGGATGTTTTTTTCACGCATCAGATCGTGAGCGACTTTTAACGAATCCGTTTGGCTAATGCAAAGTGGATCTGGTGTCATGAGGTCAGAGACGTATTTTAACATTTATTTACCTATTTAACGTTGCAAGTTGCTCTAATTCTAGTCATAAATGTGCGTTCTTACTTGGTCTCAGATCAATAAATTGTATAGCAAGACTTCATTTACTATTTACTTAAACGTGGGAAAGTTAGAGTGAAAGGATTATCCGTATTACTTTGTATAGTGGTATTAGTTGTAACGCCATTAGTAATGGCGTCCGAGCGTTCATCAGACTATGCCAAGCTAAACTCGATATTGAGTTTGTTAAAAGGCGTTAAATCACCTTATGTTTCAGGCAAGGCACAACTTGAGATTAAGAATGATGAAATTAAACTCGAGGACATCAAAATATGGTTCACAAAAGACGGTAACTTGTTGACAGAAGTGAACATTGGTGCGGATGCAACATTAGAGTTACCAGTTTATGAAGATGCTAAAAACATCAAGATGCACGTCAATCAGAAGAAAGATGATGTATCAATTTCGTTTAGTACCCAAATCAAAGAGCTTGAAGTGACCGAAATTGCTTACAATGATTTGTTTGTGTTGCTGGACGATATCAACTCATTTATGGAGGGTACGGCTGGGGGGATGAGTTTCATGGTCCCCACAATGGATGCGCTTAAATTTAAGTTTGCGTCCGATGCGACGATAGACGTGTTTTCGGCTAATCAGGTTTATCGTTTTAAAACGAATAAAGAATATGAGATTTCAATGGACGTATCGAAGAAGTTGAGGAAAGAAAATCCAATGGTTAGGTTTAGTCAGTTACCGACCTCAATGTCACCAGAGCATTAAATGTCTAAGGCGTTACGGTCAGATGACTGACCGTATTCGGTATGTCTTGCGCTTTGTCAGCAAGTTGAATGTATTTGTTGTCGACTAATTGAGAAATGGGCACTAATTCAAATCCTTGAGCGATAAGTAATGGCAACTGGGCCGTTAGAAACGTTTGAGTTTCTGGATAAGGGTGCGCAATCGCAACGGCAAACTGGTTATGCGTTGCAATGCGTTTTAGCTCCTCTAATTGCTTCAGCATTGCTTCTTCGCTGAGCTCATTATCGAGAAACACGTTGCGCGAAATATTCATTACACCCACTAAGTTTGCAACGTGTTGAGCTTGCGTTTGCACGGTAGTGCGGCTGTCGAGAAAAAATAGGCCTCGTTTCTTCAATATTTCCATAGTCCAGCGCATCGGTTCAGTTTCTTGAGTTAATCTTGACCCCATATGATTATTCACCCCCTTAACCTGCGGTAAACTGGCAAGAGCGTGGCCCAAGGTGCTTTGTAATTCGAGTCGTCCCATGTCCGAAGTCAGGCCTCCAGGCCCTAATAATTTTTCATTAGTTGCTTCCATCGGGACATGGAGTAGTAATTCTTTACCTTGTTGGCTCGCCTTGAAAGCAAAGCGCTGAGAATATGGCGTGTGAGGTAAAATGGAATAGGTGAGCTTGCCGGGTAGATTCAGCAAATCCATATCGCGTTGATGATAGCCTATATCATCGATGACAATGGCAATTCTTGCTGCCTGAGCAAAGGCGCAGGGCAGCAAGAAAAGTGTGATACCAAGTAGGTAAGACGTTATTTTATTTGTTAGCACTCAATCGTTTTTATTATTTTTCAGCCAGTAAATGTGAATCCAATTTTGCGAGAAGACTCGTTATCTCAGGCTTTATTTGATTATTGTTACGGTCCATTATAACGGCTTTACTCAATTGTGAAAGTACCTCTTTATTCATCTCAACATCTGGTTTGATACCTATTCCATCAATCGAGCGGCCAGATGGTGTGAAGTATTTTGCGGTGGTCAACTTGAGCGCTGTTTTTCCTTCTCCCAGCGGAATAAGCGATTGTACCGAACCTTTACCGAAAGACCTTTCGCCCATAATGAGTGCCCGATGGTTATCTTGCAAAGCACCTGCTAGAATCTCAGCCGCTGATGCCGAGTTTTCATTGATCAGTACGGCGATAGGCGCTCCTCGAAGTAGGTCACCTCGTTGAGCTTGGTAGATTTGATTTGCATCGAAGAAACGTCCTTTAGTCGTCACAATGAGCCCGCTGTCTAAAAACAGATCAGAAATTGCAACAGCACTGTTTAATGTTCCTCCGGGATTGTCGCGGAGATCTAAAATCAAACCACGTAAGGTACGCCCATACTTACTTTTAAGTTTCTTAATGTGGTTTGCTACATCATGGTAAGTGTGATTATTGAAACTCGCAATAGAGACATAGCCAATACCGCGTGGAAGTAATTGGCTCGTTACGGTATCTAAGGAAATCTCTTCTCGTTGCAGAGCGAATTCCATATTCGTTTGAGAGCGAGACACAACCAGATTAATAGTCGACTTTTTCGCAGAACGCAGCATATCAGAGACGTATTTCAGAGGCTTGTCTGCCACCTTCTGGCCATTTACGAAAAGCAGTACATCACCTTTTTGCAGTCCAGCTCTACTTGCGGGGGAATTGCTTAAGGTGTTAGTGATAACTAGCGTACTCTCACGTTCTTCCACTTCTATCCCAAGCCCAGTGTACTGGCCGTTTGCGGTACTAAAAATGGCGTCTAGGTCACCTTCATCTAAATATCTTGAGTAGGGGTCTAAATGTTCAAACAACGTGCCTAAACTGTTTTGACTTAGCTCACTGATAGGTAAGTCTTCAACGTAATAGGCGTGAATGTGGAACAGAATTTCGTTACTTTCTTCTTCACTTAATGAGACATCAGTGATTGATGCGAATACAGGATTTATCAGCGTAAGAAACACAAACAGAATAGCAAAAAAGGTATTTACTAAGGTGTGTGCTTGGCGCAGATTTGCTTGTGGTATCGTATTCATGAGCTGCTCCTCTTAGTGCAGCGATACGTACCTTACGATTTCCTGCACCATTCGATAGGATTTACAGCGCGTCCCTTATGCCGTATTTCGAAGTATAGACCAGGATTTTGCTGTCCGCCGCTTTGACCCACTTTAGCAATCGGTTCGCCGCTTTGCACAAGGTCGCCAACATCTCGCAGGAGTGTTTGTGCATGACCATAAAGGCTCATAAACCCTTCACCATGGTCGACCACGATGACCCAACCATAACCATTTAGCCAATCGGCAAAAACCACCTGCCCTTGTCGAATACTGGTGACGTTACTTCCTTCATTTGCTTGGATAAGAACACCATTCCAGTTGAGGCCTGTGTGTTTTTTCGCACCAAACCGGTTTCCTATACGGCCTGTGACTGGCCAAGGTAATTTTCCTTTGGCGTTATTGAGGCCGACCATTTCTTGAGATTGGACAGTTTGAGCTTTGACGGTTTGCAATTGAGCCAAAGTGTCACGAAGTGTTTTCTCATTGTCACGAAGGTATGCAATGGCCGTTTTTGTCGCATTTAAGGTGCTTTGGAGTGCGTTTGATTTTTCAACCTGCTCAGCTTGTGCGACTTTAAGCCCATTCAACCTTCTTTGCTGTTCGTTGGATAAATCAACCAGCTGAGATTGCTTTTGCAATAAACGAGCTTTGTTTTGGTCTATTTTTGCTACCACCTCTTTTAACGCATCGAGTTGCGATGTTCGAGCATTATTTAGGTATTCGTAGTACACAATCATTCGTTCCAAAGTTGACGCATTCTCTTGGTTTAACAACATCTTGGAATAGTCGTGTGCACCATTGATGTAGGCGCTTTGAAGTTGTTTGGCGAGAATTGCAGAGAGTTGGCGACGTTGTTTGGATAAGCGATTTTGTTCTTCTGCCAATATTTGCTGTTGCTGGCGATTCTCCGTCATCCCTTGTTGTGTTAACTCAAGTGCGCGAACATGTTCAGCGACACTTCGTTCGACTTGTCTGAGTTGTTTTTCCTGTCTCTTTAGCGCGTTCTTTTGCTCAGCAAAACGAGCTTCGCTGCGTTTAATTTCTTCTTGGACCTCGACAAGATCTTGTTTTGTTCGGTCTTCATTTGCGAGTAACGGACTACACCACGAAAAAGACAATACGCAAAAAATTATACACAGCAGTCGCTTAACGTTACTGCTGTGTGATTGAGGTGAAATTAAACGAGCAGAGTTCATTACTTCAAAGTAACGATAGGAGAACCTGTCATTTCTGGCGGTTGCTCCATGCCAAGTAGGTGCAGCATTGTTGGGGCAACATCGCTTAACGTTTTGCTTGAATGCGCGATTGCATCACGGCCAACATAAATAAATGGTACAGGCTCGCTTGTGTGCGCTGTGTGTGATTGTCCGGTGCTAGGATCTGCCATTTGCTCAGCATTACCATGGTCTGCGGTGATTAGCGCTTCGCCACCGACTTCTCTTAATGCCTCAACGACACGTCCTATGCAACGATCTACTGCTTCACAGGCCTTTACTGCAGCATCGAATACACCCGAGTGACCAACCATATCGCCATTGGGGTAGTTGACGACAATCACATCAAACTCACCACCGTGGATTGCATCAACAAGCTTATCGGTTAAAAGCGTAGAGTTCATTTCCGGTTGAAGGTCGTATGTAGCGACTTTTGGCGATGGAATGAGTTCGCGTTTTTCGCCGTCAAACAACGCTTCACGACCACCACTGAAGAAGAACGTTACGTGAGCGTATTTTTCTGTTTCCGAAATACGCAACTGAGTTTTTTGATGCTTCGCAAGCCACTCACCAAGCACGTTGCTCAACGATTCGGTAGCAAATGCAATTGGTGCGTTAATATCTGAGGCATATTCAGTTAACATGACGAATGCACTGAGCGCCGGAGTACGAACTTTCGCAAAGCCATCGAAATTTGCATCGACAAATGTACGTGTCATTTGACGAGCGCGGTCAGCTCGGAAATTCATAAAAATGACGGTGTCATTGTCGTTCATCACTGCCGCGTTTTCGCCAGTAGGAACAATAGTCGTAGCCTTAACAAACTCGTCATTTTCTTCACGAGCATAAGCCGCTTCTAGTGCGCTGACACCATCTTCGAATGTGAAGTTCGCTATACCATCCACCATTAAGTTATAAGCGGCTTCGACACGATCCCAGCGGTTATCTCTATCCATGGCATAGTAGCGACCGATGATTGTCGCTAATCGTCCGGTGCCAAGGCGAGCAAATTCTTTCTCAATGCGTTCAATTGATGCTTTTGCACTTCGAGGTGGTGTGTCGCGACCATCTAAGAATGCATGAAGATAAACGGCTTTAGCGCCACGTTTGACAGCAAGCTGCATTGCGGCAATGATGTGATCTTCATGGCTATGTACACCACCAGGGCTTAATAGTCCCATCAAATGAACGGCTGCGTCTTTAGCAACCGCTTTATCAATATTTTCTACAAGTACTGGATTGTGTTGAAATTCACCATCGTCGATTGACTTGGTAATACGAGTAAAATCTTGATACACGATGCGACCAGCACCCAAGTTCACGTGACCCACTTCAGAGTTACCCATTTGACCTGCAGGTAAACCAACATCAAGTCCTGAGCCCGAAATTAGTGTGTGCGGACATGTTGCCCAGAGTGAATCTAAAATTGGCGTATTTGCAGCTAAAATAGCGTTGCTTTCTGCTTCTTCTCTGTATCCCCAACCATCTAAAATCATTAACACTAAAGGCTTTTTCTTCGCGGTCATTTGGACTCCTGACATGTGGCACGAACTTCCTCTGTAGCATATCGTGTTTTGTGCTTCTTTTCAGCCTTTGTCGCGTGATTTCTCTTCAAGTACTCTAAAATATCAGAAGAACGATTCGCTAACGCCAAAAAGCTGTTTTACCACGAGAGTCTGTGTATACTTGCGCGCATAGTACGAAATTTCATTGGGCGTAACGTCCAGAAACCTTCACAGAAAGAGTATAAAAGCATGGATCAATATATTGCATTTGTTGGTAACCACCCCGTTTTAAGTATTTTGTGGATAGTGATAGCGGCAATGCTGGTGGGCAGTTGGTTTAAAAGTCAGTTTTCAAAAATTAGACAAATCAACCCGCAACAACTCACTTTGCTTGTGAATCGTCAAGAAGGGCAAGTGATTGATATTCGTGCGCAGAAAGAATTCAGTGCAGGTCACATTGCAGGCGCTATCCACTTAAACGCAGAAAAAGCGAAACAAGGGGAACTTTCTAGCCTTGAAAATTTCAAAAGCAAACCCATTATACTTGTGTGTAATGCTGGTATCACGGCTTCAGCTGTCGCTGAGAAATGTTTGAAATCAGGATTTGAGCAAGTTTACGTGTTGTCAGGTGGCATGGGTACTTGGCAAGGCGCGGGTTTACCGACCAGCAAATAATAGAAGAAGTGAACTTATGAGTAACGTTGTCATTTATACCAAAGACTACTGTCCGTACTGCCATCGAGCTAAAGCTTTGCTTGATAGCAAAGGGGTACAGTATACTGAATTTGACATTGGCCAACAGCCGCAATTAAGAGATGAAATGATTGCAAAAGCGAATGGCCGTACAACAGTGCCACAGATTTTTATCAATGAGTCGCATATCGGCGGTTGTGATGACATGATGGCATTGGAAGCTCAGGGCAAACTGAATTCATTGCTTAGCGCTTAAACAAATATAAATTTAATTAGGACCTTTCAAAAAAGGTCTGGATAACAAGATTAGGAATAGTAATGTCTGAACAAAACCAAAACGAAGCAGCAATGCAAGACGGCGCACAATTTGCAATTCAACGTATTTATGTGAAAGATGTTTCATTTGAAACACCAAATTCGCCAGAAATCTTTCAACTTGAGTGGACACCTGAAGTGAAGTTGGACATGGACACGCGTTCAAACAAGTTGGGCGATAACGTTTATGAAGTGGTTTTGGCATTAACGGTAACAGCAACGCTTGGCGACAAGACCGCATTCTTATGTGAAATCCAGCAGGCTGGTATTTTCAGCATTGCAGATTTAGACGAGCTACAAATGGCGCACATGTTAGGTGCATTCTGCCCTAATATTCTCTTCCCATACGCTCGTGAAGCGGTTGCAAGTTTAGTTAACCGTGGTACTTTTCCACAACTTAACCTAGCTCCAGTGAACTTTGACGCGCTATTTGCACAATACATGCAACAACGCGCGGCTCAACAAGGTGCTGAAGAGCAAGCAGAAGCTAACGCTTAATTAAGTGACATTATGAGTACAGCATCATCAGCTGTTACGGTTTTAGGGGCGGGGTCATATGGCACCGCCCTTGCTATTTGTTTTGCCCGTAACGGTCACAAAGTTACGCTGTGGGGTCGCAACTCTGCAGACATTGAAGACATCGCAAATACCCGAGAGAACGCGCGGTATTTGCCTGGATTAAAACTGCCTGATTCACTTGAGCTTGAAGCTGATTTAGAAACGGCTGTTAAAGCCAGCCAACTCATATTGGTGGTTGTGCCAAGTCATGCGTTTGCTGAAACCCTGAAGCAAATAAAGCCTTATCTGCTTGATGGTGCACGTGTTGCTTGGGCGACAAAAGGGTTAGAACCCGATACTGGTCGCTTGTTGCAAGAAGTCGCGCTGGAAGTCTTAGGAGAGCAAGTTCCACTTGCTGTATTGTCAGGACCGACGTTTGCGAAAGAAATGGCAGCTGGTCTACCTACTGCGATTTCAGTTTCGTCGACATGCTCAGATTTTCGTAGTCAATTGGCGAAATTGCTTCATTGCGGACGCTCGTTTCGAGTCTATAGCAATGACGATTTTATCGGTATCCAACTTGGTGGTGCGGTTAAAAACGTGATTGCTATTGGGGCGGGGATGTCTGATGGTTTTGGCTTTGGAGCGAACGCAAGAACAGCGCTAATCACTCGAGGTTTAGCTGAATTGTGTCGCCTAGGCTGTGCGCTTGGTGCGCGTTCAGAAACCTTTATGGGGATGGCGGGGCTGGGTGATCTTATTTTGACTTGTACGGACAACCAATCACGTAACCGCCGTTTTGGTCTTGCGCTTGGGCAAGGCAAAAATGTGGATGACGCGATGTCGAGTATTGGTCAAGTGGTGGAGGGCTATCGAAATACCAAAGAAGTGTACCTTTTAGCTAAGCGCACTGGGATTGAGATGCCGATTACCGAGCAAATATATCAAGTATTGTATCAGCAAAAAGACGTTAAAGAAGCCGCAATGGCCCTGTTGGGACGCGAGCAAAAAGCGGAGTAATGTTTGAATTTAGCAGATTAGGTTAAGTGTTGCTTAGCTTAATCTGCTGTTGCGCTTTAATTTCTTCCAAAAGACGAAGGGCTGCGTCTGACATTAGTGGTTTGGAAAAATAGTAACCTTGCAGTATGTTACAACCCATAATGCTTAAAAGATAAGCTTGCTCTTCTGTTTCGACCCCCTCCGCGACCACTTCCATATTTAAGTATTTCGCTAATCTAATGATCGTCGACGTGATATTCCTATCTTGTTCTCCATTAACGATATCCAAAATAAACGATCTGTCGATCTTGAGCACATCAATAGGGAAATTCTTCAGTTGACCCAGAGAAGAGTGGCCAGTGCCAAAATCATCCAGTGCGATGGTAAAGCCCAGTGATTTGAGCGCTCTCATTTGCCTCAATGCAAGTTCAGGGTTATCCATCATCGCACTTTCAGTAATTTCTAACTCAATGTTCTGGGCAGGCACTGCATAATCTTTGAGTAACTGTGAGAGTGTTTCAACCAAACTTGGGTTTTGAAAATGCAGCGCTGAAATGTTAATTGCCACTCGTCCAAAAATCAGTTCTTGCCTTATCCATTGTTGAACTGTAGCAAACACTTGCACAAGCAAGTTGTCGGTGAGTTTGATTATCGTACCGTTGCTTTCGGCGAGTGGAATAAACTCATTCGGTGGTACGCTACTACCATCGGTTTGTGGCCACCGAGCCAAAGCCTCAAAGCCACTTAATTCATTACCATTGCCACTATATTTTGGTTGGTACACGAGAATAAACTCGTTATTTTCTATACCTTTGAGCAATGCACTCTCTTGGGTAAGCACTTTAGGGTCAAGGCTATGCAATGTGCTATCAAAGAACTGGAAGCGATTCTGACCTTGCGATTTTGCATGACTTAAAGCACTGTCTGCCGCACGCAGTAGATGCTCAGTGTCGTGGCCGTTATCTGGGTAAACGGCAAGTCCGCAGGAAGCAGAAATATTAGTCTCAACATCATTATGAATAAATGGTCGTGTAAAGGACTTGAGGATGGTATCTGCGAGTTTTTTGGCAAAGAAAATGGTCATGCCTGAATAAAGGTATGGAGGCACGAGTATAGCGAACTCATCACTACTAAAACGCGCAATCGTATAGCCCTTATCTAGGCATGTTTGCAGTCGAGTCGCGATGTCTTTAAGTAGAAAATCTCCCGCATGATGTCCAAGTAAATCATTAATTTTTCTAAAATTATCAATGTCGACTAAAATCACAAGTAAGGATGGAAAAGTGTCGTTGCAACTGGAAATTGCTTGGGTGCACGATTCCATAAAGAGATTTCTATTGGGTAAACCGGTGATCGCGTCTCGAGTAGATAGAGTTAGCAGTGCTTCTTCATTATCTTTTCTTGATGTGATGTCTGAAAACACCCCTAAGTAATAGAATTGGGCTTTCTCTCGTTTTTTTAGTGCGAGCTTCGTCACGGCTAAATCCAGCGCCATTTTCTGTCCGTTTGCGCCAAGCATCCACAACTCACCACTCCAATGACCGGTACTTTGTACTTCTCTTGCAATGTAGCTTTCTAACTGTCTGTTCCTACCTGTTTTAGTTTTAATTTTCGGACGTTTACCTATGACATTGTCAGGTTTAAATCCTGTGACTTGGCAGTAGGCATCATTTACTTCAACGATCTTAAATTGTTCATCTGCAAGCCAAATAGCATCTTTCGAATGACTCATGAGAGCTTGAGCAAATTCGTTGTGCCGTTTTAGTTGCTGTCTGGACCATAACCAAGCGATGGCCATTACCCCGCCAATTAGCATCATGATAACAAGGCTGGGCCAAGGTAGACTTGATGCTAAACTCGATTGAAGGTGTAAATAGAGTGGGGCTGTAGAGCTACCATCATTGCCCATAATTTTAATGGTAGAGTACGCATGAGCGGGAAAATGTATTTGGTTTTCAGGGCTGTTTACTGGCTTCCATGGGCCGTTATCAAAACTCACTTGATACTGGCAGGTATCACAACCACTGAGCCAAATCGTTACGGTGTCAGCCAACGTGGGGGTAACAATGTTATCGGTTGGGCGCCAAATATGAGTTTCGCCGGTCAAATCGTTACTTAGAGCTGTGTTTGATTGAGAAAAACGAACATGGCTTACGAACCATTCACGTGTTGTGGATGGGGCATAGCTGCCAAGTAAGAAAAGATGACTGTCTTTGAGCATTAGCACTTTGTCGCGATAGGAGGCCATTGCAAAATGTTCGAACGGGGGGCCTAATTCATCCACTTGATAGGCGTCAGGAGCAAAGCTCTCGGGGCCAGCAGGTAAGTGCAAATGAGCAATGTGAATGTCTCCAACAAGCCATACCCCTTGCCGTGATGCTTTTATTGTTCGCACTCCAAAATCGGTGACTTTACGAGGTCTTTCCACCTCGAATTGTTCGCTAAGAACAACGCTCCAAACCCCTGTTTTTGTGCCAACGAGTAATTTGTCTATCGAATAGGCATAGACTGACGTCACTTGTGCTATTTCGGGAGGCAAAGCAATGGGTGAAATAACGTTAGTTACTTCATTCAGTTTAAGAAGTTGTCCATTCGAAACAAAGGCTGACAAGTTTTGCGTCAGCGTTGTAACGTCTTGCGCCGTGATGTTAGGTAACTCTGCTAAAATTTCTTGCTGTTGGAAATTGTAAAGCCAAGTGCCTTTATCGCTTATAAGCCAAATCGTGTCACCACCGCTGTAAAAAAGATGGGTAATATCGGTTTTATCGGAAAATAAGGTAAAGCTGCCTTGCTGGGCAGAAAACCAATAAACCCCAGAGTTGCTAGCAACTGCCCAGCGGTCGGAACGCAAATACACGAAATCAAAGACGGTGCGTGTTTTTTTAAATTCTTGGAAATCCTCAAGCCCTTTGTTGAGCACGCGATTTTGTGGCTCGTTTGAAATGGTTGGATCATCACTCGCCTTGAACGAGTAAGGGGTGAGCGTTGGTATAATCCATTGTCCAGTTCGATTTTGCGCCCAGAGCTCTCTCCCTACAGCCAAAGTATTTGCATAAAATGATGGCCAGCGCGTTATTGTTTGTTGAAATGGTGGGGAAAGCTCTGTTCGTGTCAGTGCGCCGTGCTTAACCGAATAAAGGGCCTTCTTGAAATAAGACAGGTGATTAATGCCGGTCAGTCCCAGGTAATCGATTCGAGTATCGTGAACTAAAAATACCTCGTCGGATGCATTGATTACAGCAACACCTAACGGCGTTGCTGTAAGTTGTTTAACCGACCATGGTAATTGCTGAAGTGATAGGGCTTGTTTGTTTTCTGACCATTGCCAAAGTTGACCTGATTTTGTTAAGCCAAAGAAAACGCCATCTACGCTTGCCCATCGTTGAAGTGGTTCAACGATCGGGACTCGAATAGGTTTTTCTTTATCGGTTCTAAATAGCTTGTTGTTTAATAGATAGCCTACATGAGCTTCATCAAGACGCTGTAGTTGTTCGACGGCATGTTGTGTTATCGGTTCTAATTCATCTGAGTAGAGATCCAGCCTGAGTAAGGCTTCAGGCATTGAAAAATAAAGGTATTGCTCTGTTGCGACCAATTGGGAAACATTATCTAAATGAATTTTTGTCAATTGTTTCGATGGGTAAGCGAATTGATGTTTTCCGTCACTTTTGAATAGCTGGCCTGAGTGAATAAACCAGAAAATGTTTTTGTGGTCGACCGTAATATTTTGGCTATGGGCAGGAAATGTGAGGTAGTTTTGTTGTGCGAAGGTCGGGCTGAAAAAGCCAAATAAGATTAGGTAGAAATAAAAGTAACGTAAAATGCTCCGCATAGATTAGCCAGTTTAACTTCCTTGGTAACAATAAAGCCTAGTCAATGCTAGGCTTTTTTACAAAATAGAAACTGTAAAAATTTATTGCGCGTTTGGAAAACCCAATTGTCGCCAAGATTCGTAAACAAACACGGCGACCGCATTGGACAGATTCATGCTGCGGCTATTCGGACACATTGGAATGCGTACGCGGTGTTCCTCGGGTAATGAGAAAATTAAGTCTTCTGGTAAACCTCGAGATTCAGGACCGAAGAGTAAACAATCCCCCGCTTGATAATCTGGCTCGTGGTGGAAACGCTTCCCCTTTGTTGTACAGGCAAAAATACGTTCGGGCTGGCGAGCTGCCAAGTAGTCTTCTAAACAAGCATGACGTTGCACATCCGTAAATTCATGGTAATCAAGACCTGCTCGGCGTACACGTTTGTCATCCCATTCAAAACCAAGTGGTTCAATCAGGTGAAGTGCATAACCAGTGTTGGCACATAAACGAATTATATTTCCCGTATTTGGCGGGATCTCTGGCTCATAGAGAACGATATCTAACATGGATAACCCCAAATCTGTTGCAGCTCGCAGTATACCGAATCCCTTTTCAGCTTAATAGGTTTGCGTTGTGTTACTATCCTATCGTCCACGCTAGTCATTTGGAGTATGAACTTTTACACTAGAGCGTGAAAGAGCAAAAATGAGAAGCGGAATGAGTAATGAATATCGACGTTTAGTGCGTCTTGCAGGCTACGCAACCATGAGTTTGGTAAGCTTGATGATCTTAACAAAAATCTGGGCTTGGGTGAGTTCCGGCAGCGCAGCAATGCTTGGCAGCTTAACGGACTCGCTACTCGATATCAGTGCATCACTCATGAGTTTTATGATTTTAGGATATGCGCTTCGGCCTGCGGACGACGATCATCGATTTGGGCATGGAAAAGCAGAAGCGCTTGCTGGACTTGGACAAGCGGCCTTTATTGCGGGAAGTGCCTGTTTGCTGGCATTCCATGCTTTTGAACGTGGCTTAAACCCTGTAGCTCTCAAACATTCACAAACGGCTATTATTGTCAGCCTTTTTGCCATTGTTTGTACCTTAGCTTTAGTTGCAGTGCAATATTATGTTGTTAAGCACACTAAATCGATTGCAATTAAAGCCGATTCAGTTCATTACAAAGGTGATATTTTGCTGAACTTAGCTGTATTGGCTGCGATTATTCTAAGCGACATGGGATACATGATTGCAGATCCTATTTTTGCGGCATTGGTATCGTGTTATCTGTTGTATAACGGATTTGAGATAGCTAAAGAAAGTGCAGATCATTTAATGGATAAAGAATTACCAGACGATGAAAAAGAGGCTATCTTGCGCATCGCAACAGAGCATGAGCAAGTATTTGGTGTACACGACCTAAGAACTCGGCAAAGTGGAAAAATGAAGTTTATCCAGCTCCATCTTGAGTTACCTAAAGATTTACCGCTTTGGCATGCACATCAAATCGCCGTAGATGTAATGCGTGCCATTGAAGCGGCATTCCCTGATGAAATGGACGTACTCATCCATCAAGATCCTGTTTCTGCAGAACATACCGTCGCAGCAAACGAATAGAATTGGGTCATAACCTCAACGCGAATTGCATCTTGCTCAAAGAGCAGTTCGTGCTTCGCGTTTGGCATTGAATGAACGCTCGCATTTGGCCAACGAGCCGCGATACTTGTATGACTCGCGCTGTTTACGATGGAATCTTCTTGAGCGCTGATGATGTCGATGGGCAAGGTTAGCGTTAAACGAGCAATCTTATTCATCGCCTCGAGCGCGGCGGATAACCAACCGTAGCTAATGCCACCAAGTTGCAATTGAGGTTGTTCGTGATAGAGCGCACGGAAATTTTCGTAGCGTATTTGGCTGTGCGACAACTCGTTTTGCTCAAATGTAATAGGAGAATAGGGGCCTTGACCTAAAGCGTATGATTTGGCAAGGCCAAGCTTGCACATGGCTATAGCGAGATACTTGACTAGCCACATGGGTTTACCATGGGTGTGTATTGCAAACATTGGCGCGGATAGAAAGGCAGCCTTACAGTGTTTTGGGTATTGTGCTAAAAATAGGCTCGCAATAGCTCCGCCCATCGAATGTGCGAGCATTATAATGTTGTCTTTAAAAGGCAGCATCGCCTCATGTGCGAAAAATTGAGCGAGGCAATCTACATAGTCTTGAAAGTCGTCAATGTAGCCAAGGTGCGGGTCTTGAGATAATCGACTTGAGCTTCCCTGTCCTAAATGGTCTAGCGTAAATACCGCATACCCATTTTGGTACAACTCCCAAAGCAACTCTTGGTATTTATGTGCAGCCTCAATACGTCCTTGGCAAACAAACACTGCGTGTTTGGCATGCTGGGGGATGGCATAGGCGTAAAAACAATGTAAGCCGTTTTTAACGGGAATAGTGCCCTTTTGCATTGAATTCCAAAATGAGGCAATCAGCGGTGTATTCTGCGTTAACGCGGCTTCTGTGCTAAGAAAAGGAGTCGTCATAAATGCTAAGTTGTTTTATCGATGTAGTGTGAATTCAAAGGTATGGTAATCGTTGCTGTAAGACCATGAGGATTTGCTTGAGATAATACTAATTCACCTTTGTGGGCTAACACCGCACGATGCGCAATAGCAAGTCCAAGACCAATGCCACCACTGTCACGACTCCGAGACTCCGAGGTACGATAGAATGGCTCGCAGAGTTTTTGTAATACCTTTTCGCTTGCTCCCGGTCCATCATCTGTGACCATGATAACCAAATTCTCATTTTGTGTGATAGCGGTAAATTCAATTTGATGATTGGCGTACTTTATTGCGTTGCGAATGATATTTTCAATTGCGCTGCTAAATAAAATAGAATCGCATTCTACCTCAAGTGTTTTTGGACAGTTCACGGAAAACGTTTTGTTAGCGGATTGCGCCTCAAAGCTGGCATCAGCTAAGACATCATTCAATACACTATGCAGGCTTTGCACCGAAAAATCGAGCATTTGATTTTGCCCTTCCAGTCTCGATAAGGTCAGTACATTTTGCAGCATTTCTTCCAAACTGTTTGCTTCTTTAACGATGCGCTGTAAATATTTTGTTTGCTGCTCATTTAGGCCTGATTCAAGTAAGCCACACGCTAATAGTAAGCGCGTCAGCGGCGAACGAAGTTCGTGAGAGACGTCGCCTAGCAGCCGCTTTTGAGTAGTCATACTGTCTTCGATGCGCTGTGCCATGTCATTGAATTCGTTGCTGAGCTGCGCAAGTTCAAATTGAGGGCGAGACTTGTGCCGTACTCGAGCGGAAAGCTTTCCTCGGGCAAATTCTTTCGCTGCTACCGTCAGGACTTGGATAGGTTTTGTTAAGCGTAAACTAAACCACCAACTAAACAGCACGCTTGGCAACAAGATAGCAATTAATTTCTCCCACCACGGCATAATCCGCATTCGGATCCAAAACGGAGGCTCCCGATGAGGCATGATTTGATATAACTGATATGTCGTGTCGCCAACACGAATGATGGCAGGGCCTTGTGCGCTAAAACGTTCAGTGACATATAAAATTGGCTCTGCAGGTGTATCGTAGTAGAGCTGAGACAAATCAAGCCGTTGATTATTTGGACGAGAGCTCAGGCTTTTATCAATATCAGGATGACTCAAGTACAACCAACGATGTTTCGCGTAGGATGTGGTTTCTAGTAATTTAGCTAGCTTCTCTTGTGAACCATTAGCCTTACGTTCCAGATTTTTAGCCAAGTGTACTAAGTTATCAATTATGTGAGGTGGAAGAGGGCGAGTGCGAAGTTCATCGGAATGGAGTGTGCCGAAGGCCGCAATCAAAAGGACCATTGATAAAATGGTCAGCCAAAACCATAAAAATACTTGTAAGGATAAGTTACGCATCATCACCCAACGTTAAAACATAGCCAATACCACGAACTGTTTGAATGGGGTTATGAGTACCCGTTTGAATTTTCTTCCTTAAATTACTGACATGCATATCAATAGAGCGGTCAAAAGGCGCTAAGCGTCGACCTAGTACATGAACCGAGATATCTTGTTTACTGATAATTTGACCTGGTTTTTGCAACAACATGTGAAGGATCTCAAACTCCGTGCCTGTAACGATGATTTGATTATCATGGCAAAGGACACTGCGCGACATTAAATCCATGCAGAGGTGGCTGACTTGCAGCTTTGGATTTAACGTACTTGGTTGCTGACAGAACTCCACCCTGCGCGTAATAGCACGGATGCGAGCAACGAGCTCTCGATGATTAAAGGGTTTTGGTATGTAGTCGTCGGCACCTAATTCAAGACCAAAGATCCGATCAAAATCATCGCCTTTAGCGGTGAGCATAATAACTGGGGTTAAAATGTGAGTGCGTAACGCTTTGAGTACTTCAAACCCGTCCATTTCAGGGAGCATGACGTCCAGCAAAATGACATCAAACGGTTCCTTTTTGGCTACGTGTAAGCCTTCTTTTCCATTATTACAAACGGATACATTGAAACCTTGTTGAGTCAAATATTCACTCAATAATTCAGTCAGTTCTATGTCGTCATCGATAAGTAAAAGTGAAGCCATACGGTCATCCTAAAGGAGTCTTGATTGGCAGCAGTTTACCTCGTTGACAGCAAAATGGCATAACTTTACACAGTCTTTACATTGCTTTGCGCTACTTTGCGAGTGACTTGGTAAGCTTAAACACAACACAAACACAGAAGGTGAGTTGAGATGAATGCAAAGAAAGTGATGTTGGCTGTTTTAATGGGTGTTGGTTTAACGATGGCACAAGGTGCAGTGGCAAAGCCGGAACGTGGCGGACCGGATGCGTTCTTGTTACAACCACGCTTGGCTGAGAAATTGGGCCTAAGCGACGAACAAAAAGCGCAAATCAAAAAGATTTTTGAAGACAATAAAACAGTAAGAGATTCATTGGGCGGCGACCGCCGTGTTCATGCTGAGCAATTTAAAGCATTGATGAGTAGCCCAACATTCGATGAAGCGAAAGCTCGGGCTATTTTGGAAGGTGAGCAATCTGAGCGTTTAGAGATGCATATTCAGCAGCTAAAAGCACGCCATCAGGTGTTACAAGTTTTAACGCAAGAGCAGAGAGATAAACTGCAAGAACTTCGCAAAATGCGTGCTGAAAAACGTCAAAAAGGCCATCGACACGAAGGCTAAGCTATTGAAGTTTAGAGAATAGAGAGGCTGCGTTTGCAGCCTTTTTTTGTTTAGAATGGAGAAACAGTCAGGCTCAGCTACGCTTATTGTGGGAAGATAGGAGTTGGGTGTGAAATTAAAACAGTCTTTAATTTTTTTAAATCAGCGGCACTCGCAGGAATTTTGGTTATCTCGGTCGGTTGCGTTTTAATTTACGAGCAGATGGCTAAAAATGCGACGATGACGAGAAAAATGGATATGCTGCAAAACAGCATCAATCAACTTGTAGACCAAGAAGCTGCCTTTATCACTGACAGAGCACTACATGGTAGTGTGGCAGAGATTAAACCGTTAGTCGGGGCTTATTCACTTCAACAAAAGAGCTTACTCAGTGAAATAGAATCGATACCACACCTATTTGAACGCCTTCAAGCGCTTGATAAAAGTGTGCATGAATTTGCAATGGTGTATGAGCAAATGGTGTCATTACAGGCGTTGGTGGGATTTGATCAGCAAAGTGGTCGTTATGGTCGATTTCGGGCAGCGGCACATGCACTTCAACGAGAAAGCGAAAATAGCAACGATTTACACCTTACAACGTTAATTTTGGAGTTACGTCGTCGGGAAAAAGACTTTCTGTTGCGGTTCGACTCGGTGTATTTGCAAATGCATGAAAAGTTGATGGAGGAAACGAGTACTTACGTCAGTCAACTTGGGCAATCTAAAGAGACTCTACAACCACTGCTAACAACGTATAGACAAAATTTTGATACCTACGTAGAGATTTTACAAAAGCAGGGACTCACGCCAAACCAAGGGCTTCGAGGTGAAAGTAAATTGGCCCAGCAAGCCATGCGTCTGCAACTCTCGGCCTTATCTGAAGTACTTATCCAACACTCACAACAAGAAACTGAGCGCTTAATTTGGTGGGTATTACTGCTGATGGTGGTGATAACGACCGCAAATTACGCCTTACTCAATTACCTCAATGGACGTATCTCTAATGATATTTTAGCCATTAATAAAACGCTGTTTAACGTGACAAAAAATGAAGATTTTTCACTTAGAATTGATAGTAAAGGGAACGATGAAATCGCACAAATCGCGCATCAATTAGATGAATTGCTTGAATTCATTGAAACCTTGTTGTCGCGTCTCAGCGCTGCCCAACAGCGTTTGATCGAAGAAGCGAAAATGGCAGGACTGGGTAATATGGTCAGTGGCTTTGCTCATGAGTTAAATACTCCACTTGGCATTGCAATTACCAGCCACTCACATTTAAAAAGCAAAATGGAATCGTTGCGAGAGGACTTCGACAGCGGAAAGTTGAAAAAGCACACACTGAGCGAGCTGATCAGTGAAGCTGAAGCAGCAATGACGTTGCTTGAAAACAATTTGATGAAAACCGCGAATTTAATTGACGATTTTAAAGAGGTTGCAGTTCATCAGCGACAAGACTGCAAATCTGAATTTAGCCTCAAAAGTCTATTAAGAGGGGTGCTCGATTGCTATGAAAGTGAACTTGTTGAACCCGAGTATGTGGTTACGCTTGAAATTCCTGATAATCTTTACTTGTTTAGCTATCCTTCCGCGTTCAACCAAATATTTCGTTACACCATTAACAACTGCATTAAACACGCGAAAATAGAAGGAAAACCTTTAGCGATTACGCTCAGTGCTAAGGTAGTCAATGATTACATTCATCTGTATTGTAAAGATGACGGGCTCGGAATAAGTAAAGATTTGCTGCCTTTGGTATTTGAACCGTTTGTCACGAGCAAACGAAACCAAGGTGGAACAGGGCTCGGACTGAGTGTTACCTACAACTTAGTCACTCAAAAATTAGAAGGTGAAATCAAAATGCAAAGCCTGCCACAAGGTGGTGTCTGTATTCACATTATTCTTCCAAACACGACGTTTAAACTGAAGGACTGAGTACTCGGTAGGCTTGCCATGACGATTAAAAACAAAAACCGCGGTCATGACCGCGGTTTTGCTTTACCATAATTCAAGATGTTGAATTAAGCTTTCTTTTTTGCAACCCATTCATTCACGAAGTTTTCAAGTACGTTCAATGGCACTGGACCATTTTTAAGTACTACGTCATGGAATTCACGAATATCAAACTTGCTGCCAAGTTCTTTTTTCGCTGCTTCACGAAGCTCTAGGATCTTAAGCATGCCAATTTTGTACGCCGTTGCTTGTGATGGCATTACAATGTGGCGCTCAACCATTTTCACAGCATCAGATTTTGCATTAGGTGTATTGTTTACGTAGAAATCAATGCCTTGTTCACGCGTCCATTTCATTGCGTGAATACCAGTATCAACAACTAGGCGACATGCACGCCATAATTCCATTGAAAGGCGACCAAAATCTGAATACGGATCAGCGTACAGACCCATTTCTTTTGGTACTAGCTCAGAATATAAACCCCAACCTTCGATGTAAGCTGTGTAGCCACCAAACTTACGGAACTTAGGCATGTTATCTAACTCTTGAGCAATCGCGATTTGCATGTGGTGGCCCGGAATACCTTCATGGTAAGCCAATGCTTCCATTTGATACGTTGGCATTGCATCCATAGCGTACAAGTTTGCATAATAGATACCAGGACGTGAGCCATCTGGTGCTGGTTGCTCATAGAAAGCTTTACCTGCTGCTTTCTCGCGGAACGCTTCTACGCGTTTTACTAGCAAGTCAGCTTTAGGCTTAACAATGAATAGCTCATCTAGACGTGATTTCATGTTGTCGATAATCGCCGTCGCATCTGCTAAATATTTCGCTTTACCTTCTTCAGTGTCAGGCAAGTAGAATTGCTTGTCCGTCTTCATGAATTCCATGAATGCTTTCAAGTCACCTTTGAAGCCAACTTTATCTTTGATTGCCGTCATTTCTTTGTGAATGCGCTTCACTTCTGACAGGCCAATCTCATGGATTTCTTTTGCCGTTAGCTTCGTTGTTGTCGTGCGCTCTAAAGCAACGTTGTAGTACGCTTCACCATCAGGGAATTTCCATGCACCATCACGAGTGTCTGCACGTTTTTCAAGCTGCTGAACGTAACCAATTAGTTTCGAATACGCTGGTTTTACTGCTGATTTAAGCGCGTCATTTGCTTTTGCAATTAGCGCTGATTTTTCATCGTCACCAATTTCTAAAGCGTTAACTTTACGTTTGAAATCAGCAAGTAAAGTTGAATCTTCGCCTTTTTCAAACGGAGCACCTTTGATGATGTTTTTGCTTGATTCCACTACGTGTGGAAAAACAAATTTTGGTGCGATAATGCCTTTATTTGCGCGCGTTTCTAAGTCGTCAATGAGTTGATCGAATACGGTTGGAATACCATTAAGACGAGCGATATACGCTTCAGCATCTTTTACGTCACTGATTTGGTGCTGGTTAATAAGAAATGCAGGTACACTTGAGTGCGTGCCATACATTTGATTGACTGGGTAACCGTGAAAACGCCATTTGAAGTCGTCAATTTCTTCTTCTAGGTTTTGCTTGAACAAGTCGTAACTGACTTGTGTTTGAGCGTCTAATTTGCTGCGATCGATTGCTAAAAGTGCAACAAGATCTTTCTTGTTCAGCTCTAAGTCTTCTAAACGACGCGCTTCAGTGTCGTCGTCCCATTTGTCATAGTCTTGTTTAATGCCCATGTAAGTTTGGTAAATTGGGCTACGCATTACGCTGCGCATAAACGACTCTTCAAAAAGCGCATTGGCCTTTTCTACTTCACTTTGAACAACTTGTTGTGTATTCGAAACGGTTGGAGCTTTCGCTGTTGACTCGCTCGTCGTTTGACAGCCCGCTAATAGCGCTGCGCTAACTGCTGCAGCGAGAAAGGTGAGTTTACGCATTGTTTTACCCTTGTTGTTATTTGCCAACTTGGCCATGTTTTTAAACCATTGATTCTAGCAGGTCATTCAAATATCTGTGGCCCTTAATTGTAACCAACCATGAATGACCAACGTCTTCGAGTAATTCCTTTTTTATCGCATCGTCAATGAGCGGTTGAACCGATTCGAGTGCCAACCCAGTAAAGTCTTCGAAATCCTGTTTTGGACAGGCTTCTTGTAGACGAAAACGGTTCATAAAAAATTCAAATGGCCGCTCTTCCTCACTGACATCCCAAGTCGAATCCATGTAGGGTTTCGTGAGATCCATATAGCCTCGAGGATGTTTCACTTTTACGGTTCGTACAATTCGGTTTTCGTCTGGCAAGGTAATCTTGCCATGTGCTCCGCACCCAATGCCTAAATAATCGCCAAATCGCCAATAATTTAGGTTATGCTGACACTGAAATCCCTTCTTCGAATAGCCTGAAATTTCATATTGCTCGTAACCGTGTTCAGCGAGAAGTTGCTGACCCTGCTCTTGAATATCCCACAATATATCGTCTTCTGGCAAAACGGGTGGTTTTGAGGCGAATTGCGTGTTTGGCTCGATAGTTAGCTGATACCACGACAAATGAGGGGGATTGAGCGCAATAGCCTCCCGCAGGTCGGATAGTGCGTCGTCGAGCGTTTGATTTGGCAACCCGTGCATTAAGTCGAGGTTGAAGCTATTTAGCCCGGCTTGTTCAGCTTCGTGAGCTGCATTTACGGCTTCTTGTTCATCATGAATACGGCCTAGAGCTTTAAGCTTATCGCTTTGCATGCTTTGCACTCCAATCGAAATTCGATTAATGCCCGCTGTGACGTAATGTTTGAAGCGATCTTTTTCTACGGTACCAGGGTTTGCTTCGAGGGTAATTTCAATGTTGGGTTCGAAGCCGATTAAGCGTTCAATTTCACTCAATAGGGTATCGTAAGCTTTACCCGACAGCAGACTCGGCGTGCCCCCGCCAACGAATATACTGTGTATTTTACGCCCTTGAACTAAGTGAAGATCTTGCTGTAAATCGGCCAGTAAGTGCTGGACGTATTCCGTTTCAGGGATCGTGCCTTTTTGACCGTGGCTGTTAAAGTCGCAATAAGGACATTTTTGAACACACCACGGAACATGAATATAAAGACTCAGAGGAGGTAATTTCACGACATTACCTTGAGCTTTTCAGCTAATTGTTTGAGCGCTTGACCACGATGACTAATGGCATTTTTTTGCGCTTTGCTCAAGTCAGCTGCTGTGCAATCTAATGATGGCACATAAAATACAGGGTCATAACCAAAGCCTCCATTGCCATTGGGGGTGAGGCTTATCTCGCCTTCCCAACTGGCTTGGCAAATCACAGGTGTTGGGTCGTCGGCATGTTTCATGAAAACCAATACACACCAGAATCGTGCACTTCTAGAAGGGTTATCGCCTATTGCTTGCAAGAGCTTCTCGATGTTATCGGCATCGCTTGCATCATCGCCCGCAAAGCGAGCAGAATATACGCCAGGCGCACCATTCAAGGCATCTACTTCTAAACCTGAATCATCGGCAACAGCGGGTAACCCGGTAATTTTGGCTGCGTGTCGAGCTTTAATAATGGCATTTTCAACAAATGTCGTGCCAGTTTCGGCTACTTCAGGCACGCTAAATGTGCTTTGAGGTAACACTTCAATGTTGAATGAGTCTAGCATGCTTGCTAGCTCTTTTACTTTGCCTTGGTTACCCGTGGCCAGAACAAGTTGTTTAATCATGATTATTGCGCGTAAAACTTTTGCTGAAATTTAAGAGTCTGTTCTTGGTTATCTTGACGAATGGTGATGTCAAAACGATAGATCTCTTCGTTGTAAAAATCCATTTGCGCAAGGTAATAAATTGCGTCACCTTCAACGACTTCTTTAAATTCAAGCGTTGGGCCATTGCCAATAAGGTTTTTAGCAGTACCTCTAATTTGCACGTGTTGCGCAGGGGTTCCTTCACGATTTTTCAAAACGGAAATGTTGATAATCGCTTTTTTCATCGCGCGTAAGTCCGTAGGCTTTGGCGATAGCGGGTTGAATGAAGGTGGAAGGGAACGCGATATAATGTACCTGCCAGTCACCGAGTAACTTATATTGACCACCTTTAGCGTCGCCATCAGTGGCCATGGCTGCAGGTGCGATGGTAACCATCAACCCCAATACTAGCGTTCGAAATAGTGCTTTCATGATTCATCTCTTTTTTGTAAAAATGGCGCTTATCGCGCCAATTTATACCAATCTCATTTTGGGTTGATTGGTCGTGTTAGCGTAACAAATCCATAGCCAGAATTTGTAAAAACTGCATACCGATTAGCAAGACTAAAATCGACAAGTCGAGCCCTCCAATAGGCGGGATCACTTTACGAATAGGTCGTAACATGGGCTCTGTGAGTTGATCAAAAACGGCGGCAATTGGGTTATACCCCTGCGCAACCCAACTCAAAATAGCGCGAATAATTAGCACCCAAAATATTAGGTTGAATGCTTCTTTGAGCATGGTAATTAATCCACCAAGCAAGGCTTGTTGAGCATCCCACATACCATAAAACATCAACATGAGCGCTGACATTTTACCGACACCAACGAGGTAGGCTAATAAAAGAGACGCTAAATCAACGCCACCCAAGCCAGGAATGATTTTTCTGAGTGGGTTCACAGCAAAGGCGGTGGCTTTAACCACAAACTGGCTCAACGGGTTGTAAAAATCGGCGCGTGCCCATTGCAACCAAAAGCGCAAAAGCACAACCATTAGGAATAAATCAAAAACAATTCCGACTATAAACTGCAGTGCATTCATAAAGGATCCTTAAAGTTCCTGTTCCATCTCTTTTGCTCGAGCAATACATGCATCCATCGCATCAGAGGTTATTTTGTTAATATGGTTTGCTTTGTATGTTTCAATAGCTGCGTGCGTTGTTCCACCTTTCGAAGTTACATTTGCGCGTAACTGTTCAAGGCTAATTGCTTGTTGGTCGCAGGCCATCATTGCAGCGCCGAGTGCCGTTTGTTCAACCAATTGTCTTGCCTGAACAGCTGAAAAGCCGAGTTCTATAGCTTTCGCTTCAATTGTTTCCATAAACAGGAAGAAGTATGCGGGAGACGAACCGGTAACCGCTATGATGTCATTGATTTTTTGCTCTTCATCAAGCCAGACAACGATACCTGTGGAACTAAAAACTTGCTCAATAAGCGTTTGTTCGTCTGCACTTACATCGGCAGCGAATAGCCCCGACACGCCTTTTCCAAGTAAAGACGGTGTATTAGGCATACAGCGCACCAAGCGCACAGGATGACCGAGCATTTCTCGAAGTCGCGTAACGGTAATGCCAGCGGCGACTGAAACAAATAATTTGTTTTTAAAATCAATTCCAGATGCTTGGATTGTTTGGCATAACTCCGCCATCATTTGCGGCTTAACGGAAAGGACGATTACCTCCGCTTGAGCAATTGCATCTAAATTATTCGTTGTTGTTTGAACACCAAAATCGGCAGAGACTTTTGCGAGTTTTTCTTCATTTCGGTTCGTAGCTATTATGTGCTGAGCATCGAAGCCACTTTTTACCATGCCACCGATGATGGCGTAGCTCATGTTGCCGGTGCCGATGAAAGCGATTGTTTTATTTGCCATAGTCTGCTTTTACCTCACTGTCGTTGACCGAAGATATCCGTGCCAATCCTCACCATAGTGGAGCCAGCTTGAACTGCTTGTTCCAAATCACCACTCATGCCCATGGATAGGGTATCGACTTCAGGATATTGGGCCCTTAGTGTATCAAAGCATTGACGCATTTGCTGGAAATAATTCAATTGCTTATTTTTATCATCAGTGAGTTCAGTAATGGTCATTAAACCGCGTAAAGTGAGTTTTTCTGCACTTGCAATGAGCTTAGCTAGCGAAGCGATTTCATCAGGCATACATCCCGATTTGGCTGGATCTGAACTAATATTAACTTGTATCAAAACCTGAAGCGCGGGCATGCCGAGAGGACGTTGTTCGTCTAAGCGTTTGGCTATCTTTTCTCGGTCTACGCTTTGTACCCAATGAAAATGCTCGGCAATGGGGCGCGACTTATTTGATTGAATCGGGCCGATAAAGTGCCATTCCATATCCGGCGTGTTGGCGAAATACTGAACTTTTTCAATTGCTTCTTGGACATAAGATTCTCCGAAGCAGCGTTGGCCGTAATCATACGCCGCTTGAATCGATTCAATGGGCTTGGTTTTTGATACGGCAAGAAGCCTAACTGGATGAGGGTACGAAGATTTTTCCGCTGCATCCTGAAGTCTTTGATAGGCGGAATTCAGTCGTTCTGCTATTGTAACCATATTATTATCAGCTCGTATTGGAGTCTTAAATGGATATTACCGAATTATTAGCCTTTAGTGTGCAACACAAAGCGTCTGATTTACACCTTTCTTCAGGTGTGTCGCCGATGATCCGAGTTGATGGCGACGTCAGGCGCATTAATATCCCTGTGCTTGAAGCTAAAGACGTCAATAGTCTCGTGTATGACATCATGAATGATAACCAGCGCAGAGACTATGAGCAAAATCTTGAGGTGGATTTTTCATTTGAAGTACCTAACCTTGCTCGTTTTCGTGTGAATGCGTTCAATTCAAACCGTGGTCCTGCTGCGGTATTTCGTACGATTCCAAGCGAAGTGTTGACGTTGGATGATTTAGGTGCGCCCGATATTTTCAGAAAAATCTCTGAAAATCCAAGAGGTTTGGTGCTTGTAACCGGACCGACAGGTTCCGGTAAATCAACAACGCTGGCCGCAATGGTGGACTATATAAACCAAAATAAACACCACCATATTTTAACCATCGAAGATCCAATTGAATTTGTTCACCAAAACAAGCTCAGTCTTATTAACCAGCGTGAAGTGCATCGCGACACACATTCGTTTTCGGCGGCTCTGCGCAGCGCACTACGTGAAGATCCTGATGTCATTCTGGTGGGTGAATTACGGGATCTGGAAACCATACGCCTTGCGATGACCGCAGCGGAAACTGGCCACTTGGTGTTTGGTACGCTTCATACAACGTCTGCACCAAAAACGGTTGACCGTATTATCGACGTATTCCCAGGTGAAGAAAAAGACATGGTTCGTTCTATGTTATCCGAATCATTGCAAGCCGTTATCTCACAAACCTTGGTGAAAAAATCCGGCGGTGGTCGTGTTGCTGCGCATGAAATCATGTTAGGTATTCCTGCCATCCGAAACTTAATCCGTGAAGATAAAATCGCACAAATGTATTCGGCTATCCAAACCGGTGCTTCGCATGGCATGCAGACGATGGATCAGTGCCTCATGAATTTAGTGAATCGTGGCATTATTTCACAGCAAGAAGCTCGAACTAAAGCGCACGATAAAAATCAGTTTGGTTACGGGATGTAGGAGATACTGAGATGTCATCACCACTAGAACCTTATTTACATATGATGGTTGAGCGTAAAGCATCGGACATGTTTGTTTCTGCGGGACTACCTATCAGTGCTAAAATTGATGGCGATTTGCAGCCTCTAGACGACGTTGAAATCAGTCCCGAGCGGGCGCTTCAGTTTGTTGAATCGGTAATGAGTGAAGCGCAAAAAAGTGAGTTTCATACGACTAAAGAATGTAACTTTGCAATTGCCAACGATGAAGGGCGTTTTCGTATTTCAGCGTTTTGGCAACGAGATTGTGCTGGGATGGTTATTCGTCGAATCGTGACACAGATTCCAGATGTCGCTGACTTAAAACTGCCTTCGGTACTTACCGACGTGATCATGATGAAACGTGGTCTAGTGTTGTTCGTGGGTGGTACAGGAACGGGTAAATCTACGTCACTTGCCGCGCTCATCGGTTATCGAAATCGTAATCAACGTGGGCACATTCTGACAATCGAAGACCCCATTGAGTTTGTGCATACGCACAAGAAAAGTATGATTACGCAACGGGAAGTTGGTATTGATACCGACAGTTTTGAAGCCGCGTTGAAAAGCTCATTGCGTCAAGCGCCAGATGTTATTCTCATTGGTGAAATTCGTTCTCAAGAAACAATGGAATACGCGTTAAGTTTTGCGGAAACCGGGCATTTATGCGTTGCAACATTGCACGCGAACAATGCGAACCAAGCGATTGACCGTATTATGCACTTAGTGCCAAAAGAGAAACATGACAAGCTTAAATACGATTTAGCGTTGAACTTGCGCGCGATTGTCGCTCAGCAGTTGATCCCAACGTCGGATGGCGAAGGCCGTGTTGCAGCCATTGAAGTCATGTTGAATTCGCCATTAGTCGCCGAGTTGATTAAGAAAGGCGATGTTGGCTCTATCAAAGAAGTGATGGCTAAATCCAAAGAGCAAGGCATGCAAACGTTTGACCAAGCTTTGTTCGAACTATATCGAACACAACAAATCAACTACGCGGATGCGCTTCATCATGCAGACTCGCCAAACGACTTACGTTTGATGATTAAACTTCAAAATAATGAGCAAAAGGGAGCTGGCTTCTTGCAAGGTGTCACCGTAGATGGTTTGGGTAAAGATTAAACCTGTTACGCGATTGCTCCAATGGGTTGTGCTGGTGGCCTTATGGCTACCCGCTATACCTTATGTCTACGCCACAGAATCTGTGGAAATGTTTATCCGCGATGATGTGTATGAAGACTATCTTCGATTTCTCAATGGTCGCTCTCCCTTAGACGTTGATAATTTTAAAGGGCATTACATCCGTCGTGATGTTGTCGATATGATCATCGTACAGCAAGCGCTCATGCTGGGGGGATACAAAAAGACATTTCAATACCGACCAGGCAAAGTGAATTTCCGCAATACTCGGTTATTAGAACAAGGCAAGTTGCTGCTCAGTTTTGATAGCTATTGGTTAGCAGACGCAAAAGCGCTGGCCGATAAATTGTTTATTAGTGCTCCGGTGATACGAAAAGGAGAATATTTTGCAGGAATTTACGCAAATCCAACGAACGAAAAGGTGAAAACTCTATCCCGAATCGAAGATTTTGAGAAATTGACCGCTGTTTCAACTCCTCGTTGGCGTACGGATTGGCAAACGTTAACTGGATTACCTTTAAAAGAGTTGTTTATCGAACATGAATGGCTCGCGCAGGCTCAAATGGTTCATCGTCAATGGGCCGATTTTATGATGATGCCACTCATGCCAAGCCTCGATAATGCCTATCAACTTGAAGATATTCGCCTTGTGGCGCATCCTAAATTTATTCTAGAGTTGGATGGTAGCCGACATTTTGTGGTGTCCAAAAATCACCCCGAAGGCGAAAGAGCGTATCAAGCGATAGAAAAAGGGTTGTCAGTATTACGTGCACAAGGGCGAATTAAAAAAGCCTACGAGCAAGCAGGCTTTATTCCAGATTTAACCCGTTATACGGTTATCAATCCGCACTCGAAGTGATTAAACATCACCCCATTGTTGTTCGAAATAGCTTTCTAAAATGATCACTGCGGCCATACCGTCAATGTTGTCTTTGGCCAAGTTCCGATAGCCACCTTGTTCGAATAAGCGAGCTTTTGCATCGGTTGTGGTTAACCGTTCATCATGCGTCTCTACTGGCTTTCGAGTCAGGTTATGTACTCGATTTGCAAATTTTTTCGCTGCAAATGTTACCTGCTGATTGGTGCCATCCATATTCAATGGTAAGCCGACAATGATTAGATCGGGTTGCCATTCGTTAACTAATTTCTCTAAGGCATTCCAATCAGGTATTCCATCACGAGCTTTTAATGCCCCTAAACTGGATGCTGTACCTGTAATTTCTTGGCCAATGGCAACACCAATGCTTTTTGTGCCGAAATCAAAGCCCATTACGGCGCGCTGTCCCGCTGGGGTAGTTGTTTTTTTGTTCATAGGTGTGTTTTGCAAACTCGAGAAAAGGGTAAAAGTAACAATTAAACGACGACATTACGTCATTTCAGAAGGTTCTTCTGAACACGTATTCTAGCTAACTTTGGCAACTTTGAATAACTTGAAGTCTGACAACGTCATTAGAAAGACCACGTAAAATTAAGCGTGGCCTGCCTGAAGACTAAGTTGAGCAACGTCAATACCCAGCATTTTCACCGCTTTTTCCCAACGTTCTTCAACCGGGGTATTAAAGATTAAATTAGCATCCGCTTCAACGACGAGCCATGCGTTATCAAGGAGCTCTTGCTCTAGCTGACCTTTTGACCAGCCTGCGTACCCAAGCGTAATGATAAATGCCTCGGGGGCATCGTCACGAGTCAACGTTTCGAGCACGTCTTTTGACGTTGTTATCATCAGCTCAGAACTCAACGCTTGGCTTGACGTAAAGCCACGTTTGGGCGAATGCAGCACAAAACCACGGTCAACTTTGACAGGCCCACCTGCCAAGACCGCTTGGCCTGAAGCTGAGTTGCTTTTGTCATTATCGATGTCGATTTGGTCCAATAATTCGCCAACGGTCACGTTGATGGGATGAGTGAGGACTAAACCCATTGCACCGTCGTCGTTGTGCTCACAAATGTACGCAACGGAGCGCTTGAAAAAGGGGTCATCCATGCTTGGCATTGCAATAAGAAAATGATTTTCGAGCGATTTCATAAAGCCCCCTTTATTATCTTCTATTTAGTATGGCCTAGTTTTGACTCTATCGCGTCAAAAAGCATTTCCATAATAGAAATATCGTACGCTGCTTCAATTTCTTTAACGCACGTTGGCGCAGTGACGTTAATTTCGGTTAAGCGATCGCCAATGATGTCTAAGCCGACAAAAATAAGACCTTTTTCTTTCAATACCGGAGCCACAGCTTCCGCGATACGACGGTCTGCATCGCTAATAGGACGAGCTTCACCTCGACCACCGGCGGCAAGATTACCTCTTGTTTCGCCATTTTGAGGAATACGAGCAAGGCAATACGGAACGACTTGGCCATCAACAACCAACACGCGTTTATCACCGTCTTTGATCGCGGGAATATAGGTTTGCGCCATGGCAAAGCGTGAACCGTGTTCCGTCAACGTTTCACAAATTACACCGATGTTCGGGTCATCTGCTCGAACGCGGAAAATGGAAGCGCCACCCATGCCGTCAAGCGGTTTTAAGATGATGTCTTGATGCTTGTTTAGGAAAGAACGAATTTGTGCTTGCTGGCGTGTCACCAGTGTTTCTGGCGTGTGTTCGCTAAACCAAGCCGTGAAGAGCTTTTCGTTTGCATCGCGCAAGCTTTGTGGTTTGTTGATTACTAGGGTGCCTGCGTTTTCGGCGCGTTCTAAAATATACGTTGCGTAGATGTATTCAGTATCAAATGGTGGATCTTTACGCATGAGAATAACATCCAGATCCGCCAGATTAATTTCTTGTTTTTCTTCAAGTTCATACCAGCGAGTTGAATCGTTGAAAACCTGCGCTTTTGCAGCCGTAGCTTTTGCTTCGCCTTGCAATAAGAACAGGTCATTCATTTCCATGTAGTAAAGTTCGTAACCGCGACTTTGCGCCGCCATCATCATGGCAAAGCCAGTGTCTTTTTTAATATTAAATCCGCTGATAGGGTCTGAAATAATGCCCAGTTTAATTGCCATGGTAGATACCTTTCATTTCATCGTTTGTTTCAATATGGGGATGTACGCTTTGTTTTTAAACCGTTAAATCACCAAATTGCAATTGCAGTGCACTAAGCACAGTCAATGCAGCTGTTTCAGTGCGCAGGACGCGAGGACCTAAGCGAACATCGACAAAGCCTTGTTCTTGAGTCAGGTGCATTTCATTGTCGGTAAAACCGCCTTCAGGGCCGACCAGAAAACGTACTCCATGCGTAGGTGCTGGTAACGTTTTAATTGAATGCTCTGCACGCGGGTGCAATGTTAACTTCAATTCGTCACTTTGTTCTTTCAACCAAACGTTAATTTCTTTTGGAAAATGGACAACGGGTACGCTGTTTCGCCCTGATTGCTCTGCCGCGGCAATGGCTATCTTTTGCCATTGCTGATGTTTCTTTTCCAGTCGGTCACCAGAGAGTTTTACCCCGCAGCGCTCCGTGAACAGGGGAGTTATCTCGGTAATGCCAAGCTCCACGGATTTTTGAATCGTGAAATCCATTTTGTCACCACGAGAAATACCTTGACCTAAATGGATTCGTAGCGGTGATTCGACACAGCGATCTACAAATTCATATGGCGTTGCGGTAACCGTTTTCTTTCCTACTTCCGTAAGCGTTGCAAGGTATTCACCACCTTCGCCATTAAACAGAGAAACTTTGTCGCCTTCGCGCATGCGCAAGACTCGCCCTATATGACCGGCCGCGTCATCATCTAATTGCACACACACATTGAGAGCGAGTTCAGATGGTTGATAAATATGTGGAATTCGCATAGGAAAATATGAAATAAGTTACAGTTGTACTAATGGTACGAAGGAAGACTGAGCGGGACAAGTTATTCGTTCAAAATTGTTCTTCAGAGTCCATTTTGCACAGTGACTCGGAGATGTCATTTGTGACTTCGGCTACTTTGCTGCTGCAGGACAAATGATTGTCGTGGCCTACGTCTAGTAAGCGTTCAAAATAAAATTCCCCGAGTTCATTTTCTTCGACTAGATAGCGAACGGGATGAAGTGAATTAAAGATAAACTTTTGTTCGTCGTCAGCTAAGGTGTAGTCATGAGCGTTAATCAGCACAGCTGAAACGTTGTGGTGTTCATGCAGGTAGGAAGCAAGCTCTGATACGCTAATCTCGTTGCTAATGTCACAATAGCAATAATCTTTAATGAGTTCTTGGAACATCATTTTCACTAAGATCCGAGTGTTATCTCCCGCCACAATTAAGTTACTGGGACGTTGATGCGCTTCGCTAAAATGGCACTCTGCAAAGCTTTTGGTGAACTCGGTATTCGTGTCCACGAGTAATAGGGCATCAACGTTTAAGAGCATATCTATCGCCGAGTTGGGGTTCATAGAGCATTCCTTTGCGCTATAACGTTTACACAGAAAACATACTTATTAGTAAATAGCCCATTGCACAAAAAACAGCAAATTCCAAACACGCTACGCCGATGTTATCTTGGTGGTCTACTTCGAGGCCAATGTCTATTTTGGGGAGCGATAAATGTTTAAGAATTATTGTTCCAACGTAAAGTATCAGCCACATTGCGCCACAGTGCGCGGCTAACGCGAAAAGATTATCGACAAGTTTTGCATCAACGTAAGGCGCAGTGCTAAGTCCGGCGTAAAGCGCTAAAGACAAACCAATGGATTTTCCTGCATAGCGAATACCGATTGACGTATTATCAAGATTGAAATTCTCTTGAAGCGACGCCCCTTGGTTGAATTTGGCAAATCGGGTTTCTCGTACGCGGCTGTCGATAGCAAAAATTGCCTGTAGCAACAAAAAGGCGAGCGTCACAATTAAGAGATTACTAAGGCCTTGAGGATGCACCCAGCGATAAAGACCAAGTACAACCACACAATTGCCTAGCAACATACCTGAGTCAACAAGTGCTGCACAAATATTCTGCTTTAAAATCGCGGACTCTTCGTTAAAGCGGTGCAAAACCCACTTTCGGTGAATAAGCTGACCTAAAAAGATAAACACGAAAAACAGTGTTATGAGCAGAAATACGTGAACTGGTTCTTGTTGTGCCGTATGCAAACTTATTTCATCAAATAGAAATGCCATGCTGATACACACTACGGCAATCTGTGTTGCGTAGTTAATTCCAAGGGCAAAGTTGTCACGTTGAGCGAGTTCATCGGACAGCGTTTTCTTCGCCCGCCATTCTGTAATGCGGCGCAGCACGATGATTGCTGCACTAATAATGGTGAAACTCACTAAAATCGCTAAAAAATTTATGTTGGCTAAAGACAAATCAAGCATACAAGGTGTAAGGTTCAAGTTAACTTACTGCTACTATAACGGCTAAATAGAAAACACCCAAATGATTGAGTACTAGCCACTTTTGGAGATCAACATGTCACTGTCTGGTGTGAAATGGACGCCTCAACTTAGAGAATTATCTGTCGCCCGAATGCGAGAACTCGATTTGGATGTTGCGACGCATCCTGACATTGCTCAACTTGTTGCCTTGAGCGATTTTGCCCACCGCATTTTAAAATCAAGACCAGAACTTGTTGATTGGCTTGAGAAGTCGGAGCATAGAGACAATCGCGAAATACCAGATCCGTTACCTGAAGACCTCGATGGCCTTGATGACGTAACGTGTAGTCGTCTTTTACGTCGCTATCGACAGCAGTATTGGCTCAAAGTGATGTGGCTCGATTTAGTGCATAACAATGCCATTGACGACAGTGTGTGTTATGTCTCGTTGCTCGCGGAGAAGTTAATCGACAGTGCAAATCGCTGGGCATTTAATGATGTCGCCAAATTAAATGGTATGCCAATGGATGAGCATGGCAATCGACTACCGATGTTGGTACTTGGTATGGGAAAGTTGGGCGGACAAGAGCTGAACTTCTCTTCTGATATCGATCTTATTTTCGCTTTTCCTCGCGCGGGTGAAACACAAGGCGGTCGTCGTAGCATCGAAAACCAAGTGTTCTATACCAAAGTTGCACAAAAACTAATTGCTGCACTCAATCAAACGACCGCGGATGGGCAAGTGTTTCGTGTCGATATGCGGCTACGTCCCTTTGGTGATAGCGGTCCATTGGTGATGAGTTTCGCAGCGATGGAAGATTATTATCAAGATCAAGGGCGAGAGTGGGAACGTTACGCAATGCTAAAAGGACGTTTACTCGGAGAGCCAAACGTATATTGGCAAGAGTTTTACACCTTACTTAGGCCTTTTGTTTACCGCCGTTACATTGATTTCTCCGTAATAGAATCACTTCGTAAAATGAAACACATGATTGCCCAAGAAGTTAGGCGTAAGGGGTTAGTCAACAACATCAAGTTGGGTGGTGGTGGCATTCGCGAAGTGGAATTTATTGTTCAAGCACTCCAGATGATCCGTGGAGGTCGTGAAAAAGCGCTGCAGGTTCAATCGTTACTCGTCGCAATGAGCGAATTAGAGCGCTTAGATATCATTCCTAGTCAGGTCGCAACACAGCTCCGTACGAGTTACTTACATTTGCGTCGAATCGAGCAATTTTTGCAAGCGTTTGACGACAAACAAACTCAAACGTTGCCGGACAATGAATTAGATAAAGCTCGTTTAGTGATGCTGTTAGGCGTGAATGACTGGAATGAGGTTGTTGTTTTCATTGAACAAACTATGGCAATTGTACGAGAAGAATTCAAGCAAGTGATAGGCGATGAGCCAGAGGAAGAAAGCGCGCTTCCTGAATGTTTTAGCCTGTCGTGGGAGCAAAACGATTGGAGTGCCATGGAACGGTTGCAGGAACCCCTCAAGCTCGACTGGCAAAACGCCGTGATGGAGTTTCGTTCTCGACTCAGCAAAAAACCGATTGGCGCGCGAGGACGCGATATTCTAGATAAGCTAATGCCGCGCGTTCTGGCCTATCTTATTGAGTCTGATCACGCTATTTCTACTTTTGAGCGAGTTACTCAAGTGATTGAGAAGGTTGCCTCTAGAACAACGTATTTGGAATTACTTTATGAAAATCAAGGCGCGCTCCAACAGTTAATCAAGCTTTGTGCACACAGTAAGTGGATTGGTGAGCACATTGCTCGTTATCCAATTTTGCTTGATGAACTGATAGATCCCGCACTTCTATACCGCCCCTTGCCGCTGAGCGCCTATAAAGCTGAAGTTCGACAATTCTTTTTACGCCTAGAGAGTGACGACTTGGAGCTGCAAATGGAGTCCTTGCGGCAGTTCAAACAAACGCAACAACTACGAATTGCGGCAGCCGACGCAACAGGTGTGCTTGATCTTATGAAAGTAAGTGATCACTTAACTGCCTTGGCAGAGGCTATAGTCGAACAAGCGGTTAATTTAGCGTGGGAACAAATGGTGAGCCGTTTCGGTAAACCGGAAGGTACAGACATAGATAACAAAGGGTTTGCCGTTATTGCGTATGGAAAAACTGGCGGTTTTGAACTTGGATACGACAGTGATCTTGATTTAGTCTTTGTCCACAACAGTGATGGCAATGCTGTTACAGATGGTGTAAATGCAACCGCTGCACGTCAATTCTATTTAAAACTTGCGCAGCGGCTAATGCATTTGTTTAACACTCGTACAGCATCGGGTATTTTGTATGAATTGGATACACGTTTAAGGCCAGAGGGCAATTCGGGGTTACTGGCAATCAATATCGAGAGTTATTACGAGTATCAGCGTACACAAGCATGGACTTGGGAGCATCAAGCCATTGTGCGAGCTAGGTTGATCTATGGTCACAATAGTCTTAAAACTCGATTTGGTGAAATTCGCCAGGAAATACTATCGCTACCACGCGATGAAATTAAGCTCAAAACCGATGTTATTGAGATGCGTGAGAAAATGCGGCAGCATCTTGCCAAAGATACCGTGGAGTCTTTTGACCTTAAACAAGGTTTAGGCGGTATGACTGACATTGAATTTATGGCGCAATATTTGGTGTTGAAATACGCCTCTACTTTCCCAATGCTGACGACCTATACAGACAATATTCGAATTTTTGAACTGGCGTTTGCGGCGGGGATCATTGAAGAGTCGATGCAAACTAATCTTACTCAAGCGTATTGTTTGTTTAGGGATACCTACCACGTACTATCCTTAAACAATCAGAGTCGTTGTGTTGAAAAACAACAGTTTGAGCAAGCAACGGCACACGTTGTAGAGGCTTGGCAATGGGTGTTTGCATAACCCATTGCCAATTGTTTTCGTCATTAGCTTTCGAGTTTTCGGCAGCTTGTACGCACAAATTCGGAAGGATTCTCAGTTATGACCGCAGCGCGTTGACGATGGCAGTAGAACGCATACACTTCAAATTCGAAATCATCGTTTATCGCACGGCTAACTTGATAAAGCGTTGAGACAAAGTTGGTATCAACACGGAAATTCAGTTTTACAACGTAGTCTTTTTCTAAGTACCAAAAGAGCTCAATGTCTTCATCGTGCGCGTAGCGAGTGAGCACCCCTTTGAGCGTATCACCACTGTCAAAACGGCGCGGTTGTACTTGGCCTTTCCAATTTACAGGGGACGGTTTTACAACTAAACCTCGCTGTTGTAAGGCGTCTTCGAGAGGAAACGTTTGTTTGCCTAAATTGATAACGTATTTATCTCGGTCTAAATCTTTATCGTTAACTCGATTACGAAAGCTTTCGTAAAACTGAGATAAACCTTGTGCAGCCGCGTTTTTCGTTTCTCGCATATCGAACGACGGCATTGCACCATATAAAAAGTAATAGGCAGCCCATATCAAAATGCCAGCAAGTGATAAGTGTTTAATCCAAAACCAAGCATTAGATAATCGTTTTTTAGTTTTATTTGTCATTGTCTTTATACTTCATTCTGATCCGCTATTAGTAATACGACGGATCGGTTTCATTGGGTCTCGTTTTAAAACGACGATGTACCCACATGTATTGCTCTGGCGCCAAGATAATGGCTTGTTCCATGCGCTCATTTACTCTCGTCACATCGTCTTTTGGCGATTCGCTCGGAAAGTCCTCAAGGGCAGGTAGTACGTTCAAGTGATATTTGCCTTGTGCATCGCGGTAGCTGGTCAAACTTAACGTTTCGCAGTTGTTGCTGCTGGCAAAAAGTAACGTTCCTGTGGTCGTTGCAGTTTCTTTTACTGCAAAGAAAGGAACGAATTCACTACGGTTTCGTCCATAGTCTTGATCGGGCAGGTAATAGCATAGCTTTCCATCTTTTAACGCTTTTAAGAGTCCTTTTACATCACGCTTACCAATCAAAAACTCATTGGAACGTAGACGCCCACGCGTCATGAAAAACTCCATTAACGGATTATTGTGAGGGCGGTAAAAACCAATACCTTGCTTTTCGAGCCCAAGCACTCTTCCCGTCATTTCTAAATGTAACATATGCGGGACAAGTAACAATACACCTTTTCCTTTGCGAGCTGCGTTTTCAAGGTGTTCAAGTCCCGTAATCGACCCAAGCGTTCTCTTAATGCGCCAAGTTGGCCACCACCAAGCCATACCTGTTTCGAAGGTGGCGATACCGGTGTGCTCTAAGTTCTTTTTGACCATGATGGTCTGTTGTTCCGCATTTAACTCAGGAAAACAGAGTTTTACATTTACTTCAGCGATATGACGACGCTTTTTCATTAAACGGTAGACGAGTTTGCCAAGTAACTTGCCGAGAAAAAATTGCACACGTTGTGGTAGCCAAGACAAAGTGTATAGCATGAATACACCGACCCAAGTTAACCAATATTTGGGGGCAAGATAGGACAATTTAAAAGGGGGTTTAGTGACCACTACCGCTTCTCATTATGAAAACATCCGCGCTAGTTTAACGATTTAGAGCAAAAAAAACAAAAGCCAAGCAACTCTCGCTACTTGGCTTTTACGCTTACCTTAAGAGATGTTTATTTAAGGCCTTGGTTTATCGCTTCTAGATCCGCGCGAGACAATGTGCCTTCAGCTTGTTTTAGTTGTAGCGATGACATGACGTATTGGTAACGGATGTCAGCCAAGTTACGTTTAGCGTTATATAAATTCTGCGTACTGATTAATACGTCAACAATAGTACGAGTACCTACTTCAAAGCCGGTTTCCGTTGCTTTCAATGCGCTTTCTGCGGAAATAACGGCTTGCTCAAGTGCGCGATACGTCGCAACGTTTGCATTCACTTGGTTGTAAGACGTAATCACTGAGCGAGTTACATTGCGTAGGCTCGACTCTAAATCTTGGCTTGCAGCAACAAAGAGAGCACGAGCTTGATCAGTGGATGATTCAACACGACCACCCGAGTAAATAGGCACATTTAGTGACAAACCAATAGAGGTTTGGTCACCGCGAGGAGCATTTACACGACCATCCGAATCAGCAAGTGAATCACCGTAACGCGCTTCTAAATCTAGTGTTGGGTAGTGTCCAGCCTGTGCGTTGTCGATACGGTCTTTAGCGATTTCAACATTGGCTTTCGCTACTTGTAGTGACAAGTTTTGTGCTTTTGCTGTTTCGATAAACGCGTCTACTTTCTTTGCTGGTTTTACCGTTGAGAACTTTTCAGTATTCAACGCATCAAGTTGCGCATGGTACTTGCCAGTAATTGTGCGTAGAGTTTCACGTGCTGTTTCAACGTTATTCTCTGCAACAATTTCATTTGCCACAGCTCGGTCAAATTGAGCTTGAGCTTCATGAACGTCAGTAATAGCAGTTAAACCAACTTTGTAGCGTTGTTTTGTTTGCTCAAGTTGACGTTCAATTGCACGCTTTTCAGCTTTTACGAACTCAAGATTGTCTAACGAGCGTAATACCGCAAAGTAGCCGTCAGCAATACGAACGATTAGATCTTGTTTTGCTTGCTCATAAGACGTGACCGCTTGCATTGCTTGTTTCTCTGCAATACCAAGTTGGTCCCAAGTTGCAAGATTAAAAATTGATTGTGTCAGCACGATACCGCGCGAAAAGGTATCTTCAAAACCATCACCCTTAATGTAACCAGTCTGGTCATTTTGGGAGTTAGGAGCGCCAGTAAAATCAGATTGTTTATAGCCGATACTTGCCGCCACTTGCGGTAGTAGAGCACCGAATGCAATATCTTTAGCTGATGCTTGAGCATCTGCTTGTGCTTTTGCACGATTCACCGCAGGATCATTTTGCGTTGCGATATCGTATACTTGTAGTAAGTCTTCTGCGTATGCTACGTTCGCGCTAAGTGCGCAGCCAAGACCTACCAATAGAGATAAGATGGTTTTTTTCATTATGAATGCAGTCCTTAGACAAATTTTGAGCTAAAGCCATGTTAACCTGTTTTTTTAAGATAACGAAAAAAAATAACGTAAATCATTTCGAACAAGTGTAACAGAATATAATTAGCACGAAATAAACGACAAATAACCAATATTGGGGCGAATTTCGTTATTCAAAGAGCAAAAAATGACTAAATCGACAATTAATGAATTTGCCAATGAGCATGTACAAATATTAGAAACAGAGCGGGTTTTTAACGGCTTTTTTAAAATCGATGCGTATTATTTTAAACATGCTTTGTTCGACGGAGGCATGTCAGAGACTATCCGCCGTGAGATTTTAGAAAGAGGGCACGCTGTTGCGGTATTGCCTTACGATCCGCAAACCGATTCGGTGTTGTTGATTGAGCAAATTCGGATTGGCGCAATGGTCTCAAAGGACTCACCTTGGTTGCTCGAATGTATAGCTGGTATGGCCGAGGGAAGCGATGACTACGAAGGGGTTGCGCGTAAAGAAGCCAAGGAAGAAGCAGGCCTAGAGCTTGATGAGTTGCATTACATGACGTCGTACTTATCAAGCCCTGGTGGTACAACGGAACGTTTGTATTTGTATGTTGCTAAAGCTGATTTGACACATGCCGGTGGAGTGTACGGATTGCCAAGCGAAGGAGAGGATATTAAAACGCATGTGATCTCATTTGATGAAGCAATGGCGCGATTGAATAGTGAGGAAATAGATAACGCTGCGACGGTGATTAGTCTACAATGGTTAGCCTTGCATAAAAAAGAACTGCTCGACAAATGGCAATAGGAGTGAAGAAGTGAGTATCGTTTCGGCGCGTGATTATGTTCAGTCTTTACCGAAGTACATTACTTTGTGTGAACGTAATTACCTGCGTTTATTGCGACTGTTACCTGAAGAGGTAAAAGGTGAGCAAAAAACCATTCGAATCGCTGGGAACGAATACCGCCTTGAAATCACGCACTGTGCGAAATACACCACAGATGTCGAAATCGCTCAAAGCCATTCGCTGATTAAAGACCTTCCTCTGTGGGGGATGCATGTACGACTTTATCATGACGCACGCGTCGCGGAAGTTGTGTACCCCAACTATCATCAAAGAGTGAAACCGTCATATGGTTATCCGAATCCGGATATGCACCAAAAAGATGAGAAATACCAAGTCAATGCATTTCTAGGTGATTGGCTCACAGCGTGTGTTGAAAACGGACGCAGTAATTTTCACTGGGAAGTGAACAATGACTTGGTTTAACGAGGTTCTGCGCATAGATAAACCACATGTTGCTATTGCGCACATAACGGACGCACATCTCTTTGCGACAACCAAGGGCCGTTATTTTGAAGTTGATACGGCACATCATTTTTCGCAGGTCTTAGCGCGCTTGAGTCTTGAAGACATCGATGCTGTTGTGTTCGGTGGCGATTTAACGCAAGATCACACGTTTGAATCCTACCGTCTGTTCGCTGAACTGATCCACCAATCAAATTTGACCTGTCCGGTGCTGTGGGTACCTGGCAATCACGATGACATTGAATACCTGCAGGAAATTAGTGTGGGTCAAATTCATGCGGCCAAGGTGATTCAAACACAAACGCAACAAGTTCTGCTGGCGAACAGCAAAGGTTCAACACCTGCAGGTTGGTGTAAGCAAACTCATTTGCTAGAACTTAAAACCATGATAGAGGCCTTTGACGGCACATCGACCGTAATTTGTCATCATCACCCAATGCCTATTCAGGGGTATTTAGACAAACACATTTTGGAAAATGGGCCGGCACTTTTAAACCTTTGCGCCGAAAGCAATCGAGTCAATGCTGTAGTGCATGGGCATGTCCACAATGATTACTTTCTCTCGTATCGAGCTCTGCCTGTTTATGCCACACCAGCAACCTCTATTCAGTTCAGTCGTCACAGCTCTACATGGCAACAGCAAAACCTTGGTCCAGCATATCGATTGTTGGCGTTAACAGATGACAAGTTTGCCACGTGGGTCAAATGGGTTTGAAAATACTCTATGTACACGGTTTTAATAGTTCAGAACACTCTGCAAAGGCGGTGGCTTTGCGTGAGTGGCTTCGCGACTTTGATGTAGAATATGCTATCCCAAGGTTGCACTACGACCCGAGGGTTGCGATTGCACAACTTGAAGCCATGCTGACAAGTGAGACGAAGCTCATTGGAAGTTCACTTGGAGGCTTTTATGCGACCTATTTATCGCAAACACACCAAATTGATGCTGTGGTAATCAATCCTGCAGTGAGACCCGCAAGATTACTTGCAGAGTTTCTTGGGCCTCAATACAATCCTTATCAGGACTGTCATTATCAGTTAGATGAATCACATGTTGCGGCACTTGATACGTTATACTTGCCGCAATTGCCTTACCCTGAAAGATTGCTGTTACTGCAACAAATGGGCGATGAAGTTTTGCCCTATATGGATGCAGTCCGTTATTATCAAAGTACGAAGCAGTACGTTGATTTCGAAGGTGATCATAGTTTTCAAGGCTTAGCGCGGTATTTGCCCGCTATTGTTAATTTTTTAAAAATCACGTAAAACAAATCGACTTAAACAACAAGAAAGCGCTTATGAGTCAGCAAAATTACAACGCGGAAGCGATAGAAGTATTAAACGGACTAGAACCCGTCAAACGTCGCCCGGGTATGTACACGGACACGACAAGACCAAACCATCTAGGCCAAGAAGTTATCGATAACAGTGTCGATGAGGCGCTTGCAGGACACGCAACGAAAATTGACGTGATTCTTCACGAAGATAACTCACTTGAAGTGATTGATGATGGTCGTGGGATGCCGGTGGACATTCATCCAGAAGAAGGGATCCCAGGTGTTGAACTTATCCTGACAAAACTGCATGCGGGCGGTAAATTTTCCAACAAAAATTATCAGTTCTCAGGCGGTCTACACGGGGTAGGGATCTCTGTGGTGAACGCGCTTTCAACTCGTGTTGAAATTAGTGTGCGTCGCGATGGACAAGTGTACGAAATGGCGTTTGAACATGGCGACAAAGTTCAAGACTTGGAAGTCACAGGCACCGTTGGAAAGCGCAATACGGGTACAAGTGTACACTTTTGGCCGGACGCCAGCTATTTTGATTCCGCTAACTTCTCGCTTTCTAAGCTAAATCACCTGTTAAAAGCGAAAGCCGTTTTATGTCCGGGCCTGCGCATACGTTTCGTGAACAAACAGACGAAAGAAACGCAAGAATGGTTCTACGAAGCCGGACTGCAAGATTACTTAAAAGACAGTGTTTCAGGCTTTGAAACGTTGCCAGATAATCCATTTACAGGAAGTTTCTCCGGTTCAACGGAAGGCGTTGATTGGGCGTTACTTTGGTTGCCTGAAGGCGGCGAGTCACTGCAAGAGAGCTACGTAAACTTAATCCCAACCGCGCAAGGCGGTACGCACGTCAATGGATTGCGTCAAGGTTTGCTTGAGGCTATGCGTGAATTCTGTGAGTTCCGAAATTTGTTGCCAAGGGGCGTAAAGCTCACCCCAGAGGACATTTGGGATAAATGCAGCTATGTATTGTCGGTGAAGATGCAAGACCCTCAATTTGCGGGTCAAACGAAAGAAAAGCTCAGTTCACGTTCGTGCGCAGCGTTTGTTTCTGGCATCGTAAAAGACGCGTTTAGTCTTTGGCTTAACGAACACACAGATACTGCGGAATTAATTGCTGAACTGTGTATCAACAATGCGCAAAAACGGTTACGTGCAGCCAAAAAGGTGGTGCGTAAAAAAGTCACTTCTGGCCCAGCATTGCCGGGTAAACTGACGGATTGTTCGGGTAGCGAAACGGAGCGTGCGGAAATTTTCCTTGTGGAAGGGGACTCTGCAGGTGGCTCGGCAAAGCAAGCAAGAGACCGTGAGTTTCAAGCAATTATGCCGCTTAGAGGTAAAATTCTAAATACCTGGGAAGTAGAGTCAGGCCAAATATTAGCGTCTCAAGAAGTGCATGATATCTCTGTTGCTTTAGGAATTGATCCCGATTCTGAAGACTTAAGCGGCCTTCGCTACGGAAAAGTGTGTATCCTCGCGGATGCGGACTCGGATGGTCTGCATATTGCTACGCTATTGTGCGCATTGTTCGTTAAGCATTTCCCTGTACTCGTAAAACAAGGCCATGTTTTTGTTGCGATGCCTCCTCTGTATCGAATTGACGTGGGTAAAGAAGTTTACTACGCGCTCGATGAGGATGAGAAGAAAGGCATCCTTGATAGAATTGAAGCAGAGAAAAAGCGGGGCAAAGTCAACGTTCAACGCTTTAAAGGTTTGGGTGAGATGAACCCGCTGCAACTGCGTGAAACGACAATGGACCCTAATACGCGTCGACTTGTGCAGCTAACATTGGACGAAGAAGAACAAACACTTGAAGTGATGGACATGTTACTGGCCAAAAAACGTTCGGGCGACCGCAAACAATGGCTAGAAGAGCATGGTGATCGTGCGGTAACGGAGTAAACAGGATGAACTCATTGATGACAAAATCCGTTGCTGTTTTATCGTTGTTACTACCTTTGGCAGCGCTTGCGAAACCGGATCTATCACGTTTACAAGTACCAAGTGGATATAGCCTTTCCTTGTTCGCCGACAATGTCGAAAATGCGCGTCAAATTGCCGTATCAAAACAAGGTATTGTGTACGTCGGTTCGCGCAAGGCAGGTAAAGTACACGCGTTGATTGACTTTAATAAAGACGGTGTTGCCGACAAAACCATTTTGCTTGCTGAAGGTTTAACAATGCCATCAGGTCTTGCGCTTAAAGACGGTGACTTGTACGTTGCAGCGGTAGACAAAATCCTGCGTTTTAAGCAAATTGATAAGAACTTGAACTCACCAAGTTATGACGTGTTCTACGACAAATTACCAGACAAACGTCATCACGGTTGGAAGTTCATCCGTTTTTCACCCGAAGGTGAACTGATTATTCCGATAGGTGCGCCTTGTAATGTATGTAAAGAAGAGGCGCCGTTTGGTGAGATTGTTGCATTAAACCTCGAAACGAAAACACTAAAAACGTGGGCGAAAGGGGTGCGTAACTCAGTCGGATTTGATTTTCATCCAGAAACACAAGGCTTTTGGTTTTCGGACAATGGCCGCGACATGATGGGTGACGATATTCCACCTTGCGAAATTAATCGTTTAAATGACATTGGCGACCATTTCGGTTTCCCGTATTTTCATGCCGGTGGGATCCCCGATCCTGAATTTAATGCGGGCCGTAAAGCCTCAGAGTTTGTTGCACCGAAACTAGCGTTGGGCGCTCATGTCGCGCCGTTAGGCATTCATTTCTATCGTGGCAAACAATTCCCTCAACAAATGAAGAATAAATTGTTTGTCGCGGAACATGGTTCATGGAATCGTAGTAAAAAATCCGGCTATAGAGTGATGCTTGCGACGGTTAAGGATGGCCAAATTACGGGATATGAGCCCTTTATTACAGGCTTTATGAAAGACGAACAAACCTACGGTCGTCCAGTCGCGTTTGCCGAACTTGAAGATGGCAGTTTATTGGTGTCGGATGACTTTGCTGATGCTATTTATCGCATCAGTTATAACAAGAAATAGGGTGTTAAATGAGTGATTTAGAAACCCTGTCTTTGCAGGGCATTGAGCAGCAAAGTATGGGGCGTTTTACTGAAGACGCCTATTTAAATTATTCCATGTACGTCATCATGGATCGTGCTTTGCCACACATTGGCGATGGTTTAAAACCTGTGCAACGTCGTATCGTTTACGCGATGAGTGAGCTGGGATTATCCGCGAGCGCGAAGTACAAAAAATCCGCGCGGACAGTCGGTGACGTATTAGGTAAATATCACCCTCACGGTGACAGTGCATGTTACGAGGCGATGGTGCTTATGGCTCAGCCATTCAGTTATCGCTATCCACTGGTGGATGGACAAGGTAACTGGGGTGCAGCGGATGATCCGAAATCTTTTGCTGCAATGCGTTATACCGAAGCGCGTTTATCTAAATTCTCGGAAGTGCTTCTCAAAGAATTAGGTCAAGGTACGGTGGACTGGACACCTAACTTCGACGGTACGATGGATGAACCAAAAGTATTGCCAGCGCGTTTGCCGCATATTCTACTCAATGGGGTTACGGGCATTGCGGTTGGTATGGCTACGGATATTCCACCACATAACGTCCGTGAAGTGGCCAGTGCGTGTTGTTTGCTGTTGGACAACCCAAAAACTGAACTTCAAGAGTTACTTGGTTTGGTACAAGCGCCTGATTATCCGACAGAAGCTGAGATTATTACTCCACGTAGTGAAATTGAAAAAATTTACACGTCTGGCCGTGGTTCAATCAAAATGCGTGCGGTTTTCACCGAAGAGCAAGGTGAAATAGTCATTACGGCGTTACCACATCAATGTTCAGGCGCAAAAGTCCTTGAGCAAATTGCTGCGCAAATGACCGCAAAAAAGTTACCGATGGTTGCGGACTTACGTGATGAATCCGATCATGAAAACCCGACTCGTATCGTTATTGTGCCGCGCTCGAATCGAGTAAAAGTGGAACCGTTGATGGCGCATTTATTTGCGACAACGGACCTTGAGAAAAGTTACCGCATCAACTTAAACATGATAGGTCTTGATGGTCGTCCTCAAGTTAAAGACTTACGCACGATTTTATCCGAGTGGTTGGATTTCCGTCGTGAAACAGTGCGCCGTCGTTTGCAGTATCGTCTCGATAAAGTATTAAACCGCCTGCATATCTTAGAAGGTTTACTCATCGCTTATCTCAACATTGATGAAGTGATTGAGATCATTCGCACATACGATGAACCAAAAGTTGAGTTGATGTCGCGGTTTGGCTTGAGCGATAAGCAAGCTGAAGCCATTCTAGAACTTAAATTACGTCACTTGGCCAAGCTTGAAGAGTTCAAGATCAAAGGTGAACAAGACGAGCTTGCGAAAGAGCGCGACAATCTAGAGAAAACGTTAGGCTCTGAGCGTCGTATGTCGACGTTAATGAAAAAAGAAATTCAAGAAGCGGCAGAGATGTATGGCGATGACCGTCGTTCGCCTGTCGTTGAACGTGCGGAAGCCAAAGCGCTCACGGAAAAAGAATTGATGCCAACGGAAGCAGTGACCGTAGTCTTGTCCGAAAAAGGCTGGGCACGCATTGCTAAAGGGCACGATATTGACGCTGAGGGGCTCAGTTACCGTGCGGGCGATAGTTTCAAAGCTCAAGCACACGGACGTAGCAATCAACCCGCCGTATTCCTTGATTCGTCAGGTCGTGCGTTTGCAACGGACGCACATAGCCTTCCATCAGCTCGAAGTCAGGGTGAACCGATGACGGGTCGATTTAATTTGGCCACGGGGACTAACTTCGAACACGTCATTATGGGTGAAGATAAGCAACTGTATTTGATGGCTACCGATGGTGGTTACGGGTTTATCTCTGAATTCACAGACTTGGTGTCGAAAAATAAGAACGGTAAAGCGCTTGTAACCGTGCCAAATGGTGCATTGTTAATGGCACCAATAGAAGTTAACGATCTCACGACTGATTTGTGTATGGCGATTTCAAGCGAAGGCAGAATGTTATTGTTCCCGCTGAGAGATTTGCCAAAACTTGGCAAAGGTAAAGGAAATAAAATTATTTCTATCCCAAGTGCTAAAGTACAAGCGCGTGAGGAATTCGTGAAAGTCTTAGCGGTTGTGCCAAATGGCGCATGCGTGACACTGCACGCTGGTAAGCGAAAGTTAACGCTTAAGCCAAGCGATCTTGAACACTATTACGGTGAGCGTGGTCGTCGAGGGAATAAACTTCCTCGCGGTCTTCAGCGTGTTGATGAGTTTGAAATTGAATATCAGGCGCCTGCAGTTGAAGCGGTGGTAGAAGAACCACTGGATTCAATAAATCAGTCGCTTGAACAGAACGACGAATAAACGCAAAGCCCACGAAAACGTGGGCTTTTTTATGTGAAACGATAAGTAGACCGGTAGGGTGAAATTAAAAAGCGAAAAGCCAGATTGCGCGTTGATAATTCGCTTTGTTGATCTGGGCGCTGATTTTTTATTACGTTTTTGCTAAACTTTGCGGTTAAATGCATCCACGGGATTTTTGTACATGTCAGACAAGGTTTTTATCACCGCTCAGCAATTGCTTGAAAATTCATTTCGTTTAGCGGCTCAAGTTTATGAAGATGGCTTTCGCCCTGATTTCATTATTGGTATCTGGCGTGGCGGTGCGCCAATTGGTATCGCAGTACAAGAATTCTACGATTTTAAAGGTATCGACACGGACCATATCGCTGTGCGCACTTCATCGTATTATGGCATTGGTAAGCAATCGAAAGAAATCAAAGTTCACGGTTTGCACTACATCATCGAAAATGCGAACGCAGATAACTCATTACTTATCGTTGATGATGTATTTGATTCGGGTCGCAGTATTTATGCGCTTAAAGAGAAATTAGGCGAACTGATGCGTCTTAACCTGCCTACGGATATTCGTGTAGCTTGCCCGTATTACAAGCCAAAAAACACGAAAGTGCCGATGAAGCCGGATTATTACGTGATTGAGTCCGATGAATGGTTGGTGTTCCCACACGAACTTTCTGGTTTAACACAAGATGAGCTACTCAATGGCAAATCTGACTTGGCAAATATCAAAGAATTATTTGTTAAGTAATTTCGTTTCGAAATAAAAAAAGCCAACCAGAGGTTGGCTTTTTTTATCCCAGCGCAAAATTAGATAAAGCTATCAACAAAGTCCGCAAGTTTATCGATATCAACAGGCTTTAAACCATCAGTCGAGCGAACAATGAGGCCTTTATCGACAAGTTCAGTCACTACCCGGCGATAGGCGCGCTCAGTGGTAGCAAATCGTTCAGCTTCTGCACTCACGGTAGGATACGCGCGTAAGAGTGTAGGATGATTGTTTTCCGCTCGAAGTAGGCAGTCACGAGCAATGTTATACGACAAAGGTAACAATAATTTATCTAAGTTCACCTTTTGATTTTCGGTGAACTTCGCTGCAATCGTTTGAGCTGTGTATAAACTGAGTTCAGGTTTATCCAGCAGCAATTGGCGCCAATGTTTGAGCTCAATTAAATTGTATTGTACGTCACTTAAACAGGTAACAGTGTACACGCACGGGTCATTGCTTAGCGCTTCAATTTCGCCAATCAAAGTATTTTGACAATCCAATTGGCCTAACAGCAAACGGCGACCATTCCCCACGTCGTAACTAAATGACACGGTCCCACTGCGCACCAAAATGAGCTTCGTTAGTGGTTCATCTTGGTGAATAAGCACATCTTTTTTACTGTGATGATAAGTATTGCCAGCGAAGGACAATAACTGATCGACAAGATTGGTTGAAAAATGATATTGGAACATCTAGACGGCTCTTCGGACAATTGTCCTATTTTATTACGTTCTAATGAAGTTAGTATGACAACTACTGAGGCAGGGGGTATGGGCCCTTGCCGACATAGTTTTCATGCTAACTCACTCCTGTTTTTTTGGTTTACCAAAAAAGCTTGGCCCAGCTTCCCGTGTTTTGAGCTTACGTTAGGGTTGTACCTAGTTTTTTGGGTTTCTGGTGAGTTGGCTTCTTTATTTGCTAATCTTAGCTCACCATTGGTTATGCTAACCTAAGAGAGAGGAGAGAACAAATGAGTTGGGAATATTTAGGCTATTTTGCTTCCGCTTTTTTGGTTATCTCGCTCACTATGACGGATGTGGTGAAGCTGAGATGGTTTAATTTGGTCGGTTGTATCTGTTTTACCATTTATGGTCTGGCGATTGAAGCATTGCCTGTTGCCATTACAAACGGGTTACTGTCCATTTTAAACATTTATCATTTGTACAAGTTGCACATTGAGAGAGAGCCAACAATCGATTAACCTCGGTTGTTGCATTTGATGTGGCGAGCAATAGCTCGCCAATTTTTTTACCGCTTATTTATCGTCTTTTTGCCCCATTCGCTTATACACCAACTGTCCCGCTACCCACGTTTCATCAACCTGAATATCTCGAATTTCAAGTGCAGGAACATTGAAATAATCTTTATCAATTAAAATAAAATCTGCCCATTTGCCTTTTTCTAAACTACCCAGTTTATGTTCTTGAAACGCAGCGTAGGCAGCATCTAAAGTAAACGCGCGCAGTGCTTGGTCTCGGCTTAACGCTTCCTCTGCTCGCCAGCCTTGTTGCGGTTGCCCATGTGGATCTTGACGTGTTACCGCGGAGTAAAGTCCGTGGAACGGTTCGGCCAGCTCAACAGGAAAGTCGGACCCAGCAGCAATTTTACTGCCTTGTTTTAAAAAGGTTTGCCATGCATAACCGCCCGCTAATTGATTATCGGTAAGTCTTTTCTCTGCCATGTGCATGTCAGAAGTAGCGTGAACCGGTTGCATTGAAGGAATAATATCAAGCGTTTTAAATCTTGGGATATCTTCTGGCGTGACAATTTGGGCATGTTCTATTCTATTGCGTAGCAACTTACCCCCTGTTTTTTTGAATTCAGCCTCGTAGGCATCCAGCACTACTCGGTTTGCTTTATCACCGATAGCGTGGGTGTTTGCGCTGAAGCCATGTTTAAACGACAGTCTCATTAGTTCACGCAGTTTATCGTATGTTTCCAACATCAATCCATGATGGCCCGGTCGGTCTTTGTAGCTATCGATAAGTGCCGCTCCACGACTTCCTAATGCGCCATCAGCGTAGATCTTCACGCTACGAACAGAGAGGTGGTCGTTCGGATCTTTGATGATGCCAGCTTTAAGCATGGTCTCTAATTTTGGATCAGACGCACTTAACATCGCGTAAATGCGAATTGGGATTGCCTTGTTTTTAGCTTGTTCTTGATATACTTGCCATGTTGTATAATCGATTCCCGCATCGTGCGCAGACGTAATACCAAGACTAAGTAAGTGTTCAGATGCTTTGTTCAATGCTCGCTTCACATCGTGCTCCGATGCTGCGGGTACATGTTTTCGAACGAGTTCCTCGGCTTTATCGACAAATACGCCGCTTGGTTGGTGGTTGCCAGCGTAAATGATTTCACCACCTTCTGGTGCCGTCGTCTTTTCATCAATACCCGCTATGTGCATCGCTTTGGAGTTGACCCAAATTGCGTGGCCATCCACACGAGTGAGCATTACGGGGCGGTTACCTACGTATTTGTCTAAGTCTGCTGCACTGCCAAATTGTTGGGAAGGCCAAAGCGTTTGATCCCAGCCTCGGCCGACTATCCATTCTCCATCAAAGTGGTCACTGTACGCTTTCAGTTTTTCTCCGATTTGCTCAATTGACGTCATGCCGCGTAAGTCAAGCTCCACAAGGTTATTACCAAGACCAATAATGTGACCATGTGCATCGATCAGGCCGGGTAATAGGGTTTTTCCATTACCATCATAACGAGTTGCCTCAGGAAATTGTTTCAGCATGTCGTCGTTGCCCGTCGCAACGACTTTGCCATCTCGTACAACAAGTACAGAAAAGGAGTGTGTAGCTCCCTTTAGGGTGGGTGTATAGCCAGAGATATTATGAATTAGCGTTGTATTGGCCAGTGCGCTTGTACAAATCAGCGACAACCCAGCGATAAGCCATTTTTTCATGTTGATGTCCTTGTTGATTTTTTCTCACCCTATCAAATTAACGTGTAATCGCCCAGAGGTGTGAGATAGACTTATGCTGAATTTAGGGAGAATAGAATGAAGTTATTTATGGTTTATCTTGGTGGCCGAGTTGCTGGTTGCCATATCGAAATGCACGATGTTCGCTTTGTTATTGGCGAAACGATTGAACAAACTTATGCCAAGTTGAAAGCGCAATGGGTTGGCGATAAAAATGCGGTTCATATGGATAGCTACGTGGAAGTAAAGCATGTTGATGGCTATTCAGTTGAATTAAAAAAAGAAGCCAATAGTTCAGAATTGAAATTGTACTTTGTCAATTTAGGTGGTTACATTCCAACAAGCTTGGCTGAGCAACATGAATTTGCGCTAATCGCAGCCACAAATGAACATGAAGCAAAAGAAAAAGCTAAATCGCAATTGTTAGTGGGTATGTCGCATCAGCACAAAGACAATTTGCATGAAGTCGACGATTGCTTTTCGATTGACTTACTCGACACAGAATATCATATCCATTTAATCCCGAGCGGCGAATCACAAACCCTAAACCCTGATTGGTTTGGTTATCATATTTTATAACGGCATTTAGGTACGGCAAAGAATAAGGACAACGAGGTTGCCCCTATTCTTTGTTTTCCGCTTTTATTGCTTTTCGAATCGCAATCACCACAATGCCAAACATAAGAAAAGGCAGCGCGGCAAGGAAATACTCGGCAAAATGGCTGTCTTGATAATTCGGTTGAAGAATAAAATGACCTCCAACGCACATCACTATCACCACAAACAGCAAAGGCAGCATAGATAGTTCTTTTTTCCCGTTATGTTTAGTCATCACTATTCCTTAAGGTTGCGTTACAGTTAATTCAGAATCAGCAGGGGTGTCTTCTAGTAAATGCACTTCTTTATGACGTTGGCTAATGGCTACACCCGCGAAGACTAAGGCAATCGCTGCCCATTGCCAAAAATTTAAACGCTCTGCGAGTAGGACGGCCGAAAACAGCAAAGTAAAAACTGGGACGAGGTTAGAGTAAGCCGCTGCGGTTAAAACAGATACACGGCTTATTGCGTAGTTATAAAGCCCATAGGCACCCAGTGTCACAACCGAGCCTAAGTACAAAATACTCAACACTGCATCTTGGTTTAGCGCTGAAAAATCGGGTAAATCGCTAAACGGTAAAAAGCAGGCAAAAAAGACACTGCCGCTCAACCCTTGAACGCCAATAAGGGCGAGCGGCGAATAACGCGTGGCTAAGCGTTTTACGCTTACCGTATAAAATGCAGCGCAAATCATTGCTAAAAATTCCAATGTGTTGCCAAGCAAGGGGTTGGGCGCTTGTTCGGAGCTTGGTGACAGTAATGTCAGTGCAATTGAGCCTCCAATGCACAAGGTAAAGCCGCTCACGATGCTTTTACTCAATCGCTCTTTAAGTAAAAAATACGCCAACAAGGCGACGATAAGCGGCAAGCAGGCCACAATGACTCCAGCTTGTGAGGCGGAGGTGTATTCGATTGCGTGCCCTTCAAAGAGAAAGTACAAGCAAGGCTCAGCCAAAGACATAGCAAGGAGGTATTTAAGATCGCCAGGCTGGTAGGTGAAGCGTTTAGTGTAACGGAACAGGACGACGCACAAGATAAGCGTGGTCAACATGCGAAAGAAAATGACCACATGGGGATCGTACAAGTCAATCGCAAATTTCAAGGCAACAAACGAGCTACCCCAAAGCATAGTAGCAATTAAAAGACACAAGCCTGCTGGCATTTTTAGACTCCCATTCAAGACGCGAGAATGGTATCACAGCGCACGGTATTCGATAGAATGAGATTGAAGAAAATTTACTTGTTTAGATCAATAAAAAGCCGTTATCTTCTGTGCACTGCAACACGTTTAAAGCAACGTCACGAAAATTGGGGAATGAGTCGTGGAAGGTAAGTCACAAACTATTGTAATCAAGCTGGGCACTAGTGTGTTAACAGCAGGGCAAGCGTCACTTAACACCGCACAAATGGTGGAATTAGTTAGGCAGTGTGCTCAACTGAAAAAACAAGGACATCAAGTGGTTATTGTCTCAAGTGGGGCGGTAGCAGCAGGACGAGCGGCGCTTAATCGACCTTGTGGCAATAGTTTAGTTGAAAAGCAAATGCTGGCTGCCATTGGACAAGGGCAACTTATTCATTTGTGGCAAAATTTATTTGCTTTATATGGTATTACTGTCGCGCAGATGTTGCTGACTCGTGCTGATGTTGAAGAGCGCAGTCGTTACCTAACCGCGCGCGATACTCTGACTCAACTGCTGGCGTTTGAGGTGATCCCGATTATCAACGAAAACGACGCTGTCGCGACGGCAGAAATTAAAGTCGGTGATAACGATAATTTGTCGGCAATGGTGGCGATTCTCGCCAATGCCGACAAGTTGATGTTGCTTACGGATCAGGCGGGCCTGTTTACAGCCGATCCTCGAAACAATCCTGATGCAGCCTTTATTCATGAAGTGCACCATATCACTGACGAATTGAAATCATTGGCGGGTGGCAGTGGTACTTCATTGGGTACGGGCGGAATGGCGACAAAACTGCAAGCCGCAGAAATTGCCACGCGTGCCGGTGTGGAAGTGCTCATTGCCAGAGGAAGTGCGCCCAATATTATCACTGATGCACTCGCAGGCAACGCGCCAAGTACAACGTTTGTCTGCTTCAAAGCACCGATTGATGGGCGTAAAAAATGGTTGTTAGCAGGGCCGAAAAGCAGCGGTAAAATCATTTGTGATGATGGTGCCGTGCATGCACTTAAAGACAAAGGTGCGAGTTTACTTGCAAAAGGGATTACTCGAGTTGAAGGCGAGTTTTCAATAGGGGAATTAGTGTCATTGTGTGATGAAAAAGGCGCCGTGTTTGCCAAAGGGTTAAGTCGCTTTAATCATGAGGAACTCGCGCTAATCAAAGGTGCACATTCGAGCGAATTACACAGTTTGCTTGGGTACATACCATCGAGTGTTGTGTTACACCGTGACGACTTAGTTGTCCTCCAAGGTGAACACACTGAAATTGCCTACAAAACTCAAAAATTCAACTAAGCTTACAGTATTGTCAAGTACTTAACCTGAGCTAGCGAGCAAGCTTTGCTCAGGTCCTCTTAGGTCAATATGGATAAAGTGTTACGTTGTGGTCATGAATGGGCTATTGCCTTAACCGAACAACTCGACGACTCGGATCTGGACGACGTATATCAATGTATCTTAGAAAAAGCGCTTCATGGTGGAACATTTGGGCTCTGGCTAAATCGCACTTTTGTCGCAGATCTTTTACCTTCGTTTATTTACGGCCATGAGCTTATTCACTCGCTCGACGTCGAGTCGTATTTTGAACGAGCAGCAAATCTGCCTCTGAACCAAATTTTTTTCACCCGGAAGGGGCTTATCGTATTGCCAATTCGGCACAAAGAGAAAACGTTTGGTATCGTATGCATCAGCTCTATGGGTAAATTGGAAGATACTCTACTCGTCGTGTTGGCCTATCTTTCGTCTGTGTACATCAATCAACTTGCGACGCTTCGTCATGCGAGGCTTGATCCCTTAACCGAATTGCTTAATCGTCAGACCTTCGAGCAAAAAGTGGTACAAATTATGGCGGGCTCGGGCTTTAACCAGCCCAGAGGAGGCCAGCCTGAGCGAACTTGGTTTCTAGCGATGATTGACATTGATCACTTTAAGTCCGTCAATGACAACTATGGGCATGTCATCGGAGACGAAGTAATCCTCATGGTTGCACAGTTACTGAAACAAAATTTTCGAGCAGAAGACTATGTTTTTCGTTATGGCGGGGAGGAGTTTGCCACATTATTTCAATGTGTAAGCGAAACCGCCGCAATGCAAGCGTTAGAGCGATTGCGGGAAGTAGTGAGTGCACACCGATTTCCTCAGGTGGGGCGAGTCACCGTTAGTCTTGGCTTCGTAGAAGTACGAGATTTTTGCCAAGTAACCTCCTTGGTCAATCGAGCAGACATGGCACTTTACGAATCAAAGCATCAAGGACGGAATCGCGTCACTGCGTTTACGGCGTTAAATTTGCCCGAAAGTCAGTTGGATGACAGTGATATCGAACTTTTCTAAGTGATTTGCAACACCATGGTCAAATACCCTCGTCAAACTTATCAACACCTATTTGAGACCGTTATCGGCTATGATAGGATCGCCTCCATTTATTACACTAAGTAAAAGAGATTCAACATGACTATCCGCACACGTGTCGCGCCATCGCCAACGGGTGATCCGCACTTAGGTACCGCATACATTGCACTTTTCAACTACTGCTTTGCAAAACAGCAAGGTGGGGAGTTTGTTGTTCGTATTGAAGATACTGACCAAGTACGTAGTACTAAAGAGTCTGAACAAGCAATTATGGACAGCCTGCGTTGGTTAGGTCTGGATTGGGATCACGGTCCTGATGTGGGTGGTGAATTTGGTCCATACCGTCAATCAGAGCGTACAGAACTATATCAAAAATATGCTCAGCAATTGGTTGAAACGGGTAAAGCGTTCTATTGTTTTGCGACATCGGAAGAACTTGATGCGATGCGCGAAGCACAAATGGCGGAAGGTTTAACGCCTAAGTACGACGGTCGTGGTCTTTTACTTTCTGAAGACGAAATCAACGCGAATTTAAAAGCGGGTAAGCCATACGTTATCCGTATGAAAATCCCAGCAGAAGGGACATTTAAGTTTAACGATTACCTACGTGGCGAGATTGAAATCCCGTGGGAAAACGTTGATATGCAAGTGCTTTTAAAAGCAGATGGGTTCCCAACGTACTTCTTAGCAAACGTTGTTGACGATCATCACATGCAAATTAGTCATATCTTCCGTGGTGAAGAATGGATCAACTCTGCACCTAAATTACTTAAACTATATGAAGATTTAGGTTGGACAGCACCTGAATTGGGGCACTTACCGCTACTTCGTAACCCAGATAAATCGAAGCTGTCTAAGCGCAAGAATCCAACTTCAATCAATTACTATAAAGAAATGGGTTATTTACCTGAAGCGTTATTGAACTACTTAGGCCGCATGGGCTGGTCAATGCCAGATGGTCGTGAAAAGTTTTCGCTTCAAGATATGATTGAAAACTTTGACATGAAACGTGTCTCGCTTGGTGGCCCAATTTTCGATATTGATAAGCTTAATTGGTTAAATGGTCTTTGGATCCGTGAAAACTTGAGCAATGAAGAGTTGATGGCTCGCTTTATCAATTGGAAATTTAATGCTGAGTTATTCAATCGCGTTTTGCCTGAAGCTAAAACACGTATTAATACTTTAGCGGATCTTGTTGATTTGGCTGGTCATTTTGTTGCGGGTATTCCACAGTATGATGCTGCACTTTTGACTGCAGGTAAAGTGGATGAAGAGGTCGTGCGTCAATCACTGCAATTCTTTATTTGGGAATTGGAAGCGCTACGTACATGGAACAAAACGGAAATTTTTGCGATTGCAAAAGCGGTTGCGACATTCCATGAATTGAAGATTAAAGATTTCTTAGAGCCTATTTTCGTCGCGATTACGGGAAAAACATCATCTACATCTGTCGTTGATGCAATGGAAATTCTTGGTTCTGACCTATCACGTGCTCGTTTGCGTGTGGCGCTTAACCACATTGGTGTGTCAAAGAAACAAGCTAAGTCGCTCGAAAAAGCGTATCGCGATTACCCAAAAGCATAAGCACTTAATCGCGCTAAAAACAAAGCCTCCCTTGGGAGGCTTTGTTTTTTGAGATTATTTTCGATGAAACTTGAAAAACGCGACTTTTTTCAACACATCTTGAATTTGTGCGGCGACTTCGTTGCTTGCCGTCGTTGTCGTGATGGCAATTTGTGAGGTTCGGTCGCTAAGCGTTTGAATTTCATGCATGTTAGAGCTGATGTCACCCGCAACAGCACTTTGCTCTTCTGCAGCGGTTGCAATTTGCTGGGTTTGGTCATTCACTTGATGGATGGTGTTCATAATTTGTGAAATCAGCTGATTGCTCTCCGTCATTTTCTGCTCGGCATTTGCTGCTACCTCAGTGCTGTCATTCATCATCCCTACTGCATTTTCGCTTGCCGTTTTTAATTGCGAAAGCATGGTTTCTATTTCATTTACTGACGAATGTGAGCGCTGAGCGAGCGTTCTGACTTCGTCGGCGACAACGGCAAAGCCTCGCCCTTGCTCTCCTGCTCGAGCCGCTTCAATAGCAGCGTTGAGCGCGAGGAGATTGGTTTGCTCGGAAATATTACGAATGACATCGAGGATGGTCTCGATGCGATTTGACTCGGCTTGAAGTTTATTGACGACACTCGCGGCATTGGCCAGCGTTTCAGAGAGTTGCACTACCGCGTCTTTTGTTTGCTCGGAGGCGCTGAGACCTGACTGTGCCAAACTCATCATTGAGTCGCTAGCGTGAGCTGTCTCTGAGGTGTTCACAGCAATACTACGACTCGTCACCGATAATTCTTCAATGGCAGTAACGGCTTGTGTGGTGTTGTCGGAAACCTCCACGACACTTTGATGAATATCGTTGTTAGACTTTTTTAGCGCCAGACTATTTTCTCCAACAATGTCCGCAGATTGTTTGATGCTTTGTAAGGTGTTGTTTAAATGTTTGATGGTTGCGTCTAACGCGGAGCTCAATGCAGCAACTTCGTCTTCGCCTTCAACACTGGATAAACAATCGAGTTCACCGTTTTCCAACGCATTGGCACTTTGGCGCAGCTTGCTCAAGCCTTGATTCACCTTTGCGGCAATCAGGTGGCTTAATAGTACAGATAAGCAAATTGCCACAATGGCGGACAAGTAAAACAGCCAGTTGGCTTGAGAAATAGCAACATCGTTATCTTGTTTTGCCAAATTCGCGCTTTGTTCATTCAGCTCAGTAAATTTGGAATAAAACTGATTCAACTCGGTGAGGGCATCCACAAAGGCCTTGAACACGGGGTAGGGCGCTTTGTTATCTGGTTGGCTTTCCATTTCTTGCTTAAAAAGTGCAGCGGCCTTTTGGTAGTTACTCAGTAACCTATCCATTTGATTTATCTGGCTGATATCGCCCTGATAATAGCGTTTGAGCTCACTAAAAAGCTTAGGTGTCAGTGCGAGTTTATCGTCGATTCGGTCGATGAATTCACCTGCTTGGTCATTGAGTTTTAGTAGATAAACGACTTGCAACCCTCTAATTTCAGAGGTTATTTCGACTTGCGTACGCTCTATTTCGGCACTTAAGCGTAATACTCTAAAGTTGTCGTTATAAAAGTGGCTGAAATTATTGGCAACTCGGTCATTGGATAATTTTATTGCCCACATAGAAAGGATAAAAATGGCGCAAATCAAACTAGATAACAGTAAAAACTTTTGTTTCATTGATAAGTTGCTTAACTGCATTGTTGTGATTACCTGTCTGGATGGTTCACCATTAACTGTAATCTATATTCATGAATTCGCACGTAATGTGGGTGTTTTTGTCGGGAGAAGTGAGTTTGAACGAAGTAAAGGGCTTTAAATTGGCGAAATGCAGATAGCTCGCCAAAGCTATCTGCAAAGCAAAGATTAACGTACTTTACTCTTTCGGATCATTTTATAGAGTAATTCGGGTGAGAAACGTGAAACCCAAGCGGCTAGTCGCTCCTTGAAGCCACCAACGACAATATAATTTTTGTTTTTGAGTAGTGCCGCGAGTGTTTTTTGCGCGAACTCCTGTGCTGACATGGCATTTGCTTGCGCATTGTCCATTTCACCTAGCGGCTTTCCATCCCCTGTTAGCGCGTTTATCGAAACATCCGTTTTTACAAAGCCAGGGAACACGTTGGCGACCGTGAGTCCCGTATCGCCAAGTTCTGCGCGAAGTGAATTTCCCCACATGTGAAGCGCGGCTTTCGCTGCGCTGTAACTGCCTCGATATTGCGTCCCAACGAGGCCGGCGACGCTAGACACGAAGACAACTTTTCCCTTTTGTGCAATAAGGGTATCTAACGCAATACGCGTGAGCTGAAGCTGGGCAAAGAAATCGACTTCAAACAAGCGACGGTCTGTCTCAATCGTAGTATCGATAATCAGAGCTCGTTGGCTGAGCCCTGCGTTATTGATGAGCCAATCAATATGTCCATACTGTGCCCGGATTGTGGTTAACGCAGTTTCACACGCGGCGGTGTCGGTAATGTCAAGTGGAAGGCAAAGATGAGAATCTGCGTTGTTCATTTTTAAACGAACCAGTTCCAGTGCGTCCTTGCGTCTCGCACTCAACACGACTTTCGCCCCCAACGCGGCGAATTGAATGGCAAGCGCTTCTCCAATACCGCCTGAAGCACCCGTTATCCAGATGACTTTGTTTGTTATTGTTGTCATTGTGCATCTAAAATGAGTCTTAATGATTCGAATATGACACGTTCTTTTAACAGATTCGACCTCTATTTATCGGTTTTCTGGTAATATGCTCCGGTTTTAATGTGGAAATAGAAGTGAATTATGTTAACGCCGTTCTTCCAACACGATGAAAATTACGTTGTCATTAGCCGTGAACAAGGCAGTGCCTTTGCTAAGCAAATCGCAGATGACTTCAATCCCTTGCATGACATTGATGCAAAAAAGTTTTGTGTTCCAGGAGATTTACTCTTTTCACTTGTATTGGAACACTATGGTGTTAGCCAATCCATGACATTCAGCTTTGCGGGAATGGTTGATGAGACATCACGCCTTGAATTTCCTGAAGCAAGTAGTGAAATTAAAATCGTTAGTGGCGAAAAAACCATGCTGGTGGTGGAGCGTGAAGGTGAGTCGAGTTTGTGTAAAACACTCGTTGAAACGCTGATCCGCAATTATGTCGCATTCTCTGGTACGACTTTCCCTCATGTCATTATTCCACTTATGGCTGAGCAGGATGTGATGATTAATCCTGCTCGCCCTATGGTTATCTATGAATCGATGAGTATTTCTTTAGAAAAACTCGACATCAAAACAGTGGATTTGGAACCTGGAAAGCATGAATTTAGCTTTGATGGTAAACGAGGCAAGATAGTGCTTCGATTCGATCTCGTTAGTGATGGAGTCGTGGTTGGTCATGGTGAAAAGCACATGCTGGTATCAGGCATTAAATCGTACTGTGAACAAGAAGTCGCTTCTTTGATTGAGTACTACAACAATCGTAAAACGACACTTCGCTAAACCGAGTTCAACGGTGTGCTCGTCCAATTGATGTTACATCAGGATGAGCACTTACTAATCTGTTAAGGGCTGGTATAATAGAGACTTACTGTTAAAAGCGAGTCACTATGTCCTTCCAATCTTTGAGCCTTGATCCAATCCTGTTGGAAACCCTGACTAAACTGGGGTTCACTTCACCGACGCCAATTCAACGTGATGCAATTCCTGCCGTACTTACTGGCAACGATCTGCTTGCGAGTGCTGAAACGGGCAGTGGGAAAACGGCAGCCTTTTTATTGCCTGTGTTAAACCAAATAATGAAGCACTCGGACCTTGGGATCCCAAGAGCCCTTGTCCTTGCACCGACACGTGAATTAGCTCAGCAAATTATGAAGCATGGTGAAGCATTAGCGGAGGACACGTCAATTCAGTTTGTTCTGTTACAAGGTGGAGCAAATATCGGTCCTCAGTGTGAAAAGCTTGAAAAAGGTGTTGATATTGTGGTGGCGACGCCTGGGCGATTATTGGATCACCTAATTAAAGGCTCCCTAAAATTAGACGATATCCAAAGCGTTGTTTTCGACGAAGCGGATCGCCTGTTAGACATGGGGTTCAAAGATGAAATTCAACGTATTCGACGACGGTTACCTGCTCGTCGCCAATCTTTACTCTTTTCCGCCACGATAGACAAAGCCATTGAAGAATTGGCGCAAACACTGCTACAGAATCCGATAAGGGTAAGTGTTGAAGGAACCAATAAAGCTGCTACGCCAATTACACAACAGTTTTTTGCCGTTGATGAAGAGAAAAAGCAAAAATTGGCGGCGTATTTAATTGGCAAAAACAATTGGCGTCAAGTGTTGGTTTTTGCACGAACAAAACAATTAGTGGATGAGTACGTAAAAGAGTTTAATTTAGATGGGTTGCAAGCTTCCGCACTGCATGGCGACAAAACTCAAGGCCACAGAAACAAAGCCCTAGAGCAATTTAAAGAAGGGAAAATTCGCGTATTGGTTGCAACCGATGTTGCCGCCCGAGGGATAGACATTCCTGAATTGTCTGTTGTGATGAATTTGGAACTCCCGTTTGTAGCAGAAGATTACATTCATCGTATCGGGCGAACAGGGCGTGCTGGTAAAGAAGGCTTGGCACTGTCGTTTGTCAGCGTAGATGAAGACTGGATGCTACAAGAGTTAGAAGTCCTGCTCGATGAGCGTTTGACACCTCAATGGGTTTCAGGGTTTGAACCGGATTTAACACGAGAGCCAAAGAGTATCAAACGGAATTCCACGAGCGCTCGAAAAGCAAGAGATAAGAAACGCATTCTTGGGCAGCGAGCGAAGAAGCGTCGTTAAGCTCGGAGTAACTCGTTATTCGGAGTAAGTACTAAAAGATAAAAAGCCATGCATTGGCAATTGCATGGCTTTTAGCAAGCATATAGGAATTTTTCGGGATTAAGCTGATACGGCTGATATTTGCTTTTCAGCAAGGCAAAGCTCCATCGTCGCTTTCAATAATCGATAAAGATTCATGGATGCGTCAATTTCTTCTTTGCGGTTGGTTAAGCTTTCAATGTTTAAACCAAGCGGTACATCTAAATGTGAGCAACTTTTTAGGATTAAATCGAGGTTTTCTCGACAAATACGGATGGATTCACTTAGAGGTTCCTTTGAATCTAAGATCCGCCATTTTGTTGCCTCTGGAACGGAAATGCCTAGCCACTCCATAAACGTAAGTGTTTTTTCACCACCACAAGGTGTAAACGTTAAAATGATACGCTTTGGCTCAATCCCTTGTTGGCGACAGGTTCTTGCATAGCTAGTGATTAAATCAATCGTCGCTTGTGCGTTGTAAACGGCTTGAGAAATAAAGAACTCACAACCTTGTGCCGTTTTCTCAATGAGACGTTGGTGTTCATTACGCTTGTTTGCATGACGTTCAGCAATCGTCACACCGCCTAAAAAGAACGACTCATCATGGGACTCAAGCGTTTGATATGCGTCATTTAAAGACAGTTTTATGTCTCCGTGCGACGATGGACTCCCCACTAATACAAGGTTTTTTAGGCCATATTCGCGCTTAGTTTCGTTTAGCCATTCACTAAATTCCGCTTTACCTCGCTGTGCCACACTCTTATAAGTTATGACGTCTAAATGTGAAATTTCTCGCAAAAGTTGACTGTATTTACGTGGGTCAACGGTTTGCTTAAAAGGGAATGGACGTGGCAGCTCAGTGCGGCTGCTTTCATCTTGAATGTCATAAATCACCACACCGTCATATTCAATTTCATGCAGGCGACCTAACAGTTTTTCAGCAATACTTTTTAATTGCTCGTCGTCTGTGCCGTGTTTTGGTGGTGTGGTACCAATCAAGTAGACCCCCTGATTAGGGTCTAAAATTTTCTCTTCGAGTGAAAGCGCCATGTTCCTCATTCCCAGCGTAATCTTGCTTATAGGATGTAATATAGCAGCCATTTAGACGTCTAGATAGATTTTTTTGGTGAAAGAATTTCAATGATTATGAATTTTGTTCATGTTGATTTGCGCAATAAAGAGGGAAGAGTAAGAGATTTCAATTGGTTAAAGCTGAAGACACATAAAGCTTGGGACAGAAATTGAATGGAAAATTACGTTAAAAATGGGGGATGAGGAAAAAGCAAACTGAGACAAGCTCAGTTTGCTAACAAGGACCGATTACTTTTTCTTGCAGGTTTCAACAACGCACGTCATGTTGCCTGTACCATCTTGTGTAGGTGCCCAACCACCTGCCACCGCAGGCGTTTGTTCAATTGGCATAGCTTTAACTGAATTAGAAAGCTCTTTCATTTTCTTTTTATTGATTTTTAACATGGTGAATTTCCTTTTTATTTTTCAGAGGTTGCTATCTACTTGGAGAATCGACAATAAAATTATTTTTTCTTACACGTTTCAACAACGCACGTCATGTTACCTGTGCCATCTTGTGTAGGAGCCCAGCCACCTGCTACTGCTGGGGTTTGCTCGATTGGCATTGCCTTAACTGAGTTAGACAATTCTTTCATTTTCTTCTTATTGATTTTCAACATAGTGAATTTCCTTTTATAGGTTAACGAAGTGATTACTTCTTGAACTAACGTGCCATTGAAGAATAATTTAGTCAATATTTTATTCATTAAAAATTAACAAAATTAAATAATAAATTTACCTTTTATTGCATCTATGTCCTTATCTAGCTGTAATTAAATGAATTTTTTGTCATTGGGGCAGAGAGGTTTTTTTTATTATTTTCCTTTGTGAATTAAAGCGAAGGTGTTCGAGAGAATTGAGATTTACATCAAAACAATTGTTTACATAATTTAGCGCAGCTTTTTCGGTAAGTTTCCTATTTTGGGGCATAATGTGAGGTTGAAGAACGAGGAGCATGGCATTCAATTCATCGCAAATTGTTTGAACGTTTTGCGGAAATTGGGTGCTATGAAGGGACAATGATAACAAAGTTGAGTTCTATGAATTTCAAATTATTAGCAACAAGTATGGCGGTTGCACTCGCGCTTAGCGGATGTGCGACAACAAAGAATAATGATGCAAGCCAAATGGTGGCTGCAGCCTCAAGCAATAAAGTCTTCTCTCAAGATTATGTGTTGGAAGAGTTAGATAATGGCCTTAGAGTCATGGTCGTTAAAACTGACTATCCAGACGTAGTCTCGCTACAAATTCCTGTTTCCGTAGGTTCTAGAAATGAAGTCGAAGCGGGTAAAACCGGTTTTGCGCATTTCTTTGAACATATGATGTTTAAAGGGTCGAAGAAGTTTCCACAAGATGTCTATTCAGATATTTTAAAGAATTCAGGCGTCGATAATCGTGCCTATACAACGAATGATTACACCAATTACCACCTTAACTTTTCTAAAGAACATTTGGATAAAGTGCTCGAAATCCAAGCGGATATCTTCCAAGATTTAACGTACTCAGAAGAACAGTTCAGGACAGAAGCGTTAACGGTAAAAGGTGAATACCTAAAAAATAATGCAAGTCCTGTCCGTAAGCTGTTAAGTGCGGTTAGAAAAGAAGCTTTCGACAAACATACCTATAAACACACGACAATGGGCTTTTTTGAAGACATTGAGGCGATGCCGGATCAAATGGCTTACGGCCAAGAATTCTTCAAGCATTTCTACAAACCAGAAAACGTATCGCTAGTTATCGTGGGTGATGTTGACCCGAAAGAAACGATCGCAATGGTGAAAAAACATTGGGGAGCATGGAAAAAAGGCAATTACTCAGTCGATATTCCTAAAGAGCCTAAGCAAGCTGCGCCGCGTTATGTTCATGAGAAATATGATGGACTTCCAGGACATTGGCTGTTGGTCTCTTATAAAGGTACGCCTTGGATCCCAACGAAAAAAGACCGCTCTGCTTTGGATTTAATTTCTCAGCTGTATTTTTCGGAAAATTCTGAATTGTACCAAGAGCTAGTTGTTGAAAAGCAGATCGCAAGTCAGATGTTTACTTATAATCCTGAGACTAAAGACACTGGTTTAATACACGTTTTTGTCAAAGTAGATAAAGAAAGTGACTTAGCGGTAGCACGTGATGCGATTAATCGCACTTACGCTAAAGCTCGTACAGAACTTGTCTCAGAAGAAAAACTTGCTGCGCTTAAATCAAATTTGAAATACAGCTTTATCAATGGTCTTGATTCTTCTCAGGCGATTGCTGATGTACTTGCAAGCTACATGCATTTTGAACGTAATCCAGAAGTGATTAACGAACTGTACGCGAGCTCAGATGCGGTAACCGCAGAAGATATTCGTCGTATTGCAAACGAATATTTCGTTGATTCGAGCCGTACTACCGTGACCATGTCAGCTCTTGATAAGGTCGCGGGTTTTGATAAAGAAGTGTCGCTTGAAAACTTAGTTGTGCAGGCAAGCAAGCCGACCGAGCGTCATTTCAAGGTACTAGACAAGAGCAATGCATCACCGTTGGTGGATGTTAACTTCCTTTTCTACACCGGTGCTGCAGCCGACCCTAAAGGTAAGAAAGGGGTAGCGGCACTGACGGCGGCAATGATTGCCAAAGGCGGAAGCCAAACGAAATCATTCAAAGAAATTCAAAAGGCGTTGTATCCGATCGCGGGTAGTTTTTCATATCAAATCGATAAAGAAATGCTGTCATTTCGTGGACGAGTGCACAAAGATAACGCGGACAAATGGTACGCGCTGGTCTCTGAACAACTTCTTAATCCTGGCTTCAGAGAAGATGATTTCAATCGTTTGAAGAAGGAGCTGATTGATAACATCAAATCAGGTTTGAAAGCATCAAACGATGAAGAACTAGGTAAAGAAGTGCTGTATAGCGCACTTTATCAAGGTCATCCTTACGCTTCATACAACTTAGGCGATCTTTCCGATTTAGAAGCCTTAACGCTAGATGACGTTAAAGCTTTCTATCGTGCAGAGCTTACACAAGCGAAACTAAACCTTGGGATCACTGGGGCACTGAATAGCGATGTAAAAGCAAAAATGCTGACGGACTTAACGCGCTTACCGCTTGGCAATGAATCTCGCTTAAGTGTGCCAGATGCACCTACATTAAAGGGCAAACACGCAACAATCGTAGAGAAAAGTGCTCAATCGACCGCGGTTTCATTTGGTTTCCCAATTGATACCGTGCGTTCAAGTAAAGATTGGACAGCGCTATGGCTTGTGCGTTCGTACTTTGGTGAACACCGCAGTTCAAATAGTTTCCTGTATCAACGAATTCGCCAAGTTCGAGGCATGAACTATGGTGACTATGCGTATATCGAGTATTTCCCACGTGGTATGTTCCAAACTAAACCTGATGCAAATTTAGGTCGCTCGGAACAAATTTTCCAAGTGTGGTTGCGTCCACTTCGTTCAAACAACGACGCGCAGTTTGCGTCTCGCGTTGCTTTGTTTGAGTTGGATAAATTGATTAAAGAGGGTATGTCTTCATCCGATTTTGAGGCCACACGTAACTTCCTGACGAATTTCGTTCCACAACTTGTTGCGAGTCAAGACCGTCAACTGGGCTATGCACTTGATAGTGAGTTCTACAACACAGAGAGTTTCGTTGAATATGTTCGTAAGCAACTAGCGAGTCTCACCGTTGAAGACGTAAACCGAGTGATCCGTGAAAACTTACAAACTGAAAACATGCACTATGTGTTCATCACGGGTGATGCGAAAGACATGCAAGCTCGTCTTGCCAAAGAACAAACCTCGCCAATGACGTACAATACGGAAAAGCCAGCAGAGTTAGTGACCGAAGACTCTGAAATTGCGAAATACCCTCTAGGTATTCCGGCTAAAAACATCGAAGTGATGAACGTTGAGGATGTCTTTAAGTAACGTTTTACCTACGGTAAATTGATACTAAATTAAGCCGCATTTTGCAATTGACGCGAAATGCGGTTTTTTTGTTCGTGTTTGTGCTAAAAAGTTATTATATATAACGATAAGTGCAATTGTGTATCGCCACATCAGATTGGAATTTAGGTAGACTATCCCAATATTGATGCGACGGGTATTTTGAAGAGGTGAACCATGCGTCACGAGATTTGGCAAAAACTAAGAGAAGAAGCAACGGATTTAGTAACACGAGAGCCGCTGCTTGCAAGTCACGTATATTCTAGTGTGCTGAATCATGAATGTTTGGGTTCTGCACTTAGCTTTATCGTTGCACATAAGCTTTCAGATGCCGTTGTATCTGCATTTACAATCAGAGAATTATTCGACCAAGCCTTCGTAGATTGTGACCGTATGTTGACGCACGTAGCTCACGATATAAAAGCGGTTAAAGATCGCGACCCCGCTGCCGATAGTTATCTCAACGTGTTATTAAATTTGAAAGGTTTCCATGCAATCCAAGCTCATCGACTGGCTCACTGTTTATGGCGACAAAACCGAAAAGAACTCGCTCGCTTTGTCCAAAGCCGTACCTCCGAAGTATTTGGTGTTGACATCCATCCTGCTTGTAAAGTCGGTCATGGTATTATGTTTGACCATGCGACTGGTATAGTCATTGGTGAAACCGCGGTAATTGGAAATAACGTTTCTATCCTTCAGGGCGTTACGCTTGGTGGGACGGGTAACGAGCAGGGCGATCGCCATCCAAAAATCAGAGATGGCGTGCTTATCGGTGCAGGTGCGAAAGTGTTGGGTAACATCATTGTGGGTGAAGGCGCTCGCGTCGGTGCTGGCTCTGTTGTCTTGAAAGCAGTTCCTGAGCACACTACTGTTGTGGGGATTCCTGCAAAAGTCGTTGGTAAAGCGTGTGTTTGTCCGGCAGAAAGCATGGACCAAAACTTCCTAGAAGAGCAAAATGATGATGAAGCCGCATTGGCGGTTGCATCGATAAAGTAAACCCGCTACTTTGAGCAGATTGTTCACCTTTTATTGAATGTGATGAAGATAAAAGACATTGCGCTGCTCCTTGCTGGCATACTAATCGGATTTTCTACTCGTGGATTGATTAGTGACACATTGTTCGATCAATCCTCCTCAGAACAAGCTTCCCCTGTAAAAACGAAGACTCCAGAACCCCTGACCCATGAGGCAGTGCGCCAGCGAAGCGCGCAATCAAAGACTGCCGTGAGCATCGTTGCTCAGCCAGTAAATCAAGCCGCGATCCTAGAACTGAATGAAGCGCGAGAAGCAGAGAAAGATACGGTGTTTCGACTAGAAAAAGAGAACGCACGTCTTTTGGCTGAGCTGGCGAATTTGCAAAGTGAGATCAACGCCAATTCAACAATGCCTGAGATGGCGGAACAGCTTCGCAACATCTTCATACAAGAGAATCGAGATCCTGTTTTTGCTGATGAAACCGAAATGCAGGTCAGAGATTTTATTTATCAATTTGGTTTTTCAGAGCGTGTCGAAGTCAAGCAAGTAGGGTGTAAAACTAGTGTGTGCGAGATTCATTTCGTGCCTAAAGATTCTGACGAGTTTGATTCTAAACTGTGGCGGGAACTGAGTGACAAGTTGCATGAAACACCGTGGTGGAAGAAATTTCAAGCCATGACCTCCCGCTCTACGGATGAACAACTGGTTATTTTTGCCACAACTCAATGGCAAAAGACACCACAAGAAACACAATAATTGCAGAGATTTATTTTGCCAAAGTACGGCTACTGAACGAATTAAATTCAATTAAACAGCACAGGTATTTGGCAATATTTTACGTTTTGAGTAGGGTGCTTACGATTTCGTTGAAATAGATGCAATGTGACTGATAATTTGCCCATCCACTAGATCGGTGACCAAAGGTTTGCTGTGATCGATCTCTGACACGTTTTTTATCACGATTTCATCTTGCTTTGTAATGCTGTAACCACGAGCCAGAACTTGCAGCGGACTAACACTGTTTAATTGTGCACTTAACATGGCCAAGCGTTTGTTGTGCGTATCTAAATGCTGCCCAATTGCACGCTCTAGTCGTTCAGAGAGCGCGTTGTGCTGGTGCTGAAACTGAATAAGCTTCAAGTTCGGCGCTTGTTTATGAAGCCTAAAACTCAGGTTGTCGAGCTGCTTAGTATGATGTGCTATTACACTAACTGCGGCACGCTGCAAACGCGCCAAACTCTCATCCAAACGCTGTTGTTGCTGTTGCAATTGCCTTTCAGGGTGAAGTAGTTGAAGCTGGTGGATCTGTGAGGTTAGGTGAGCTCGCTTTTGAGTCAGGTGTACTTTCCATGCGTGAACGAGTGCCTGCGTGAGGGAATTCAAGCGCGTAAGCAGTTGATGTTGATCAGGGCATACTAGTTCAGCCGCGGCCGATGGTGTTGGTGCACGAAGGTCGGCCACGTAATCGGAAATCGTGGTATCAATTTCGTGACCAACTGCACTGATGATTGGGAGTTGACTTGCAAAAATGGCTCGAGCAACGACTTCTTCGTTGAAACTCCATAAATCTTCAAGAGAACCGCCTCCGCGCCCTACAATTAACACATCGACCTCATTTCGCGCATTAGCAAGCGCAATTTTCTGCGCGATTTGTGAGGGAGCTTCACCACCTTGCACAAGACACGGATAAATAACCACTTCAAGCTGTGGCGCTCTGCGTTTTAGCACGGTGAGAATGTCTTTAATCGCTGCACCTGTGGCTGAGGTGACTATTCCAACGCGGTGTATTTGTGTTGGCATTGGACGTTTGTGCGCAGCCGAAAAAAGCCCTTCCGCAGCGAGACGCATTTTCAAAGCCTCAAATTGCTGTTTGAGTAAACCTTCACCAGCAGGCTCTATGTGCTCGACGATGAGTTGATATTCACCGCGCGGTTCATATACGGATACTCTGGCGGTGACAAGCACTTGCGCGCCATTGTCAGGACGAAAACGTGCGTAGCGGTTGTTACCGCGCCACATTGCCGCTTTGACTTGTGCTTTGTCATCTTTAAGTGAAAAGTACCAATGGCCAGATGCCGCTGCGATGAAATTGGATATTTCGCCAGTGAGCTGAATGTTGGTAAACCCACGTTCGAGCAACGCTCGGATCTCTCGGTTTAATTTCGAAACACTGTAAAGAGGAGAAGAAATAGCCGATTGCATCAAAAATAAATTCCAATATAGAACAACGCAGTGGTCGTACTTTAGCATTTTTTTGCCGATGATGCTTTACTCATTTCAATTACGCTGATAAAATTCGCACGCAATTCCTATTACTCAATCTTACTTGAGAGAAGCCGCAAACATGCTAAGAATTGCAAAAGAAGCTCTAACCTTTGATGACGTACTTTTAGTACCTGCTCATTCAACTGTGCTGCCTCACACGGCAAACCTCGCCACTCGCCTGACTCGCAAAATCAACCTAAACATTCCTCTTGTCTCTGCGTCTATGGACACAGTTACTGAAGCACGTTTAGCAATTGCTTTAGCGCAAGAAGGTGGTATTGGTTTTATCCACAAAAATATGACCATCGAAGAACAAGCGCGCAACGTACGTAAAGTAAAAACGTACGAAGCGGGGATTGTTTCTTTCCCTGTAACCGTGCCTGCTTCTTTAACTATCGCTGAAACACTGGCGTTAGCAGATGAGAAAGGTTTCTCAGGTTTCCCAGTAGTTGGTGCGAATAACCAACTAGAAGGGATTGTGACGAGCCGTGACATGCGTTTCGAGACTAAACTAGACCAACCTGTAGCAACCGTTATGACGTCGAAAGAACGTCTTGTTACGGTCAAAGAAGGCGCGTCTCGTGAAGAAATTTTAGGTCTGATGCATGAGCACCGTATCGAAAAAATCTTAGTGGTTGATGATGCGTTTACACTGAAGGGCATGATAACCGTTAAGGATTACCAAAAAGCACAAGACAAACCAAACGCGTGTAAAGACGAGCAAGGTCGTTTGCGTGTTGGGGCGGCGGTAGGTGTGGGTCCTGGTACTGATGAGCGTATTGCAGCATTAGTCGAGGCGGGTGTCGACATACTCCTTATTGATACGTCACATGGTCATTCTCAAGGTGTTATCGACCGTGTTAAAGAGACTCGTGCGGCATTCCCTAATCTCCAAATCGTCGCGGGTAACGTAGCAACAGCAGAAGGTGCGAAAGCACTTGCTGAAGCAGGCGCTGACGCAGTTAAAGTGGGTATCGGTCCAGGTTCAATTTGTACAACACGTATCGTGACAGGCTGTGGTGTACCGCAGCTTACGGCGATTTCTGATGCGGTTGGAGCGCTTAAAGATCTAGACGTTCCTGTTATCGCTGATGGTGGTATTCGTTTCTCTGGTGACATCGTGAAAGCGTTGGTTGCTGGCGCTTCGTGCGTGATGGTGGGTTCAATGTTCGCAGGTACTGAAGAGTCGCCAGGTGAAGTTGAACTGTACCAAGGTCGTTACTACAAGTCATACCGTGGTATGGGATCACTTGGTGCGATGAATCAAAAAGAAGGTTCATCTGACCGTTACTTCCAAACGTCAAAACAAGCCGAAAAATTGGTTCCAGAAGGCATCGAAGGCCGTGTGGCTTACAAGGGCCCAATTTCAACAATCGTGCACCAACAAATGGGCGGTATCCGTAGTGCGATGGGTTTAACCGGTTGCGCAACAATTGCGGAACTGAATGTGAAGCCTCAGTTTGTGCGAGTGACGTCTGCGGGCATGGGGGAATCTCACGTTCATGACGTACAAATCACGAAAGAAGCACCAAACTACCGTCTAGGTTAAGGTGAATAGGGCTAGCTTCGGCTGGCCCTAATTAATTATTCCGTAAAACAGCCACTGTTTTACTTAGTTTTCGATTTTTAATCACGAGACTATCAATGAGCAAAGACATTCATGATTCCCGTATCCTTATTTTGGATTTCGGTTCGCAATACACGCAACTTATCGCCCGCCGTATCCGTGAAATCGGTGTGTACTGTGAACTTTGGGCATGGGACGTAACTGAAGAACAGATCCGCGAGTTCAATCCGCAAGGTATCATTCTTTCTGGTGGTCCAGAATCTACGACTGAAACAAACAGCCCACGAGCACCTGAGTATGTGTTTAATGCAGGCGTACCTGTGCTTGGTATCTGCTACGGCATGCAAACAATGGCGATGCAACTTGGCGGTCGTGTGGAAAGCTCAAACCAAAAAGAATTTGGTTATGCGAAAGTTGAAAAAGTGTCGGATTGCGCACTGTTTAAAGACATTCAAGATCATGTTGAAAACGGTCTGGGTGTTCTAGATGTGTGGATGAGCCACGGTGATAAAGTGGTTGAGATCCCATCAACGTTCCAAACATCGGCTAAAACGGACACCTGTCCACATGCTGCTATGTCTTGGGAAGAAAAGCGTTTCTATGGTGTACAATTCCACCCAGAAGTAACGCATACTCACCAAGGTTTACGTTTACTTGAGCGTTTTGCGATTGATATCTGTGGCTGTGAAAAGCTATGGACTCCAGCGCAAATCATCGAAGACGCAATTGCTCGCATCAAAGAAAAGGTCGGTGATGACGAAGTGATCCTTGGCTTGTCGGGCGGGGTAGATTCGTCAGTGGTTGCGATGCTAATCAATCGCGCGATTGGTGATAAATTAACGTGTGTATTCGTAGACAATGGCTTGCTTCGTTTAAACGAAGGTCAACAAGTTATGGACATGTTTGGCGACAAATTTGGATTGAACATTGTTAAGGTTGATGCAGAAGAGCGTTTTCTAAATGCACTAGAAGGTATTGACGAGCCAGAAGCAAAACGTAAGGCAATTGGCCATACGTTCATTGAAGTATTCGATGAGGAAGCGTCAAAACGCGTTAACGCAAAATGGTTAGCGCAGGGGACTATTTACCCTGACGTTATTGAGTCTGCTGCCTCTGCGACAGGTAAAGCGCACGTAATCAAATCTCACCACAACGTAGGTGGTCTTCCTGAAGACATGGAGTTGGGTCTAGTTGAGCCACTTCGCGAACTGTTTAAAGACGAAGTACGTAAGATTGGTCTTGAGCTTGGTCTTCCTTACGACATGCTGTACCGTCACCCATTCCCAGGTCCAGGCCTTGGTGTGCGTGTACTTGGTGAAATCAAGAAAGAATACTGCGATTTACTGCGCCGTGCAGACGCTATCTTTATTGAAGAATTACACAATGCGGATCTCTACCATAAAGTATCACAAGCATTTACCGTGTTCTTACCAGTTAAATCGGTAGGTGTAATGGGCGATGCACGTAAATACGATTGGGTAGTTTCACTACGTTGTGTTGAAACTATCGACTTCATGACGGCACGTTGGTCACATCTTCCATACGATTTCTTGGGTCGCGTATCAAATCGCATCATCAATGAAATTGATGGTATCTCGCGCGTTGTTTACGATATTTCTGGTAAACCACCTGCGACGATTGAGTGGGAATAATTTTCCATTAATTGCCTGAGATGTATTAGACAGTCTTGTTGAAAACCCGCTTTGTAGCGGGTTTTTTATTGTATATGGAAGTTTAGCTAAACGATTTGAGCTGTATCATTGCGTTTGCGCGAATCCAATAACATTATAACGCTTCTAGCTAACTTGTTGTTTAATTGTTCCAGACAAACAGCAGTAAAAATAGAGTTTTTACAAAAATTGTAAGTAAATAACTTATGGTTGTGAGCAAGATTAATCCATCTTAAACAAACCGAAGTTATTATACAAAGTGTAGTATTTACTATTATCTCAAGGCAAGAAATAGAAAATTATATAGTTCGATCATTACTATATTTATTATCACCTTAAGGTTAAAGTTGGGGTGGTGATTTAGATAAAAACAAGGAGTAACAATGAAAAAATCAATCGCTAGTGTCATCCTTTTAAGCTTTTCATCTTTGTGTTCAAGTCAACAGCTTGAAGAGCATCCATTTTTATTAAAGCAAGACATGATACTTAACGGAGTATTGGCAGAATCAAATAGTCAATCAAAGTTTCTTGTTTCGAAACAAGCAGACATCTTGATTGGTAAATCGGAGTCTGGTGATAACTTGCTTTCAGGTCATTACATTGTTGCTCAAGAGTCGGGCAATGGGGTTTTTAATCGTATTCAGTTTACGGTTTCAGAGTCAAATTTCCTCACATACTATGTTGGCATATCGGAAAACAATGGCTCTTATGTTGGAACATGGTATGGTCATGATGGCCGCAAAGGGGATTTTGAGTTGACGGAATACATTCCAGGTTCAGAAACGGGAATTGTGTTTGTACCGCAACAAATGACCAGCAGCTCGATTTATGATGGTAACTATGGACCAGAAAAAGCGATTGATGGTGTTTTTGGAAACAATACCGCAAACGTATGGTTTTCTTCGAGAACGGACCAAGCACCTTGGCTTACGGCTGATTTTGGTCAAAATGGGATGATTTTAAAATCATACAAAATGGCAAAGGGCTACTGTTTTTCAGATAACTGGATTCCGACAACTTGGAAAGTTCTGGCTAGTCAGGACGGTACAAATTGGGATCTACTTAGCACTGTTACCGAAAACCAAAAAGATAATCTGACTTGTGATTCATTCTCAGCGCCATTTAGTGTAAATAACAGTACCAAATACCGCTACTACAAACTCAGTTTTGACAACCCACAAGTCTCCATTGCAGAGATTGAATACAGCGAGTAAAAATCTCTCTCTGATATAGAACATAAATTCGCCTTGAGTGTTCAGGGCGAGCTTTGTGATGTAGTAAGTAGTTGTCTATAGCGGGCTCACACCTTGGGCGGATTTTATCTGTATTACCTGTAGTGCTTCTGCTCGCAAAAAAGAGTCGTGTGTCGATAGTATCAGGCAACACGGTATCCCTGTCATGCCTCTTTCATGCGACATTACTTAATTTGTCTCACGCATTTTTGCTGTCTTCCCCAAATTTTCTGGTTAATGAAAGCAGAAAAGCCTTAGGGGACTGTCCCAGTACCTTCTGAAACATACTAGAGAACGCGCTTGGGCTATCGTAGCCAAGTTCCAGTGCAGTTTGGGTAACTGAAATATCAGAAAGCAACTTTGGTATTGCTGCCATTAAACAGGCTTTCTGGCGCCAAGTCGAAAAAGACATACCCGTTTGTTGACGAAACAATCGGCTGAACGTTCGATTGCTACAATGCAGTTGCTGCGCCCAAATTTCAGGTTGAACACGAATATTGGGTTGGCTAAGAAAATCTCGGCACAACTTTTCTAAACTATCATGCCGTGGCAAAGGGGCAAACAAAGGTAGTGGTTGTGCACTTTGCAGTTCAAAGAGCAATAATTGTGCGATAGCGCCATCGCGACCTGTTTCGTCATAAAGCGCAGGTATGCCTGCTGAGGCTAATAGGAGTTGATGAAAAAGTAGTGTGACAACCAATACTTCACAGTTGACGGAAGGACGCGGTACCATTTTTGGCTCAATGTAGAGGCTACGAGTACTGACGTTATTCATCCGAACTCGATGAATTTTGCCTGCGGGTAACCAAACGCCGTTATAGGGTGGGACCATCCATGTACCATCTTCGGTGTCAACTTCCATAAGGCCTGACATGCCATAAAGAAATTGAGCTCGACGGTGAGAGTGGAAATCGAGTAAGGTTCCGCTGGGGTAGTCAGTGCCGATAGCCACAACGGAACGAGGCGCATGATCTACTTCAACTAGTGGAATATTAAGCATGATGGTCAATTTTGGCTGATATGCGCCTATTATTGTCCAATCGACGAGACTGGGCCATTATTTTTCATAATATAGTATCTGCTGAATTTAATTCAGGAGATACGTTGTGTACGGCATTTTGCTGATTTGCGGTTGTTTGACTGGTATTACTAGTGCGCTATTTGGATTTGGTGGGGGTTTTGTTGTTGTCCCTCTCATGTACGCATCTTTAAGTTACTCCCATGCTCAAAATTCTGGTGTGGGCCTCGCGGCAATGCATATTGCGGTAGCGACTTCTACAACTCTAATGAGATTTTCTGCTTCAATGTCGACTTTACAACACCACAGAATGCGTTCAGTGAAATGGGGTATGGTACAGCCATAAGTAGGTTATATCTCGATTGGCGCAATAGGTGGGGCGTTGGCTGCTGTATCCTTAAGCGGGAAGTGGGTGCGTTGGATGTTTGTGGGCTATTTGGGATGCACCATCGCTGACATCGTTTTAAGACCTGGGTTTTTGTCTCTGGAGCGTCGGGATATTGACCCCATGGGGCGATTAGTAACTGCGATTACTGGTACTCTAGTTGGCGCTATAGCGTCTTTATTGGGGGTAGGGGGAAGTGTTATGACGGTGCCACTAATGCGTCGTCGTGGAGCTAGCATGCTGCAAGCTTCTGCAATGGCTAGTCCGTTATCGTTGCCAATTGCTATTAGTGGATCTCTGACATATATCCTAGCGGCACCAAACGCCAAGACTTTAGAGGGAGGGTATGTAGGATTCGTTGATCTACGAGCTTTAGTGGTACAGGCTTTTGGATCATTCATTGGCATTCGTCTTGCGTCGCTTTGGGCCAAAGAAATTCCAGATTATATCTATGCAAAAGTCTACGTTTTGCTGCTGATTATAGTGTTTTTAGTGATGGCGTTGGTGCACTAGAGAACCTAGGCGACATTGACAGTATTCTTTTTAGTGGTAGAACATAGTCGACCTCTTAAGCCTCCTTCTCTTGATTTATTAAAGAGACTAAGCGAAGGAAAGTTTCGGAATGGTCATAAAACCCATTATATTGTTTATTTAAGAAGCAGTTGAATTTAAATCGTGATTTTTTTCTTTACCTTTTGGATTTGCTCATTATAATGCGTCGACATTGCAGGGGCGTAGTTCCAATTGGTAGAACAGCGGTCTCCAAAACCGATGGTTGCGGGTTCGAGTCCTGCCGCCCCTGCCACTTCCTTTATTTTCAAGATATTTCCCCTTATAGTAAGCGCCTAGTCATTTTCTGATTGAATAAACCTATGTCTTCAACACTGCACAGTCTTTTTGGCCTTGAATTGCTTCAACCAAGAGGAAAGTATGTTACAGAAACACAATTACAGACAGTTCCGTCCATTTCTGTAGGACCACTTGAGCAGCTTAGACAGTTTCAATGGTTTATCGATTTAACGCTCGTTTTCGGTCAAGCGTTGACGTTTGATCTTGAACTTGGTGACGATATTCATGTGAGTGAAAATAAGCTCATATTGCCAGCCCAAGTGTTAACCGCGGAACAAAAAAAACACCTTTGGAAACAAGTACAAGCTTATGTATGAATTTAAGTCGGTTGATGAATCCTATTTAGATGCACTAATGAACGTGGAACTCGCGTGTCATTCATTCCCATGGTCTCAAAATACCATGAAGTCTTGTATTGGTGGTCGCTATTTCAACTTAGCGGTGTTTGATGGCGAAACGTTAATTGCGTTTTATGTCGGAGAACAAGCAGGGCCAGACTATACGCTCATGGATATATGTGTTCACCCAACTTGGCAGCGTCGTGGTATTGCGAAACAACTCCTTACTCATTTTATTGACACGTGTACAGCACGTGACGCTGAAAATGTGTTTTTAGAGGTGCGTGCGTCGAATATAAATGCGATTCATCTTTATGAACAAGCAGGTTTTATCGAAATGGGGATCCGTAAAAACTATTACCCGACCGCACATGGAAATGAAGACGCAATTTTGATGGGGATGTCGTTTTTCGGTGAGTTTGGACTCTAACGCGTACTTAAGGAGTTGAACTTACTTTAACGTCCTTATTGACCTGTCTATGTACAAAACAAAGTTTAGAACAGATAAGTGTTATTAGAATCGTTGATTGATAAAGGTTAATTAAGCTTTTCTGCAGGCATACTTAACGTGTATTTTATCGCTTCAATAAGCAATAAATGGTTGTAATGCCATCTCTCCGCATTACGTTCTTTAAGCGATTGCTCGAGTTGTCCCGCAGCTTCATGAATGTTCATAAACCCAAAACACCCTGAACTTCCTTTTAAACTGTGGGCGAGCGCGCGCAAAGATTCCCACTCATGCTCAAGATAGTACTGATTCAACAGCTCGAGTTGTTCGGGCAATTTGCTGCGATAATTCTCACTGATCTGTTTGAATTTCTCGCTTTGAAGTAGTGCATCCCACCGGCTCTCGTTGTTTTCTTGTAATTGCAGATACTCTACCAGCACTTCACCAAGCAAACGTTTGTCTATTGGTTTGGCGAGCGTGGCATCACAGCCCGCAGCGAGATACGTATCAATATCCTGCTTCATTACATTCGCGGTTAAGGCGACGATTGGGCCATCATACGCGGCATGGCGCAGCATCTGCGTTGCCTCAAGGCCGCCCATTACAGGCATTTGCATATCCATCAGGATTAAGTGGTAATCATTCACCAATGCCGCTTCAACGGCTTCGGCACCATTGTTTACGATATCAGGGGTCAGCCCCCAGGCTTCAAGTAAAAGCTTCACCAGCATTTGGTTATCTGGATTGTCTTCGGCAAGCAGAATCTTCGCATCAAGCTGCATCGCACTAAGCTCAGTGTTAACATCAAGCGGTGCTTGTTCTTCTTCAATTTTTGCGAGTAATTCATACGGTTTGTTTTCATAATTTCCTGCAACGGTGACGACAAACTCGCTGCCTGCACCTTGCTTGCTGTAAACCGATACGTCTCCACCAAGCAATTGTGCGAGGTTTTTAGAGATACACAGGCCGAGACCGGTGCCGCCAAAGCGCCGTGTAGTTGTGCTGTCTGCTTGCTCGAAGGGCTTGAATACGCGTTCGATTTCAGCACTAGACATACCAATCCCTGTGTCTTTAACGATGAACTCAAAACACGCAGTAATCTCGTTAAATTTAACCGTAAAGGTAATACCACCAATCTCAGTAAACTTAACGGCATTACTCGTGATATTTAGTAAGATCTGTTTTAAACGCGTTACGTCACTGTATAAGTATTTTGGAATAGGTAGGTCGTAAAATATTTCAAACGTAAGCAGTTTCTCACTCGCCATTGGCGCGACGATAGCCTCAATATCTCGTACTAAAGCGACGGCGTTCATCTTGGTTTTTTCGACCGCTAATTTTTCGGCTTCAATTTTTGATAAATCGAGAATGTTATTGATTAATTCAAGCAAGTGTTTGGAATTTCTGAGAATTGTTCCTAGATATTGTTCATTGCTTGCCGAGCTCGGATTTTGAATAAGCTGCTCGGTAAATCCCATAATGGCGGTTAATGGGGTACGTATCTCGTGACTCATGTTTGCTAAGAAGCGGCTTTTTAATTGGTTTGCTTGTTCTGCTTGCGTGATGGCAAGGGCAAGCTGCTGATTCATTTCCTCAAGCGCGCGAGTGCGGGTCTCGACTTTTTCTTCAAGGTGCTCTTTGAATCCTTTTAGCTCTAGTTGAGTATCCCGAATTTGCCCTACCATGTGGTTAAAGTCAGTGAACAAAATACCAATTTCATCTTTATTGTGCGCAGGCAAATAGACTTCTAAATCACCATCCCCGACTTTATGACTAGCCTCACCTAGTAATTCAATGGGCGATAGGAGCAGGCCACGGACAACGACAAAAATTAAGAATGGCAGAGCAAAAACGGAGAAAATGATAATGAGCGCAGTAATTAAACTAATAATGCGGCCTGATTCGTAGAGCAAAGATTTAGGAATAGTTGAAATGTAGTAATAACCGTTGGCCAGTTGAATGGAATAGATCATTCGTTCCATTTCATCGATGCTTGGGAACATCGCCGCGGCGAGTTTCGTTTGCTCTGACTGTTTTTGCATTCTTGCCATTTCATCATGTTGCAAGTAGAGACCACGTAAGTTAGCGTCAGAGCTAAATAAAATCAGACCTTCTTGGTTAAAAATGAGGTTTAACGTGTGGTCAAATGGCGCTTCAAGAATGCTCGTGGAAATTAAACTGGGATCGACCTTCAACACCACGTATCCCTGACGTTGAGGTCGTTTGAGTTGATAATCAATTCCGTAAATCTGTTGTACAAAATACAATTTAGCGGTTTGCTCTCCTGCGGGAGATATAAAATATTGTTGGCGAACATTGCTGTTTTGTAGGCGCTGGAAGAAAGGGTACTCGCTGGGTAGCTCACTCAACTCACTTGAATAATAGGCGATGCTCTCACCGTTAGGGCTGAGTAAATCAATACTAACAATATCGGGATAGGCTTCACTGTAGCTTGCGAAGACATCCAAAAGTGCGCTGAGTCTAGAGGTATAGACATCAGACTCCGCACCACTCAATGCCATAAAGTCGTTCAAGACGGGTGAACTACTGAGTAACTTTGTTGTGGATTGGTAGATGTTGATGTAGTTGAGAATTTTTTGTTGTTGTTGCTCAACAAACCGACCGACGACCAGCTCCGCCTGCTGCTGTGTGGAATTCGTCACGTTGGACAGCGTAAACCCGCCAAGAAACAGCAAAGGCAAGATCACCAAAGGAGTGATATACCATAAAAGTCTAAGGCTTAGCTTGCTGGTTTTCATGGAGGTAATGACGGTCCGATGTCAAAAACATTATTGCTAAATAATAAGCGGATAACGGGCAAGGGACAAGTCAAACCACGAAATGCATAAATATATTGTTTTTTATCCTTATCCGTGAATCCGTTGATTGAGAAATATGCCAAGATCGGCGAAAATAACGCAATTCACATTCAACTTTTTGACTCGATGGAAAACGGTGTTTTCTGGGAACTGTAATTTGTCAGTGCCATTCGAGTCCTCGATAGTTAAGAAGATTAATTAATGTCAAATTCACCATTCCAGCAAGAAGTTTCGCGTAGACGAACGTTTGCTATTATCTCGCACCCGGATGCGGGTAAAACAACGATTACTGAAAAAGTATTATTATTCGGAAAGGCGTTACAAAAAGCCGGTACAGTAAAAGGCCGTGGTTCAAACCAACATGCTAAATCTGACTGGATGGAAATGGAAAAAGAACGTGGTATCTCCGTAACAACGTCGGTGATGCAGTTCCCTTATAATGAAGCGTTGGTGAATCTTCTTGATACGCCTGGACACGAAGACTTCTCTGAAGACACGTATCGCACGCTGACTGCGGTTGACTCTTGTTTAATGGTCATAGATGCGGCCAAAGGTGTTGAAGATCGTACCCGTAAATTGATGGAAGTTACACGTTTACGAGATACGCCAATCGTCACCTTTATGAACAAACTTGACCGTGATATTCGGGATCCAATGGAGCTACTTGATGAAGTAGAAACCGAGTTGAATATCATGTGTGCGCCAGTGAGTTGGCCGATTGGTTGTGGTAAAGAGTTTAAAGGTGTTTATCATATTCACCGCGATGAGACGATTTTGTATCAAACGGGTCAGGGCCATACCATTCAAGAAAAACGCATTATCAAAGGGATTGATAACCCTGAATTGGATAGCGCGGTTGGCAGTGATTTGGCAGAACAACTACGTGAAGAACTTGAGCTTGTAGTTGGTGCGTCGCATGAGTTTGACAAAGAATTGTTTTTAGAAGGTAAGTTAACGCCAGTATTCTTCGGTACCGCACTAGGTAACTTTGGTGTTGATCACATGCTAGACGGCTTAACCGATTGGGCTCCTTCACCACAACCACGAAAATCAGAAGACCGCGCTGTAGAGGCGACAGAAGAAAAGTTCTCTGGTTTCGTTTTCAAAATCCAGGCAAACATGGACCCGAAACACCGCGACCGTGTAGCGTTTATGCGAATTGTTTCTGGTAAATACACGCAAGGTATGAAAATGAACCATGTGCGTATTGGTAAAACAGTGAATATTTCAGATGCGGTAACGTTCATGGCGGGTGATCGTGAGCGTGCTGAAGAGGCATTTGCTGGTGATATCATTGGTTTACATAACCACGGCACGATTCAAATTGGTGATACGTTTACGCAAGGTGAAACGTTGAAGTTCACGGGTATTCCTAACTTCGCACCTGAATTGTTCCGCCGCATTCGCTTACGTGATCCACTTAAGCAAAAGCAATTATTAAAAGGCCTGGTGCAACTTTCGGAAGAAGGTGCAGTACAGGTGTTTAGGCCTCTGATTAACAACGATTTGATCGTTGGAGCAGTTGGTGTGCTGCAGTTTGACGTCGTTGTTGCGCGTCTGAAGTCAGAATACAACGTAGATGCATTATACGAGCCTGTACAAGTGCAAACGGCGCGTTGGGTCACCTGCAAAGACGGTAAAAAGTTTGAAGAATTTAAACGTAAGTGTGAATTGAACTTGGCTTTAGATGGTGGTGACAATTTGACGTACATCGCACCAAGTCGTGTGAACTTGAACCTGACCATGGAACGTTACCCAGACGTTGAGTTCCATCAGACTCGTGAACATTAATCGCTGCGGATAAGGATTTAGACATGAACATTAAGCAAATATTAGTAGAAAAAGCGATTGCAGCAATGAATGCGGCGGGCGTGCCTGAAGGTTCAAACCCAGCCGTTACACAAAGTACTCGTGCGCAGTTTGGTGATTACCAAATTAATGGCGCGATGGGCGCGGCAAAAGCACTCAAGATGAATCCTCGTGAACTTGCGCAAAAGATTATTGATAACCTAGATGTAGCTGATATCGCTGCAACGGTTGAAATTGCGGGTCCGGGTTTTATTAACATTCATCTAAAACCAGAATTCTTGGCATCAAGCCTAATGAATGCAGAGAAAGATGCTAAGTTAGGCGTTTCTGAACATGGTAATGCGCAGAAAGTAGTGGTTGATTTTTCATCGCCAAATCTAGCCAAAGAAATGCACGTAGGGCATCTGCGTTCAACTATCATCGGTGATGCCGTTGTACGTGCATTAGAATTCCGTGGCGACACGGTTGTTCGTCAAAACCACATGGGTGACTGGGGTACGCAATTCGGTATGCTTATCGCGCATCTTGAAGACTTGCTTAACCAAGGTATCGATTTGGAAAAAGTTGCGCTTGCGGATTTGGAAACATTCTACCGTGACGCGAAAAAGCGTTTTGACGACGAAGAAGGTTTTGCAGATAAAGCGCGTGACTATGTAGTGAAGCTACAAGGTGGAGATGCGCATTGTGCAAAGTTGTGGCAGTTGTTCATTGATACATCAGTAAAGCATTCTGAAGAAGTGTACGCCAAGTTAAACGTGACGTTAAAGCGCGAAGACATCATGGCCGAAAGTGCATACAACGATGCTTTAGTTGGTGTTATTGAAACGCTAAAAGCGAAAGGTCTTGCGGTTGAAGACCAAGGCGCACAAGTGGTGTTCTTAGAGGAACTGGCGAATAAAGATGGTGAGCCTTCTGCGTTTATCGTGCAAAAATCAGGTGGCGGTTTCCTTTATGCAACGACGGATCTTGCTGCTTGTGACTACCGTTCAAACCAATTGAACGCAGATCGCATTCTTATCTTTGTTGATGCTCGCCAAAGCCTTCACTTCAGCCAAGTTGAACTGACTGCGCGAAAAGCGGGTTTCCTTCGCGACGCAACAAGTTACGAATTTTGTCCATTTGGTACGATGATGGGCGACGATGGCAAGCCTTTCAAAACACGTACTGGTGGCACGGTTAAACTGGCTGATTTACTTGATGAAGCAATAAGCCGAGCAACAGATAAACTTGCGGCTCGTGAGTCGGATTTAAGTGAAGAAGCGCGAGCTGAAATTGCACGTAAAGTTGGTATTGGTGCAGTTAAATACGCGGATCTATCAAAACACCGTACAAGCGACTATATCTTTAACTGGGATACGATGCTGAGCTTTGAAGGGGCGACGGCACCTTACTTACAATATGCTTATACTCGCGTCAGAAGTATTTTCCGTAAAGCGGGTGTTGATAGTGCAAATCTTGCGGGCAATATTGAAATCAATGAGCCACAAGAAAAAGCATTAGCATTGAAATTGCTTCAACTTGAAGAAGTCCTTGATCTGATGATCAGTGAAGCAACGCCACACGTATTGTGTGGATACCTCTATGAATTGGCGAGTTTGTACATGAGTTTCTATGAAGCATGCCCAATTCTAAAAGAGGATGTGGCACAAAACGTCAGAGAAAGTCGCCTGTTACTGTGTAACCTAGTTGCCAAGACCCTGGCTACGGGACTTGAGTTGCTCGGTATCGAAGTAATGGAGCAAATGTAAGTTTGCTAGAAGCCGCAGAATCTGCGGCTTTTTTGTAAGGAGTGAACATGAAGTTAGAAGATATTCGCCGCGAATACACGAAAGGTGGCCTGCGTCGTGATATGTTGGATGAGTCACCATTTTCTCAATTCGATACGTGGCTCAAGCAAGTGGTCGATGCCGGTTTTCCCGATCCAACTGCAATGGTTGTAGCGACAGTGGATGAGCATGGGCAGCCGTCTCAGCGTATCGTGCTACTCAAGCACATGGATGAGCAAGGTTTCGTCTTTTTCACAAATACAGGCTCTCGTAAAGCACAGGAAATACAGCAGAACAGTAAAGTGTGTTTGCACTTTCCTTGGCATGGTATTGAGCGACAAGTGATCGTGTACGGGGAGGCGAAACCGTTGCCAACCTCTGCAGTCGCGAAATACTTTTTATCTCGCCCTAAAGAGAGCCAGCTTGCAGCATGGGCATCTCAGCAGTCGAGACCCGTTTCGTCACGCAAAATGCTGATGGAAACCTTTCACGCGATGAAAAGTAAGTTTGCCAATGGTGACATACCGTTACCGGATTTTTGGGGTGGTTACTGTGTAGTACCCCATAAAATCGAGTTTTGGCAAGGTGGTGAACACCGGTTACATGACCGCTTTATATATGCAAAACAGGATGATGGTAATTGGCAAGTAGAGCGCCTGAATCCCTAATTGACAGTCATTGTCATCTAGATTTCGACGAATTCGCGCCGGACAGAGACGAGCTTGTTCAGCGCGCTTTTGTACAGGGCGTCAAAGGTTGGGTCATTCCGGGTGTGACACTCCAGCAAAGTAAAGCGTTGCTTGCGTTAACTGTGCCTGTTGGTGACGTATTTTTTGCCCTAGGGCTGCACCCTTATTTTTTAGCACAGCATCAAGATTCCGATCTTCAATTGTTGGAACAGCTGATTGAAATGAATCATGCTCGCATTGTTGCGGTTGGAGAATGTGGGCTCGACTCGAGCGTGGGGGATATAGATAGGCAGACAAGGCTTTTTGAAGGTCAGATCCACATCGCCAATCACCATAAGCTTCCTCTAATTGTGCATCATCGACAAAGCCACCATCTAATAGCGCGATCTTTTAAGAACATAAAGCCAAAACAGGGTGGGATTATTCACGCCTTTAGTGGCTCGCTTCAGCAAGCGCATTATTACCGAGATCTTGGTTTCAAACTCGGAATTGGGGGCACAATCACCTACGAGCGCGCGCAAAAAACCAAAAACGTAGTGGCAGAACTACCTCTTGATGCGTTTGTTCTTGAAACGGATGGTCCGTCAATGCCACTTAATGGGTATCAAGGAAAGCGTAATGAGCCTGAGCAATTAGTGCAGGTGTTTGAATCCTTTTGCTTGTTACGAATGGAACCCAAAGTGGACATTGCTGCTGCGCTTGCACGCAATACTTATGACGTCTTAGGTGTGGAAATTTCAAGTTGAGCAAAACCTTGCTGACACTTGGCAAGTGACATGATACAACAGCGTTGCAGTTACAGGAGAATAAGAAATGCAAGCAGCTCACATTGAATGGAAAGAATTACCAAGCCTTCAGTCTGTGTCTACCCCCCACAAAGCAAACAAAGACTGGTGGTGTTTGGGCACTCAATCGATGCCACGTTGTTGGGCAAATTAGTCACGAGTTTAATGGACGAAAGCATTTTCGCCACGCATGTTGCCTTGTTTAAACCACATGATTTACTTGAGACGGCTGCAAGTTTTTCACTCAATATTCAACCGAGTGCTCTAACTCAAGCATTTAAAGCTAGAGTGAGGGCTATTTTTGCTGAGCATGGTTTAGAAGCCGCCATCATCGAGAATGCCCCCTCGTTGCAAAGCCCAGGTTTATTGTTGATGGACATGGATTCGACCGCTATTCAAATAGAATGTATTGATGAAATTGCACGTTTGGCTGGAGTCTATGATGAAGTGGCTGCCGTTACTCAAGCTGCGATGGCAGGACAATTGGCGTTCAGTGATAGTCTAGTGCAACGAGTTGCGAAATTGAAGGGCATTGAAATGTCCTTGCTCGATACAATTCGGTTTGATTTACCGCTCATGCCGGGTATTGAGCTGCTTTGCAGCGTGTTAAAAGCAAATGGCTGGAAGTTGGCTATTGCATCAGGCGGTTTTACTCTTTTTGCTGAACAACTCCGTAAGTCGCTGCAGTTGGATGAGATCGTTGCTAATGAACTGGCATTTGATGGAACTGCATTAAGTGGTAACGTAATTGGCCGCATTATTGATGCCAAAGCAAAGCAAGAAACGCTTTGTGAACTGGCCGCGCGATATGATATTCCATCGACTCAAACAGTAGCAATTGGTGATGGAGCAAACGATTTAATGATGATGGCCAAAGCTCAGTTGGGTGTCGCAATTCATGGTAAAGAAAAAGTGGTGTACGAAGCCGATGCGGCAATTTGCCATGGTTCACTATTGCAATTGGTTTACTTCCTAAGTACGCCTTAAAATTTATCAAGCCATGCTTGGCGACGAGCACGCATGGCTTCAAGCGTTCTTATGTCGATATCAAAGTAATCGATAACCTTGTCCGAAACATCCACCAAATCACCCACCGCAGTAACAGACCAGAGTGTTTCCTCTAAATCTTTCGCTTTATGCAGCGCGTAATGACTTACGTATTTTAATTCGTTGGCAAGATAGTCAATATCGGGTTTCCCGGTTTTAGATATGTACACACGATAAACGAACAATAGTTCCTTTTTCACTGCTTTTTTGGTAAACAAATAGAGCGAGTCGAGAGGATCCGTGGCGGCAATACATTGGCTCTTTATTGCTTCTTGAATCTTCATTTTTGTTGGATCAAAGCGGACAAAGAGTATGTACTGAAGCGGTTTATCTTGTCTCGTTTGCATCCGAATCGCGTCACTAAGAGTGGTTTCTGTGAAACCATCTGGAAAGAGTTGTTCAGTGGTAATAAGCGTCGGATTGTTTGTATCAAACTGGCCCAAGATACGGTGTAATGCTGTACGATAAAGCCCAAGGCCCACCGCACCTATTTTATAGTGAGCAGCTTGCTTATGGAAATAAATGGGGAATTGACAAATGCTTTTAGTAACCATGTTACGTAAAGCGCCCGATAAGCCCGGGATCTTCGGTGTTTCTTCACAAGCTTGCAACTTGCTTTTGTTCATGTCAATTAACTGAGTAAAGAACTGTACGGCCAGACTTTTTGACTCGGTTGGCTGATTCACTTTTAAATTAATAATGGTTTTCGATTTACTTACCGCCATGACCTCGTAGCAGAGATTATGTAGGTTATGCTTGGTCGTGATGCGTTGTAGTTCCGGTAAGGATAAGTAAATCAAATGACCTTTTTTTACGTCCAACGGCGCGGCAACTTCAATTTGCATGCCCATCACTGAAAAGTCACGTGTAAACCCTGTAACCTTAGTGTCAGCATCTTGATTGATTTCAACCATGGTTTTATAGAGATAACGTTTGTGAGCTCGTAGGTTCACGTACTCGAGCGCAACGGCTTCTAAAGGTGGGGGATTGGCTGACTTTCCGTGCCCAAACAGTTTCAGTTGGGGTAACAGTTCCGGTTTATAACTTAGTTTCTTGTAATGTTCACGAACCGCGGGAATACTGACCTCAGTCAAAACCGCTAAATATTGAACATTCTGTATAAGCCCTTGAACTCTTGGGGTAGGGGGCTTGTTGAGTTTTTCTAAACTTTTGCCGAGTGATTCAGGTAATGAAAGAGGAATAAAGGCATCTTCATGTGTACTTGGCATCAGTTGTAGCTTAAACACCATCCAACTCTCTTTGTTACTTCCATACGCAAAAAACAGATCTTTCAGTTCTGGGTTTTGGTTAAGCTCCTGAGAAGTAGCGGAGTAAAAATAAATTTTTCCGCCTACGGTATGCGTGAAAGTATAGAGTAGTAATTCTTTAACTGAAGTATGTTGATCTAACAGCGTTTTCAGGCGCTTTTGATTGAAAATATTGTACAAACACGACGTTTGTCGTTCGTCTTGGAAATAGCGTTGAATGAATAGGCTATTTTCATTGTGCAATGCCATCGATGGATAGAGTATTGACTCCTTTTTGCTCAAAAAAACGAACAATGACATTACCCTAGGGATGTAATATTGTTCGTAACTTTTGCAAATAATGGCATCCATCGTGTTATCGAGGTTGATCTTATATCGACGTTTATTGCCATGAATAAAGCTATTTAAAAAGTCATCAAAACTTTTATTGTTTTCGACAAACGTGCGTTTCAAACGAATATGATTGTATTCTCGTGTGACAGGCTCAACGGCGACCACTTCATATTGGATACCGCTTTTTAGACCAAGCTCAAATTCTTGCTCTAGACCTACCAATCGGATTGTGAGCATATCACCAGGTTGCACGGCATGCTTTGGTGATAGCTTGATTTTTGCGCCGCTCAATGAAATATCGGATGTGGATGCGCTAACTTCTCGACCTTTTGGCAAACTAACCGAGATTTTAATCGAATAATTCATCCGCTCTTCTACACGACTTTCATACGAGGCAAAGCGGATAAGCTTAACGTTATTTGGGTTTTCTTCAGGCAGAACTTCACCAGAAGCTTCTCGCTCTTGCGCGGCTTTTTGCATGACTTTGAAATTATTTTCGGTGTTCATGACCGCTTCGTAAACGGCGAGCGTGTATTTGCCGTGTCTAGCGATTTCCTCTTCAAACACTGAAACTGCAACATCGTCCATAAAATGTTGCTTGCCCTCATATTCGTAGGGCTTTACTTCACCTGAAACTTGTCCCCGTAAATCGATAAATCGAGCAACCGGCTGTGAAAGGCGGTTCATCTCCATTTTGACAAGAAACTGGTCTGGCTTTGACAGGTGGGATGTCATTTGGCGAAAGATTTTATCAAAATTAGGATCGCCGAGCTGAAGTTTCAACTCGTTGATCAAATCTTGATATTTCAATAATTTATCTTCAGCCATTGTATTTGTCACCCGTTGCGTAAAAAGTTGCTATACTCCTTCACGCACGATTCGTTATTATTATTTCTTCATCTGCCAAAAGATTGGCAAATTCAAGCACCTACTTTAAGTAGGATTTTATTAAGCAATTAACATGCCTTATGTAAGTCTATGGTAAAAAAGAAAACCGCATTTGTCTGTAGTGATTGTGGAGCGGAATTTGCTCGTTGGCAAGGACAATGTTCAGAATGTAAAGCTTGGAATACAGTTACGGAATACCGTGTTCCTTCAATAAAAACAGTCGCATCGGGATCGAACATGGCAGGTTACGCTGGCATGGTAGAGGCGAAGGTGCAAACGCTCGATGAAGTCAATTTAGACAGCCTCCCACGTTTTTCCACATCCTTTGCTGAGTTTGATCGAGTCTTGGGTGGTGGTGTCGTGCCTGGTAGTGCGATATTGATAGGTGGTGAGCCTGGAGCGGGTAAAAGTACGCTGTTACTGCAAACAATGTGTATGCTCGCTGAGAACATGAATACCCTTTATGTAACGGGTGAAGAATCATTGCAGCAGGTCGCCATGCGCGCGAAGCGATTAGGGCTACCAACCAATAAACTAAAAACTTTAGCTGAAACTAACGTCGAAACGATTTGCCAATTAGCGCTTCGTGAAAAGCCGAGCATTATGGTTATCGATTCAATACAAGTCATGCACATGACGGATATCCAGTCTGCACCTGGCAGTGTTTCTCAAGTGCGTGAAAGTGCAGCCTATTTGACCCGTTTTGCAAAGCAAAATCAGGTTGCCATTATTATGGTGGGCCATGTGACAAAAGACGGTACCTTAGCGGGTCCTAAAGTGCTTGAACACTGTATCGATTGCTCAATTTTGCTCGAAGGGAGTAGCGACAGTCGTTTTAGGACGCTTCGTGGCAATAAAAACCGTTTCGGTGCAGTGAATGAGTTAGGGGTTTTCGCGATGACGGGCAATGGCCTACGTGAGGTGAACAACCCCTCTGCAATTTTCTTAAACCGGGGAGAACAGCAGACTCCGGGATCGCTTGTCATGGTTATATGGGAAGGGACTCGACCACTTCTCGTCGAAGTACAAGCGTTAGTGGATTACTCTCAGCTGAGCAACCCAAGAAGGGTGACAGTCGGCCTTGAGCAAAATCGTCTCGCGATGTTGTTGGCTGTACTCCACCGACATGGTGGCTTGCAAGTGTCCGATCAAGATGTGTTTGTAAACGTTGTTGGTGGTGTCAAAGTCACCGAAACGTCTGCGGATTTAGCCTTAATTGCAGCTCTCGTGTCGAGTTTCAAAAACACCTCTCTCGATAGACAACTAGTCGTCTTTGGTGAGGTGGGTCTCGGTGGTGAAATACGTCCGGTTCCAAGTGGACAGGAGCGATTAAGAGAGGCTGCTAAACACGGTTTTACAAAAGCAATCGTCCCTTCCGCGAATAAACCAAAAGAACCAATAGAAGGCATGGAGATTGTGGCGGTGGATCACCTGTCAAGAGCACTTGAAGCGCTGTTCTAGATTCGGTTTATCTATGACGTATAACACTCGTCATCTCGTTTAAAGGCGTTCCATTGAGGGCGAATAAAACGAATGTGAACAGCCATAAAAAAGCGAGACCTAAGTCTCGCTTTTTTATGTTAATTTATGATGAACCACAAATTTAGTGCAAAATACGCGCGCGGATTGTGCCTTCGACAGCACTGAGTTCTTTAAGTGCGACTTCAGAATGGTCACTGTCGACATCGATAACAACATAACCAATAGAGGCATCCGTTTGTAGGTACTGCGCAGCGATGTTGATACCATGCTGTGCAAACGCTTGGTTAATTTGCGTTAATACACCTGGGCGGTTTTGGTGGATATGCAATAAACGGCTACGGCCAGAAAGCTCAGGAAGTGATACTTCAGGGAAGTTTACTGCACTTAATGACGAACCATTGTCCGAGTATTTAGCAAGTTTACCCGCAACTTCAATACCAATGTTTTCTTGTGCTTCTTGAGTTGAACCACCGATGTGTGGCGTCAGAATTACATTATCAAATTCGCGTAGAGGAGAAACAAACTCTTCGTCATTACCTTTTGGCTCGACTGGGAAAACGTCAATTGCTGCACCTGAAATGCGTTTATCACGCAACGCTTCAGCAAGTGCATCAATATCGACGACAGTTCCGCGAGAGGCGTTAATTAGAATTGCGCCGTGTTTCATCACTTCGAGTTCAGCCATACCAATCAAATTCTTAGTTTGTGGTGTTTCTGGTACGTGTAGGCTTACGACATCAGCTCGTTGTAAAAGCTGCGTCATGTTTTGAATTTGTGTCGCATTACCTAGCGTTAACTTGTCTTCAATGTCATAAAACTCGACTTTCATACCGATGTTTTCTGCCATGATACCAAGTTGCGTGCCAATGTGACCGTAGCCTATGATCCCGAGTGTTTTTCCTCGTGCTTCGTATGAGCCATTGGCCGTCTTTTGCCAAATTCCACGGTGCGCCATGGCATTTCGCTCAGGAATACGGCGGAGCAGTAGTAGAATTTCGCCCAACACTAACTCAGCAACTGAACGGGTATTTGAGAAAGGTGCATTAAAAACGGCAACACCACGAACCCGTGCTGCGTTTAAGTCGACTTGGTTAGTACCAATGCAGAAACAACCGACCGCTACTAACTTTTCCGCTGCTTCCAATACACGTTCATTGAGGTGTGTACGAGAACGAATGCCAACAAAATGCGCGTCTTTAATGCGTTCGATAAGTTCATCTTCAGGTAGGGACGTTTTTACATAATCAATGTTGCTGTACCCATTGCGTTTGAGTGTTTCAACCGCACTTTGGTGTACCCCTTCAAGTAGAAGGATTTTAATTTTGTCTTTTGCTAACGATACCTTACTCATGACTTATCCTGCTATTAAGCTTATTTAATTTGTGGTCCTTCTGGCGTGCCAGTAATCACCACATCTGCGCCGCGTTCGGCAAATAGACCGTTAGTAACAACACCAACAATCTGGTTAATGCTAGTTTCAAGCGCTTTGGCCTGAGAAATTTCTAAATTGTGAACGTCTAAAATGACATTCCCATTGTCCGTGACGACACCTTGACGATAAACAGGATCACCACCTAATTTAACCAATTCACGTCCGACATAGCTGCGAGCCATAGGGATCACTTCAATGGGTAATGGAAAACGACCCAATGTATTTACATGCTTCGTGTTATCCACGATACATACAAATTTCTTGGCCACGGCAGCGACAATTTTCTCACGAGTTAGTGCCGCACCACCGCCTTTTATCATTTCGTTCAGACCGTTGATTTCATCTGCGCCATCAATATACACATCCAAGCTGTCGACATCGTTCAATTCATACACTTCGATGCCGAGTGCTTTTAGTTTCGCTGTAGAAGCTTCAGAACTTGATACTGCGCCGCGGATCTTATCTTTTATCGTACCAAGAGCATCGATAAAGTGGTTTACCGTTGAACCTGTGCCGACGCCAACAATACTATCTTCCGTTACGTAATCGAGTGCTGCCCATGCAGCTGCTTTTTTCATTTCATCTTGGGTCATAGAAATCACACTTTTATGTTGTCAAACTTGGCACAATTATACTTGTTTTAGTGCAAAAAGAGACCCGAAAAGTGCGTTTACCAATGATAAAAGGTTGTCGGCGTTAGAATTGCCTGAAGAGGAACATCCCATGTTTCAGTGGGCAGCATTTCTACTTTCTGACAATCATGGGCAAGGCCAATTAATTTTGGCGCAGGCCATTTATCTCGGTAGTAGCTGCTTAATGTGCGGTCATAATAACCACCCCCCATACCCATACGATTACCCATCGAATCAAAAGCAACGAGCGGTAAAAGTAGAATATCGAGTTGAGAAACGGGACAAACTTCACTGCAATTCAACTTAGGCTCCAAGATACCATAGCGATTTGCTTTCATGGGTGAAGTTTTTTCATATTTCTGAAAGAGCAAATTTGTTGAGTTAAAGGGGTGAATTAGAGGGAGGTAAATAGTGTGGCTTTGTCTCCAAAGCTCTTGAATTAAAAGAGATGTATTAAGCTCTCCGTCGTTGCTTAAATAACACCCGATACGGGCGTTTGCGGGGAGTGCTGTATGTTGAAAAAAACTAATAATCAAACGTTCCGACGCTGTTTTTTGTACTTCCTTTGAGAGGCTGTTTCGTTTTTCTCGAATTTCTCTACGGATTAGTTGTCGCTTTTTATTGTGATTATTAGTGTTTTTCATGTTTGAGTTGTTAAAAATTCATAATGTCAGGGTAGATGAGCGTTAAAGCCAGCAGGATTACCAGAATTGCAACACCAGACACTAAGCTGTAAAGCACAATAGGTGAACGCTTTTTCGGTTGCGAATCAATATCTAAGTCGTCCAAAAAGCCGTCGTCTTCCCAATCTTCTTCGTCATCAGTGGAATGCTCGATGGCTGGTGCTTGTCCTAAACGTTGTTCTATTTCTTCTAATCGTTCTTCTAAACGAATTAAACTACTAGTGATGTAATCAAGAGCTTCAAACAGTCGTTCATCACGTTGTGCCGAACTAGAATCATTCGTCGCACTAGACGTTTGCAATTTAGCTTGGATCCCCATACTTGCAAAAAGCTTAACTTGCTTCATCGCCTTTTCTTTATCTGCCGGCGCAAAGAGCGGCTTTTTTGCAAAGAAGGTCGCAGCCTTGTTTTCAGGGATCCCCAATTTGGTTGCAAGGCGAGTAATGGCGACTTCCTGTTCGATTCCTGAGTCTAGGCCAGTATAGATTACACGGTATTTATCCGTCATGAGGTAATCCAAATAGAATGCTAATGCTTTGAGTATACCCAAAAATTTAGGCAAAGGGAGTAGGAATTTATGCGCACAAAAGGCAACAATGAAGGATTGGATTGATATTGTGTGTTTTGAATTTCAATTCGGCGCAATCAATAGAAACTCATGGGTTAGGAATTATCGTGTTTTGTCAGTCAAGTTACAGAGCTACTGTTTGCTGAGAGTCGACATAAACAAAATGTGGTGCACAGCAGCAAAACCGCCGCTGCTGGCACCAACTGGGGGATCAATATTTAGCCGCTTGACCGTTTGGTAGTGCGTTTAAAATAAATTCACGAAGGTCTTGGTTTGATTGCGCTAAATCAGGTCGGCGCAGATACATCATGTGACCAGACTCATATCCTTTAAACGATAGGCGGGCACTCATTTTGCCGCTTGGGTCGAGTTGCCACATAGTGTATTTGGCGTCAAAGTAATTCGTCGCACCATCGAAATACCCAGACTGGATCATGACATGTAAATAAGGATTTTGTGCCATGGCTATACGAAGTTGTTCACCCGTCCGATTGTTGCTCTTATCCCAAGGTGAGACGTCCGCGAGCATGTTGTATTTAACATCGGTTTTATAGTTGAGCTCTTCGCGTAGATAGTAGTTGATAGCTGGTGTAAAGGAGTGCAGCCAAGACATCAATTCAGGCCAGTAATCCGGACCGGCACCAGCATCACGTTTATCTAAACCTAAGTAGCGAGAGTCCAGACGACCAATTGTGAACCCTCTGTCTCGAAGTAATTCTTTCCAGAATGTACCGGTCGGGATGTCCAAGTTATTTTGTAGTACAAACTGTTCTGATAAACCGGAATAAAGTGCAACTTGTTTTGCGACTTTTTGTTTTTCGTCAACATTTAAAAAGCCACCGCGAGCGAGTGCTGGTAAGTAAGTATCAAGTGTGTACGTTTCTACTTCCGCAAGTAAAGATTGCAAATCTTTGTTTTGTAATTCGTTACTGAGTGCTTTGTGATACCAAGCGGTAGCTGCGTAGTATGGCAAACGATTTGCCGCTTCAACGGGACCTTTACGCTCAATGCCGATTTCCGTCGGCGAAACTAGGATCACGCCATTTAAAAACATCCATTGTTCGTTTTGTAATTCGTGTGCAAGACCTGATACGCGAGTTGTGCCGTAACTTTCCCCAATAAGAAACTTAGGAGATAGCGCTCGATTATGACGATTGATGAAGGTATTTAACCAACTCGCAAGGTATTTAATGTCCGCGTTGACACCGAAAAACTGTGCTTTTTGGCTTTCTTTACTTGGTAACTTACCATTTTCATCGGGCAATACACGAGAATAACCGGTATTCACTGGATTGACATAAACGATGTCGGCAACATCCAAAATTGAGTGGGTATTTTCAATTAAACCATAGGGCTGTACAGGGTAGCCTTCATCGTCAATTTTTAATACTTTAGGGCCTGTATAGGCGATGTGCATCCAAACTGACGCAGAGCCTGGCCCGCCGTTAAAGCTTATGACGAGCGGGCGATTTGCGCTGTCTTGCGCTTTTTGGCGTTGATAATAAGTATATTGCAGTGTCGCAATTGCTTTGCCTTCTTCATCCCAAACTGGCTGCGTTCCTGTCTCGGCTGTATACGAAAACTTTTCGCCGTTAATACTGGCTTTGTGCTGTGTAACAACATTGCTGTCGACATCAATAGCGATGTTATGTGAACTGGATTTCTCATTGGCGAATGCAGAGCTCACCACTGTAGTACCTAACGCAAGCGCGATGCAGAGAACGATTTTTTTCATTAGCTGTATTTCCGAACAAGATGTGCAGACTACATTAAAGAGAAGTTTTGGGGATTTTTCAAAACGATTGAGGTAAATAGACAAAAGCACATGTTTAACCGCAAGAAACAAGGAAAAACAATCTGCTTCGTGTTTTAAAAGACGCTTTTTCAAGCGCAATTGTAAGCAAACCTAAGTTCAACAGCGTCTAATTTGCGACAAACGTGACGATTTTTATACAAAGATTGTGTTTTTTTTGTAACACATTTCCAGTATATTTAATACTTATGTCCGTAGTATGAAAGTATTGAAGATCTTACCCGCTCATTTGATCTCTCGTCTTTCTCTTGAAGTTTGAAGAGCCCATTCCATGCAGAGAGTTTTAATTGTTGAAGACAGTAAAGTCGTTCAACAAGTGCTGCGCCATTTGGCCGCCCAACACCTGAAAGTTGCCATTGATTTTGCGTGGTCATTACAAGAGAGTATGCAGCTGCTTGCCCGTAATGAATACACGTTAGCTTTGGTTGACCTTACACTACCGGATGCAGCGGACGCAGAAGTGGTGAAACTGACTTTGGCACACAACATTCCAACCGTTGTGCTGACTTCAAAGATTGATGAATACAGTCGTCAACAAATGCTCGAAATGGGCGTTGTGGATTACGTGATTAAAGATAACCGTGACTCTTATTTGTATGCGGTAAAGCTCGTCTCCCAATTACTTCGCAACCAAGGTGTCAAAGCACTAATTGCGGACGATTCGGTCATAAGCCGTGTTGTGATGCGACAAATGCTGGAAAAACAGCTTTTTGAAGTGATGGAAGCAAAAGATGGGCAAGAGGCGTTAACTCAACTTGAAGCTCATCCAGATATAAAATTACTGCTGACGGATTTTGCGATGCCGACAATGGATGGTTTTGAGTTGGTCAAAGCCGTACGTAACTCGCGTGGACGCGATGATTTGGCCATTATCGGTTTATCGGGGGCGGGCAGCCATGGCCTTTCGGCCAAGTTTATTAAATACGGAGCAAACGACTTTCTTGCCAAACCGTTTATGAATGAAGAATTCCATTGTCGAGTTATGCAAACAATGGAGCAATTGAATTTATACGCTGAAATCAAAGAATGCGCCTATCGCGACTATTTAACTGGTCTGTACAACCGCCGTTATTTCTATCAGCAAACGGAACGTTTACTGAAAGTTAAGCCCAGTCAATATGTGTTAGCGCTCCTAGATATTGATCATTTCAAACGGATCAACGACGAATTCGGTCATTTGGGTGGTGATGAAATTCTTAAACAAGTGGCGGACCTCTTAAAAAGCGCATTTAGTCGCTACGTGTTGTCGCGCATCGGAGGCGAAGAATTTGCCGTGGTACTAAAAGGATTTGAATTAAATGACGCAATGGAAGTGTTTAATGATTTCCGCAAACGCTTTGCCGATCACGAATTTACGATAAATGGTATTCCCTATAATTGCACGATTAGCATTGGTGTTACCTCGTGTTATTCACAGTCGATGAGTGAAGTCATGCGAGCTGCGGATAGGGCCTTATATGAAGCTAAAGAACGCAGTCGAAATTGCGTTGTAAGTGCACACGACTAGTTTGCACCACTTTCGAACAAGTAGAAAAAATGCGCACCTTGATGGTGCGTTTTTTTTGTCCAAAAATCGGGGTTTATATTTATCTTATTGTTATATATATAAAAAAAATTATGGCACGAACGTTGGATTGTTGTCTGCAACAGGATAAGGCGAGTCCGAGGGGACCTAACATGAAAATGATAAGTGCAATAATAAAACCATTTAAATTGGATGAAGTGCGCGAAGCACTTGGAGAGCTAGGCGTCGAAGGGATGACGGTGGTTGACGTAAAAGGTTTTGGTCGCCAGCGTGGCCATACTGAGTTGTATCGTGGTGCGGAATATCAAGTCGATTTCATTCCAAAAATAAAACTAGAAATCGCGACGCGCAGCGAAAATTGTGAACGTGTTGTTGAAACCATTACTCGAATTGCGAGTACGGGCAAAATTGGTGACGGCAAAATATTTGTGTATGACTTAGACCAAGTAGTGCGGATCCGCACAGGTGAACTCGACGAAGAAGCGATTTAAGGGGACCGCAGATGGAAAATACCGTAATTGAATTAAAATTTTCACTCGATACTTTTTACTTTTTGATATCGGGTGTCTTAGTAATGTGGATGGCAGCCGGTTTTGCGATGTTAGAAGCTGGGCTTGTGCGTTCAAAAAACACTACTGAAATCTTAACAAAAAACATATGCTTGTACGCAATTGCTTGTACGATGTACTTGTTCATAGGCTACAACATCATGTACGTAGATAATGCCGAAGGTGGCTTTGTACCGTCATTTGGTGCGTTGATTGGTGCTCAAGCAGACGACGCCAATCATTCGCTGCAATCAGACTTCTTTTTCCAAGTTGTTTTTGTTGCAACCGCGATGTCGATTGTCTCAGGTGCTGTGGCGGAACGCATGAAATTGTGGGCGTTTCTAGCTTTTTCGGTGGCAATGACTGGTATTATTTACCCAATCGAAGGTTTTTGGACGTGGGGCGGTGGCTTCCTATCTAAGTTAGGCTTTGTTGACTTTGCGGGATCTGCAATTGTGCATGGTGCGGGCGCTGCAGCCGCTTTAGCTGGTGTACTACTTCTCGGTGCGCGCAAAGGTAAATACGGCAAAAATGGTGAAATCTACCCGATTCCTGGTTCTAATCTACCTCTTGCAACGCTTGGCACGTTTATTTTGTGGATGGGCTGGTTTGGTTTCAATGGCGGTTCACAATTACTGCTTTCAGACAAAGCCAATGCAATCGCAGTAAGTCAAATTATGCTTAATACCAACGCGGCGGCGGCAACGGGTGCAATAGCTGCGCTTGTGGTATGCAAATTAATGTGGGGCAAAGCAGATTTAACAATGATCTTAAATGGTGCATTGGCAGGTCTAGTGGTTATTACCGCAGAACCAGCGTCTCCTACCCCGATGTTCTCCGCGCTATTAGGTGCATTAGGTGGTTCATTGGTTGTTCTCAGCATTATTTATTTTGATAAAGTGAAAATTGATGACCCAGTTGGTGCGATTTCTGTGCACGGTGTGTGTGGTGCGCTGGGTATCATGATGGTTCCGTTCTCTAACACTGACGCGACGTTCGTTAATCAAGCTATCGGACTCGTGTGTATTCTCGGCTTCGTTTTTGTGGCATCGCTCATTGTCTGGGCTGTGCTTAAGAAAACGTTAGGGATCCGTGTAGGTGAAGAAGAAGAAATCAACGGTATGGATCAGCATGATTGTGGGATCGATGCATACCCTGAATTTGTGACAGTGCGTGGTAACTAGTCGCAAAAGTACCGTGTTTTTTGGTTGTTCGTAACGACAAAGCCTATCGAAAGATGGGCTTTTTTCGTTTGAGTAATGCCGCTTAAGCGCGAGTTAATCTCCTAAGCTTATGATAGACTGTTCGTAATTTTCTTCATAATGCAAAGACTACATGGCTGAAAAGGCACCGAAAGGCAAAACAAAAAAAACAACGGCAACCTCTCCATCATGGAAGCAGCGCTTATGGCGCGGTTTTTTGAGTATCCTATGGAAAAGTACACTCGCTGGTATAGTAGCGGTAGGGTTATACGTTATTTACCTTGATGCCAAAGTAACACGCCAATTTGAAGGAAATAAATGGCAGTTGCCCGTGCAAGTCTACGCACGCGCTATGGGGTTTTACCCTGACCAATATTTGTCTGAGCAAGAGGTACTCTGGGAGCTTAATCGACTCAATTACTCCTCGGTAAACTACATTAGCCGAACGGGTCAATACATTAAAAAAGGGCGCACGATCACCATTCACCGCCGTGCGTTTGAGTTTTTTGATGGTAAAGAAGAGGCGAAAAAGTTTACTTTGACGTTCTCTGGCCAGCGTTTAACGACCATCACGGATGAGCGAGGGCAGAGTTTGCGTTTTGCCCGTCTAGAACCGGTGCAAATCGCGCGTATTGGCAATGAGTCACAGCAAGACAGGGAATTTTTGCCGCTTGAAAAATTTCCAAAAACGCTTAGAGACACGCTGCTGGTTGTTGAAGATAGGCAATTTTATCAACACCATGGCGTATCGGTGATGTCAATCTTAAGGGCTTTGTACACGAATATCCGCGCGGGCAGAACGGTACAAGGTGGTAGCACACTGACGCAGCAGCTGGCGAAAAACTTTTATTTATCGCGTGAGCGTTCGATTGTTCGTAAGCTTAATGAGGCTTTAATCGCACTCATTTTGGATTTTAGATACAGTAAAGACGACATTTTAGAAGCTTATCTTAACGAAGTATATTTAGGTCAGGCCCATAACCAAGGTGTCCATGGTATGGGGTTGGCTTCCGAGTTTTACTTTGCCAAACCAGTTGATGAACTTGAATTTGATCAAATGGCGTTGTTAGTGGCAATGGTTAAAGGCCCTTCTTATTACAATCCAAGACGGTATGCAGAACGCACCATGGAGCGTCGCGATTTGGTCCTTCGTCTCATGGTGGAAAACGGCTTGATTAACACCAATGAATTTCGCCAAGCATTAGCACGACCCGTCAAAGTTCAGCCGTTGAAAAAGAGCTTTCATGAAGCCTACCCAGGGTACTTAGAACTTGTCAGTCGTGAGCTTGAAAAACGCATTCCAGACGAAAAAGTCATCAATGGTGGAGTTCGAGTTTTTACTTATTTTGAGTTACAAAAACAGGCCGCAATGGAAGAAGCTGTCGAGAAAGGATTGTCTTACCTTGAGAAGCGCGCGGAGGCGGCAAATTTGGAAACCGCAATGATCTCCGTCAATCTGGCGAAGGGCGGTGTATCTGCTCTAGTCGCGGGGAGAGACCTGCGTTTCTCGGGTTACAACCGAGTTTTAGATTCAAAACGTACAATCGGCTCGTTAGTCAAGCCTGCCGTATATCTAACGGCGCTAGAGCAGCCTCAATACAATTTGGCTACACCGCTTTCAGATGCACCATTAAGTATTTCGGATGAGCAAGGGCAAATTTGGAGCCCAGAAAATTTTGACCACAAATACCGTGGCGACATGCCGCTCTACAGTGCATTTAGTCAAAGTATTAATTTACCTGCCGTAAACTTAGGACTGCAACTTGGTGTTGAGTCTGTTACAGATACCCTCAAAGGGCTTGGCGTTACGTCACCGATTAACCAATACCCTTCCTTGTTCTTAGGTGCGCTGGAACTATCGAGTTTAGAAGTCGCTCAAATGTACAGTACGCTCGCCAATGATGGTATTTATAAGCCATTAACGTCCATTTCAGCTATTACAAATGCCGTAGGTACGGTGCTTTACGAACATATGGCAGAACCAGAGCGTCGTTTTGAAACTGAAGCCGCCTATATGACCAAGTATGCACTCAAACGAGTAACAAAAGATGGTACTGCGAAACGCCTCAATGCCCATTTCCCATCGTTAGTATTGGCAGGCAAAACGGGTACGAGCAATGACTTGCGAGATAGCTGGTTTGCGGGTTTTGACCACAATACCGTCACGGTCACATGGGTTGGTCGCGACGACAACAAAACAACCGGACTGACTGGCGCGGTTGGTGCGTTAGAATTGTATATACGCTACTTAAAATCCCTAAACCCAGAGGCAATTGCCGACTCGCGCCCTGAAGGTATCCGTTGGGCTTTTGTGGATGTCGATAGCGGTCGTCAAGCACCGCCTGGGTGTGGCAATGTAAAGCAATTACCCGTTCGCGCATCACAGTTTGAACCAAGGCCAAAGTGTCGCAGACACTAAACTTTGTATTGAGACACTTGCTTTTGAAGTGACTTGGAAACCCCTTCAAGTTGCTTTACATTAGTTTGCGTTTGATTGGCTGACGTTAACGTGTGTTCAGCCAGTTCATTAATACTTACTGCATCTGTCAAAGCGGTATTGGTTGCTGAAGCTTGTTGTTCAACCAAACGTGCAATTTGAGCGCCTTGATCGCAAATTGCCTGCATGCTTGACTGCACCGTTTCGAGCATTGATTTCGTTGAAAGTGCAGCTTCTACACCACTGTGCATTTGCTCAACACTCTGCCGCATTTGTGTTTGCGTTTGGCTTGAGGCTTGTTGAAGTGATGCAATAATGGCGTGAATTTCTTCGGTTTGCTGTTGTGTTCGCTTTGCTAATGTTCTCACTTCGTCGGCGACCACCGCAAAACCGCGACCTTGTTCTCCAGCTCGAGCTGCTTCAATCGCCGCGTTTAGTGCCAATAAATTGGTTTGTTCCGCAATTTCACTAATAGCCTGACTTACTTTGCCAATATTTTGTGCATCAAGAGCGAGTTTATCAAGCGCGATTCGGCTTTGTTCAAACTCCTGTTGCAATCGGGTCATTTGGTTGGCCAATAGATGCATGTTTTGGTTACCCTTATTTACTTCATCTGCGGTTTTTATTGCCAACGTTTGTGCATGTTGAGTAGCATCAATTACCTGATTACCAGCACCATTCAGGTCGTCTAAAGCATGTTGAATCGCTTGTAAGCGGTGCTGTTGATTGGCAACATCCTGCTTGGTTGAGTTGCTTAGGGCGGTTAGGCTTGTAGTTGACTCGTTCACTTGGACACTGTTTTTAGTGAAGTGTGACAGCACCTCTTTGAAGCTATCGAGAAGTTGATTAAATTGCACAATAATGACCGAAAGTTCATCTTGCCCGGAGGTAAGAGCTCGAGCGGTTAAATCACCTTTCGAGGCCAATTTCGCGACGACTGAAAAATCATTGAGTGTGGTAATAATGGCTAGGTAAAAACCCACCATAAGGTACATGGCCACCGCGAGACAAACGAGAGAAGCGATAAGCACACTCAACTGTATCCAACGTTTTTGGTTTAATTCAGTATCCAAAGAGTTTTGCATAGCAGGTAATGCTTTACTCACAAAGCTATCCAATGCGGTTTTGACTTGGTTTTGCAATGGGCGCAATTGCGCTAAAGAAAGTGCAAGTTCGTCAGGCTCTAACATTTCTGATTGGATAGCATTGGTAAAATGTTGGATAGCTCGAGTCAACGACGCTAGTTCATTAGAAAGCGTAAAGGTTTTTCCATGCTCTCCTTGCATTGCAACATTGAGTTTTGCTTCAAAAAGGGCGAACACTTTAGGCATTGCTTTATGTGTATTGGATAGCGAGATAAAAGTATCGGGTGTAAAAGAACCACTATTTAGGACTTGTTCTGCATCACGATTAAGGTGGGTTATTTCTGCTACGAGCCGCGGAAGAGATTCAACTAACGCGCGATTGAGGTAATTTCGATTGATAACTGGGTCAATCGCAAGATTTGATCGTTGTGAGACTTGTTCCAGTAAATCTGCGGGTGTTTCTTCACTCAATGCAAACTGATTTTTCAATTGCGTATTGAGCGAAACTTGATTTTGATTGTTAAACAGCGCATCGAGCAGAGGAGCGTAAAGCGTTAAGCCTTGCGACTGTGTAGTCAAACGACGGATCTCGGTACTGAGTGACGCATTGAGAAAAAATAAACTCAGTAATAACGGTGCTAGGAAAATGCTGAAAACCAAACTCATTTTGTTCTTGTAGCTCAAGTGACTCATGAGTCGCATTGCGGGTCGTGCAAATGAAGAAGGGTATGCCATCAGTAATTCGGTTCCTAAACGTAGACTGAATAACTATAGACCGTGAAATGGGTAAATATCATTCACAAAAGGATTTAGTTGAATTTTATTTTTTCATTGGTATAAATTTTTGTCTTTGCAACGTACACTGATTACAGAGGTTAGTTGGATTTTACGCGCATGGAACAAATCGAAATCTTCGAAATCCCGAGTCCCTGCCGTGGGATTTGCCAAGTAAACAATCGAGGATACTGTAAAGGGTGTTATCGTAGCCGTGACGAACGTTTTCAGTGGAATACGATGACGGATCAACAAAAGCGCCATGTTATTTTATTATGTCAGCAGCGCTATAAACGTTATCTTCAAAAACAACAGCAACAATCCAATGACGATGGAATGCAGCAAAGCGGTTTTGATTTTTAAATTTACTAAATTACTTTATGTCTTTGTCTTCTAAATCGTATTTCTCCCTCAACATTTTCATGGTGCCATTGTTCGCTAATTGCTGAAATTGAGCCTGAAGTTGAGGCAGAAGGGCGATGTGTTTTACATGCACAAAATGGTATGTTTGAATCAGTGCGATGTTGTCCCGTGACCAATCAGGTAAATGTTGCACCATAAATGAGTCTGGTAGGTGAAAATCTATGACGAGTGCAGCGTCCACTTTTTGTTGTGACAGTAAATTAAGTTGAGTCGAAATCTTTTTCACACGGACAAGATTTCCAGAGAAGGGATGATGTTGAAGGTAGTTTTCCATCACAGGATAACCTTCCGTAATCACAAGGCTTTTCACGTCATTTAAAGTACATTTTTTGCAGTGTTTAAGTGCTTGAAGATTAAACGCGTACAAAGAAAAGGGCACGCGAATTAAATTAGGATAAATGTCTCCGACCTGTTCAATGCGGGCGAGCTGACCGTCGAGTTCCCCCTCATTGGCGGCAACAAGCGCACTGCGATGATTAAAATCAACAATTTTAACGTCAATGCCAAGGTTTCGATACGCGAGGCTAACGAGCTCGGTAATGTACCTTGATTGCGGATTATCAGCAGGGCGATTGAATACGAAAGTACCTTTTTCAGTAGCATGACTTTGCGTGGCAAAAAATAAGAGCAATATCAGGCGGAACAAATGTTTATCCTTATAACACTTTGTGGCGGCATCTTCAGTTAGAGTTAGTGTATAACAGAAGTCCGACTTTATGGTTAAATATGTTAAGCTTGTTGAGAAGTTTATCGGAGATTTTAGTGTGAATTACAATTTGTGCTTACTACCAAGAGCTGAGAAATATCAAATCCAACTGGATTATGAAGCTTCTTTTTGGGCTTATCAGATTAAAAAAGGGAAGAAATCGCGTGAAGCTATTTATGAAGCAATTAATGCTCGACCAATGTCAGAGCAGAATGTACTGAAACAGCGATTTGAGTATTATTTAGCCTTGATGTTAGCCTAGTTAGACAGTTCTCGTAGCGCTTTAAAACCTGCAGTGATACATTTTTTAAAACAACTACAATAATAAAATGCTGGTGGGCCATTTTGCTGGAACCCCCAATCTATGTGAGATTAGAAAAATGAGTAAATGGGTTTATATTTTTCTTTGGCTAATGAGTTTTTTTGCCTCTGCAGAAATCATCCGTTTATCTCCCAACGAAGGATTATCACAAAGTTCGGTCAATACGATGTTGATTGATGATGATGGATATCTTTGGGTCTCAACAGAAGGGGGCTTGAACCGTTATGATGGTTATCAGCCACTCAAGAAAGTCGGAGGACCAAGCGGCGAGTTACTCGAAGCCAATATTGACCGTATATATCAAGATCCGCTTGGTAAAATTTGGATAACCTCAAGTATTGCTGGCTTGTTCCAATTTGATCCCAAAACAGATCAGTATCGTCAATATTCGGCAGCCCCCGTCACTGAAGAAGAATTCGCAACCAAACCCGTCTTTGAAATGCTGATGCTTGATGAGCATCATTTGTTGTTAGGTCGCAGCAAAGATGTGGCACTATTAGATGTTGATACCGGAGAGTTAACGACGTTAGTCGCGCTCCCAGAACCTAAAACCACTACGTTTGTTCGGGATATTATTGTTCATAAAGGCAATATGTATATCGCGACGAGTGACGGCGCTTGGGTTTACAATTTGGCGTCGAAACAACTTCGGACGCTAAATCATATTTCGGTTATTGAACATCCTTACCAAAACAACACGAAATTTCTCTACCTTAAAGATGACAATACGTTGCTTCTTGGTGCCGTTCAGGGGTTATATGAAATTGAGATTGGCAATGCTGACGAGCTCATTGCGGATCCATCCGCCCAATTTACCCATCGGGTCATTATTCCTGATTTAAATATATGGCATATTCTCCCTGAAGAAGGTGGTTTGATTCTGGGCACTGATAAGGGGTTGATGCATTTCGATTGGGCTACAAAAGCAGTGTCTGCGGATATGCGATTAGCTCAATCCGAGTACAATCTGGTCGACCCAAGCATTATTTACTTAATTAAAGACCGCATGGGTGGACTTTGGGCGGCTACTCGTACCGATGGCGCCTTTTATCTTCCACCGGAACTCGGAGACTTTACTAACATCAATAACCAAACTCTGAAAGATGGTGAGTTTACACATCAAAACGTTTGGGATGTGGTGGAATTGGATGGTTACTGGTGGATTGCAACCCATGATGGTATTACGCGTTATGATCCGGTGACCAATACGGCAATCCCTTTATTTAAAGGGTATATGGGCGAAGCCGTTTTTCCTGAGTTTGTCGTTTACAAACTTATGGAATACAAGGGGAAAATATGGGTCTATGGTATGAGAGGGTTGTTTGTATTAGACCCAAAAACACTGACACTTACGAAACCCAAAAGCCAAAATGAGCGAATGGATGAAATCATCGATGGACGTATTTCAGGCCTTACTTTGCTGCCCAACGGTAAGTTGTATTTTGTGCATTCGGAAGAAGGGATGTTTGAATATGACATCGGAAAAGCACAACTTAACGATATTACGCCAGCATTTAATGGCGTAGACCCCTTTTTAAGTCACGGCTTTTCAAAGCCATTAAAGTCCCATCCTGACGATCCGCTCTTTTATTTCGGTGGTGTTTTAAGTCGGTATGAGACAAGTACCGGGACTCTTCACTCAATTTATACTGTACCAAACGCCAACGATCATTTGGGCATTGGGGTGAATTCGTATGCCATCGACAAAAACAATATCCTTTGGTTGTCGCTATCCAATTTTGGCTTGATTGGACTGACCGCAGATACCTATGAACATGTGTACACAATTGATTTAGAAAAAAATAACTTAGGCACATTGATGTATGACATGCATACCGACAGCGAAGGTATGATTTGGATGAGTAGTCATAAAGGGATATGGCGTTTAGATCCAGACAATTTGCATTTCCAACAGTTTTCAACGCAAGACGGCTTAATTGTTAATGAATTCAATAGTGGTGCCTCAACGGTACTCCAGGATGGTCGTATTGTGTATGGTTCAGTGCAAGGTGTTACGGTATTTTCTCCGAGAATAAATAACCCGCGAGCCCCCTTAATTACTCGGGTAAACATTACATCAGTGAGTTTGATGTCGCGTGATATTCGTGAACAAGGGATCAAAACGTTTAAGAAAATTGTATTGAATCACGATGATCTTGGGTTGGAAGTGGCCTTCTCAGCGATGCTGTTTAGTAATCAAGACCGAGTGGTTTATGAATATCAGATATCAGGTGGACAAAAAACGTTTAGTCGTAACAAGCAATGGGTATTATTTCCTCAGCTCAGTCCCGGAAGCTATGAGCTAAAGGTTTGGGCTAAAGACCCCTTGACGGGCAATTACACACCGCCAGCGAAGTTGGACATTGAAGTTTTATATCCTCCTTGGCGCTCTCCGTTAGCGATTGCCAGTTACGTATTTTCAGTATTTATTATCATCGCATTATGGTTGGTACGTCGTAACCGTATTCAACAAATGTTGCTAAAAGCACATAGAGAAACCCGCCACAGTGAGGCACGTTTGAAACTGGCTCTAGAAGGGAGTAATTCCGGTGTTTGGGATTGGAAAGCACAAAACAGTTTGATTTATCAACCAAGGTTAAAAGCTGAACTTGGCTATCCTCATGAAAATGTGACTTTGGATGAATACCTCGCCAAGATCCATCCACAAGACAAAGCGATTTTCCGCATTGAATGGCTGGAATTTGTATCAACACAAAAAGGGTACTTTAACTGCACCTACCGTCTGCGACATAAAGATGGTCATTGGCGTTGGTATAAAGACTTTGGCAAGGTAATGGAGTGGCAAGAACACAGTCCATTGACGGTAGCGGGTACTTACACCAATTTAACACGAGAACGCGTGTTCGAAGAGCGGGCGCGCGTGTTTGGTGCAGCATTTGAACAGACACGAGATTGGGTGTTTATCCTCGACAAACGCTTGCGTATACGAGCGTGCAATACTGCGTTGCAACAAGCATTTGGTATGGCTGAAGTGCCTTTGAGCAGTTCGAGTCTGACGATGGGGTTAAGTCGTCGTAATCGAATGCAGTACCTTCGAACCATCAGCCAATTAAGTCCGGGTGAGCATTTCAGTGTTGAAGAGTCTGTCACGTTGCACAGCGGGGAAGTTCGTCAAGCATTGGTGAAAGTAAGTGCTGTTGCTGGCGATAATACGGATATGGTGAGCTACGTTGTAGTCATGACGGATATTACGGACCAAAAGCGGGCTGAACAGGAGCTCTACCAGTTAGCTAATTATGATGCCATCACGGGTCTTCCCAATCGCACGTTAATCATTGATCGAATTCATCATGCCGTTGAAATCGTTGCAAAGAAAGAGCTACCAGTTGCAGTGCTTTCTATCAGCGTGAAGCGTTTACAGAATGTGGCTGAAATTTACGGTGCAAAGGTGTATGAAGCGTTATTAAGAACCGTGACGAAGGTACTACAAACGGAACTACGGGAGTTTGATAGTTTGGCTATCGGCGCGCAAAAAGAATTTTATGTGCTGATGGAACGAGTATCGGATGTCTCTCGGGTAACCAATTACTGCAAAGACGTGATTGCGGCTTTTGAACAGGGCTTTCATGTATTAGATCAAGACATTTCATTGTCTGTCAGCATTGGCGTGGCGGTTTATCCTGATGATGAGAACGATGCAATCAAGTTGCTCCAACTGTCTAATTTAGCACTTCATCATGCGATGCTTCGCAACGACAGTAGTTATCAATTCTTTAAACAAGAAATGAACAATCGAGTCCAACGAGCGGGTGAGATTGAACGGGCACTGTACTCAGCACTTAACCAAGGTGCATTTTATAACCATTATCAGCCTATTGTGGATAGTAAAAGTGGCAACGTATTAGGATTTGAAGTGTTATTACGCTGGCCGCAATGTGTTGAATATAGCGTAGAGGAACTGGCTCGAGCAGCAGAACAAACGGGGTTGATCACGCGATTGACACTTCAGACCCTAGAGCGTGCGTTATTGGAATTGAAAGCGTGGCAGTCTCTTAACAATAGTCTGTATGTATCGGTCAATTTATCAGCACATGATTTTCAAGTGCCGAACATTGTCCAGTTGATTGCGGAAATCATTGAGCGGGTAGATGTCTCCGGGCATTGTATCGCGTTTGAGATCACAGAGTCGGTCATGTTGGCGGATATTCCACACGCCATTACCGTAATGCACGCGCTAAAAGCGCTAGGCTGTCGTTTGTTAATGGACGATTTTGGTACAGGGTATGCTTCGTTAACTTACTTGCAGTCGCTCCCAGTGGATGTATTGAAAATCGACCGCAGTTTTGTCGCAGATATGGTTGCGTCAAAATCGCATGCGGTGATTGTGCGTTCTATTCTCGGGCTTGCACATAACCTTGGTAAACGTTGTATTGCAGAAGGTGTCGAAACGGCTGAGCAAATTATGATGTTGCAAGAGCTTGGCTGCGATTTATATCAGGGATATTGGTTTAGTGAGCCGGTGTGCGGTGATGAGGCAACGAACCTCATCACACGTTCATGGAAACAAGCGTTGAGTCTTAAAGCTTTTGACCACAATGACGACAATACAATGAGTGCACGCGCTGGCTCATAATAAGCTTAATTGCTTTGTTGGCCTCGGCATGACTGAGGCCAAGTTCTGCACGTAAGTGGTCCAAGTGCTCGCGTTCGTCGCGAGTAAGTTCACCGTCAACCAAACTGTGTAACACGGCCTCTTGAAAGGCTTCACGACGCTTACGTAGCTGATCTGCGAAACTTGACGCGAGTAAACCGGTTGGAATCGCAACCATCCCCATACTTAATACGGTGATTACGCCGCCAAAGAGTTTGCCGACATGCGTAATGGGGACGACATCGCCATACCCTACGGTCGTTAATGTGACGAGTGCCCACCACATCGCCGCTGGAATAGAACCAAACTTATCTGGTTGAACGTCATGTTCAAGCAAGTAGATACCGCAGGCCGCTAAAATCATCACAACCGTCATAATGAAAAACGCAGCAATAAGTGAACTCCGTTCTTCTTTAAATGACTCGAGCAACAGTTGCATAGCGCGTGAATAACGGGTGAGTTTGAAGATCCGAAGCAATCGAACCACACGCAGAAAACGCAAATCAAAGCTGAAGAACATCATTAGCCAAGTCGGCAGTATCGCGAGAAGGTCGATAAGTGCAAGCGGGGTAAAAAAGTATTTTATCCGCTTTTTTAACGCGCTGTCATCGCAACTGGCGTACTCGATGCGATCGACACAGCTCCATAATCGTACAATGTATTCAAGAGTAAAAATGGCGACAGAAATAAGCTCTATTGTTAAAAAATATTGGCTGTACTGCTTGTGAAGTTCGGGTTCACTTTCAAGCACGATGGCAACGACATTAAACAGAATTAAACAAATCAAAAAAATGTCTAAGGCTTTGCCAATTTTGGCGTAGGGACGACTGCCTTCAAATATCAGTGCAATTCGGTTTCTTAACGTTTTCATTTTAAAACTAACTTCATGTGGATAGTACCTTCTTCAAAATCACGACTGACGACAAACCCAAGCCGTTTTGACAGCTCGATCATACCTTTGTTTTCTGGAAGCGTGATCCCTTCAATGATTTCAACACCTTGTTTTTTGCAGTGTTCTATTGCCGCATTCATTAATATTTTACCAAGTCCGAGCCCCTGACAGTCAGAGCGAACCACGACCGCAAACTCTGCAATGAGGTTGTCTGGATCCATTAATACACGAGAAACGCCTAAAGTGCGGTAGGTCGATTTATAGGGCTCGGTGACGATAAAGGCCATTTCTCGGTCATAATCAATCTGCGTCATTTTCGCGAGTTGCTCATGATTAAACTGAGGTAATTCACCAAAAAAACGACGATAGCGGTCTTCTTTGGTCAGCGATTTATCGAATTCTTCATGTGCTCGTTCATCTTCAGGACGGATTGGTCTCAAAATCGCCTCAATGCCATTTTTCAGGACAACAGGCGTGACCAGTTCTTTAGGGTAGGGGCGAATAGCGAGTCGTTTACGGCGTTTGTCTGGAACGTATTTGGATAACGTGATGCTGGCATCCAAGACTAAAAATTGCCCCGCATTGGCGAGTACTGGATTTAACTCGACGCTTTGAATATCCGGCTGATCAATGACAAGTTGCGAGATACGTGTGATAAGCGCGCATAATTTGTATTTGTCGACTTTGTTGGGGAGCGCTTTTTCTTTCAGAACACCTTTATCATGGGCTGCGGCAATAAGGTATTTAGCCAGATTCATGTTGAGTGGGGGAAGCGCAACGGCGGATTGTCCAAAGCCAAGTCCTGTGCCCGCTTCGCCAAGTAGGATAACAGGGCCAACGCTCGGCTCACTTTTAATCGCAATTCTTAGCTCTTCCGCTCCAGCTCTTGGTGCCATGGGCTGCAATGAAAACCCTTCGACTTCTGCATCGGGAAAGGTTTCGTTGATGCGCAAGAGAATCGAAAACGCAGTTTGTTCAACTTCATTACCATCATTTAGGTTGAGCACAACGCCACCAACCGCTGATTTAGATGGAATGTCTTTACTGACTAATTTTAGCGCGACAGGGAAGCCAATTAATTCTGCTTGTTCACGAGCTTCTGATGGCGTCAATGCGATTTCAGTACGAATACACTCAATACCATATTCATTCAAAATACGCGTAGCAAGGTGAGTGGACAATTGGTGATGTCCAGCATCGATAAGTTGATTAATAATGGCTTTTGCATCTTCAGCGTGGATCAACTTATCTTCTACGATGGATTCTGGTGTTTGCGTGAGATGCTTTTGGTTACGACGGTAGCTGATCAAGTGCATAAATGCACCTACCGCACCTTCAGGCGTTCGGTAAGTGGGTATCCCGCGCTGAGCGCAGCGGCGTCTCGCTTCATAGGCTGCATCTTCCCCCATAAAATTTGTCATGACGTAAGGCCTCGCCATTTTGGGAATAGCGTCCAATGTGTCCGCGATGATTTCGGCGTAGGCTTCACTTGGCGCCAGTGCAGACGGAGTATGAATGATCAGTAAATTTTGTACTTCTGGCGCTTTAAGTAAAATTTCCAACGCTTGTTTATAGCGAAGTGGCGACGAGTCGCCAAATATATCTACGGGATTATAAATTGATTCTGACTGTGGTGTGGCGTTCCTCAAAGCCTCCAAAGTGGTGTCACTTAGCTGAGCCAGTTTTCCCGAATTCTGAAGTAAGGTATCAACAGCCATTACACCGGGGCCGCCACCATTGGTTAAAATCGTTAGAGGTTCTACTTGGAGCAATTTAGGATGCAGTGCAAGAGTTTGAGTAGCGGCGAACAGCTCTCGTAAATCGTTTACACGCAGCATACCAGCACGTTGAAAAATGGCGTCGTAAACCGCATCGTCGATTGAACGTCCCCCAGTATGCTGTTGTGCGGCTATTGCGCCCGCCTGAGTGCGTCCGGTTTTAATCGCAATAACTGGCTTACTGAATGCGGCAGCACGCGCTGCGGAAATAAACCGTCTTACTTCGGAGATGTTATCGATGTAAAGCAGAATGGCTTGCGTTTTCGCGTCTCTACCTAAAAAATCGAGCAATTCGGCGAAGTCCATGTCAACGCAATCTCCCACCGAAATAAAATACGAAAAACCGATTTGCTTCTGCTGCGCCCAATCAAGAATTGTTGAACAAACAGCTGCAGATTGCGATATAAATGCAAGTTTACCGGGTTTGGCTATGGTATGTGAGAAGCTTGCATTTAACCCTAAATGAGGAATCAGTAACCCTAAGCAATTCGGACCAAGTAAGTCTACTTGCGCCTGTTTTGCCGCTTCTTTTAGTGCGAGGCGTTGCTCGTGGTTTAAACCAGATGCAATGATAATTGCGCTTTTGCAACCAATCTCGCCAAGCTCAGTGACAATTCGCACGAGAGTTGTTTTGTTAGTACAAATTACCGCGAGGTCAGGAACTTTCGGCAGGGCCTGAATTGAATTGTATGCCAACACGCCATGTACAGCTTGGTGTTTTGGGGATACGGGCATAATTGGCCCTTTAAATCCGCCTTGCAGTAAGTTACGCATCACTACAAAACCGGCATGTCCTGTGGTATTGGATGCACCAATTACTGCGACGGACTTTGGATTAAAAAACTGACTGACGCGTTTTACCGACATCTGCTTTCCCTCGGCGTTTATTCATGAAATTATCAGGTTGTCAGGCGTATGCTCAAACTGAGCCTAACCAAGTACCAAACTGAATGATAGTTTGGCATAAAAAACCGTCTTAAATTGCGACCACGAGAACCCAGTTTTTTAAGTCGGTCAGTAATAACACTGATAGCTAAATTTGTTCTAGTAACCTTAACTGTAATGACTTTATTAGTGTTTTTCGAGTTTTAAGCTCCCTTTGTTTGATCTAACAACAGATGAGAAGAACTATGCAACAAAATGATAAATGGATGTGGTGGGGAATTGCAGGGCTCATAAGCTCCGGTATTGTCCTATCGTCACTGGTCCTAAGAGACACAGCTCTTTCCTTTAAAGCAATGGAGCGCACGGTTGTCGTAAAGGGGTTAGCAGAACATGAAGTTAAAGCCGATACTGTGATTTGGCCACTTGTCTATCGTGATGCTGACAATGACCTAAATAAACTAGTTAGCCGTGTGGAACGAAAGAATCAGGCAGTGAAAGCGTTCTTGACGCTAAATGGTTTCTCGGATCAAGAAATCTCATTTGTAGCACCCTCTGTTACAGATAAACTCGCGCAAGAATACAGCTCGCAAGATAACGGATTTCGATATGTGGCCAAATCGGGTATGACGGTGTACACAAAAAGCCCGGATAAAGTAAAAAATGCCCTTAAAGCTTTGGGTGAATTGGCTAAACAAGGGATTGCGATCACTGAGAATTATGACAATCGCATTGAGTACATGTTTACGGGATTGAATGAAATAAAACCTGAAATGGTTCAGTCAGCGACGAAAGAGGCACGAGAAGTCGCGCTTAAATTTGCTAAAGATTCTGATTCAATACTCGGAAAAATAAAGCAAGCTAACCAAGGTCAGTTTTCTATTCGAGATAGAGACAGCAACACGCCGGAAATTAAAATTGTCCGTGTGGTAACGTCAGTTGAATATTATTTATCAGATTGACGTAATTCAAACTCGTTATTCGAGTTTCCATTTTTTTAAAATGGCTTCGTATTCGCCGTTTTTCTTGATACTTTTTAGTGCAACCGTAAGCGCGGTTGCGATTTCCACCGGCAGTTTTTTATTTGCAGCAATGTGCAGTTCAGAAGGGAAGTCATGCACAGCGAATTTCTCTTCAATTAAACTTGGCTCTAATCCAGAATCTCGAATTTCTTTTTCGATTGTAAGCGCATTGGTCATCACCAAATCCGTGCGTTGTAGATAGAGCATTTGCCAAAGGCTGTGAAACTCGGTGGCCAAAACGAGGTTTTCTTCTTCTGAAAAGCCATTTTCCAGTAGATATCTCGCGCTATGATAGCCTCGAATAGTACTCACTCGGTAATTTTGAGCGTCTTCCAAATTGTTAAGCGCAAAGGTTTTTGCTTTTAATCCGAATAAATAGGCTGTTGCGTGAAAGGTCGCACCAAGAAATTTGAAATCATCTTCACGGTCATGGGTTTTAAGCAATGAGAACATCAACGTGTTAGCGTTGTGAGAAAGCTCATGGACAGCACGTGCCATTGGCATAAGTTCGATTTCAGCTTGCAAGTTAGCTGCATTGACCACAGCTTTAACTACATCAACCAACATGCCATCAATTTTGCCATTGCTGTTGTGATAGTGATAAGGGGGCAAATCTTCTGCAACAAACCTAAGTGTTTGAGCTTGCACAGAAGCACACATGGAGAGTCCAACTACCAATAACAACCACTTTTTCATGCGTTACCTCGATGTGTTGCGGTGATGTGCTCGAAAAACACAGCGCCTTTGTTAGAGTGCCCAATAACCCCTTCGAATGTCAAATGAAAGTTGTAGTTTCAATTTGCACAATTCATCATAAATAATGGTGTTTTAAAAAGGCATGCAACTCCTGCTCATTGACGAGTTGCATTCCACTTTGCTCAAATTCCTGTAACTCCACACCCGTAGGAAAGGTGTAGTAGTTACTTTCTCCTAGTTGGCGAAGTGAAGGAAGATTACTCGAATTTGATAGGGCGTTAACTGCCTCCAACATGTCCATGATGCCCTGTTGATACAGAGTCAGGACATGCCAAAGATAGGATTGACCTACTTTAATTGGGCGAGTTGAGATTTTTACGATTTCACCAGTATCAATACTGGAATCGGATATTCTGTGTAATGTGGTGCCAATGTGTGTTTCGTTGTTCTTCATCGACCAAAACGTCGCCATAACACCTCGATATTGTGGTAATACACCCGAATGCAAATTGAGTATGCCGTGATTTGGAATGGCAATCGCTTGCTCTTTCAGTATGCAGCCATAGCGTATAGATAAAATAAGGTCGGGGTTGAGCGCCTTCAGTGCTGCAAGGCTTTCAGTGTCATTGATATTGTTTACCGTTTTTAATACACAGTGACACTCTGTGGCAAGTTGCGAAAATGTCTTAAATCTTTGCCCTGCTTGTTGAGGCAGTTTTTCGATAAGCGGGGCTAAATAGTCACTAAATAGACGCTGTTCGAAAAAGGCAAGTTGCTCTAGTGCGGGAGGTTTGCGACTGAGCTTACCAACGTTGCTTGATTGCCAGAGGGTGAGTGAGTGTTCGGATAACAGTTTTGGGATCAGCAAATTTAGTGCGTAATTGCTTGCAAGATCATTGTTTATTAGGATTAAAATCTTCAACTTATCACTCAGTTATGACGTTAGGTATCCGTCAATTTATACGCAAAATGAGTTCGATGTGAAGCGACGTAATGAAATAAAGTAGTCCAAAGAAGTTATTAGCGTTTATTGGGCAGCCATTTGTTCATTGCTTCATTGTAGGCAGAGTTGATAGCGTCTGGCTTACACTTAACTGGGGCTGTCCATGTCTTGGGAAAGCCATCTGGCGGTGGATTATTGGGATCCATGTTCATGACTTTGTAGCAGCTATCACCATCTTTAAACTCCGTCCACAGCTCGTTTTTCGAAACAACGGTTCGTGTGTCTCTGGTTAATAGGTCCTTATGTTCGCTCGGAACTGTCAGTCTAGAAGGCGTATTTCTAGATTGATTTGTCGCGCGGGGCAGTGCGTTATCAACCGCATTTTGTTGGCGAATACGTTCCAGCACGCTACTCGGTGATAGTTTCAAAAGCTTAGGCTCTGAAACCACGGTTGCTGAAGCCTTGGCTGTTTCTGACTCCGTTTTATTGGCTGATTCTTCTCTAGCTGGTGGAGTAATCGGTGTATCGGTTTGCTTGTTTATTTCAGTATTCCGTTCTTTTGAGACAGCCCGATCTTCAACAGTCGGTGGTTCGGGTTGTTCAGGGGAGGGTGGAGTCATGGGGTCGATCACTAAATAAGTTTTTAGTGCTTTTGGTGTGTCTAGTGGTTGGGGAGTGACGACATGACGAGCCAGTAGCCAAAATAGGCAGGCGTGTGCAAGTACTGAAACAGTAATAGCTCGTTTAGCAAATCGCATTGTCGTCCTTGGTAGATAAATGTATTCTTTTTAGAAACTTACATACTTTAAAAGTTCATGAGTTCCGTTTTTATTTTTTGTAGAACCGCCAATTCACGGTGAACGGAAAATCCGGCAATGTCACTATCCAGAATGTTAAGATTGTGCGCAATGGCATCGTTGATATTCACCCAGCGTGCTTCAAGTCCGCTGTTTATTTCATATTCCTCAGGTATTGCAGTGCCTAAAGGGGCATTTAAACTGCAAATAAAGTAATAAGACTCAATGTGCCAAGCAACATTTGATTCATGTCTATCTGGTCGATATTCCTCATAGACACCAAATTCTCGATGGATCTGAATGTCAACCGCACCAATTTCCTCTCGTAGCTCGCGCCTTAGTGCATCATGAGTTGACTCACCTGCGTCAATTCCGCCACCAGGCAACCCGAAATCATCATAGCGTTTGGTGTAGACGAGCAGTATGTTGTGACCATCGACGATGATTGCACGAGCAGTAGGTCTTGATTTGAGGGTTCCAGTTAAAGGCGTGACAGGAACAGGATTGAGATTTCGCATGGTCTACTTCTGTGTATTCGAAAGCGCTACACTTTAAATTGTGCCGTCAGTTTCTTCAAGTCCTCTGCCTGCCGAGGCATTTTGAGATGAGGCGAATGTGTTGGCTCAATGTGTGAAATTACGCGGTTTGAACATTGAATAGGGCGGGGCAATGCGGCCTATCGCCGCATTGGTCAGGATTAAAATGGCACAGGGTATTGCTGGTAAACTGAGAAAATGTCGTTGAGAAGCGCCTCGTCCACCGGAAGCGAAAATGCATGTAAATCTTCTTTTAACTGACTCATTGTAGTCGCCCCAATAATCGTCGAGGTAACTCCGTCTACCTGATTACACCAAGCAAGTGCTAATTGGGCAGGGGTTATGTTATGCGCTTTTGCAACGTCCACGTAGGCGGCAATCGCCTTATTTGACAGTTGAGTATCTCGAAATAGTCCTTGACGCTGTACTAAGCTCCAACGAGCGCCTTCTGGTCTTGCTCCGTTTAGGTATTTCCCCGTCAGTGCTCCACCTGCAAGTGGCGACCACGGAAGGTAAGCAATATCTTCGTGAATGCACTGTTCGATGAGGTATGGCCAATCTTTCGTGTGCAGTAGATTGAATTCGTTCTGTATCGACACAACGTTTGGTAAATTATTGGCCTGCGCTAGACGTAAATAGGTTTGGATCCCCCAAGGCGTGTCATCCGACAAACCAAAGTAGCGTATTTTTCCGGCATCAACGGCTTTACCAATACTTTCTAGGATATCTAACATATCCGCGATTTCTTGTTCGGTATCTTCATGTGTTGGTTGGACCATACCAGGCCAATGTTTACCAAAATGAGGTGAAATGCGATTAGGCCAATGAAGTTGGTACAAGTCGATGTAGTCGGTTTGTAAGCGAATTAATGAATCATCAATCGCTTCGGTAACTGATTTGCCTGAAATGGGATGACCTTCGCGCACCCACGACAAGCCTCCTCCTGCAATTTTGGTCGCGATGATGACGTCATCGCGTTTCTCTTTATGTCGGTGTAACCAACTACCGATGATGGATTCGGTTTTGCCGTAGGTTTCTGGGGAAGGAGGCACTGCGTACATTTCCGCGGTGTCGATAAAATTGACCCCTTTGGCAAGCGCGTAATTGATCTGCTCATCAGCATCGTGTTGGTTGTTTTGCTTGCCCCAAGTCATGCTGCCTAAACAAACCTGAGAAACTTGTAATCCGCTACTACCAAGACGTCGATATTCCATGTTTACTCCTTTGAAATGTTCGGGTGTAAGTTTTAATTTTTAATTATTGCACTAGTTTAGGCTTAATTTAATGACATTGCAGCACTTTGAGTTGAAGCAATAAAGACTTGCGAAAAAGGCATAAAGTGATTAATAATGACTGTATAAATAAACAGGTGTTGGCGATGAGGAAATTCATTCATATCGACATGGACTGCTTTTACGCAGCCGTTGAAATGCGAGACAATCCAGCACTTGCCAATGTGCCTATGGCTATTGGTGGTCGAAGTCACCGTGGCGTATTGTCTACTTCAAATTATCTCGCCAGAGAATTTGGTGTGCGGTCCGCTATGTCAAATTACCATGCTAAAAAATTATGCCCTGATTTAGTTATCGTACCTGGACGTATGGCAGTTTATAAGCAAGTCTCGCAGCAGATACGTGCTATTTTCGAGCGGTATACGGATAGAATTGAACCTCTGTCGTTAGATGAAGCGTATCTCGATGTCTCCTCTTGTGCGTTATTCAATGGCAGTGCCACATTAATTGCTCAGCAGATACGTGCTGACATTGAACGAGAAACGAGTTTAACCGCAAGTGCTGGTATTGCACCTATTAAATTTCTCGCCAAAATTGCCAGTGATGAAAATAAACCAAATGGCCAATTTGTTATTGCTCCTAACCAAGTCGCTGATTTCATTGATTCATTACCGCTTAAAAAAATACCTGGAGTTGGCAAGGTTACCCATGAAAAGCTATTGGCGGTGGGGCTTGAGTTTGGTCGAGACGTTAAAGCCCTGGATGAACTCACCTTAGTTCGTCAACTTGGTAAGCTTGGCGCGCTATTATGGCGTCGATGTCAAGGAGTTGATGAACGGGAAGTGGTTACAGAGCGAGTTCGAAAATCGGTTGGCGTAGAGACGACGTTTGAGGTCGACATCTCTGAGCCCGAAATATTAAAAGCTATTTTGCATGAAAAACTCCTTCCTGAACTCATTCATCGATTAACGTCGGTGCTAGAATCCCGTTCAATCACAAAGCTGGGTATCAAGGTGAAATACCACGATTTTCAGCAAACCACCAAAGAGTGTCAGTTTACCTCAGTACATCCCCCTATATTTGATGAGTTGCTCAGTGACATACTCTGCAAGCGAATCAACAAACCAGTTCGCTTACTCGGTGTGCAAGTAGGTCTCAATGACGTAGATCGTGAAAAGCGCCGCAGTGAATCTCAGCTTGGTCTATTCGACTTCGACTAAATGATGAGTGCGTTTTATACAAGGTGTGCTAGCGTAAAGTTGCTCTTGTTCTGTCAGTAACATCAAGTAAAAAGCGTATGCTGTTTCTATACCGCAGTTAAAACTCGGCGAAATTGGAGAAAACAGTGTGCGAACAATAATGACAACTAAAGGAAATTCGTATGCAATCAGTCGTGATCGTGCTTGTGGGCATACTCGGTATGCTCTTTGGATGGTTTGTATACTCCAAATTTATAGCCGAAAAAATCTTTAAAATGGATGATGATTTTGTCACTCCAGCTCATGAAATTAATGATGGCGTTGACTATGTACCGACGAACAAAGTGGTACTGTGGGGTCATCATTTTACTTCTGTCGCAGGGGCGGCGCCAATTGTAGGCCCTGCAATTGCGGTCTATTGGGGATGGGTCCCCGCTGTGTTATGGGTCGTGTTAGGGACGATATTCTTTGCTGGTGTCCACGACATGGGCGCGCTATGGGCTAGTGCACGTCACAAAGGTAAATCGATGGGGGCATTATCTGAAACGGTAATTGGCAAACGCACCCGCGCGTTATTCATGGTCGTTGTGTTCCTTGTACTTTTAATGGTTAATGCGGTATTCGGTGTAGTGATTGCCAACTCATTTGTTGCCAACCCAAGTGCGGTATTTCCAGCGTGGTCCGCAATTGCTGTTGCACTGGTCATTGGTTTCCTCTTGAAACGTAATGTGCCGATGATGCCGCTCGTCGCGATTGGCGTAGCTGTGCTGTATGCAACTATTTATATGGGCTCAGGTATGCCGTTAGCATTACCAAGTGAAATGTTTGGTTTGAGTGACAAAGCAAACTGGATTCTGATTCTATTCGTCTACGCAGCTGTTGCGTCATTGCTACCGGTTTGGATGCTTTTACAGCCGCGTGATTTCATTAATGGCATGCAATTACTTGTTGGTTTAGTGCTTTTGTATGGTGCGGTGTTTGTTGTTATGCCGGATATTACTGCGCCTGCATTTAACACTGAAACTGTCGCAAATACACCGAGCATTATTCCCTTGTTGTTTGTGACTATCGCCTGTGGTGCGGTGTCTGGCTTTCATGGCATCGTGTCATCCGGAACTTCATCAAAGCAATTAAATAAAGAAACAGATGGTCGCTTTGTTGGGTACTTAGGGGCAGTTGGTGAAGGCTCACTTGCGCTAATTACGTTGGTTGCGGTGAGTGGTGTGATGCTTGCCGTCACACCTGAGCAATGGCATGAGATATACAGTCATCTTGGCGCAGGAAGCGTGGGGGCGTTTATCACTGGTGGTTCAAACATGATTCAAGCTGGCTGGGGGATACCAAGTGAAGTGTCTTCAACCTTGCTGGCTGTAATGGTTGTGTTGTTTGCGGGAACAACGATGGATTCAGGTGTTCGGCTACAACGTTACATCATCCAAGAGTGGGGCGAAATTTATAATATTCCTGTGTTAAAAAGCGGTATAACCGCGACACTCGTTGCAGTTGCATGCTGTCTATTATTGGCATTTGGTGCCGGAGGGGCTTCTGGAAGTGGCGGAATGATTATTTGGCCTCTATTCGGCTCAACAAATCAGCTCTTAGCAAGTTTGACGTTGTTGGTAATCTCGGTTTACCTTATCAAACTCGGCCGTCCAGCTAAATACACGTTAATCCCAATGAGCTTTGTACTTGTTATGGCGTTTTTTGCTGGGGTGATCAAATTGTCTGAATATTATGAGAAGGGCAACTGGTTGCTGGTTGGGCTAGACGTTATTGTGTTGGTCGTCAGCGTTCTGGTTATGCTTGAAGCGTGGTCTGTAATCGTGAAGCATAAATCAGCACCGCAAGATTCTGAGGCAGAGCGCGCCAATTAGCGCGCTCTGCTTAAAAAGTAAAGGCTGTCTCAGCCTAGCTTTAATTTAGATTATGTTTGATAATTTGGGCCCTTAATCTCTCATAAAGGGCCTTTTTATGTCTTTCCCTATTGCAAAACCGGCTACTACAGTGTGGCACGCTGATGCAGATGCTCTCATTGTTATTGCCGCTAATGTTACTTCGCTTGGTCATGAACTTGACACACTTGTAAAACCTTACCTTACCGTTGACGCTCGTATGACGTCGAAAGTGAGTTTGCTTGTCAATGAAAAAGCGCCTGGTCAACGTTTGTTCCTCGCACCGACAGGCCCTTTAAACCGTGACTACGATGATGTTCGTCGAGTTTATGATGCGGCAAAATTAGCCATACTTGAAGCGAAAGCTGCGGGTGCAGTGCGTCCTGTACTTTGTGTAACTGGCGTTGATATTGATGCACGTTATCAACACGCTTTGGAAGTTGCATACCTTGGTGCATGTCAGGCCCTTTGGCAACCGCTAGAAGCACGAGAGTCCTTAGGTGAGCACATTGAACCGGTTCAGTGCGTGTTCTTAGTCAATGCAGATGATGCACTGTGCACGCGTTTAAATGCATTGGCCGCGGGGCATTATGTTGCGCGTGACCTATGTGGCACCGAGCCTGAGCGTATGGCGCCACCTCGATTTGCGGAATATTGTGTGGGGGCGTTCTCAAACACAGGCGTTACCGTAGAAGTGATTAATGACCGAGACATACTTGACCGCCATTACCCAATGTTATCTACCGTGGCGCGAGCATCATACGCGGTTGAGAGACATCACCCGTGTGTCATAAAGTTAACTTATGAGCCTCAAGGTGATGTAGAGCGTACACTGATGTTTGTCGGTAAAGGCCTTGTTTACGACACTGGTGGTGCAGACCTCAAAGTGGGTGGTTTCATGGCTGGCATGAGTCGTGATAAAGGTGGTGCAGCAAGTGTTGCCGGCTTTATGAAGGCGGTAGCGCAAGCGCAGCCTGCAGGTGTTAAAGTGGTTGCATTCTTGGCGGTCGTTCGCAATTCAATTGGGTCTGATTGTTTTGTGCCAGATGAAATTATTAACACGCGTGAAGGAGTCCGCGTGCGTATCGGAAATACGGATGCTGAAGGGCGCTTAGCAATGGGCGATCTTTTAAGTGAATTAAAAGATCAAGCACTCAAAGAAGTGAACCCAATATTATTCACGGTTGCAACGCTTACTGGCCATGCGGCAAGAGCGATGGGTCCATACAGCGCTTACGTTGAAAACGGCCCAGCGCGCCAAGCGAATGTGTCTCGTGAACTTGCGCAAGTAGGTGATTTATGGGCGGACTGTGCTGAAGTTTCTCGTAGTCGTCGTGAAGACTTTGATTTTGTGAAACCGCGTACGTTAGCCGACGACGTGCTTTCAAGTAATAACGCGCCATCAGCCGTTACGGCGCGTGGTCATCAGTTCCCGATGGCGTTTTTGAACATTGTCGGTGGTCTGGATAAGCATGGCTCAGATTCTGAAACGCCATTACCTTATGTGCATATGGACATCGCAGGAAGTGGTGTTGAGGGAGGAGATTGGCAACATGGTAAGCCTTTCCCTGCCACCATTAGTAGTTTATTCGCGAAATACTGCTAATTTCTCAGGTAGCGGAGGGGTCTCCTCCGCTTTATCGTTTTACCTTAGTTTCCTCAACCAATCTTAAATCCTGACACGACTTCGGTTAGATGATGACTGGCTTTTTTCAGATTTTCACTCGCGCTAGTCAGTGCCTGTGTCGTATCCAAACTGTGATGTGTGGAATCAGACAGATCGGAGATACGGCGATTGACGTCCTGTGCTACGGTACTCTGTTCGTCCGCACTTTGCGCGATGTGACTGTTCATTTCAGAAATGACTTGAATTAAACGTTCTATTTCATCAAGCACCGTATTCGCTTGCGCTGCTTGCGTTACCGTTGATTGAGAGATACTTTGACTCTGCGTGACAGCCGTCACTGCAGCACGAGCACCTTGCTGTAACTTTTCAATCATGACTTGAATTTCGTCGGTACTTTGCCCTGTGCGACTCGCTAAAGTTCTGACTTCATCTGCTACGACGGCGAATCCTCGACCTTGCTCGCCAGCTCTGGCGGCTTCAATGGCGGCATTTAATGCAAGTAAATTGGTTTGTTCTGAAATCCCACGAATAACATCAAGAACGGAGCCGATACTGTTCGTTTGGGCAGCAAGTTCAGCGGTCACCTTGCTCACTTCTTCGATGGTATTGGATAATTTATTGATCGCCGAAATGGTTGTATTAATGACTGATTTCCCAGCGGTTGCGTTGCTTTGAGCTTCTCGCGCAGCGGTATCTGCGGCGCTCGCATTATCACTGACCTCACGGATCTGATGACTCATTTCTTCTACGGCTGTTGCGATTTGACGGCTGCTGTCGCTTTGTTCTTCTATAAAGCGCAAGTTCTTATGACTCGCACCATCAACTTGAATGGCCAATCGCTCTACTTCAGTTGCATTGTGTGACACACTTTGCATACTTCGGCGCATTTTTTCCGTATATGAATTGAAATACGTTGCTAATGCTGCGATTTCATCATTGCCTTTAAGTTCTAGACGTTGAGTTAAATCGCCTTCTCCTTCTGCAATGTTTTTCATCATCGAAACAGCTCGGTTGACAGGGTTTACTATGCTTCGGCCAATCACGACGCTCAGTGCAATGAGTAACAAAATGATTAGGCCAACATCAAGCAACATAAAATTTTGTAATTCGGCATGGCTTGCGTCAATGGTATCCATGTAAATACCCGAGCCGATGATCCACTGCCATGGTTTGAAGCCTTTTACGTAGGAAATTTTATCAACCGGTTTGTCTTTCCCTGGTTTTGGCCATTTGTACGGTATGAACCCCGCACCTTGCTTAGTCACAATATTGACCATTTCAACAAACAGCTTTTTGCCATCAGGGTCTTGGGTGTTTGCAAGAGACTGTCCATTGAGTGCTGGCTTCATTGGATGCATGACCATTTTCGGTTGGAAATCATTAATCCAAAAGTAATTATTGTCTTCGTAACGTAACTCTGCGACGGCAGAAAGAGCGGCTTGTTTGGCGTCTTCTTCCGTCAATTTACCCGAGACATACAAGTTATGAAAATGCGTAACTAAACTGTGAGCATTTTCGACAACGTGCTGAGTTTTTTCGTATTGAAGTTTTTCAAGAGCTTGATACTGCTGGTTGAGACTCGTAATGCTCAATAAGACGAGTCCCATTAACACCACGATGACCAATAAGGCGAGTCGTTGAAAGATTGAAAAACGGTTAAGGACATCCATCTTGTACTCCTTTTTAATATGGGCCGCTTTTTACTATGAGCGTTGAATATCCATATTACCAGTTCTGAAATGATGAAAATTGAGTTGAAACAAAGGACTAATAGATGATGAATTGGAAAGGTGGTCAATTAGCAATAAGTAGTAGGTCTAGTTTCTCGAATAAGAAAATAGACCTACTTTATGAGTGAGTTTACTGTTTGAAGTGGCGGTCGAAAAACTGCGTAATGGTTTGATGCAAGTGTGTTTGTACACTTTGACCATTTAGACTGTGTTTTGAGCCTGGGTAGGTCATCATTTCAAACGGTTTGATCTCATCTTGCAGATTCTTAAAGACTTTTGTTGCGTGTGTGAACAGCACATTGTCGTCCGCCATACCATGATAGATAAGAAGAGGACCTTTCAATGCGTTACTGTATGGGAATACCGCACTTTGTTCATAGCCAAGCGCATTCGTGTCGGGATGACCCAAATATCGTTCGGTATAATGTGTATCATAAAGTGCCCAATCCGTTACAGGCGCACCAGAGACACCCGCCTTAAAATAATCACCCGCTTTAAACATAGTCATTAGCGCCATATACCCACCATAGCTGTGGCCATAAATACCAATGCGTTCCGGATCAACAAAGTCTAGGCTTCGTAGATATTCAACCCCTTTGATTTGATCGGCAACTTCAACCACGCCGAGGTGCTTGTAAATGGCATCTTCAAAGCGTTTACCACGGTTAAAAGAACCTCGGTTGTCGAGTTGGAAAATGACATAGTCTTGTTGAACTAAATATTGGAAGAACAAGTTTTTACCGCGCCAACTGTTGGTAACCCGTTGCGCATGAGGACCACCGTAAACGTTCACAATAACTGGGTATTTCTTACCTGCCTGCAAGTTTTTCGGTTTAAAAATACGATAGTAGAGGTCTTGTCCATCTTCCGCTTTGAGTGTGCCATATTCTGGTTCAACAAGATCGCCTGCGTAACGCGTTAGAGGGTGAGTATCATCTAATTTGTTTTGTTCAAGCCAGGTTACAAAGTTACCATCGACCTGACGCAAAGAGACGGAGCTTGGGCGGTTAACTGAAGAGGCATTATCAATAAACGTTTTTGCGTCGTCAGCAACAACGACATCATGGTAAGTGCCAGTCTCAGTCAAGCGTTTAACTTGACCTTCAGAAAACAAAGGTGCTTGATACAAGTGACTTTCAAGCGGCGTATCTTTGCGGCCCGCAAAATAGATTAATCCCTGTTTTTCATCAACGGCTTTTAGGCTATCAACAACCCATTCGCCTTGAGTGATCTGCCGTACTAATTGACCATTTAATTTATAGAGGAATAGGTGCTTATAGCCATCACGCTCCGACGCCCAAATAAAATGTTGTTTGTCTTTTAAAAAATACAAATCGTTGTGTAAGTTGATCCACGTTTTACTGGATTCAGTGACAACAACATGTTGAGTTTTGTTCGCAACGTTGTAAAAACGCAAATCTAATTGTTGTTGAGAGCGGTTTTGCCATTGATAACTCAGCACATTGCTGTCTTCTGACCAGCCTGCACGAGCGACATAAATGTCTGTGTCCTTACCTAAGTCAACCCAATCCACTTGCTGGTTGTTGAGCGACACAACGCCAAGTTGAATTTCGACATTGTGTGTTCCAGTAAAGGGATAACGTTGATTAAACAGTTTTACTTCATCAGCGTAAATTTCGTTGCGGATCGCTTCTTTTACTGGCGTTTCATCTATGCGCGTAAAGGCAATTTTGCTCTCATCACCAGACCACCAATAGCCGGTCATACGACCCATTTCTTCTTGTGCAACAAATTCAGCCATACCATATTTGACTGTACCACCGCCGTCTTTACTCAGTGGGATTTCTTTGCCTGAACTTAACTCTAAGGCATACAGGTTTTGCTCGCGGATAAAGGAGACATAATGACCTTTCGGCGAAAAACGTGCATCCGTTTCAAACGCGTCGGTGTTTGTGAGTTTTTTACTTTTTCCTGTCTCTAGTTGGTAATAGTACAAGTCACCGTTCAGCGGGAAAAGCAGTGCTTTGCCGTCTTTCGACCACGTGTATTCTAAAATACCGCGACCGAAAATACGTTGGCGTTCACGGCGGGCCTTTTCTTCATCAGATAGCTCTTCTTTTCCAGAAAACAGGGCTTGAGAATCAACGAGTAAACGGTTGGTTTTGTCTTTTAAGTTGTATTCCCAAAGGTCGTAGCGTTTTTGATCTTCGGCTTTACCTTGGAGGTAGGTAACTCGTGTGCCGTCAGGTGAAAACTTCAATTTAATCGGTGCTTTTCCTGCGAGGCCAGGGCTTGCAAACACGCGTTCTAGTGTTAGGGGGTCTGCTGATACAACTGTACTTAATAGAGGTAAGCAAAGCGCAGCAGTTCTGAGAGTGGTACGCACAGGATTATCCTTTTATTTTGGGTAGAAAGAGATGGTAGCTAGGTCGGTAGGCAGGCGCAATAAAATAGGGTAGAGTGCCAAAAATTAGTGACTAATGTGAACAAGGACTAACATGACTTTTGAACTAGCGCCTGAGTTGCAGCGCGACTGTATTTTTTTAACGGACTGGCCATTGTGTCGAGTTTTATTGTTAAACGATAGCCAATATCCTTGGTTTGTGCTTGTTCCACGAGTTACAGGTGCTCGAGAGATAATTGATTTGAGCGAACAACAGCAATTACAATTTTGGCAAGAAAGCGCTTCATTGAGCAAATTGATCATGTCGGTATTTTCACCAGACAAGCTAAATGTGGCCGCGCTTGGCAATATGGTTCCGCAACTTCATGTACATCATATCGCTCGTTTCAAAGAGGATATTGCTTGGCCGAAACCTGTTTGGGGACTGTTTCCTGCTAAACCTTATTCGCAAGAGCAAATAACTGCACTTAAAGCTGAGTTGGCGCTTTAGCGTCTATTTACCGCAAAGTATTGGCTAATGAGTCGTTCAATCTCCAAAAAAAACGACTCATATTTATCACTCAATAAATTAAAACGTCGTAAAAATAAGTAGTCGCTCACTAATCTAAATAACGTCCAACAGGCCACTCGTGATGCCAACGTCACGCGTTCCTCTTGAGACGCAGCGTACAACGACAACAACTGCTGTTGCGCATCACTATCCACAAGGCCGTCTTGACCATGCCAATTTATCAGGACCAAATCAAATGCGCTGTCACCAAATTGACTTCGTTCCCAATCAACCAATTTCAATGAGCCTCCAGAATCGATGATAAGATTTTCATAATGAAGGTCTCCATGTAGCAGCGAAAACTCGGTTATTTCATGAAAAAGAGTTTGGTTTGACGCCAAAATCGCTAAAACGTGGTCGAAGATGCGCTCAAAACGAGGTGTTTCTTTTTTGGTTTGTGTACGCATCAACCGCGCTTGCTTTTGCAATTCAAGGTGAGGCGTAAGTTCAGCTTTTGTTGGGTTGAGTAGGTTGCCGGCAAAGGGACTTGAAATGTGATGTATTTTTTTTAGTGCTAAGGCCAATCTGTTGAGTACTTGATTTGACCATGCGTGGATTGCTTGGCCGTGAATATATTTCACAAACAAACAGTTTTGTTTGGCAGCAGTGCCTTTGGTTTGGAGAAAACAGTCGAGATTTAAATCCGTCTCTTGCAACAAGGTGTATGCTTTCGCTTCTTTGCGAAGTCCATTGGCTACATAACCTTTAGCGCATTTTACAACCCACCACTCAGAATTTTCAAAGTGAACTAAAAAGCTGGAATTGCTCAAGCCTTGTTGCAGCGGCTTTATCGCGCTTAGTGTTGTCTGTCTTTGCTTTGCAAATGTAGCGATTGCATGCTTGCTATGCGGTGGCACTTCAGCTCCCAATGGGGAGCTGTGTGTTGTGCGCGTTAGGTACGACAAGAGGGGCTCTGCATTTACGTCGCTCAATCGAGAAAACTTCTGAGTACTTTAGCGTAGACCTCGACATCTTGTGCCCCTGTCAGCATTTTCTCATCGTTGAAAATCATGGTTGGAACGCCGTGAATGCCCATGTTTCGCCATTTGGTTTGTTGGTCTTTGATTTCTAAACTAAATGCACTACTGTCGAGAACTTGCTTCGCTTCTTCAACGTTGAGACCCACTTGTTCAACGAGTTTTATGAGGCTTTGAAAACTAAAATTGCCGCGATTGCCAAAAAACTCCGCAAACATCGTTTTTGCAAGATCTGTTTGAAGCCCCGATTTTTGCGCCCAAAAAAGTAATCGATGGCAATCATGCGTGTTCAGCATTCGCATTTCATCAAAATAGTTAAATGTGAAGCCTACCTCTGCACCCAAATTGGTCAACATCGCTCTCGCTCGAATACTTTGATCTAGCGTTGTTCCATATTTATTTGCAAGGTGCGTTCGCAGATTTTCACCTTCAGGAACCATTTTGGGGTTGAGTTCGAATGGATGCCAAACGATTTCAGCACTTACTTCATCTTGTAGTTGCGATAACGCAGCATTCAGTCGATAAAAACCGATAGCACACCATGGACACACGATGTCAGAGATAATATCGATTCGTAACGTTTTAGCGTGATTCATTGATAATTTCCTTTTTTGAGCACTAGGCATTAAATTGAATTGAGCCAATTGGAACAATGCGCTCAATTTCTTATGGTTTATAATAGTGACCAAGTAATGTTATTCAACTAGTATACTTTTAGTAACCTACTTACTTTTGAAGGGAATAGTATGGAAACTGTTTTAAAAACAGAAAGTAAAGAAGAACAAAAAGTTTTCAATACTTGCTGGGAGCCGTGCGCCATTGAAAAAGGGATGCGACTAATTGGGGGAAAGTGGACCGGTTCAATTGTGTATCACTTAAAAGAGGGGCCGATACGCTTTAATGAACTGACCCGTCGCTTGGCAGGGGCAAGTAAAAAGATGATAGACCAACGATTGAAAGAACTAGAGTCCAATGGAATGGTGAAGCGGCAAGTCCTTAATACCCGCCCCGTTGGCGTTACTTACGAACTTACGCCATTTGGAGAGTCGGCACTACACATACTTGAAGCGTTGCGGGTATGGTCTGAATCTCATGATATCTAAAAGGTTTATTCTACTTGTGACGCAAGATGGGTGGATGCAGTGAGTTTAGCAAGTGCAATGAGCATGGATGATATTCCCTTTTTAATTTATTTCGTATTTTAGACTAACATGTTGTTGAATCGTATTTTGGTAACAGGATGAAGGTATTTTTTAGCGAGATAAATCGCAACAAAATGTAGACTATTTTGTTGCGATGTTAATACGTTACGATAGGGCTTGATCTCGAGAATCTAAAAAGCCAGATATCATGGTCAAAATAGCCGCAAATGCCACAATTAACGCTCCTATCCATGCGGTGTCCGTTAAAGCCATGTCTTCCACAATGAGCCCACCGATAACGGAGCCAACGGCAATGCCGACATTAAACGCCGCAATATTGAGCCCAGATGCGACGTCAACGGCGTTAGGAGTCTGTTTTTCTGCAAGTTGTACGACGTAAACTTGAAGGCCTGGGACATTACCAAATGCAAAAGCGCCCCAAAGTAGCACGGTCAATACCGCGCCAATAGGATTCGCCGCAGTAAAAGTGAACGTGAATAACACAAGTGCCAGCGCGGTAAAAATAATATGTAGTGCTTTTATTGGCCCCATTTTATCGGCAAGTTTACCTCCCCAAATATTACCAATGGCTACGGAAACGCCGTACACAAGCATTATCAAACCAATTGAGCTGGAGGCAAATCCCGTTACTTGCTCTAAAATTGGCGCAAGGTACGTGAAGGCGACGAATGTTCCCCCATATCCTACGGCGGTCATTGCATAAACCAGCAATAAACGAGGGTTAGTGAGCACTTGCATTTGCTCTTTTAATTGAGCTGGTTTTGCCTGTTTTAAGTTAGCCGGTACGAGCAGGGCACTCCCGACTAAGGCGATGAGACCAAGCACTGAGACCACAAGAAAAGTAGCACGCCAGCCAAGCGTTTGGCCTATCCAAGTCCCAAGAGGAACCCCCGTCACAAGTGCGACGGTCAATCCTGTAAACAGGATTGCAATTGCGCTGGCTTCTTTGTCTTTTGAAACCAAGTTAGTCGCAATGGTTGAACCTATTGAAAAGAAAACACCGTGCGCCAGACCGGTTAATATTCGCGCTAAAATCAACGTTTCGTAACTTGGTGCCCGCCACGCAAGTAGGTTACCAAGAACAAATAACGCCATTAAAGACAACAAAACAGATTTGCGGTTCCAACGTCCTGTTAATGCCGTCAAAACAGGTGCGCCAATTGCGACACCGAGCGCATATAAGCTCACAAGAAGACCTGCTGAAGGTAGTGAAACGGCTAAGTCATTTGCAATAGTCGGGACCAAGCCGACGATAACAAACTCAGTCGTTCCGATAGCAAATGCACTCAAAGTGAGAGCAAGTAAAGCGAAAGGCATAGTAAGTATTCCTCACAAAGTTAAAGTGAGGGCAGTTTGAATGAAATGAATGATTACAAAAACAGCAAAAATAACAAAATAAATTTGTTAAAAGTGTAATAATTGAATCTAGCGAAGGTAGATAAGAGGCAAACTAGCGTGCGGGTGAAATCTAAAACTGAAGATTTAGAGAGTTTTCTGATGGTTGTGGACAGCGGCAGTTTTAGCGCCGCCGCAATTAGTCTCAATACGCAAGTTGCAAAGATTTCTCGGGCGATTGCCCGACTTGAAAAGGAACTTGATACGACGCTGTTTAACCGCAGTACAAGACGAATAGAATTGACCGAAGCAGGACAGTTGTTTCTCAACTATGTGCGGGAAAGTTTAGATATGCTCAACCGTGGTGAAGAGGCCCTAAACAACCTACAAGGAAAACCGAAAGGTAAGCTTAGAGTTGATGCAGCAAGTCCCTTTATTTTTCATCAAATCATTCCTCACGTTGCAACATTTAGAGAGGCTTATCCTGATATTCAGTTAGAACTGATTTCAGGGGAGAGCTTTATTGATCTCATCGAGAAAAAAACGGATGTAGCAATTCGAATTGGCCGGCTACAAGATTCCAATTTGTATGCTCGAACACTCGGCATAAGTAAGCTTCGACTTGTAGCAAGTCCTAGGTATTTGGACAGCCATACAGGCCCGACATCGTTGGCTGAGCTGAAAACCCATACTTTAATCGGTTTTGCGGATTCACCGAAATTAAACAATTGGCATTTAGGTGAAAACGAATTGATTAAGCCACATATTTCAGCGAGCAATGGTGAGACAATTCGGCAGCTGGTTCTGGAGGGCAATGGAATTGCATTGCTGTCAAATTTCATGGTTGAGGCAGACCTCAAACAAGGCAAACTTGTGGAAGTGCTGCCTGACTATGTACAAACGCCGAACCCTAGAGAAGCCGTGAATGCGGTTTACTACAAGAATTCAGCAGCGAGTGCGCGTATTGACGCGTTCATCGAATTTTTCAGAGGCAAATTTACACTCTAATTCACACAGCCCAAAGAAAAAGCCACTTTTAATGTTCAAAGTGGCTTTTGAAACGCGTCGAGTAGCGAGGTAGAAAGGTTAAAGACCTAAAACGGCTTTACCTTGCTTGAATGTAACGTCTACCGGAATGTTGGCTTTAGCTAACTTCTCAAGGTCACTTGCTAATTCAGCTTTTATATCACCATGACTTGCAATAAGCGCAGAAACGCGTTCGTAATCACCGTCACCTTGAATGGTTAGGATCAAACGCGATAGATTTTCCATCGCTTTAGCCATTTTCTCCATATCTACTTCATAAAGGCCTTCAGCATTACGAGAGAATGCGCCTTGTTCCTTAAAGAAGTTAAAGCGGATCATGTTTGCTTTACCATGGGCGCTTGATGCTCCAAAACGTACAGAGCGGAAGATACCGGCCATAAACGTGATGTAGTAATCTTCTAATGTACCTTCTGTGATTTCGCCTTTCTTCAATAGTTGCTCAACCATATAGAGGCCTAGAATATCCGCTTTGCCTTCTTCTAGGGCACTTGCATGCTCTTGCAGCGATTGACGAACCGTACCTTTGTTTGTGATGGTGTTTTTGATACCTAAACCATGTGCAACTTCGTGGAACATAGTGTTCGCAAAGAATGCATCAAACGTAATGTGTTGACGCTGTGAAGGAACAATCAACTGTTCTGAGATTGGTACCATGATCTTGTCGAATTTCGCACGCATTGCGTTTTTAAGTTGCAGACGGCGAGTACCTTTCTCGAGCTGAACTTGCTCGTCATTTGGCAAGTTGATTGCAATCGTTTTGCTCCCTGCGTTTGAGTGACCTGCGTAATAAATAACGTCATACGCGTTTAGGTCAGCATCAGAACCAGGCATTTCTTGTTTGTATTTGGCGTCAACTGGTAGGTCTTTTTGGAGTTCAGGCAAAAACGCTGCGAATTTGGCAAGACGCTCACTCCACGCTAAGTCTTTAACGAGAACATACGACTCAAATGCTGCGCGGTAACCAAATAATTGGTCTTCATACGTTTCTATTGGTCCAATAACGATATCTACAGGGTTGTTCTTCATGTCCATCCAAGCAAAGTCAGATGGTTGATAATCGTTATTCACAAGCGCATCAGCGCGAAGAGTTAGGTAGTTAGCAAACTCTTTATCTGCAGCCAACACACTCGCTTCACGAAGTAGTTTCGCAACTTCATCAATTTCTTTTTTATACACATCGGAATACGGTACGCTGTAAAGCTGACCTTTTTCATCACGGCGAACAACAGAGTAAAGGCCATTTTTATCTTTTACAGTAGAACCATTAAGTTCTTCTTTTGTCATGTCATGAGGATAAAACTCAGCGCCTAACGCTTTTTCTTCAAACCCGGTTAAGAATGGTTTGTCACCGTTTAAACGGTCCCATGGGCCATAGTTGATGTCTGCAAACTGGCGTACTTCAGCGTCATTGATGTTCGCAAGGAATGTCGCTTTATCCATACCAAACGCTTGCTTCCAGAATAGGTCGTCCATGATTTTGGATGCATCAATCAGCTTAGCAATCATTTGTTTTTGATTTGCACTAAAGTGAGATAAATCTGAAGTAAGTGAAACTTCAGTATAAATACCAAGGCGTGAACGTTCTGCGTTCGTCAATGTGTAGCTTTGTGTCGATGTTTCTTTGGCTACTGGGGCTGCGGTTTGTTTTGTTGGTTCACTACAAGCGGTCAAGCCTAGCAGGCCTGTAAGCATTAAAGCGTGTGAGAGTTTTGACAGTTTCATCGTATACCCAAATGTTTTTGTTGTTCATTGTTAGCGAATCACCTTACCCGATTTTGGGGGGATTTCCGCATTTTATTGGCTTGTACCTTGTTAAATTCTCGATAAAAATAAATTCATGAATATTTTTTCAACTTTTCTTAACTTTATCCTAAAGTTAGACAATACTTGAATCATAAAAAACAGAGTTTGCCGTGTACGTCCTTGTGCGATAAGGGCGTTCTAAAATTGAGGGATCTTTGCCTATGTCGACAGAAAATGCCTTACTGACCATATTAATAGATAGAATAAACAACGACACTCTGGTGTTGCCGACCTTACCTGAAATTGCGGTAAGAGTGAGACAAGCGGCTGACGATCCTGAAGTGAATTTGATGCAAATGGCGGACGTCATTTCTCATGATCCAGCGCTGGCTGCGCGAATGATTAAAGTGGCGAACAGTGCTTTTATGGGACGAACCGTAAAAGTAAGCAACCTTAATCAAGCGGTAACACGCATTGGTCTTCGTCAAATCAAAAACATCGCAACTGCGATGGCAATGGAACAATTGTTTGTTTCTCATAATAAATTAATAAAAACCTACATGGACAAAGCGTGGGACAAAACGTTAAAGGTAGCGTGCCAAGCAATTACGGTGATGGATTTTTATTTACGCGTGAATAAGCACACGTCGATGAACAAAGACACCATTACACTAGCAGCGCTGGTGTTTAATATCGGTGTATTACCGATTCTGACCGAAGCTGAACGTCACCCAGAAGTGTTTGCTAATCCCAGTTTCCTAGCTCATGCGATTCAAAAATTGGCTGGTAAAATTGGTGGTGCAATAATGCGCGAATGGGATTTTACGGACGAGTTTGTGGAGGTTGCTGAAAGTTGGTCAAATCCGAACTATAAGCCAGATCACGTGTGTTATGTCGATTTTATTCGAGTAGGGGCAATTGCAGAAGGGATTTTACAAGTCTCAGACAAAACATCAGCGTTGCAACTCTATGTAGATAAAGGCGTTCTTCGCTCACTAGAACAGTTAAGTGATGACGTATTCCTCGATGTATTGGAAGACGTTAAAACAATGTTTGCTTAAATACATTACATTGATATCTTGACAAAAAAAGAGCGCTCAGGCGCTCTTTTCAATCTCACAGACTGGAACCGAAATTATTCAGGCTCGCCTAAGCCTTGTTTTAAATCCGCTAGGAGCGCTTTAATTTCTTCCGACACTAAAATAAAGTCAGCATCTAACTTTACTGCCATGTCTTCTTTTGGAATGTCTGCATTTTGCTCTTTTAACGTTTCTGCATAGCTCATACGCTTGATAGAACCGTCATTTTGGAATAGAAACTTAACGCGTTCTTGCCAATCAAGGGCGAGTTTTGACACCAGCTTACCATTGTCTAAATGTTGCTTTATCTCATCGCTCGATAGGTCAAACTGTTTAAATTTAACCTGTGCACCACTTTCATCGGGCTCTTGAAGCTCAGCATCAAGACCAATAGCAAAGCCTTCTGGTGCTGCAAATTTAGCAAGCCAGTCAGTGAGATGTAGCGTTAAGTCGTAGTTTGCGAATGCTGGTACAACTGGCAAAGTGCCTAAACTTTTTCGTAATAGTGCTAAGAGCTCTTCCGCTTTGTTAAAGCTCGCGCTATTAACAACTACCCAACCATTGTCTAAATCGATGAACGCGAACTGCAAGGAGGATTTTTTAAATGCTTGTGGTAACAGGGTCGTCAGTAAAGTCTCTTTTAGCTCGTCTTTTTCTTTTTTCTTTACAGGACGATTTTCTTCTCGCTCTATAAGTTCGATTTTTTCTGCGAGCATTTCATTGATAACAGATGCAGGAAGTACTTTTTCTTCGCGCTTTGCACAAACCAAAATGCAGTTTTGAGAAAAATGGGCAAGCGTTTGAGCGTGTTTACCAAATGCATTGGTCCAGCCGAACGAGCTCAGCTCTTGACTAGTACAAGGTCTAAATTGATCTTGCTCTAGTGCTTTTTCAAACTCAGCCTGATCATAAGAAACGTCTTGCTTAAATTGATAGCAGATAAGGTTACTAAACCACATTTGTTTCATCCTTTCTAAATTGAGGCGTAATCATAACAAGAAAATTTCCTCGATGGCGACTCTGACCCTCAAATTAAGACGGCAGATCGTTTTAGTAGTGACGTCTTCATATTGAACGATTACCATAGCGACAATTCAGATAATAACCAATCATTCGACAAGATTGGTCAAAGGAGTCAATGAATGTCTAACGATGGTACTCGCAAGCGCGAATGGCTGTTTATCTTTTTGAAGGGTGCTGGAATGGGGGCTGCTGATGTGGTTCCTGGTGTGTCAGGTGGCACCATAGCCTTTATCACGGGCATTTACGCCAGACTCTTAAATGCGATTCAAAGCGTGAATTTGCAAGCACTGCTTATCTTAAAAAGAGAGGGAGTTGCGGCAATGTGGAAACACATTGATGGCAATTTTTTGGTGTGTTTGTTTGGCGGCTTGCTAACCAGTGCTGCGTCTTTGGCAAAATTGATTACTTATTTACTCGAACATCATCAAACCTTAGTTTGGTCATTCTTCTTTGGACTGATTTTAGCGTCGTTTTGGCATGTGGCAAAACAAGTAAAGAGCTGGGATCGTTCCACGGTTATCGCCTGTTTAATCGGTGCTATGACGGCTTTTGTTATCACCACCATTTCACCCGCAGAAGCAAATCCAGCGACTTGGTTCTATTTTGTTGCGGGTTCAATCGCCATTTGCGCTATGATTTTACCGGGGATTTCAGGCAGCTTTATTTTACTTCTCATGGGCATGTATGGTCATGTTTTGGCAGCCGTAAATCGCATGGATTTAGTGCTAATTGGGCTCTTTTTAAGTGGCTGTGTTGTTGGTTTGATGGCGTTTTCTCGTTTTTTATCTTGGTTACTGAAGGCGTACGAGCAAGCGACATTTGCACTTTTAGCAGGGTTCCTTCTAGGCTCATTAAACTTGTTGTGGCCATGGAAACAAACATTAAGTACGTACACAAATAGCCATGGGATTGAAAAACCACTTGAGCAGGCAAATATTTTACCTTCACAATTTTTTGCACTGTCGGGGCAAGATCCTAACACCGTTTATTGCCTACTTTTAGCCGTGTTTGGACTCTATCTTATTCTTTTTGTAGAGAAAATCACTACAACAAAATAAGGCGCTTTCAGCGCCTTTTTCTTGCCTTAAATTCAAAAATCTGATTTTCTCTACTAATGTCGCTTTAACCATTTGAAAAAGCTGTGCTAACTTAGTACATAAAAGCAGCAATATTTTTGCACTCTACTTTAAGGAATCTTCATGCTCAATCTGCGTGCATTACAGTTTCTGATGCTCGGTCTCCTTGCGAGCTTTACGCCCAGTGTTTGGGCTTCGGGTGATAGCGTCAATCTCACCAACAACATCATTGGTTTTATTTCTATAGGTATTTTCTGTTTTGCGTATGTTTTGGTCATGTTGGAAGAAAAAATCCACATGCGCAAATCTAAGCCTGTACTAGTCGCTGCCGGTATAATTTGGGCGTTGATAGGTTATTACTATGCAACGCATGGAATGAGTGAGCTCACTCACGAAGCGTTTAGACACAACTTACTTGAGTTCGCTGAATTGATGCTGTTCTTGCTGGTCGCAATGACCTACATCAACGCAATGGATGAACGAGGCTTGTTTGACGCGCTGCGTATCTGGATGGTTCGTCGTGGGTTTAGTTTTAGGACTCTGTTTTGGATAACCGGCTTTCTCGCATTTTTTATCTCGCCTATCGCTGATAACCTAACAACCGCGTTGTTGATGTGCGCAGTGGTGATGAAAGTCGCAGAAGGTGATAGACGCTTTATCAACCTGTCTTGCATTAATATCGTTGTTGCAGCCAACGCAGGGGGAGCGTTTAGTCCGTTTGGTGACATTACAACGCTGATGGTTTGGCAAGCGGGCAAAGTAGAGTTCATGGAGTTCTTCTCACTGTTTATCCCATCAGTGGTCAATTACGTTGTGCCTGCGTTTGTGATGAGCTTATACATCAAAAATCAACGCCCAGAGGCTGTGCGTGAGGAATTTGAATTGAAGCGTGGTGCGCGTCGAATCTTAGGTCTTTTCTTGTTGACGGTAGCAACGGCGGTTGCAGGTCACACCTTCTTACATCTCCCGCCAGTGATGGGCATGATGGCTGGCCTTGGCTATCTCCAATTCTTTGGTTATTTCTTAAAAGTAACGCACCATCGCTGTATTGCGAGAGCGACGAAACGAGCAGAAGGTTTAACGGAAGAAGAGCGTTTAGAGCGTTTTGGTAACGTCGTGCCGTTTGACGTGTTTGCAAAAGTCTCACGCGCTGAGTGGGACACATTATTATTCTTCTACGGTATTGTTATGTGTGTAGGTGGTCTTGGCTTTATGGGTTACCTTGCACTGATGTCTGAGGCGTTATATGGAGGTTGGTCAGCAACGAATGCCAACGTTTTCCTTGGTATTGTTTCGGCACTTATCGACAATATTCCAGTGATGTTCGCTGTATTGTCTATGGACCCTCAAATGTCGCATGGTCAATGGTTGTTAATAACCCTAACTGCAGGTGTCGGCGGTAGTTTACTGTCTATAGGTTCCGCTGCGGGTGTTGCGCTAATGGGGCAGGCTCGAGGTTACTATACGTTTTTTGGGCATCTTAAATGGACGCCAATCATCGCATTAGGGTACGTTGCAAGTGTGCTGTGCCATTTGTGGATTAACGCTTCACACTTTTAATAGGCAGGGGGGTCAATGTCACCCCCTTTCTTTAAAATCCCTTCAATGCCTCTTCATGGGCGTTTATCCAATACATCGATACTGGTTTCGGATCTTGAATCGTGTGCTCGATAGGAGTAGCGACAAGATTGCCTCCCACTTCCCCAAGCATGACTAAGTGTTGTTTCTCTGCAATGGCCTGCACAGCAGCAAGGCCTAGTTTGGACGCGAGCAGTCTGTCTTCGGCAACAGGGCTTCCACCACGTTGGATATGACCTAAAATACAAACTCCACAATCAATATTTGCAGTTTGTTTAAGGGATCGCTGTAGACCCGAGGGGCCATCTGGCCACAAATTTTCTGCAAGTACAATGAGAAAGCTAGAATGCTTATTGTTTTGTTGTTGCTGTATTTGTATGGCCAATTTTTCCACGTAAGCTTGCGATTTTTCGCGGTCGAAGTTTTCGAACGATAAGATGCTTTCAGCGCCGGTGGCCAATCCGACATTAAACGCAATGTGGCCACTATGACGTCCCATGACCTCGACAATAAATACTCGCTCAAAGGCATTTGCAGTATCACGAATTTTATCAATCGCTTCTGTTGCAGTTTGTACAGCGGTAGCAAAGCCAATAGTTTTGTCGCTATGTGCGAGGTCATTATCAATGGTACCTGGTAAACCTATCAGTTGCCCACTCCAGTGATGCGACAATGCTTGCATGCCACGAAATGAGCCGTCACCGCCAATCACAATGAGTGCATCGATATTGTGCTTATTGAGAGTGTTTGCAGCTTGTTTGGGACCTTCTGGCAAGAGCATTGATTTACAGCGGGCGCTCTTTAAAAGCGTGCCACCTTGCTGCAAATAAGGATTAACCAACTCGGAGGTTAAATTCACGGCTTGGTCATCCATCAATCCATTGTAACCATGATAGAAGCCGATACACTCATAGTGATGCTGTTCACAAGCGAGGGTAACTGCGCGAATAGCCGCATTCATACCTGGTGAGTCTCCGCCACTGGTTAGTAACGCGACGCGACATTTTCTTTCCATAGGACCATTCTCAAGAAGTGATGTACTGTCTAGGGTATTCGAGTCGTTAAAAAAAGGCGAATGAAACGAGGGAGATTAATGGGGTAGATCAAGAAATTGATTGTTTTTATTGCCGTAAATCATAATAAAGAAAAGCCCCTTAAAAAGGGGCTTTTCTTTATTTCGCTAAAAGCTTTTCTATTTCTTCTTTTTGCGCTGTAGGCAGATTATCGACAACGATATGGTACGAGTCGTCAATCATCTTTTTTATTTCGCTCTCCGGCACAGTACCATCAAGGTAAACCGTGTTCCAAAGACGTTTATTCATATGGTATCCAGGGACCACCGATTCGAAACGGTCTCTTAAAATGAGCGCTTCGTCAGGGTCACATTTTACATTTAACCACCAAATTGGTTCGCCATTAGCGTCCGTTTGACCTTCTTTACCTTCGTAAAGAGTGGCAAACATTTTGTGTTGTACTTTGTATACGTCAGTTTCTTGTGCAAAAGGCTTAGTGATAAAGGTTGCAGGCTTGCTCTGCAAATATTCATGTACGCTTTTCTGATCCATAGCCCGTGTCCTTGAAGTCACTTATGTTTCTACGACAATATTGTAATTCTAGCAGTTTTTGGAAAATTTCTATAATTTAGACTCATCAAAAACTATCAGAAATCACAACTTATAAAGCCTGAGTTTGTGCGGGTTTTGCTCATGCGCAAATTCAAACTTCAAATTCATGCTTTTTATTCATTATGTTAGGCAATTCTTCAAACTATTCCTTTTATTTTTGCTCACCAAAGGAGAGTAAAACAAACGTCCTAGTAGGCCAATACAGGCTCGTTTTTTCTAATAGTGCTCCAAATCGCTGGGGTGCTATTAAAGTAAATAATGCAATATATTGCAACAATAAAGTTCGGTTTGTCTGTTTTTTGATCGTGTGGTAGGATGCGCGTCTATTTTTTGAACGACTTTGTGAGGGCTAATTTGATCTATCTGCTTTCGGCTATTGGTGCCATTATGATGTTTGTACTTTCCCATACAAATGGAATGCCTGTAAAGCGTTGGACGTTTCTTGGTTCTTTGGTTGGTCCTTTAGCTATATTGCTGTTTTCGGTGCATCTTAGAAGGGCTTGGATGAAAATAAATAAAGAAATGCCGTGTATTGGATGGCGTGCCTAACGTTCGCTGCCGTTTGCGACAACTTTCAATTTGGGGCGAATGACTTTCTGAGCGTGGTGATTACGCAAGAACAGCGTGAACTCTTCGTAAGATAGTGGCTTAGAATAGTAATAGCCTTGGATGGTTTGGCAATTAAGCGCTTCTAAATAGGTCAATTGATCCGCGCTTTCGACACCTTCTGCAACCACGTGTAAATCAAGATTTTGTGCGATGGTGACAATAGAGTCCACCATATTTCGCCCTCGTTCACTGTGCATATCGTCAATAAATGCTTTATCGACCTTCAGAGTATTGAGTGGAAACTGCTTTAAATACGCTAAAGAAGAATATCCCGTGCCAAAGTCGTCCATCGCAAGATGAATGCCTCTGGCACTCAATGAACGCATAATAGCAATCGCTTCTTTCGGGTCATCCATAACCGTACCCTCGGTAATTTCTAGCTCGAGGAAATAGGAGGGCAGTTGGTTTTTTTGTAAGATAACGTCGATACGTGTGGTCAGGTCTGGCAAACTAAATTGTTTTGCTGACAAGTTAACCGCGACTCGACCATCGAATAATCCTGCATCTATCCACGTTTTTACGTCACGACAGGCTTTATCTAAAACGACTTCACCAATATCAATAATTTGCCCAGTTTCTTCAGCGATAGGAATAAACACATTGGGCGGAATTATGCCTTTTTTCGGCGTAATAAAACGAACGAGTGCCTCCATGCCCACCAATGCGCCAGATTTGATGTCCATTTTGGGTTGGTAATAAACCACAAAATGGTCCTCTTTAAGACCAAAACGCATGAGATTTTCTATCTGCAAACGCTTCACCGCTTGTTCATTCATGCCATCGTTAAAGAATAAGTAGTGATTACCTTTTTGCTTCGCGTGATACATCGCGGTATCCGCATTCTTCAGCAGAATTTCTGGGGTATTGCCATCTTCTGGAAATAACACGATGCCAACTGATGATGTGATAACGAGTTCATGGCTTGCCAGCTTAAATGGCGTGGCGATGGCGGCTAGAAATTGTTTCGCGGTTTTTGTGATGGTATGTATATCGTTCGTTCCGGCCATAACCAAGGCAAATTCATCGCCGCCGAGGCGATAGAAAGTATCTTGCTGTCGAGCCAGTTTATTCAATCGCATCGCGAGTTTAGCTAGTAAACTATCCCCAAGTTGGTGACCTAATGAATCGTTTATCTTTTTAAAGTTGTCTAAGTCAAATACCAGCAGGGCATGATGAGTGCTTTGCTGGCCTAACTTTTTTAGATTGGTAAAGAATAAGTTGCGGTTAGGGAGGCCTGTTGTACGATCTCGATTCGACAGGTCATGCAGTTGTGATTCTGCTTTCTTCCGCTCGGTGAGATCGGAAAACACAACAACGTAGTTGGTAATTTGGCCATGATTATTTTTGATTTCATCAATGGTGACTTCAATTGGCAGCAATACGTGATTTGCGTTACTTAATTTTAATTCTTCTTGCCAATGTTCTGTTTCTTGTACTGCTGCTTTTAATTCTTCGACATAGCGTCCATCGTAGCCGGGAAGCGAAAATGGTTTGTTCAGATATTGCTCTCTAAATCCACCAAACAATTTCAGATAGCTTGGGTTTAGGTCAACTAATCGGTAATCAGCATCATAGATTGCAATGGCATCGGTTAAAGACTCCACGCATTTTGCAAACAAGTTAAGACGTTCTTCCGTTGTCTTAAGATGGCTGATGTCTCTTACGATACCAGTCATGCGGATAGGATTGAGATTCGTGTCTTTCTCTATTACTTTACCTTTGTCGAGAACCCAATGCCATTCGTCCATATTATTCTTAATACGGTAGCTGGCTTCAAAAAATGCGGTACGTTCAGCAAAGTGTTGTTTAAGAATGCGTTCAACCATAGGAATATCTTGTGGATGTATGCAATGCTGATTGGGAATGAATTTACCTTGAGGTGCGCTGTCCATATTGAACTTGTCATTGATCCGAACGATTTCACCAGTTCGGATGTTCCAGTCCCATAAAGTATCGCCGCTGCCTTCTACGGTACTCTTGAGTCGTTGCTCAGATATTAACAATGTTGAGAAGCGTTTTTGTTGCTGAAAGTATTTGAATAGCAAAATTGAAAAGGCACAAAGCGTAATAAGTAAAAGAAAAATAAAAAAAGAAAACAACATATTATCGGATTTGAATTCATCTAATCCGAAGGCATAGTTGCTGTGTATAGTTGCTAAAAGCAAAATGGTTGCGGTTCTTTTTATTCTTCTTGTTAACATAAAAGAAAACTCAATCGTCTCTTTGCTAATCTAATTCAATGCAGCGTGTGAGTCAAAGTATTGATGCGAAAAAATGGTTAAATAAAAGGTACTACTTACTAATAGATAACCTTCACACGGCCATAACGGTAAGGCGAGTTAAATGGCCGTGTGAAGGTTGGATGGGATTTAGCAGGTTAAGGTAATGTTTGCGGCATTTGCAGCGAACAGTTGTTCAACGAATGTTTTCATGTCGTCTAATGTTAATGCTTCGAGCGCATTTACCAATTGCTTTTGAATTCCAAAGTCATTGCCATGGCTTATCGCCAGCCACAGGCGTTGGGAACGCAGACGAAGGTTTTTGTCTTTTTCTGCCACAACCGTTTTTAACGCTTGTTTTTGGTTTTCCCAATCATTTTGCGAAAGCGCAAGGAGTGATGATTTAAACGCTTCCACAAATTTATCGTGAGCTATCAGTAATTCGTCGGCGCTGTATTGGGGGGATTGAATGTAAAAAACAATCCCAGCGCGTGTATTAAATGGCGCATATCCAGAACCGACAAGGTACCCAAGTTGCTGCTGTGTACGTAATGCCTCAAAATAATCTTGATTCATAAGTTGGTTTAAACACATGAATGATATTTTTTCTTTTGCGTCTGCGGATTGCGACTGGTAATAGCGTACGAAACCAGCATCCCCCATTGAGTGTTCTACAGCACAATACTCCGATTGTGAGAGTATATTTAGCGGTCTAATTAGACAGGGTAAAATCTCACTTTCAGAGAAATGAGATAATAGTTTTTCCTCAAGTTGTCTGGCTTGGTTTTCTTGCCAATTCCCATGCAAAAAAGCCGTGATATGGATGGTTTGGAAAAACTTCTCACGAAACGTTAAGAAATCATTGTAACTGGTCCGCTTAAGCGCGGTTGCAAGGGTGCTAGGTGTTGGATTCCAAGGCATCAAACGTGCGCCGAGTAGGCTAAATAGCTCGCCGACAGGTTTATTTTGGTTATGGGCTTGCCAGTGTCTAACCAGTTGCTTTTTATACTCGGCAAAACGTCGTTGGCAGATAGGCATGGTGAGTAATGAGGCGACCAATTCATCAATCAAGCGCAATTGACTCGCCGACAAGCCTGATGTTTGTAGCGTTAGGCCGCCTTGATGTGAAGTTAGGTGGTAGTTTAAGCCAGCTAACTCTGCTGGATAAAATTGCTCTGCAACGCAATCCATAAAAAGGTCAGCAAATAAACGAGTCATCGCAATGTGCTGTTCATTCTCAACCGCGACCATCGAATCGATTTCAAGGTAAAAGTGACCTTTGGCAACTCGGAACTTTCCATCTTGTTTGAACCAAAATTTAAATCCGGTTTTTTCAGTAATTAGATGAGGTGATTTTTGTCTCGACTCTAATGGTAAAAGCGGGTTTTCGTCACTCAAATAAGGATTTGTTGACGGAAGCACCATTTGATCTAGAGGTTTGTCGATTGAAGCGAGCGAATTTAACCAAACATCGTCGAGCGTCTCAAGTTGGTAAGGCGTTTTATACCATTTTGCCTTTTTGGTCACTTCGACATCAGGGTGAATAAGCACAAGTCGCATATTCCAAGGCGTAAAATGAGTCAGTAATGCGTTGAACTGCGGTAGATCAAAACCATCCATGACGTAGTCGCCATAGATGTAGTCGTCAGGCTCAAAATGGTGCATGTTATTGCTAAGCCCACACACCCAATCCAGCAAACGGCCAGGTTCTTGGTTATCAAAAGCGATATCTAACAACTTGCGTTTATCATTATAAAGAGCTGAAAGCGACTCTCCTTGCTGTTTGATAAGCGTTAAGTATTCAAACACCATCTCTACGATGTCTTCGTAATATTCGATGCCTTCATCGGTCAATGCAATACTGACATTGAAATCTTTAAAGTTACTACCTTGTATACCGCCGCCAGCTGATAACGCGTTGATCCAACCTTGTGACTTAAGAATGGAATAAAGCGAACCTTCACCTTCATAGCCAAGCAGGTGGGCCAAAAAGTTAGTGAGCTTTTTTCTATAATCTGTTTGTTGAGTTGGGATAGGGAAGCTGACAATGAGCTTCTGCATTGGTTTGCGTGGTTCAATGTGAATCAGACGCTTTAAGTCTTCTTCTCGATATAGCGGCTCTTCTATCGCTGGTTTTGGTAATTGGTGGCTTTTGATTTGGCTAAAGGCTCGAGTGACACATTCACTCGTTTCATCCAGTTCAAAGGGGCTACACACCACGAGTGTCATCCAGTGTGCTTGATATTGTGTCTCAAAGTAGGCCCTAATTTCCTTCGCGATTGAGCCTGATTTATCTTTCAGCGTGTCAAAATTACCGACCGAGAATTTTGTGAAGGGGTGAGCTGGATTTACCGTTTCTTTGTGAACCTGATAAATACGACGACTATCATCCTTTATTTTCATTTTAAATTCGGCATCAATCGCTTTCCGTTCATTTTCCGTATCCGCTTGATTAATCAACGGACAGATAAACAGTTCTGCAAAATGATTTAGTGCTTCAAAGAATAACGCGTTTTGGACATCAAAGAAGTAACTGCTGTGCTCAGTGCCTGTCCACGCATTACTGTGGCCACCACCTTGACTGACAAATTTCGGGAAACTTCCAGATTCGGGATGTTTTTCAGTACCAAGGAACAGCATATGCTCCAGAAAATGGGATAAACCTTCTCGTTCTTTGGGATCGTCAAAATGTCCCACATTGACTGTCAGTGCGGCTGCAGATTGCTGAGAATCGCTATCTTTGACAATAAGTGCCTTAAGACCATTGTCGAGTGTGAGTTGTCTATATTGACGACTATCATTAGTACTGACTTTCAACTGAACTCCAAATTTGTCGGCGAGACGTAAATAAAGCACATGGATAGTAAAGTTGCTAAACTTCTTTCGCGCTGTAGGTGTTTGTTTTAATATAGCGAACAAACGGACCTAGAGGCTACCAAAAAGGTCCAAAACTTGGAATCGCTGGAGAGCTATGAAAACCATTTTAATAATGCGCCATGGTGAAGCTGAACCGCTAGTTCGACATGATGAATCTCGAGCGTTAACTGAAAAAGGTTGTCAGCAAGCGAAAATGATGGGGCAGTGGTTGGCCAAGCAGGCATTTTCACCTGAAGGTGTGCTAATCAGTCCTTATCTCCGTGCGCAGCAAACTGCAAACCAAGTACTGCTGTTTAATTCTCCTCGTTTTCTTGAAACGTGTAGTGATATCGTGCCAAATGGTAATGCAAGTTTTGCAATTGATTATTTGGAAACGTTAATTTCAATGCATCCTGATATCGAAAGTTGGTTATTGGTCGCACACATGCCGATAGTTAGCTATTTGGTCGATCAACTGAGTCCTGGTGACATGCCTATTTTTCAGCTTGCCGCTTGCGCGCAGATAGAATACGACGAGCTAACTCGAAAGGGTTTCCTTAAAGGCCTTCACATTCCAGAACGAGTGGCCGCATTTCAGTAAGTTTTTACCTTTATTGAAATTTCATTTCTCCCCGAGTGCAAGATGAACGTTTGCATCTTTTGGTTGCGAGCGTGTGCAATTAAATCTTTCAATAGAACGGTCAAATACACGCTAAACAGCCTTTTGTTTACATTTGTTCATATTGATATTTTTATATATTACATATAGATACGCTTAATTTCCTTAATAATTAATTTTCCACACTCGACCTAGTTTCAAATAACAGTACACTGTTCCAGTTTGTCGTTTTAAGGACTGAGTATTTTGATTCCGCGTGTGTCTTGGCTAATTGCATGTTTAGTAGGTGGATTTATTCCAGTTGCTTTGGCACTGGCACATGTCCATTTTTCGGTAAGTGAAATTAGTCACAATAAAGCGGACGCACTGTTTCAAACCGTCGAATCAGTCGTTAGCAATACCTCGTTGAAGACAGCCGAAAAACAGGCCAAACTGATCGATATAATTGCCAAGGCTGACCCATCTGACACTACGTTCTTTGTTTACGACACAAGCGGCAAGATGATTTTTCACCCGACTCATCCAGAGTTTAACGGCCGTGTTCTTACTTCACATGCGAATCCTATTGTTGCTGGGGCATTTCGCCACCTTGTTAAATCAGCCAATGCGTCCCAAGAAGCGGTGGTCAGTTATCACTGGCAATCGGGTGTCAGTGGCAAAATAGAAAGTAAAGTTGCGTACATTCGTCGAATTGATAACTGGAACTGGGTTTTTGCAGCCAGCGTCGTTGAAGAGGAAATGCCAGTGTGGCAAATGTGGCTTGTATTGAGCCTTTTATTTTGTAGTATTGTGGCCGCCTGGGTTATCTATTGTAAGCGAAAGGCAAAGTAGGGCGTCTTTATCTGTATCATACCGTTATTTTTCTAATTGGGTCGAAACGGGTTTCATGTTACATCTAACTAAACGTTAGAGTCAGGTCCTGTATAACTCCTTCACTAAACACGCTGTTTATTTGATGGTTATATTCAAGTGCTGAAGTTTTCCTCACAATAGGAAAATAAGTATTTCGGCACATGTTCGTCATGTCCATTTGTGTTAAAAATTCACGACTAAATACGACTTCATTTTGACTGTTTAATTGCTTTTATAAGACCAGTATCATGTTTCTTTTTTGGAAAAATAGGGTGAGCTGCAAGTCAAGGACAATTGTCATGCCTCTGGACCCATTAAGGGAGCTGATTGTCAAAAAAAGTTAAAATTACAGCCTCAAAAAGGACAAATGTCCTTATTTTGCACTTGAGTTTGAATAAAAGTTTCTTTTTTTAAAATATTATTCGATAATAATTTAAAAAAATTTACAAAATCATTCCTCTTTTTGCAGCAAAATGGTCATTTGCTGCTATAATATTGACCCGTCACGTTCAGCCTCTTTACTCGCTTAGCACTCTCGATTTTGAGGTCCGCGCCAACCCATAAAGCGCGAAAAATTGAACGTATCACGCCACTGTTTTACGGCGCCCATACAACCGTTGAACGAAAGAGTGCTCCAAGAAGGTTTATACCAAACATGAAAGCAATGAAAAGATCTACGTTAGCGACATTAATTAATGCGACGTTGTTCTCTGCCGTAGCAGGTACTTCATTCTCTACGCTCGCTGAAGAAGGCGAAAAAGCTAAAAACAATCAACTTGAAGTTATTCAGATCACTGCACGTAAACGTGTAGAAAATGCACAAGAAGTGCCTGTTGCTGTATCTGCACTTCAAGGCGACAATCTTGATGCATATAGCTCTGCGGGTATGGATATTCGCTTCATGAACGCGAAGATCCCGAGTTTATCTATCGAATCTTCGTTCGGTCGTACTTTCCCACGTTTTTATGTTCGTGGTTTAGGTAACACTGACTTCGATTTGAATGCTTCGCAGCCAGTTTCTTTAGTTGTTGATGAAGTAGTTCAAGAAAACCCAATTTTAAAAGGTTTCCCTGTTTTTGACATCGGTCGCGTAGAAGTACTACGTGGTCCACAAGGCACGCTTTTCGGCCGTAACACGCCTGCTGGTCTTGTAAAATTTGATTCAGTGAAGCCAAGCCAAGAGTTTGAAGGTTACGGTGCGGTTTCTTACGGTAGCCGTGGTGCAGTTGACTTTGAAGGTGCAGTCGGTGGTGGTTTGACGGACAAACTATCTACGCGTGTTTCTGTACTTTGGCAAACTAAAGATGATTACATCGACATCAAAGCACCTGGTCATGAAAAGAAAGACGTATTAGGTGGCTACGACGAAAAAGCAGCGCGTATCCAATTCTTATATGAAGGCAATGACTTCACGGGTCTTCTTAACTATCACGTACGTGATCTTGATGGAAAGCCGATTGTATTCCGTGCAAACCTAATTGAAAAAGGTTCAAATAACATCGTTGATGGTTACTCACACGATGTCGCATTCCACGATGCAGCAGACAATGCGACTCAACAAGTAGAATCACAAGGTTTGTCATTGAAACTTGAGTGGGATTTGGCAGAGCATACAGTGACGTCTATCACTGCATGGGAAAGTGCGGAAATCTATTCACGCGCTGACGTTGACGGTGGTTACGGTGCTGTATTCCTAGATAACTATCAAGGTCCAGGCTTGATCCCATTCTCTGCAGAAAGTGCGGACGGTATTCCTGATCATAACCAATACACGCAAGAGCTTCGTTTGAGCAGTAACTTCACCGGCGATTTTAACTATCAAGTAGGTATGTTCCTATTTGAAGAAGACCTGATGATTGAGAGCTTCTCTTACGACACATTAGCCGGTGGTGTTGAGAATGGTTATGCGTTCCAAAACCAAGATACGTCTGCATGGGCAGTATTTGGTTCATTCGATTTCACTTTGTCTGATGACCTGAAATTGACAACTGGTGTTCGTTACTCAAGTGATGAGAAAGATTTCACGGCTAAACGCACCAAAAATCCAACACCTTGGAATGGTTCACCAGATGTAATGACGGGTTCAGCAAATCCATCTGACAACCATGTAAGCTGGGACGTAAGCTTAGCTTACAAAGTGAACGACGACGTAAACTGGTTTGGCCGTATCGCGAATGGTTTCCGTGCGCCAAGTATCCAAGGTCGTATTCTATTTGGTGACGTCGTTACAGTTGCGGACTCTGAGACAGTTAATTCAATTGAAACAGGTATTAAATCAGATGTGTTAGATGGCCGTGGTCGTGTTAACGCAACGGTATTCTACTTCCAAATGGATGATCAGCAACTTACGGCTGTAGGTGGTGATGCGAACTTCAACCGTTTGATTAACGCTGACAAAACGACTGGCTATGGTTTCGAACTGGATACTGAATGGGTATTAACTGACGAACTAAATGCAACGTTCAACCTAAGTTACAACAAAACGGAACTAAGCGATAAAGACCTTGCGGTAGCGGTTTGTGCACAATGTACAGTAACCGATCCTTTAAATAGCAAAGGTTTGGCGATTCTAGATGGCAACAGTCTGCCACACGCACCTGAGTGGATTTCTAACTTCACGCTTCGTTACAGCAAAGAAATGGGTGAAGGTGAGTTCTTCGCATATACAGATTGGTCGTACCGCAGTGCAATTGACTTCTTCTTATACAAGTCAGTGGAATTCAAAGGCAAGCCATTGTTAGAAGGTGGTTTACGTGCAGGTTATAACTGGTACCAAGGTGATAATGAGTATCAAGTTTCTGCGTTTGTTCGTAACATTTTCGACAAGCAAGAAGTTATTGGTGGTGTAGATTTCAATAACTTGACTGGTATGACGAATGAAGAGCGTTTTGTTGGCGCTGAATTCAAAGTTAAATTCTTCTAATAGATGACGCTTTTAAAACCCGCCTAAATGGCGGGTTTTTGTTTTTAGAGTAATGAAAATGGCATGAGAAGCTGGTAGAGTGCGCGCTATCCGTTTTAGCTTGCTTGATGTGTTTAGTGCCTAATTGATAAAAAGCTTAAACATTGTTGCGGAGCTACGTCGAAGCGACAGAAAGCATTTATGCAATTGGTATCCCATTGATTTATGAGGAAATAGTAATGGCTGGATTTTGGAACTACCGTGTAATTGAATGTGAAGGCAAAGGTGATGAGCCAACACTTTATCAAATTCACGAAGTGGAATATAACGTAAATGGTCGAGCAACAAACTGGTCTGAAACAGGTGCTTCGCCAGTGGGAACAAGCCTAGAAGAATTACGTGCTGATGCAGAGCGTTTAGCTTCGGCGTTTGAAAAGCCAATTTTAAAAGTCGTTCGTTTGCAACGTGGCTATGAGCTTGTTGAAGTTGAAACGGGTGAACTTGCCCAAGCAGAACCGCCAGCAGGCCTATAACCTGACTGTAAACGGTTAATCTGAAAAGGAGATGAATATGGATATTCAGGCAATTTTATTCGATTTCGATGGCACGTTAGTGGATTCTGAAGTGTTGCATTATTTGAGTTGGGTAAAAGTGCTGGCTCCTTTTTCAATTGAGTACAGCGAGTCAGAGTTTTGTGATGAGTTTTCGGGAGTGCCAACCTTAGAAACCGCTGAAATTCTTCGATTAAGGCATCAATTGCCACTGAATGCTCAAACGCTCACTGAGCAAAAAAATCAGCATTTTGTTGAAACCTCAAAAACGCTTCCTCCGACGCTGATGCCAAACGCAAAAGCAATTTTGCAAAAAGCGCGTGTGATTTTCGTCTTGCTTTAGTTACGGGAAGTAGTCGTGCAGAAGCAATTCCTGTGTTACAACACTATAGCCTTATTGAGTTATTTGAAGTAGTGATCTGCAAAGAAGATGTGGAAACCCCTAAGCCCTCTGCGGAGCCTTATCTAAAAGCATTAAAGGCAATGCAGCTATCGGCCTACGAAGCTGTGGCGATGGAAGATTCTGCAACCGGTTTAGCCTCTGCAAAGTCAGCTGCGTTATATTGCGTTGTAATCCCTCATCAGCACTCGAAAAAGCAGGATTTTACTCAAGCGGATCACCGAGCGTCAGACTTATCAAATGCGCTTTTTCACGTTCAGTCACTCGCAAGCCATAAAAACTAGTCTACACTGAATCTGTTTTTTACTTTATGGTTTGTTTTCCAAGGAGCCGGAAGCATGGGGCGATACTGCAATGGTGCATTTTTCATACTTTTTTTCTTTGTATCTAGATTTGTTTACGCAGAAGTCCCACCAGTACAGCTAGCACAAGTATATGCACAGCAGCTTCCCGTGGACCGTTACTTAGTTTCCGAGAAATTTGATGGCGTAAGAGCTTATTGGGATGGGAAACGGTTGATGACCCGCACTGGGCAGCCTATTTTCGCGCCCGGATGGTTTACAGAACCATTACCTGCCATGGACTTAGACGGCGAGCTCTGGATTAATTATGGTGAGTTCGAACTTGTCAGTGGTCTAGTCCGCCGTCGTCAAATCGATGATACGGCATGGGAGCAGGTTAAATACCTTATTTTTGATGCCCCAAAACTCCAAGGTACGTTTGTCGAACGATATGCCGAGCTACGTAAACGTTTTCAAACTCAAGCCGCCATTCAACTCCAACTGATTGAACAAAAAGAAATCCCCTCTGAGCAGTTGCTTGAACGCTGGTTACAAGAAGTTGTATTACGGGGAGGCGAAGGTCTTATATTGCATCGCAAAGATGCATTGCATCAAGCAGGGCGTACTGGCGCAGTCTTGAAATATAAGCCATATCAAGATGAAGAAGCTAAGGTCATTGGCCATCAACCAGGAAAGGGCAAGTTCCGAAATATGCTTGGTGCATTAATTGTGGAAAATAAACAAGGTCTAATATTTGAGTTGGGAACAGGGTTTAACATGAGTGAGCGAATAAAGCCCCCTGCAATTGGCAGTATCGTTACATTTCGCTATCAAGGTAAGACTAAGAATGGCAAGCCGCGTTTTGCGCGCTTTTTACGAGTTCGAGACGTTTTGTAAGCGCACATTTTATGCGCTTACAGGAGTACATGCGGATTTATGCCAAACTCTCGCTGTATTCATTGAGGATTTGCTCTATCCATGTCGCGATGCGTGCATCACTTTTGTCGTACTGACTATCTTCATCTAGCGCAAGGCCTACAAAGTGAGCCTTATCCTCGGTGAGCGCTTTCGATGCTTCGAATTCATAGTCACTGGAGTTTGGCCATAATCCAACAAAATGAACACCTTGAGGTGCTATTTTGGCGTGCAACATGCCGAGTGCGTCTTGAAACCACTGGCCGTAACCCTGCTGATCACCCATGCCAAACAAAGCGATGGTTTTACCTGTAAGGTTTACTGCATCTATGTCATCCCAATGTGATTCCCAGTCTTCTTGGAGTTCGCCAAAATCCCAAGTTGAAATACCGAAAATCACAAAGTCGAAGTCTTCTGCCTTTTTAAGTGACTCATCTTTTATATTAAAAAGCGTGACGAGGTCATCACCGAGGATATCGCGCATCTTTTCTGCGGCCATTTCGGTATAACACGTTGTCGAGCCATAGAATAAGCCTATATTCATAGTGTTTATCACTGTCTCAAGGGCTGTTATGATTGAGGCAGAGTCTACCTTATGCAGATGAAAATTGATATATGAGTACAAGTAACGACGAGTCGTTGGTTAAACAAATAGATCCAAGGAATGAAACACTTATCGAAGAGTTTTTAGACAACTTGTACCTTGAGCAAGGCTTGAGTGACAACACAATCTCATCTTACCGAAACGATTTAATTAAGTTTGCACGCTTTATTGGAGAAGTACAGTGGGCCGACGTTCAGCATTTAACGATAGAAACTTATTTGGCTTATCGCACTGATACTGGACTTAAATCTAGAAGTACAGCGCGTGCGCTCAGCGCTCTGAAGCGATTCTTTCAGTATATGCAACGCGACCATCAGTTGTCCGACTCACCTTTAAAGAATATTGCTCAGCCGAAAATAGGGCAATCGTTACCAAAGACCCTTACAGAATCAGAGGTTGATGCGTTGCTAAGCGCGCCAGATGTGTCGGAACCGATGGGGATGCGCGACAAGGCAATGCTTGAACTACTCTATGCCACAGGTCTTCGTGTGAGTGAGCTTGTAGGGCTGCGAATGGAGCAAGTTAATTTACGACAAGGGGTGGTTCTGGTCAGAGGTAAAGGCGGAAAAGAGCGTTTGGTGCCAATGGGGGAAGAAGCGCAAGATTGGATATTGCGATTTTTGCAAGAAGGTAGGCCAAGTATGATCAAACACGCGACCGATTTTCTATTCCCATCTAAGCGTGGAATAGGAATGACGCGACAAACTTTTTGGCATCGAATCAAACACTATGCTATTTTGGCACAAGTTGTGTCACCGTTATCACCACACACGTTACGCCATGCATTTGCTACACATTTGTTAAATCATGGTGCGGATCTTCGAGTGGTACAAATGATGTTAGGTCACAGTGACTTGTCGACTACCCAAATTTACACGCATGTGGCAAGTGAGCGATTGAAATCACTGCATCAAACTCATCACCCTCGTGCGTAACGGAATTTTTTAGCAAATATTTCGGTCTATATAGACAGTAATTGAGAATAAGAGACATATTGATGAAAAGAATAGTATTAGCGGCGGCACTTTTGTGTGGCTTTGGTGCTCAGGCTGACGTGGAAGTACAAGCTGCACCATCAACGGAAGTGGCAGCTACGCCCTCACCAGTTGTGGCGAAATTTGCGCAATTAGGCATAGCGGTAAAAGAAGTGCGTTCAAATCCAATAGCGGGTTTAGTCACGTTAATTACGGATAAAGGTGTGTTGTACGGTAGTCCTGACGGTCAGTATCTTATTCAGGGTACTCTTTTGGACATTGATAGCCGTGAAAACCTAACGGAAAATGCATTGAGTGATGTCCGTAAAGCGGGCGTTTCAGAATTTGAAGACTCAATGATCGTTTATAAAGCTGAAAATGAAAAACACCAAATTACCGTGTTTACGGACATTACCTGTGGTTATTGTCGTAAATTACACCGTGAGCTTCAAGATTACCTAAACGCTGGCATTACAGTACGCTATATGGCTTTCCCTCGCGGTGGTCTGCGTGGTAAAGGCTACGAAGATCTTCGCAATGTATGGTGTGCAAAAGATAATCACAAAGCGCTTACTGAAGCAAAAGCAGGTAATGATGTGGCTAAAGTTGAGGGTTGTAATGCACCAGTTGCAGAACATTATCAATTAGGTCAAAGCTTTGGTATTTCTGGTACGCCAGCGATTATTTTAGAAGATGGTACGATGATCCCAGGTTATCAACCAGCGGATAGCCTTGCTCAAATTTTAGATGAGCATGCTAAGAAGTCGTAAAATGAAATATTGACATTGAGTCTCATAAAAAAGGGCCTTAGGGCCCTTTTTTAGTATAATGTTTTGCTATGTTATGTTGAGCTACAAAGAGAGCTTTACACGCCGTAATGGAAGGACTGAAAGTACCCAGTATGAAACGACTGATCCAAGCTAGACATCCTGTTAGTGATGACCATTTGCCAGCTCACCTTCACCCTGTAATTCGTCAAATCTATGCCTCTCGAGGTGTACAACATATTGAAGAAATTAATAACTCAGCGTCTGGTTTGCTTGATTTTCGGTTGTTCAAAGACATCGATAAAGCGTGCTCGTTGCTCGACAATGCGTTGAAAAATCACGAACGAGTATTAATCGTGGGGGATTTCGACGCAGACGGCGCGACTAGCACTGCGTTGTTGATGACGGGCTTGCCGTGGTTTGGTTTTAACTCGGTTGATTATCTTGTGCCGGATAGATTCAGTCTTGGTTACGGACTAAGTCCTGCGCTGGCCGCGCACATCATCACGCTTTCACCCGATTTAGTGATTACAGTAGACAATGGTATCTCGTGTGTTGAAGGCATTGCCAAAGTAAAAGCGGCAGGCATTAAAGTTCTTGTCACTGACCATCATCTACAAGGCGAACAATTACCAGTTGCAGATGCCATCGTGAATCCGAACCAGCATGGCTGCCAATTCCCTTCAAAATCCATAGCAGGTGTTGGCGTTGCGTTTTATCTCCTTGTCGCATTTAGGAACTATTTAAGACAACAGAACTACTTTAGTGAGACCCACGTTCCTGAACCCAATTTAGCCGATTTGCTCGACATTGTTGCGCTTGGCACTGTAGCGGACGTCGTGGCGCTAGATGCAAACAATCGCACGTTAGTACACCAAGGGCTCGCGCGCATTCGTAGCGGTAAAACACGTCCAGGCATAAAAGCTCTGATTGAAGTGGCGAACCGGAACAGTGCACGTTTGAGTGCGAGTGATTTTGGTTTTTCCTTAGCACCGCGTTTGAATGCAGCGGGACGGCTTGACGACATGAGTTTGGGCATAGCGTGTTTGCTTTCAAAAGATGAGTATCAGGCCCGTCGAATTGCGAATGAATTAGACGGACTTAACCACGAACGCCGCGAAATAGAGCAAGGTATGCAGCAAGAGGCTATGGCGCTACTTGATCGCTTGGTCAACAAGACATCAACAATTCCTGACGCAGTATGTCTTTTTCAAGATGATTGGCATCAAGGTGTCATCGGCATTTTGGCTGGTCGTTTAAAAGAACATTTTCATCGTCCAACCGTGATTTTTGCACAAGGCGATGATGGCGCGTTAAAAGGATCGTGTCGTTCTATTGAAGGGTTTCATATGCGCGATGCGCTAGAGCGGATAAACACGTTACATCCAGGGTTGATCGCCAAATTTGGTGGGCATGCGATGGCTGCTGGTTTGACGCTGAACCCAGGCTGCTTCGACGAATTTAAAAGTGTATTTACGGCTTTTGCAGCAAATGAATTAAGCGAAGAACACAAGCAATGTGTGGTGCTTACGGACGGGGTGTTACCTGCAACGTGTTTTAGTTTGGACTTTGCGGGACTGATTCAACAATCCGGTCCATGGGGACAAAAATTTCCAGAGCCGTTATTTGAAGACAAGTTTGAGATCATTCAACAGCGTTTGGTGGGTGAAAAACACTTAAAGCTAGTGGTGAAACACGCGGACGGTAAATTGTTTGATGCTATTGCCTTCAATGTTGACGTGCGTGCATGGCCAAACAGTTCCGCGCAGCACGTTCATATTGCCTTTCAACTCGATATTAATGAATTCAGAGGTAAGTTTTCACTGCAATTAATGGTTAGAGAGCTTCAGGCTCTTTAAATTCCGATAAAAAGTCCACAATTCAGGTGATTTTATACTCTGCAAATGCACGGAAATTTGCTAGGATTACCCGTTTTATAAATTATCGATTTTTAGCCGACGAATGGCGTGAAATTTAAGCAATTTTTGGAGTGATGTAAATGTTTGAAGTGAATCCTGTGATTAATCAAATCAAGGAAATTCGCGAACGCACAGAACTGCTTAGGGGTATCTTTGACTATGCGCTAAAACAAGAGCGCCTAGAAGAAGTAAATGCAGAGCTTGAAGACCCAGCAGTATGGAACGAACCAGAACGTGCACAGGCACTAGGTCGTGAAAAATCAGCGTTGGAAGCGGTTGTTGAAACGATTGATAACTTAGTGTCGGGTGCGGATGACGCCGAAGGTCTTGTAGAGCTTGCGGTTGAAGCTGAAGATGAGGATACGTTTACAGAAGCTGAGGCTGAAGTAAAAAGCTTAGTGACGCAATTAGAACAACTTGAATTCCGTCGTATGTTCTCAGGTGATCATGATGCGTCTGATGCGTACATCGACTTGCAATCCGGATCGGGCGGTACGGAAGCGCAAGATTGGTGTAATATTCTGCTTCGTATGTATCTGCGCTGGGCGGAAGCGAAAGGCTTCAAAACGGAAATCATCGAAGCAACAGACGGTGACGTTGCAGGTATTAAAGGTGCAACGGTACGCGTCTCAGGCGAATACGCTTATGGCTGGTTACGCACAGAAACCGGCGTACATCGTTTAGTACGTAAGAGCCCGTTTGATTCAGGTGGTCGCCGACATACGTCGTTTGCATCTTGTTTTATCTATCCAGAAATTGATGACAATATCGAAATTGATATTAACCCGTCTGATTTACGTATCGACGTATATCGTGCATCGGGCGCGGGTGGTCAGCACGTTAACCGGACAGAATCAGCTGTACGTATTACGCACTTACCGACGAATACCGTTGTTCAGTGTCAAAATGACCGTTCACAACACAAAAACAAAGATCAAGCAATGAAGCAGTTAAAAGCAAAATTGTTTGAACTAGAATTGCAAAAGCAAAATGCCGAGAAACAAGCGCAAGAAGACGCTAAATCAGATATCGGTTGGGGTAGCCAGATTCGTTCTTACGTATTGGATGACTCACGTATCAAAGATTTGCGTACAGGTGTTGAAAATCGCAACACCCAAGCAGTCCTTGACGGCGATTTAGACAGATTTATCGAAGCCAGCCTGAAATCAGGCCTGTAATCCACAAGCTAAACAAGAGCTAGAAAATGACAGATCATATTCAAGATGAAAATAAACTTATCGCTGAGCGCCGTGGCAAATTAGACGCTATCCGCGAAAAGTGCCCGGCTAATGGCCATCCGAATACTTTCCGCCGTGAAGACTACACTGGTGATCTACAAGCTAAGTTTGGTGATAAGACTAAGGAAGAGTTAGAAGCCCTTAATCACCAAGTTGCGGTTGCAGGTCGTATTTTGGCTAAACGTGGTCCTTTCTTTGTACTTCAAGATATGAAAGGCCGTATCCAAGCGTATGCGTCAAAAGAAGCTCAAACGGTATTAAAAGACAAATACGGTGTGTTAGATATCGGTGACATCATCGGTGTTAAAGGCCCATTGCATAAATCAGGTAAAGGCGACCTTTACGTTGATATGGTTGAGTTCGAATTAGTGACAAAGTCACTTCGTCCACTACCTGAGAAATTCCATGGCCTAACAGACCAAGAAATGAAATACCGCCAACGTTATGTTGATTTAATCACGAACATGGATACGCGTGAAACATTCCGTATTCGTTCGAAAATCATTGATGGTATTCGCCGTTTCTTAACTGACCGTGACTATATGGAAGTCGAAACGCCTATGCTTCAGGTGATCCCTGGTGGTGCGTCTGCACGCCCATTCGTGACTCACCATAACGCGTTGGATATCGATATGTACTTACGTATCGCTCCAGAGCTTTACTTGAAGCGTTTAGTGGTTGGTGGTTTTGAGCGTGTGTTCGAAATTAACCGTAACTTCCGTAACGAAGGTTTATCAACGCGTCACAACCCAGAATTCACGATGATTGAATTCTACCAAGCGTACGCTGATTACAACGACATGATGGACTTAACGGAAGACATGCTACGCACAGTAGCTCAAGATGTGTTAGGTACGACTACCATTATCAATACAAAGCGTAATGCTGATGGTGACGTGTTAGAGACGATTGAGTACGACTTTGGTAAAGCGTTCACTCGCCTTTCAATGTCAGATGCCTGTATTCAATACAACCCAGATGTTGATCCGGCAATTTTCAAAGACCCTGTAAATCACTTTGAAGAATTGAAAGCATACGCGAAGAAAATTCACGTTAAGATCCCTGAGAACTGCGTATGGGGCCCAGGTAAGTTTTTGTGTGAAATCTTCGAAGAAACGGCTGAGCACATGTTAATTCAACCTACGTTTATCACTGAATATCCGTGGGAAGTGTCTCCACTTGCGCGTCGTAATGATGAGAATGAATTCATTACTGACCGTTTTGAGTTTTTCGTAGGTGGTCGTGAGCTTGCAAATGGTTTCTCTGAGTTGAATGACGCAGAAGATCAAGCGGCTCGTTTCATGCGTCAAGTTGAAGAAAAAGACGCAGGTGACGACGAAGCAATGCACTACGATGGTGATTACATCAATGCGCTTGAGTACGGTCTTCCGCCAACAGCAGGTGAGGGTATCGGTATTGACCGTTTGGTTATGCTGTTTACTGATTCACAAAGCATCAAAGACGTTATCTTATTCCCGCACATGCGTCCGCAAGTCGAGCAATAAGTTGGCTTTTGAGTAGTCAAAAAGGGCGCTTCGGCGCCTTTTTGTGTTTTAGAGCGTCTATTTCTTGGTATTTCGCTAATCATTGCCCCATGGCATAAAAACTAGATTGGTTCTTCATACTAAATCTTCATTTTCGAAATCTCTATCGCTGCTGTTCGTTTTACGAGGTTTCAGATAGATTTTCCATTTTGGATATGTCCCTTCAAATTCGAATTGGGTACATACATTTGGCTTGAAAAAAAAGGAGCTGGTGGTGCCTTTTTCGTATAATTCCGTGAGATATATCGTACAAATTCAAAAATTCACTTCTTAGTTGTATGAATTTAAATCAATTTGGTTTTTTATTAGCAATGAAAGGAAAGTGCCCAAATGGGGGATATCGTGGCGCAATATGAAGAGTCTTTTATACTGGATGCTGCTTTGCGAAAGCTAACTCTCAGGATTAATAATGTCTACAGAAAAAAAGAAACAAAAGATATTGAAGCCGAACGTCAATCTTATTACCGCGCTTGCATGAGTCAATTTCACACGTTGGGCTACCTTGAAGAGCTTAGGGAATTTGACCGATCCATAAAATCTTCATGTTCACCTACCGAAGAATCGACCATTGGAAAAGATAAATAGGCCAAAAAACACTTTTTTGAACCGCTAAGTCCACTTTTTTAGGCCGAGCTGTGCAATCTATCACCATATAGACTGTTTTTACAAGAAAAGTGTTTGACTTATTTTCTCAACCCATTATTATACGCCCCACGAGACGGAGAGGTGGCCGAGAGGCTGAAGGCGCTCCCCTGCTAAGGGAGTATAGGGTTTGTAGCCCTATCGGGGGTTCGAATCCCCCTTCTCCGCCATTCTCGTAAAACGGACGCGTAGCTCAGCTGGATAGAGTACCTGGCTACGAACCAGGCGGTCAGAGGTTCGAATCCTCTCGCGTCCGCCACTTTTCTTCAAGTGGTAAAAAATGAAGACACCCAATACGGACGCGTAGCTCAGCTGGATAGAGTACCTGGCTACGAACCAGGCGGTCAGAGGTTCGAATCCTCTCGCGTCCGCCACTTCTCTTCAAGTGGTAAAAAATGAAGAACAACCTAATGCGGACGCGTAGCTCAGCTGGATAGAGTACCTGGCTACGAACCAGGCGGTCAGAGGTTCGAATCCTCTCGCGTCCGCCACTTACTTCAAGTGGTTAAAGATGAAGAACACCGATGCGGACGCGTAGCTCAGCTGGATAGAGTACCTGGCTACGAACCAGGCGGTCAGAGGTTCGAATCCTCTCGCGTCCGCCATCTTCACTTGAAGAAGAAACCGACGAAAGTCGGTTTTTTTGTGCCCGAAATTCGCTCACGTAAACCACCTCATCGTGTTGAAGCTTTTCTAAACCACGTTAAAATGACCATACTTAAAAATTTTGATACCTCTTCATGCGCGTACTGTTTCTTTTCTTATGTTTAGCGGTTTCCTTTCAGGTTTTTTCACTCACGCTGGGCATTCAAAAGCTTGATTCGATTGTGCCTGACCTAAACCACAAGCGAGTCGGTGTTGTCGTCAATCACACATCTCAATATCAAGGTGTCCACTTGGTCGATAGCTTGCTCGCGAAGAACATAAAAGTAGTACGGATTTTTTCGCCAGAACATGGGTTTCGTGGTGACCAAGATGCTGGAGCTAAAATTGCGAATGGACAGGATGTTCAAACGGGCGTTGCAATCTTTTCATTATATGGAAAAACCAAAAAGCCAACGCCTGAATCGCTGGCTAATATCGATGTGTTGATCTTCGATATTCAAGATGTTGGTGTTCGGTTTTATACCTATATCAGCACAATGCATTACGTCATGGAGGCCGCTGCGGAATATGGGATCCCATTGATTGTCCTTGATAGACCAAATCCTAATTTGGCGTTTGTTGATGGTCCAGTACTAGAGCCTGCATTTCGTTCTTTTGTTGGTATGCATCCGATACCCGTATTACATGGAATGACAGTTGGCGAGTTGGCAAAAATGATAAAAGGAGAGGGATGGATTACACAGGCTGAAAAATTGCAACTTACCGTTGTGCCGATGTCTGATTATAACGAAAACGTACGAGTCTCCCTGTCAATTCCACCAAGCCCGAATTTACCCAATGACCAAGCTATCCAGTTGTACCCATCATTATGCTTTTTTGAAGGGACTGCCGTTAGCGTAGGCAGAGGAACGTCTTGGCCTTTTCAGCTCTATGGTCACAATAAGGTAGCGCTTGGAACGTTCAATATTACACCGCAACCAAATAAAGGAGCGTCCAATCCCAAGTTAAATGGTCAATTGCTTTATGCTAACGACCTTCGTCAAAGTAATGTCCATGGACTCTCGTTGGAATGGCTAGTCAACAGCTATTCGAAATTTGCCGCTGCAAATGAACCTTTTTTCACCGCGGCCAGCTTTTTCGATAAGTTAGCTGGAACGGACAAGTTACGACTAGGAATATTAGCAGGGAAATCAAGCGAGCAGATAATGAAGGACTGGCAAGACGATCTAATTGCTTTTCGTACTCGCCGAGCCCCTTATTTAATTTATGAGCGGATTTTAGATCCCAAGTGATTCGATAAAGCCGTTCGCTTGCGCAACGCGTTTTTGTAAATGTAAATTGGAATTCGAAAGCGCGATAACGATCAAATCAACAATATAGTGTTGAGATGAACTCGTTAAAATGCCGCTGTGTGGAACGGGTTCTTCTTCCGACACCGAAAATAAACGATGATCCGCTAAGTCAGATATTGCATTTTGGGTGAACTTTGTCATCGAGATCACCGTGACGCCTTCCAGTTTGGCCAACTCAACGAGCGTGCGTAGGCTGCGTGGATGTGCAGAATGGCTGATCACAAACAGCACATCCCCTTTACCTAATACACTTAAGGCATTGGCTGCTTGAATAAGATCGGCTTCACATTGCGCTGCAACACCGAGTTTTTGTAACTTAAAAACACAGGTTCTCGCGACTAGAGACGAGTTACCTTGCGCCACAAATAAGACTCGATTTGCCGATTTTAACGCATCAACGGCCTTTTCTATCTGAATCGCTTCATTCAGCTGTTGAGTATGAGAAAGAATAGTGTGTTGCTTTGAGAGCAGTTTTTGCGACACTAAAGTTATATCATCTTGATGAGTGAATGCCGTAAGTGGGCTCGTTTCTTGTTTTGATTGTTGATTGAGTGCATCGACCACGGCAAATTTAAATTCGGGGAACCCTTTATAACCTAGCTTCTGAGCGAACTTCACAACACTTGATTGGCTGACATTTGCGGCACTCGCAAGTTCGATTGAAGATTGGTTTCGGATGAGTTCGGGGTTGTTCAATGTGTAATCGGCAAGTTTTGATTCACTGTTTGAAAGGCTAGCCCGAAGCGCCTTAATTTTGATGAAAAGTGACATGGGACCTTGGTAACGTTTACTGCTGTTGGTTTTATTATAGGAACATTTAGATCGTTACGATAGTCCAACCAGTAACTTTTACGTAAAAATGGCTAGATGGCTAAATTGGCTTTGAAAGATGATGTTGGAATTTGTCATCGCCCTCAAAAACTTGGCAAGGTGAATAGAACAAATTAAGCTACCTGTCTTGCCATTGCCGATAGGTAAATTGGACATAATTATAATAAGGGGACTTATGAGTTGGGTTTCTATTTTGCCGCCACTGATTGCAATAGTTGTGGTATTTTGGCGTAAAGAGGTCATTTTGGCGCTCTTACTTGCGCTTATCTCATCTGAATTTTTGCTCGCCATTCAAAATGACACATCGGTTTTGAGCGGTACGTTTATTGGGAGTATTGAACGCGTCATCAGTATCGCAACCTCCGCGGGCAACAGTCGAATACTGATTTTCAGCATTGTTATTGGGGCGCTTTTAGCCTATATCCGTGAATCAGGAGGGGTAGCAGCGACGGTCAACATGTTGATGCGTCGTGGCGTAGCGAAAAGCAAGCGTCAGGTTGGTTTTTTGACGATGTTTACCGGTATTGCGGTGTTTATCGAATCCAATATGAGTGTCCTAACCTCGGGCATTGTGGCACGAGGTTTATTCGATAAATTCAAAATGAGTCGCGCACGTTTGGCGTACATCATTGACAGTACTAGTGCGCCGGTGTGTATCCTTATTTTGCTCAACGGTTGGGGGGCCTATGTTCTTGGGCTTCTGAGTAACTATGAATTAGAACAATCGGCTGTTAGTATTTTGTGGGGCAGTGTTGCATTCAACTTTTACGCTATTATTGCGCTTGCTCTAGTTGCTTACACCATCATCTCTGACAAAGTGCATGGTCCCATGAAACAGGCTGAGCTTGAGTTGCAACATCAGCAATTTGAGGTGGAAGCGGTGGCGACTGCGACGAAAGCACGTTTTATGTTGCTACCATTACTGACCTTGATTGCTAGTATGATAGGGTTTATGTATTGGACGGGAGACGGTGTGCTTGCGAATGGCAGTGGATCTAAGTCAGTACTATATGCAACCGTTCTTGCTTGCACGGCGGCCTATCTATTACTGCTTCAATCTAAACGTTTTGAACACAAAGAACTGATGGAGCTTGGCTTTAAAGGTATGGGGGAACTCCTGCCTTTGGTTAGTATTGTTTTATTATCCCTCACCTTAGGTGCAAGTTTAAAAGAGCTCGGCACGGGCGTGTTTGTCGCCTCTGTTGTGGGTGACTATTTACCTGTCTATTTCATCGTACCTGTGTTGTTTTTGACTGGTGCGGTGATGTCCTTTACTACAGGTACTTCATGGGGAACCTTCGCTATTTTAATCCCAATTGGTGTGCCGCTCATTCAGTCATTGGGATTGCCTCCGAGTTTAGTTGTCGGAGCGATTTTGAGCGGCGGTATTTTTGGTGATCATTGTTCACCCATAAGCGATACCACCGCGGTCTCGGCGTTGGCCTCAGGGTGTGACCTGCTCACTCATGTGAAAACACAGTTGCCATACGCACTCTTTGGTGGGGCGTTATCGCTTGTCGCGTTTTTTATCGCCAGCATCGTGATGCTCTAAGGGCAGATTTGCCGCGATGTGCTTGAGATATTTGGGGTGAAAATCTGAATGATTTCGCCCCTTTCATTTTCTCGAATGGCCAACAACGTTTCCCCTATGCTTGGCGTACTTTGTTCAAGCGAATTTAAAACACTCATTTTCACCATTAAGCGAGTTTGCTGTTCGCACGTTTCAACTAACCAGGCTTGAGCATCTTGTTTGAGCACTTTCACGAAAACGACATTATCGGAGTTAATGGTTGAGAGTGACTTGACTCGTGCCTGATACGCTTCATCCAATTGCTGTTTTTGCTTTGCAATATAACGCCGATATTCTCCATTGATGACTTCATGTACTTCTACATTGGCTTCAACTTCGACGGTATCTACAGACGTCAAAGATGAAACCGGATCCGCGACGTGCAAACTAAAGTAGCCAAAGCAGGTTAGAGCAAATCCTGCGGCAATCCAGCGTAAATAATTTAAAAGTTGTTGAGTTTCACGGCGATCATCGACATGTTTATGTCGAATTGCACGTTTTAAGGCTGCTTTATCCGTGTCGACTTTTTGCTTTTCTTTTAGATAGGCCTGCGCTAATTGTTTTTCAAAGTCATTCATTTAGGTTCCCCAAATGTCTTTTTAAGCTATGTTTCGCATAACGCAAACGGGTTTTAATCGTTTCTTGGTTTGTAGTGGTTATAAGCGCAATTTCTTCTAACGAAAAGCCTTCAAGCTGGAGCGTTAATGCTTCCTTTTGTTCAAAGGGCAACAAGCAAATAGCTTGGTAAAGGTTCATGGTATTTTCTTGGTCGCTTGAATGATTACTTTGTATAAGATTAATTTCGTGTTCTAGCCCGACAAACTTACTTTTGTAACGATGGTCGTCATGCAATGCATTACGTGCAATGGTAAAAATATAGGCTTTAGGTGTGCCTTGCGGTTTGTAGTAATGACGCTTTGTGATCAAGGTTAGCCAAGTGCGCTGCACAAGATCTTTGGCGCTTTCGTTATCGGTAATTGACTGTAAAAAGTGTAGTAAATCATTGGCGTACAAATCAACCAACGCTTCGAGATGTGAAGGGTCGCCATTTAATTTGTATTCTAAAAGCCAATCAACCTGATGGTTCATTGGCTTGAATAGTTGTTTTAAGACAAGCAGCATAGGCAGTTTTACCTAATTAGACAGAGAGAATTCAAGTACGACGGTCTGATTTTCTTGTATCACAGCACTTCCATTTTGTACTTTAGGTCTGTATTTCCAGCGTTTTAACGCCTTTAAGGCTTCCCTGTCAAAAACTTTCGCAGGTTCAGAAGCAATTACGTTTGCATCAACAACGGCGCCAATCTCTGAGATAGAAAAAGACAGTTTGACCCAACCTTCTAAACCATCACGGGCAGCTTGGAGAGGGTAGTTTGGTGTGATCCGAACGATAGGGTTTGCATCGTAATTATTCGGCTGACCAAAATCCCTAATTAGAACGTTATCAATGCGAATATCGCCTGCATCGATGATGCCTAACTCCGTAGTCGAGCTAGTTTCTTCTGGTACTTCTGTTGCTCGAGGTGGCATGGGTTTAATCCGAGGTGGAGGTGTCAGGACCTTAGACTTTTTTTTCACCTCTGAGTCGGTTTGAGCGCTTAAGAGTAAGGCAACGGGCATTTTTTCATTAACCAGCGTTCGAGTGTTGTCTTGTGAAATGAGATGCTGCATTAAAGCAAATGTAGCGAGTGTTAAAACGATCGCGCCAGAAATAGCTACCACAGGTTTTGTCCAAGCGTTTTGTTCAATCAAAATAATCATCGTATTATCCCTCTTTTTGTTTTAGTGCATGGATAAAACGAATAAGTGCGTAAAAAGGGGTGAAACATTTTCTTTTTTTATCGACCTTCGTACAATGCCTGCCAAATTAGCTTTCGTACTTTTCATTGGACGTTGCATGAAACTCAAAGAAATAGATAAAACACGTTATCGCAAGCATTTAAACAAGGTTATTTATGCCTGTGTACTGAGTTTAACCGCAGGCAGTCTTGGCATCGCACAACTCTTGATCGCGCTCTTTCCTGACGGCAGTGGGACGCATTTCCACTGGAATTTGACGGGCGTGATTATTACTGCAGTATTCATTGGGTTTGTGCTCAACAAGTACCGTAATCACCCATTTATGACTGAAGTGGTTTACGTGTGGGAATTAAAGCAAGCGCTTAATCAAATTACGCGCAAAATGGTTAAACTGAAAGTGGCAGCGCAAAACGGGGATGTTGATGCGATGCAGGCTATCCATTACAGCTACGCTGGCTCTCGCCAACTTTGGACACTGGATGACAATACGATCACGATGGAAGAACTCGGGCTTTGGCAAACAGAGTTAAATACACTCGCGGAAAAATATCACGTCACGCTTGATGCAACGAGCTACGACGCGAAACTATTAAAGCGATTCTAAACGTTACCCTGCGGTGTAAAACGCCGTCAGAGATGATAAAACGCAAAATCATTCTTCGTCGCGAGTTTTACACTGTACATCGCGTTGTCAGCCTTTTCGATAAGCTCATGTAGCGTCTCTGCGTGGTCTGGATAGCATGCAATCCCAATGCTGGCGCTCACTTTGAGTTCCAATGATTGATTGTCCTTTTCGTAGGGCATGGGCATTGCGGTCTTTGCAACGAGATGGGACGCTATTTTTTGTAAACCATCTTTTGCAATATGAGGCACAGCAACAATAAATTCATCCCCACCCCAACGTGCAACAAGGTCGTCATTGCGCACACATTCTTTTAGGTTGGCAGCGATATGTTTAAGCATTTCATCCCCTGCATTGTGCCCGTAAATATCGTTAATGGGTTTGAATTTGTCGAGGTCGACAAGCAACAAGGCAAAGGGAATTTGATTGTCTAGCCAAAAACGCAGTTTCAACTCCGCACCATACCGATTGTTCAAGTTAGTTAGTGGATCGAACTGTGCTTTTTGCTTTAACTCGTTAATCATATTACGACGATAACTAACGTCATTGATGAATATCTGCAAATACAAGCCTTCTTCACTTTCGGTCGGAATGATGACGATATTCAGCCAAACAGGTAAATGCGTTAAAGCGCTCTCGAACTCGATTTCCATTTGTTTAACTTGCCCCTGATTGGTCGCGTCGTTTATTAGACTATCCAGTGAGTCAGGCGATTTGCATAATGGCATTAAGCATTCCGGAAACGTTTCTTCGGCAGATACATTTAGACCAACCAACAAGTCCTGTGCGGCATCATTAGCAAGTTCGATGAGTCCAGATGACTTTACCAATAAGGTCGGTGTTGACGCTCTTTCGAACATTAACCGAAACCGTTGTTCAAGAACGGATATGGCTTTACGCAGTTCACGCTCTTGATTGAATAGACTTTGAGTCTTGTCTAAAAGTTGGTTAATGCTTTTGGTTACTTGGCCAATTTCGCTGTCTTTGTGATTGGCCGGAGAACGCAAGCGCTGAGACTCCCCCGGGGGGATCTCTTGAAGCTGCTTAAATAATACCCCCATCGGACGTGTGATCATGATGTAGGCTAAGCTAACAAACAAAACCAGCATAGGAATGATGAGCAAAACCAACGTTTCGACACTGTCACTGGCGATAGAAGAGGCTTGTTGGCGTATAAATACTTCGTTTGGAACGAGTAATATGACCCCGACATTTGCGGTGGGGATAAAAGGGTGTGACAAAACGAATTGATTGCCGGGCTGTCCTTTGTAAAGCAAGCTTTTTGCAAGCGTTTGGGTATCAGTATCGATTTTCGCTGCGAGAATGACATCATTGCTGATCAAACCATTGAGTACTTCAATCGCAAGATCCGCGTCTTCTAAATACGCAGCAATAGACGCTGTAGTCGAGACTGTTTGTCCAATTTGTTCAATGGTGGTTTTCGAGCGAGCGAGTTCGTCTGCGTATACGCTTTTGTAATACAACTTGGAGTAAATTACGCCAAACAAAAAACCGCTTAATGCAAGTGCAATAGTCAGTCGAATGATTAAACTAGATTTATTTATCAAGCGTAAATACCACCTTCACCTGATCTGTGACGTCTTCAGCCCAGATATAACCTATTGCTAACGGGTCTTTTTGTACAGCTTTTATTATGGCATCCGAATTAGGCATCGCAATAGGAAACGAGGCTTTACCACTAAATTTGATTCGAGATCGGTATGCGTTGATTTGACTGAGATCTCTGCCTGTTAAACGCATATAAAAGGTTTCTTTCAGTGGCATTTTAGATTCAATATCAATTGGTTGAGCAGGCATGCCATTATCAAAAGCTTGGTATTTACCCATGTATAAATCAATCAGTGCCCGTTGGCTTACGTGAATGACGGGGTTTGCTTTATTTACAATCACAGCAATGCTCTGCTGTGCATAGCAATGCATAGGTAACGCTAAGGCTATCAGTAGACGCAAAAGCATGCTCATAAGTCAAATATCCAATGACTAGAGATACTGAGAGTTGAAAAACTGCCGTCAGGATTACGTGAGAAATCATGTAGGTACAATCCTGAAGGCTGATACCTGACGTGAGTATGATCGAACTGTGCCTTCAGTGACCAAGTGTCCGATAAGTCGTATCGCCACGAGAGTGAGCTGGTGTTTTGTCTTAGGCGGTAAAAATCAGTGGCGCTTTTTACTGCGGTATATAACGCATTTAGATTTGGGTCAGAAATAAGCGGAGGCTCGATAGTCGGTGCATCAGCTTGGATGTGTGAATAGGTGAGCATGAATGTGTGTGAACCCAGACGTTTGCCGATACTGACATACCCACTGAGCAAGTCATTCAAAAGAATACTTTTTGAGTCAACTAATGACAACTCACTTTGCAGTATGTAGTCGGCATTATCATAACGCACTCCAACAGCAGAATAAGTTAGTTTTGAGTTCTGAAAAAGCAACGACTCTTTTACGGACATTACTGACGGCCAAATAGCATCAGGCACTTGATTGAGTGCGGACACGAGCTCATTTTGGCCTGGGTAGCCATCTTCGGCGGTCGTTTGTGTGTGATTGACTCGTACCAGCCAATCTTGCTGTTCCAATTGAAAAGTGAAACCAAAAATGTTTTTCAAGCGAACTTCCCACGTAAAATCACCATCGCTGATGACTGGCGCTTTGCTTCGTCCGTAGAAAAACTTAGAGGTGATTAACCCAAAATCACTGACATGTTTGTAACTAATATCGAGACCATTGAGAGACTCATGTGGAATGATGCCGTAAAACTCTGTAGGCAAGTGCACCGGAACATAGGCATAACCAATGTCACGATAGTCCGTCATCATGTACAAATCTATGGCTGTTCTACCCAGATTTAACGTGAGTTCTGGTGAGGGGGAATAGCGTAAAAAGGCCATTTTGATCTTGTCGTCGAGACTGTGATCCGCGCTATCTTTTAATACCAGTTGAGAAACGAACTGTACTTGATTGGAAAAGCGCCATTCAGCTTGTAAGCCGGCCGAGGAGATTTGTCGCCAGTCGATTTCATCGGCAAAAAGTGCGTCATGTTGGCTTACTTGAGTGCGAATCCCCGCGTACTTAGAATCAGTCAGACTTGCACCGATATTGGCAAATCCGTCGAGCTTTAGCGAAGCAATGCTTGGCATAGAGTATACTGTTATAAACAAGGCAACAATGAAGCGCATGTCTCTAGCTTTGTTAGAATTCATTATCTTATAGAGAATAGCATAGAAAGTTAGGCTTGCGTGGTTGTTAATCGTGGTTTGCGCACCCATATAGGCGGTAGTAATGATAGTATACCTATGTGATAATATAACGAAATCCAACCAAAGGTTAATTCGTCGTGGCTGAAGTTAGAGCAAGAGTTGCGCTGAATGTAGGACAGCATAGTCATATTCCTGCAGAAATTGTTTCATTTTCCGGTTTAAAAGATGGTCAAGAGCATGTTGCTTTAATATTTAATAAAGCTGACGAGTTGGAGGCAACACCACTGATTCGTATGCATTCAGAATGTCTTACTGGTGATGTTTTTCATTCTTCACGCTGCGATTGCGGTGAGCAACTGAATGAATGCATTGAAACGATGCATCAACAAGGTGGAATTCTTCTTTATTTACGTCAAGAAGGCCGTGGAATAGGTTTATACAATAAAATTGATGCTTATGTGCTCCAATCTCAAGGCATGAATACTTACGAAGCAAATAACCATTTGGGTTTTGCGGACGATCTTCGAGAATTTGGTGACGCTGTACTTATGTTACAAGCGCTCAATGTGCCAAAAGTTCGATTAATGACAAATAATCCTCGCAAAATTAAAGCGTTAAAAGACGCTGGCGTAGACGTTGATATGGTCGTTGGTACTCAAGCACATATCAAAGCGGGACACGTCGGCAATAAAGCATACCTTGAGACGAAAGTGAAACATGGCTCACATATGTTAGACATCAAAAAGGTAGCAAAACCGTAGTCTGAAATAGTATCCTTTGCTGGTATGAAGTCATCCTCGGCACTTTGGTGAGTTGAGTCAAAATAAGGAATTTAGGTGAGTTACAATGTTTTAAACGCCAGTGTGGGCGTGGCGTGGTTAAAAGAGGCTTGGTCTATTTTTAAACGTCAACCTTTTACGTTTATTATGATGCATGTGTTCATCATTGTTGTCGGCTTGCTCCCTATGCTAGCACCTGTTTTAAATATTGCCGCCTCACTGGTGGCGCCATTTCTGACCATTGGTTTTTATCAAGCTATCTTAAAGGTTCAAGCAAACAATAAAACACAACTTTCTGATATTACGGCACCTTTATTTGCAAAAGGCCAAAGGCGTGCGGTTTTTCATCTTGCGATGTGCCAAGTGGTTGTTGCATTACTGATTTCGTTGTTAGCTCAATTCCTTTTTTCTGACATGATCGAAGTGTTGGTTAATGCAGAAGAAAACATGAACGTGGGAACCCTGATTACTGACTTAATTGGCCAATTTAATCCGGTGAACTTTCTTATATTTATGGCCGTTATGATCATCAATTACGCCGCTTTTGCCTTTGCATTGCCTTTAGTTTTCTTCAAAAAAACACCGCTTGTTACTGCAATACAGCTGTCTTTGAAGGTATTTTTGGAAATATGGGGGCACTTAGTGTTTTCGGTGGTTTAGTTGCACTGTTGATGGTGATTTCGATACCATTGCAGTTGCTTCCTTTGTTAGTCATTATGCCCGTTTCTTATATTGGATTCTTTTTGGCGTTTAAATCGATTTTCAACTTTAGCGAAAATACACCAACGAAAACAGCGCAAACGGTACATACACCCGACAATGGTCGGTTTGACGCTTAATGGATGACAAAGAGCAAGCGAAGCTTCGACGCTATGCCGTCTGGCTGTTATCGCGAAGAGACTACAGTCGAACAAAGCTAGAACATAAGCTTCGTAGCAAATGTGAAGACGAACAATTTGTCCAGAGCCTAATTAGCTGGTGTGAATCACTTGGTTATGTCGATGATGACCGCTTCTGTGCTCAGTATGTGAGACGACAGATTGAAAAAGGACTGGGTAAACAAAGACTGCTGGCAGACGCTTATGGAAAAGGCATTGATAAAAAGCAGGTTGAGAAATGTTTAAATGGTCTCGAAATAGACTGGTATGAACACGCCTGCAATGCCTATAATAAGAAGTTTTTTAGCGCCTTTGATAAGAAAAATTATCAAGAAAAAGCCAAGCGACAACGCTACATGGTAGGTAGAGGCTTTGGCTTTGACGAAATAGAATATGCAATGCAAGTAGCACAGATAGGTGAATAATCACATGCAGCACATGACGACCGCCCAAATCAGGCAGAGTTTTTTAGATTTTTTCGCAAGTAATCAACATCAAGTTGTACCTTCAAGTTCACTCATCCCGGGCAATGACGCCACGTTGTTGTTTACCAATGCGGGTATGGTGCAGTTCAAAGATGTATTCTTAGGCGCCGAAAAGCGTCCATATACACGCGCGGCAAGTTCTCAGCGTTGTGTGCGTGCTGGCGGTAAGCACAATGACCTCGAAAACGTGGGTTATACAGCGCGTCACCATACATTCTTCGAAATGTTAGGAAACTTTAGTTTTGGTGATTACTTCAAACGCGATGCTATTTCACTTGCCTGGAATTTCCTTACAACGGTTCTCCAACTGCCTGCTGAAAAGCTGCTTGTAACGGTTTATCACGAAGACGATGAAGCATTCGATATTTGGAACAAAGAAATAGGTCTTCCTGCTGAAAAGATTATTCGTATCAGCACGTCAGACAACTTCTGGTCGATGGGCGACACCGGTCCATGTGGCCCATGTTCTGAAATTTTCTTTGACCATGGTGACCATATTTGGGGTGGTCCTCCGGGTTCACCAGAAGAAGATGGTGACCGTTTTATTGAAATCTGGAACTTGGTCTTCATGCAATTTAACCGTCACGCAGACGGTTCAATGGAACCTCTACCAAAACAATCAGTAGATACTGGTATGGGTCTTGAGCGTATTTCGGCAATTATGCAAGGCGTTCACTCGAATTATGAAATTGATTTGTTCCAAGGTTTAATCAATGCAACGGCAAAAGTAACAAACGCGACGGATTTAGAAGACAAATCGTTACGTGTTGTCGCTGACCACATCCGTTCATGTGCATTTTTAGTGGCTGATGGTGTTATGCCATCGAATGAAGGTCGTGGTTACGTGCTCCGTCGTATTGTCCGCCGTGCAGTTCGTCATGGTAACAAACTCGGTGCAACAGAACCGTTTTTCTATAAACTAGTTGCAGCGCTTGTCGAGCAAATGGGTGAAGCGTATCCAGAGCTCGTAAAACAACAAGCCATTATCGAAAAAGTACTACGAATTGAAGAAGAGCAATTTGGTAAAACGCTAGACCGTGGCTTAGCTATTCTAGAAGAAAACTTAAGCTCATTAGAAGGTTCGATTATCCCAGGTGAATTGGTCTTTAAACTCTATGACACTTATGGATTCCCTGCGGACTTAACGGCTGATGTTGCACGTGAACGCTTCTTATCTATTGATGAGCGTGGTTTCCACGAACATATGGAAGCGCAACGACGTAAGGCACAACAAGCCGGTAAGTTCGGAGCAGATTACAACGAATTATTAAAGTCAGACAAATCGACTGATTTTAAAGGTTATGAAGCAGAACACTTCACAGGTACTGTGGTCGAAATGTTCCACGAAGGCCAGCACGTTAATGTACTCGAAGATGGTCAAGAAGGTATTGTGGTACTAGACAGAACACCATTCTATGCGGAATCAGGTGGTCAGGTTGGTGACACGGGTGTGTTGAAAGTGTCTGGCGGCGAATTTGTTGTGGCGGATACAACTAAGTTGGGTAACGCGTTTGCTCACAAAGGTAAAGTGATTGGCCGTATTGGTGTAAACGATAAAGTTGATGCACAGATTGATGCTGAACGCCGCGATCGAGTGAAGAAAAACCACACAGCGACGCATATTCTTCATGAAGCGCTTCGTCAAGAACTTGGTGAGCATGTTGCTCAGAAAGGTTCATTAGTGATGCCTGATCGTTTACGTTTTGACTTCTCGCATTTTGAAGGTGTGACGAAAGATCAACTTCGTAAAATTGAAGATGCGGTCAATGCGGAAATCCGTCGCAATTTTGAATTGAAAACAGAATTGATGGACATCGACGACGCGAAAGCAAAAGGTGCAATGGCCTTATTCGGTGAGAAATACGATGATGAAGTTCGCGTTGTTACAATCGGCGAGTACTCAATTGAATTGTGTGGTGGTACGCACGTAACGCGTGCCGGTGATATCGGTTTATTTAAAATCGTGTCTGAAAGCGGTATTGCTGCGGGTGTGCGTCGTATTGAAGCGGTCACAGGCGCGGATGCAATCGCGTATGTAGCAGAGCAAGAAAAACAGTTATCTGAAATTGCGTCGTTGCTTAAAGGCGATATTGCTTCAGCGTTCGATAAAGTGAATGCGTTGTTTGAAAAAGCCAAAGGTTTAGAAAAGCAAGTTGCTCAATTGAACGACAAACTTGCGTCTGCTGCTGGCGCATCATTGATTGAAAGCGCGAAAGACGTTAACGGTATCAAGTTACTTGTTGCAAACGTAGCTGGCACGGAATCTAAAGCCTTACGCGGCATGGTTGACGATCTAAAATCGAAATTAGGATCAGGCGTAATTGCGCTAGGTGTTGCTGATGGCGAGAAAGTCAGTTTGATCGCTGGCGTGACGAAAGACCTTACTGGTAAAGTTAAAGCGGGTGATCTAGTTAATCACATGGCTTCGTTTGTTGGCGGTAAAGGCGGTGGTCGCCCTGATATGGCACAAGCTGGTGGTACTCAACCTGAGCATCTTGATGCTGCACTTTCTTCTGTCGAAGCTTGGTTTCAAGAGCAAACAAAGTAAGCGATGATGGATGACAAAAAAGCGCCTTATGGCGCTTTTTTGTTTTTCGTCGCAAACTTGTCTACGAAATAGGTTTAGTGTGTCATGTTGGGGCTGATTCTAAGGAAAAGGGCGTTTTGCTGTAATTTTTGCGTAAAACCGAAGATTTTTTTCTGGAAAGTATTTAGTTGTTGAGTTTTACTTACTTTTATAAGAACTTTTCTTTAAAATGTAATTGCAGCGGAATCTTTTGAATTAATCGGAATAACAGGAGCAAGAGAATGCTAATACTTACTCGTCGAGTTGGTGAAACCCTCATGATCGGAGATGAGGTAACTGTGACTGTGCTAGGTGTGAAAGGAAACCAAGTACGTATTGGCGTAAATGCGCCTAAAGATGTGTCAGTGCATCGTGAAGAAATCTACATGCGAATCCAAGCGGAGAAGACGGGTCCTTCTTCAGATAGCATGTAATTATGCGTTATCGCGTAAAACCATATTAAAAAAAGTAGCCATTGGCTACTTTTTTACTTTCTGGAGGATTTGTTCTAATAAACCGTCCGGCATGTGAGCATCGCTCAGATAATGGTTCCCTTTGTTGCTTACTAACACGATGCCTTTGTCGGTTCGATGTACCTGCAAAAATTCATCCCATGTCCAACTCATCGTGTTTCCACGGTTTTTCGTTTCAATGCCCTTGTTGGTGACATTAACCTCTACTTTTGAACCACCGGCTCGTGACCATAACTGTCGTTGTACCCACCAAGCTTCTTTGAAGTAATAAGCTATGCATTCAAGCACTGCGAGTAAAATCATAAAGTTACCCAAGTAATGATTGTTTAGTCCGTAAATGGAAAACAAGCCCAGAGCGACTAAGCTAATCAATAGTAAATACTTGGGTTTGTTTGCCGCACTGTAGGGTGCGCATTGTTGAAAACACTCGCGATAAAACGTTTTATCCAAAGTGTATTGATAAGAAAACTGCATGTGAAACTCACTCTTTGATAGCAGAATTGATTATACCGCAATCGAAAGACAATGGCTTTTCGTCGTGGCGTTTTTCCTAAATTGATATTATGAGTGAAGCAGGATGTAGTTATTTGGTAATACCAATTTCTGTTTCTTTAGTTGCAGAAAACAAAGTTAAAGAGAACGGTTATTAACGAAAGGTATTTTGAATATTTTTCATGTAAATGGTCTTTTTTCGTTAATTTACCGTTATCTTTATGAAATCAATATGAATTGCATTTGGTAATACCAATTTACAATAAAGTGGACAGCTGTTGCTAATTTGATATTATCTAAGAATAATTATTCAAAAAAACAGCGTAAATATTATTTAAGGGGAGAGGGATGGACGTCACATCGACGCTTATTACAGCAGCAAATATCATGTTAACTGGCATGGTTGGTGTATTTGTTTTTCTGGTCTTACTCATTTTTATCGTCAAATTGGTCGCTAAGTTAGTTGGCGAAGAAGCACCAATTGAAACGAAGAATGTTAAGAAAACCTCTTTACCAAAAGTAGCAGAGGGGGTATCCCCAGCTCACGTTGCAGCAATTAGCGCAGCAGTCGCGCAATATAAAAAACAACATCAACAGGGGTAAATCATGGCGCAGCTTAAACTTACAGAACTCGTTCTACGCGATGCTCACCAATCTCTCCTCGCAACTCGTATGCGATTGGAAGACATGCTTCCTATTGCAGAGAAGATTGACAACATTGGTTATTGGTCAGTTGAATCTTGGGGAGGTGCGACGTTTGATGCTTGCATCCGCTATCTCGGCGAAGACCCTTGGTATCGTATTCGCGCACTGAAAGAGGCAATGCCAAAAACAAAACAACAAATGTTATTACGTGGACAGAACTTGTTGGGTTACCGCCATTATGCTGATGATGTTGTTGAAAAGTTCGTTGAAAGGGCTCATCACAGCGGTGTAGATGTATTCCGTATTTTTGATGCAATGAACGACGTGCGCAATTTAGAGACCGCTATTCGTGCGGCGGTGAATGTTGGCGCGCATGCACAAGGAACGATTTCCTATACAGTGAGTCCTGTTCACACACTTGATATGTGGTTAGAACAGGCAAAAAAATTAGAGGAAATGGGCTGTCATTCTATTTGTATCAAAGACATGGCGGGTCTGTTGAAGCCGTATGATGCTGATGCGTTGATTTCAGGGTTGAAAAGCACGGTTTCTATTCCAATCGCGATGCAATGTCACGCAACAACAGGCTTGAGTACAGCCACGTATCAAAAAGCGATTGATGCTGGCATCGACATGTTGGATACCGCAATCTCGTCGATGAGTATGACATACGGGCACAGCGCGACGGAAACGCTAGTGGCAATCACTGAAGGAACTGAACGAGATACTGGGCTGGACCTGAATGCGTTAGAAGAAATTGCCGCATATTTCAGAGATGTTCGTAAAAAGTACGCTGCATTTGAAGGTAGTCTTAAAGGGGTCGATGGGCGTATTCTTACCGCACAAGTGCCAGGCGGTATGCTGACTAACATGGAAAACCAGCTCAAAGAGCAAGGTGCAGGAGCTCGTTTGGATGAAGTATTACTCGAAATACCAAAAGTTCGCGAAGATCTCGGTTTCATTCCACTGGTAACTCCAACGTCGCAAATTGTGGGAACTCAAGCTGTACTGAATGTGCTTACTGGTGAGCGTTATAAATCGATTACGAAAGAGACGGCGGGTGTATTAAAAGGGGAATATGGTTCTACTCCAGCCCCAGTTAATTCAGAATTACAAGCACGGGTGTTAGAAGGCAACGACGCAATAACTTGCCGTCCTGCCGACTTGTTGAAACCCGAAATAGATCAACTAGAGGCAGACTTATTAGCACAGGCGAAGCAAGAAGGTATTGAGTTAAGTGAATCCCACATTGATGATGTTCTCACTTACGCGCTCTTCCCTCAAGTCGGACTTAAGTTTCTGAAAAATAGAAATAATCCAGAGGCGTTTGAACCGGCTCCAGGTCTAATTAAACCAGCGGATGAAGCAAAAGCCCATGTAGTGACAAAACCAAGTTCAAATGCAATAGAACATTACAGCGTGAAAGTGGACGGTAAAGTCTATGACGTGGTTGTAGCACCAGGTGGAGAGCTTCAGGAAGTGAACGTTCAACATAGTGAGATAGTGCCTCAGTCTGCGTCAGTATCTCCAGGAGAGACGTTAAACGCGCCATTGACTGGTAACATCGTTAAACTCAGAGTTCGCGCAGGTGATACTGTCGAAAAAGGGGATGTTGTTGTCATTATGGAAGCAATGAAGATGGAAACGGAAATTCGCGCGACTCATTCTGGTTCAATCGCAACAATGTTGGTGTCGGAAGGTGATTCTGTCTCTGCAGGCGATCCGCTAATCGAGCTTGCCTAAGGAGACGTCATGGAAGGGTTGTTAAATTTATGGCAAGCAACGGGTCTTGCCAACTTTACTGTGTCTGCACTTATCATGATGGCAGTGGGTGGTTTGTTACTATATTTGGCAATTGCCAAAGGGTTTGAGCCGTTGTTGTTAGTACCCATTGGTTTCGGTGCCATTTTAACAAACATCCCAGTAGCAGGGCTTGCGGAGCCAGGTGGGTTACTCTACTACGTATACTACATTGGTATTGATAGTGGAGTGTTTCCTCTGCTTATTTTTATGGGAGTTGGTGCATTGACCGACTTTAGTGCACTTATCGCAAATCCGAAAATGCTCCTATTAGGCGCAGCTGCGCAGTTTGGTATCTTTGCGACCTTATTTGGCGCAATCTTACTGAATTTAGTGCCGGGATTTGAATTTACACTCAAAGACGCCTCGGCAATTGCCATAATTGGTGGTGCTGATGGCCCGACTGCGATTTTCCTTGCTTCTCGATTAGCGCCAGAGCTACTTGGTGCAATAGCGGTAGCCGCGTATTCCTACATGGCTTTGGTACCGATTATTCAACCGCCAATCATGAAAGCTTTAACTACAGAACAAGAACGTCAAATTGAAATGCCGCAGCTGCGTTACGTTTCAAAGAAAGAGAAAATCATTTTCCCTTTAGTGGTGTTGGCGATGACTGCGCTCTTTCTCCCTTCTGCGGCACCCTTAGTGGGTATGTTCTGTTTAGGTAATTTGATGCGTGAATCGGGTGTGGTAGAACGTTTGAGTAATACAGCACAAAATGAGTTGATCAATATTACCACCATCTTTTTGGGACTTGCGGTTGGTTCAAAGTTGGCGGCAGATAAGTTCCTGCAATTAGAAACTCTCGGCATATTGGCGCTTGGAGCAATTGCTTTTGCCATAGGAACAGCGTCTGGAGTTTATATGGCAAAAATGATGAATCGTTTCTCAAGCGATCCAATAAACCCCTTAATCGGCGCTGCAGGGGTCTCTGCTGTGCCGATGGCAGCGCGCGTTGTTAACAAAGTAGGTTTAGCAAGCAACCCGCACAACTTCTTACTGATGCATGCAATGGGGCCTAATGTGGCTGGTGTACTTGGCAGTGCAGTTGCGGCGGGGATTTTACTTGCCTTAGTTGGCTGATGGTTTTCCAATCGACTTGGTCAGTATATGACAGCGCAGCATAGCTGCGCTTTTTTTATCTGTCAGTGTTAATCACTTTATGGTTGATGTATCAGACTCATCAATGTGCTCAAGTTCTCTCTAAACAGCAATGTATCCAGTGGATTTCAGTCCCTTCGCGTTAATCGGTGCTGTTTAAATGGGAAGATCTCACTTTATTGGCCTCTACGGCGAGATATAATTTCGTTACATCTTTGATTTGGTTTAAAGCGTGATTTAGGTTTAGTCTAGAGGTAGGTAATAAGTTCAATGACAAAAGGAAAGCCTTATGTACGTTCTGTTAATTGCTGGAGCAATCGTAGCTGCAATGGCATCAATTATTTATTTAATTAAGAAAGCAGGCTAATTTTCGCACGATGAAAGCAATACTGATTATTGTCGCCGTTTTTGTCTTGCTGGCTTTGTTAGTCCCCTTAATTGAGAAGGCAACGGGTGGTAAACCGAGTCCTAGTTATCCGAAACTAGCAAAGTGGATCCTTCCTTTGGTCTTCTTAACACTCGTCGTAAAAATGCTTTATGTCTGGATTCATGGCTAAATAAAAAGGCGCTTGAGCGCCTTTTTATTAGTTGTTTAAAGCCAATTGAAGTGAACGATTGCGTTCTAGCATAGCTAGTCGTTCGTTTGCTAACGGTGTAAACGTCGCTAATTCAGATTTTGGTAATGACTCTGATTTAGGCAGTTTCACGGTTTTAGGATTTTTATGTTGGCCATTTACTAAAAACTCATAATGCAGATGAGCGCCTGTTACTCGGCCAGTCGCGCCAACAGTACCAATTTTTTGACCCTGTCTGACTTTGTCATTGGTCTTCACGGTACGTTTATTCAAATGAAGGTATTTCGTCACATATTGCGAACCATGTTCAATAAATACATAGTTGCCGTTTAAATTATTTCTGCCGGATTTAATGACTTTACCATCACCAGATGCAACAACAGGGGTGCCTACTGGTGCAGCATAATCAATGCCTCGATGTGCGCTTACTTTTCCTGTTACTGGGTGTAAACGACGTGGATTAAAACTAGAACTGATGTATTTAAAATTAACGGGTGCACGCAAGAAGGTTTTGCGCATGCTCCGACCTTCAGGTGTGTAGAAATTACCATCATGATGTTTTACGGCAGCAAAGCGTTCACCTTGGTTAATAAATTCAGCCGCAAGAATGTCGCCTGTACCGACAAATTCCCCATCAACATAATGCGTTTCATAGAGTAAAGAAAATTGGTCGCCTTCACGGATATCGTTTGCAAAGTCGACGTCCCACCCAAAAATGTCGGCAAAATTCATGATTTGACGTTCGCTCAGTCCGGCCGAAATACCCGCAGTCCAAAAGCTTGATTTGATTTCCCCACTCACAGATTGTGAAACCGTGTCGACTTCTTTGGTATCGACATGTGAGTGAAATTGACCAGCCGTATCTCGAGTAACAAGTAGTGTTTCGGTTTTTGAAAGCACGTACTTAAGCTGCAACAATTCACCATTATCATCTTTTGCGAAGCTTATCGTTTCACCTGGGTGAATTTTAGTCAGTTGCTCGGACGTTTTATCAAGATTGACGATGCTATGTAGGGTTTGTGCGGATAATCCCGCCTTTTTAAATAGCACAGCGAGACTATCGCCTGCTTTCACCGTGAAATCATTGAAACTTAACTCTTGAGCTGGTTCTTTTATTTGTTCTTCGTCAGATTCAAGAGTTACTTCTGTTGCGATGTTAGGCTCAGTTACGGTAATTGGGAGTTCGTAGCGTTTGCCAATTTCAAGTGCTGAAGCATCGTTGTCTTTCGACGCGGTTGCTTTTTCTGATGGGATAAGTGCAATGCCAACAATGCCAGCGAGAATACCCAAAATAAGCACTTTGTGTTTTTTAGGGAGCTTATGAACAACGTGAACCATAATGCGCCTTTTCTGCTGTCAAGAAATTTCGTATCTAATATTGCAGGATATACGTTATAAAGCACTAATACCAGTATTTTGTTGATTTAAACTCGCGCGAATATAGGCTAGAATCGGGCAAAAGCCGAATACAAACTTGGAGTGAGAGATGGTGGACTTAGAAACCGCGTTCGCAGAGATTCAACGCGGTGCGGAAGAGATCTTATTGGAAGACGAGTTAAAAGATAAATTAAAATCTGGTAAAAAACTGCGCATTAAGGCCGGTTTTGATCCAACAGCACCAGATTTGCATTTAGGTCATACTGTACTTATCAATAAAATGAAGACCTTCCAAGACTTAGGCCATGAAGTTATTTTCCTAATTGGTGATTTCACAGGAATGATTGGTGACCCGACGGGAAAAAATGTCACGCGTAAACCTCTTACCCGTGAAGATGTGTTAGCAAACGCTGAAACATATAAAGAACAGGTATTTAAAATTCTAGACCCAGCCAAGACGACCGTTGCATTCAATTCTGAATGGATGGAAAAATTAGGTGCAGCGGGCATGATCAAACTAGCGGCACGCCAAACCGTTGCGCGCATGCTTGAACGTGATGATTTTAAAAAGCGTTACACGAATGGACAATCAATTGCGATTCACGAATTCCTTTACCCACTTGTTCAAGGTTGGGACTCCGTCGCGCTTGAAGCCGATGTTGAATTAGGTGGTACTGACCAACGTTTCAACCTATTAATGGGTCGTGAACTTCAAAAAGAAGAAGGTCAAACTCCTCAAACAGTATTGATGATGCCGTTGCTTGAAGGGACTGATGGCGTACAAAAAATGTCAAAGTCACTTGGCAACTACATCGGTATTACTGACGCGCCAACAGAAATGTTTGGCAAAATCATGTCTATTTCTGATGATTTGATGTGGCGTTACTACGAGCTACTGAGTGCGTTGAGTTTAGAGCAAATTGCAGCACTGAAAGAAGAAGTGACAAACGGCAAAAACCCACGTGACATCAAAATTGATTTCGCGAAAGAAATGATTGCACGTTTCCATAGTGAAGCTGACGCGACAGCGGCTCACGAGGACTTCATTCAACGCTTCTCTAAAAATGCATTACCAGATGACATTCCGGATGTAACAGTAACGAGCGAAGAGCCTGAAATGGTAATTTCTGTTCTGCTAAAAGAAGCTGGGCTTGTAGGCAGCACATCAGAAGCGATGCGTATGATTAAACAAGGCGCAGTGAAGCTAAATGGCGAAGATAAAATCACTGATGCTAAGATGATGGTCGCAAAAGGCACAACGGCAATTTACCAAGTCGGTAAACGAAAGTTTGCAAACGTGACCGTGGCTTAATTGCCCGGATGATACAAGAAAGCCAGCATTCGCTGGCTTTTTTATTTTGCGTACAGCCGATTAAGGATGATCATTGAGGTTCAAACCGAATAATCAATGATTCGAGCTCATACAAAAAAACGACTTATTTAAATTTGAAACTGAGCGCAAATGTGAACAACACCCAAATTAGGGCGATGAACAGTACGCCAAACCATTGAAGTTGCCGAATAAGCGCGGTCGCGACTTTTAGGTCGTCAGGTACGGGAGGACGCTCTAGCCCGATGCGCGTTTTTTGTAGCTTCTCACCAAGGTAATGTGCAGGGCCGCCAATTTGAATATTCAAACTTGCGGCAAAGAGTGACAGTATCCAGCCACTATTAGACTGATAAGCGTGCCTTCCATAATGATGTATGTAGTGCCAGGTTTTTTTGTAATTCTGGAAAATAGACAACAGCGCGATTAAACCCCGAATTAAAGGATATTCTAAAATAAAAAGCGTTTTATTTAGCGGTTTTAGGAAATAGCTGTTTGGTAATATGAAAGTGCGCCAAGCATGGTTAATCAGCAGTAGAAGTTTATATATCACCATAAGCCAAGGCCCTGCAATAACGTAAAACAAAATGACCAGCCAAAATTGGCGAATGTGATTTAGGCTAATCGATTCCACGCACGCTTTGACAATCCCCATTTCAGACAGGGAAGCGGTATCTCGGGCGACAAGTTGAGACGTCATTTGTTTCGCTGTTGCCTTCTGGTTGAGTTCCAAAAAACGAGCGATTTTGTCGACTTTTCTGAGCCCAGTACTTGTTTCCAAGCACAAATACAGTAACAAACCATCTATCCAATTTGGGAATAGTGCGAATGCTTTAATACCAAATATCAACGCCAAAATGACCGCTACAGGTAACACAAAAGCGAGAGTACCTGAAATCATCAATTGATGACCAGGATGTGATTTTTTATAAACGCGTTTGGCAATGGTTTTAAATAGATGGCTTAAAAATGAATTAGGGTGATACCAACTGTTAAGAGGAAGGAGTTGGGAAAGCGCAACTGCACCGAGGAAAACAAGCAAGCCCTCATGGGCTTGCAGTACAGAGAGTATCACTTATAGCGTTACCGAGGTTAATTTCTCAAGTAGTGCAACCACCATTTTAGAAGAATTCTTAGACGCAACTTCTAAATATTCTTCAAATGACTGAGGTGATTCTTTGCCAGCTATATCAGAAAGTGAACGGATCACAACGAAAGGGGTTTGTAATGAGTGACAAACTTGCGCAATAGCTGCTCCTTCCATTTCAACGGCCAGCATTGATGGGAAATCTTGACGTGCTTTGTCTATTTTCACTGGGTCACACATAAAAGTGTCACCTGTACAAATCAAACCAACCATTGTTTGAACGTTCTCAACTTCAGCGACACTGATTTTTGCTGCATTAATTAGCTCAGGGTGCGCTTTAAAGCCGGCGGGCATCTGTGGAACTTGACCAATTTCATAGCCAAAAGCAGTTACGTCTACGTCGTGATGGCGGACCTCGTCAGATATAACGACATCACCTACATTCAACGATGGCTCAAAACCGCCGGCAGAACCCGTGTTAATTACGCAATCAGGCGTAAAGTTATCAATTAACAAAGCCGTCGCAAGTGCTGAGGCTACTTTACCAATACCAGATTGAACTAAAGTAACTTGTTGACCTGCAAGGTCGCCAGAGTAAAACGTAAAGCCGCCTTTAGTTAAGGTTTTTACGTTTTGCATCGTATCACGCAATATTGCAACTTCCGGCTCCATTGCGCCGATAATGCCTACTTTCATGTCTTATATCCTATTTCAATAATGTCGAATATTATACGTGACCAAAATGAAAATGCGAGTTTAGCCTTTGACCAAACTCGCATCACGCTTACAAGTTGAAAACCGTTCTTTCTTTAAATTTCAGCAAGCTGAGTGGACATTGCCTTAACTTGCGAACTGGATAATACAGCTGGTTTATAGGTGCGATTACGCATTTCACGAGGTTCCGGACGCTCGTTTTTACCTAGTTTGAACAGAATAGCAGCGCGTACTTCCGCTGGTTTGTAGCCAGCGCGCACTTTCATACGAATATGAGGTATGCCAGCGGCTTCTAATGCGCCAGTGACAAACCAATCTTTTTGTGCCTTGTGGCCAGATTTATTGGAATTGTTGACTAAGTCAACCGCAGCCACGATGTTTAACGAATCTTTGTCCACGAGGACAAAATCCAGTTGTTTGTTTTTAGCTTTGGTAATTGCAGCGCGGCGGGCTTTTGGCGAAAGACCCGGTTTACACTCAATAAGGTCAACCAGCTTCACACGGCTCACAACCTTATAACGGTCACCGATCGCCCGCTCAATTAAATGCAGAAAAGAAGACTCAACCGCAGTAAATACACTTTCTTTACGACTAAATGGATATGGATTACCTGTATTGTCGTTATATTTAGCAGCAACAACTGAGGCAATGATAACTAAAGCAAGGATAGCTAATAAAGCAAGTTCCATAAGACACTCCACTTTCAACATTTTGACAACTGATTTTATTAAGCAAAACCTGTGCCGAAGTGGAGTGTTTCATTTGAAGATTATGGTTTAAAGCCGTTCGAGATACCTTTTACTGCGATGGCGACGGCATCATGTGCATGTAGTGATTCAAAATGATCTACGCGAATATAGAAATCTTGAAATGTCTTCGCATCAAGGAGAACCTTCAATTTTCTTGCCGAATCTTCACAAAACATCAGGTTTTGGCCATTTAAACGAGCAAACTCTTGTTCATCTTCACGTTTCACCGCTGCTTGGACTGGTGTTTTTAGGGTTGATTCAATTGAATCGATGAGATCAACGATGTCAAATTCTTGACTGGTATTGTCTAAAACCACTTTGACCGTTGCTACTGAGCGTTGAGAATGTGGTGTCGCCACAATGCCTTCAGTGGTTCCTAACCAGCGGCGAACTTCTTCTCGGTCAATGCTGGTATCTGAGAATCGAGCATCGAATGCGTGTTGGATAAGTTGACGCGCAAGCGCGGCTGAACATGGGCAGGTCGATGAGTAGGTCACACCTACACTTAATTCAATCTTGGTAACGCCTTGAGCGAGCGAGGCGTTTACTTCTACGGGGTAACCTTTCCAACCTTGTTTACCACTTAAAAGTGACTTCCGACGCAATAACAACTCGAATCGGAAACTCACTTTTGCACTTTGGCTTAAGCCTTCGTGAGTTGTGATAAAGCGATCAAGCAGCGTCTTTATTGATAGAGGAGATAGCGTTGATTCGTTAGAGAGTTCATCCAAGGCTAAAAAAAGGCGAGACATGTGAATGCCTTTAGCTTGTTCATCATCTAAACTCACAAAAGCATCGGCTTTCGCAGACACCGAGCAAGGTGCAAGCCCTTTGGTCTCCAACAGAATAGGTAACTCAATATTGCTCATACCAACCCAATCGAGACGGCCGGTTTCTAACGCTTCAGCACTGTGTGCAATGTCTGGCATGCTAGCGGGCATAGTTTCCTCTATTCGTAGAACTTTAAAAAACGCGCATACTACATGAAATTTGAGCGAAAGTGGAAAATAATCGAGATGGCGTGAGAGAGATTAACTCACGTTTTGTGCATTTTCAGATACATTTCTCGCCTCTTTGGGCTGCATGAGTATAATAGAAGAAACCGGAGTGGTAAGACGTAATTATGATAGATTCCTCAATGGATCCTTGGACGCGATTAGTATCCAATCTTCTTGAAAAACATGGTGATTTAAAAGCTGGACTGGCGTGCTACGCAATAGTGCTGCTTGTTGCGTTAGTTACGGGTTGTATGTTTCTCTACGTGGCGCTTGGCGAGATCAATCTTCTCGATGTGTTATCTGTTGTGTTCTTTGCAGCAATTGCATCTCCCATGTTGATTATGATGACTATTCAAGCGCTGAAAGGATTACACTCTTCGCGTGCCTACATTGAGTCAGCTACACAACAAGAAAAACTCTTAAACCAGACACTTAAAGATAACATCAATCGCTTGAACAGCGAGATTGATGAAAGAAAAATAGCCCTTCACGCAAAGCACCGTGCAATCGATGAATTACGAAAAGAAATCACTGAACGTAAAAAAGCACAGTTAGCGTTAGAAACGGCATATAAAGACAAAGGGAAATTTATTGCCACCCTGAGCCACGAATTACGCACGCCACTCAATGGGATTGTCGGTCTAACACGCATGTTGCTCGATACTGAATTAAATAAACAACAAAAAAGTTGGTGTAACACGGTCTTTTCGAGCGCAGAAACGCTTGGCAATATTTTTAACGACATAATCGATTTAGACAAAATAGACCGTGAACAATTGGATATTGCTGCTGATAGCATAAACGTTTCTGACTTTATTAATGACGTGGTCAACTTCGCGGGACTTATTGCCGATCAAAAAGGCCTTGAGTTTAATATTCAGCGCCAAGGTATTTTGGATGTCTATGCACTACTTGACCCAACTCGTTTGCGCCAAGTGTTGTGGAATTTAATTAACAACGCCGTGAAGTTCACTCATCGAGGTGGAGTTTCATTATTGTGTCACCGCGAAAATTTAGAAGAAGGTCCTTGGTTATACATTAGTGTAATCGACACTGGTGTTGGTATTCCAGAAGACCAACTCGAGAAAATTTTTGATATGTATTACAAAGCGCCAGATTCCACGGGCGCGAATGCCATCGGTTCGGGCATTGGACTCGCCGTGACTAAAGCGTTAGTGGAGGCAATGCACGGTACTATCTCGGTTTCTAGCGTGCAAGGCGAAGGAAGTCGTTTTGACGTTAAATTGCCGCTTAAGCTGACCACTGCACCTAAAGCTCAGAGTTATGCTGGCAGAAGTTTAAATATCCTATTGGTTGAAGACGTTCCTCTCAATGCAGAAATTGCGACAAATCTGCTCGAGCAACGAGGCCATGAGGTCATTTGGGCGGAAACAGGTGAAGACGCGCTTTGCTTGGTGGAAACCGAAGATGATTTAGATCTTATTTTGTTAGATATGCAGCTTCCGGATATTAATGGAGATGAAGTTGCTCGACATATTCGCGAAGACAGTCGTTTTGATGATTTACCTATTGTTGCGCTTACCGCGAACGTTCGCAGTGCAGAGCAAGAGCTGGAAGGTATAAGTATTCAAGGTGCGTTGGCTAAACCAATAAACACGACGCGTCTAGACCGTATGCTTGGCGAATTATTTGGACTCAACGCGCAAAAGAGTGCAAATCCTGATGAACTGCATGTATATGAGCTAGTTGATGAAGCACAGGCCAGCCACTTAGATCTTGAAACGATTAGTGATTTTGTTGCGTCAATGGGCGTAACTGCTTTCCAACGCAGTACAGAACTGTTCGGCCGTCTGAATCCGAAATATTGCGAGGAGCTGCGTGACGCACTTGTAAACGGTGATATTGAGGAATATGGCTCGGTAGCACACAAAATGAAAGGCGCTGCGGGTTCTGTAGGATTATTACAAGTTCAATTACATGCAAAAACGATGGAATTGGATTCGCCGAATGAGTCAGCTGAAGTATTGTCAGCGTGGGTAGATGAGTTGACCGCAAAAATAAATGAAGGGCAGTTAGCCCTTCATTCATTAATTGCAAAGCTGGCTGAAACCGAATAATACTTAGTTATCGATTTTCCCAATGAAGCGATAGCCTTCACCGTGGATAGTGCTAATAAGCTCTGGTGTATTCGCATCGCTTTCAAAGTGTTTACGGATACGACGAATTGTTACGTCAACCGTACGGTCGTTTGCACGTAGCTCACGGCCCGTCATATGCTTGATAAGCTGTTCACGGCTGAAAATACGGCCTGGTGAGTCGAGCATCAAGCGTAGCGCGCGGTATTCACCTTTTGGTAGACGCTTAGCAACGCCTGCAGGTGAAGTTAGGCAACGGCTATTCTCATCAAGCTCCCAACCATTAAACGTTAATACGCCGTTGGTTTCTAGCTTTGATTCTTCTGCAGTTGAACCTGTACGCGAGATCAAGTTGCGAGCTCTGATAGTAAGCTCACGCGGGTTGAATGGTTTAGTGATGTAATCATCAGCACCGATCTCAAGACCCAAGATACGATCGACATCGTTGTCACGTCCGGTCAAGAAGATTAATCCGATGTTTCTCTTCTGGCGAAGTTCACGAGCTAGGATCAGACCGTTTTTACCTGGAAGATTGATATCCATAATTACGAGGCTTACGTCATCATTTGACGTCAGCTTGTCGTGCATGTCATCACCATCAATGGCTTCAAGAACTTTGTAACCTTCAGCTTCGAATAAACTAACGAGGTTCAGCCGAGTTACGTCTTCATCCTCTACGATCAGAATGACTGGCGTTTGCATTATATATTAACCTTTTGGGAATATTTTATTTACATTAAATTCGGTACAGTATAATAAAAACCGAATATTGATGATTATAGGAGCATATTCAAATGTTAACAAGAAAAATCAGTCCGGATGAAATTTTGCTACTGCAAGCAAACGAGATAACACTTTAAAATTGTGTCTATTCATAACTTGCTTATTGATATACAAACGAATTTTGCTCCCTTCTTGGACTAGCGCTGCAACACCACCGTGTTCTAAAAACGCAAGGCTCTCACCCACAGTTACGGTATTTAATGCCATTGGCTCAGTCCAAGCATTCAGTATATCATTTTCATGACTTTCATCAACGTAAGTAATATCACAACGATCTGATAAATCAACTAATGATAATGCACTATTTATTTCTTTAACCTGAATGGGTCTATCATTAATACTAAGTCCAGTGTTTGATGATAATACCGAGCCAGGACCTTCTTTTAATGTATAAAAACAAAATCTTAGACTATTTTCAGTTTGAGATTTTGGAAACTCGATAAATTTAGCCATTTGGAATAAAAACGCGGAACGTACCTGCTCTGGTGATTTTGCAGCAGCTTGGCCACATATTATCAAAAATAGCAGAATTCCCAGCCGTTTCATCACAACACCTCTTTCAAGGGTAAAGTGATTACAAATCGACTACCTTTCTCAGTATGCTCATCTAAATAAATAGAACCATTAAGCGCTTGTGTAACTAAATTGTAGACCAAGTGCATGCCCAGACCGCTGCCACCCTCGCCACGACGCGTCGTAACGAATGGATCGAAGATACGCTTGCGGATACTGTTTGGTACACCAGAACCATTGTCCGCATAAATGAACTGTACTTCGTGTTCAGAAGGCTCTATTTGGATGCTAATGTGGTGGTCATGGCTCTCTGAATCGCCAAACGCGTGGATTAGAGAATTAGAGATCAATTGTTCGAATATCTGATGCAACGGTCCAGATTTACTATTGAAAACATATTTATCTGGGCAATCGATGCTGACATCGGCACGTTTAAGCGTGAGCTCCGCGCGCATAGAGGTGACAACATCCCGCAATAGATTCTCAACTTGAATGTTCGTACTCAGTTCTAAATCTTGACTTACTGCGACTTTCTTGAAGGCGGAGATAAGCTCAGCAGCACGGTTAAGGTTTCGATAAATAAGATCTAAATTCTCAATACCATCGTTGATGAATCGTTCGAGCTGTTTTGACGTAAGCGCTTTGTTTTCGAACGCCATTTTGATATCGGAAAGTTTATCTCTCAACAAGGTAGAGCCCGTTACACCAAGACCGATAGGGGTGTTAACTTCATGCGCAACCCCTGCGACCATTTGACCAAGAGACGCCATTTTTTCGTTTTCAACGATTTGGTTTTGGTATTGATGCATACGCTCCAGCGTATTTAAGAGTTCTTGGTTTGCTTCACGAAGAGCGATGGTGCGCTGGTTTACCTTTTCTTCAAGACTTTGGTTTAATTGCTTAATCTCCAATTTATCGGCTTTATGGCGTTCTATTTGGTTTTGCGTGCGAGCAAGCATTAAATTCAAGTTATTCGCGAGGATATTAATTTCTTCAATGTTATTTTTATCTGCACGAGCACTGTAATTGTGATTTTTGGATACGTCTTGAAGTAATAAACTTAATGCTTCAATTGGTGTCGCTATTCGTTTTTGTATCCCTCTCGCCACAAAGAGAACCAGTACTAAGACGAATATCGTTAAACAAATATCAACTAATATTTTACGTTTTATATATCTGTTTAATCGCTCTAATCCTCCCCTTATATATACATAACCTTCCGTTTTTCCTTCATAAACGACAGGTTTTATCAGTTCAATATAGTCACCGCTGATTTTTGGCGTTAACAACTCATCTATATTATTCACCTTTAGAGGAACGGGAGGGGTTTTGCTCGCATTATAACTAGTAAAGAAAACCGGCTTATTGGTGATGTCATCAATCGCATAAATGTGAATGTTTTTAACTAATTCAATATTGCTAAACGATTGAAGGCGCTTATCTTCCGTTTTTCGGTCATCAAAGATAAGCGTGATTTGCGCGTTAAAAGCGACAATTTCGGCAAGAATGCCTAGCTTTTCAATAAGAAGTTGTTTTTGTTCTTTTACGTCTAGGTAGGTGGAAATAGAAATGGACAGGGATAAGCATAATGCAGTAACGAGCATAACCGCGCTTATCAGGGCTTTTCTGATACTTGTTTTAGATCCTGGCTTTGGCATTGTTTGTAATAGTTCTCTTGCCCGTTTCGGTTACTTATTCAAGTGTAGCAAACAGTTAAAATAAAAAAACAAAAAATTTTCATCGGCAATACAATCCTGAGGATTATGGTAACAAGTTGCCGAAAAGGCACAAAACTGAGAGGAATTCGACCTAGCTTGGAAAAGCAGAAAAATTTCACAGGAGGGTATAGAGAAATAATGAGGCCTAGAAGGCCACATTATTCGAAGTGTTTTACAGGCATTGATAAATAGTAAACTTGTTATTTTTCGCTGGAATATCAACCGTTTTAAAACTTTCTTGGAGAATTGGTAAATATTTCAAGAACGAATTTGCTACAAGAATAAGTTGCCCTTTCTTATTCAATATTGAAGCTGCGCCTTTGAAAAAACGTTCAGAAATAGAGTAGTCCGTTGCGAGACCGGTATGGAATGGCGGGTTACTCACCACCGCGTTATAAGTATCAGCAACTGCATTGAGACCATCGCTTAAAAGTGTAGCACCTCTAATGTTATTCAGTTTGAATGTTTCATTCGTTGCATAAACTGCAAGTGCACTTACATCGAGTGCGGTTGGAAAAATAGACGGATTTTTTAGCGTCATGAATGCACTGATGATTCCTGCGCCGCATCCGAAATCTAAGACATTGCCTGTTAAGGCGTTGGTATTTAGTGCGCTAAGTAGTAAAGCGGTGCCAGAGTCAAGGGAGCCGTGATTAAAGACACCTGGTAGGCTTGCCACTTTGAACGTCAGTTCGTCAATCTGCACCTCAAAGCGTTTTAAATAACTGTCGATCTCAAATTTATCTAGTGCAAAAAGACCACCGAATTCAAATAGAATGCAGTGTTTGGCGCTTTCGAGTTTGTAGCAGACTTCAGCTTTTTCCTCTAATTGCTTTTGAGCGGATTTGACTCCACCTTTATTGTCACCAACGACCAGCAAGCGCGTTTGTGGTGATGCAATCGCCCGAACATTATCAAACATCATTTGTGCTTCATGCTTTGATTTCGGGTAGTAGTAAATAATCAAGTCAAAGTCGCGTTTCGGAAGTTCTACATCAACAATTGCTTCAACATTTGCGCTCTTATCCAGAGAATCGATGTCGGCAATATTGTAGCTAAATGCAGTAATTTTAGATTCGGGATTCAGTTTTCGCAGTTTGCGTACAAATCCATCTCGCTCAAAATTAATGACGAGGATATCGTTACCAATGAGCTCATGCTCATTTCTAAGAAGCAATAAACTCGGATTTTCCATAGAACCAGACATATCTAAACCTTTTAACAGAAAAGGGCCTAAAGGCCCTTTAAATCTAACTCGTTTTTACTTCTCAAAGCGAAAAAATCTTATTGCTGTGAGCGATATAACATTTTACGTAGATTATCACTTAAGCTGTGCGCTTAAACATCAAGTCCCACACGCCGTGGCCCAGGCGATGGCCTCGTTGTTCAAACTTGGTCAATGGGCGGTGATCAGGACGAGGTACGTAGTCATTCGTTGCCGACGTATTTTCGTAACCTGGAGCTTGCGACATAACTTCAAGCATATGTTCAGCGTAATTTTCCCAATCCGTAGCCATATGGAAGACACCGCCGATTCGAAGCTTTGAACGTAAGCTTTCTGCGAACTCCAGTTGAACAATACGACGTTTGTGATGGCGCTTTTTGTGCCAAGGGTCAGGGAAGAATAATTGTAATGTAGCGAGACTGCCGTTAGGAATGCAATCCGCTAAAATTTCCACAGCATCGTGTTCAAAAAGTCGTAAATTCGTTACGCCTTGCGCATCAGCATCCATTAAACAAGCGCCAACGCCTGGTTTATGCACTTCGATACCAATGTAGTTCAAATGTGGATTGTTCTTCGCCATCTCAACCAGCGATTTACCCATACCGAAACCGATTTCCAAAACAACATCATTGTTGTTACCGAAAACTTCTTCGAAATTAAGCATGCCCATGTCATGCGTTAGGCCCATTGTAGGCCAACATTTTTCAATTGAGGCTGCTTGGCCCTTGGTCAAACGACCTTCGCGTTTTACGAAGCTGCGAATTCTGCGCATGTATTTGCCGTCTTGTTCGGCTTGCTCAATAGTCAATTTGCTTGATTCTGACATGGTCTTCACACTGGCTAAAAAAATGGTCGCATATTATCCCTGTAAGGACGCGCAAGCACAAGAGCTTGACCTTTTATATTTGCCCACTAGACTGGCGCGACGTACAAAATAATATAGTCGAATGGCATGGGCATTTCTGCAAAAGAGGCAAATTGGTTTTCACAGCAGGTTGTGGATTGGTATGAAATTCATGGGCGAAAAACACTTCCTTGGCAACTAGGTAAAACACCATACAAAGTTTGGGTGTCGGAAGTGATGTTGCAACAAACTCAGGTTGCTACCGTAATACCTTATTTTGAGCGGTTTATGACAAGTTTCCCCAATGTTATAGACTTAGCCAATGCGCCAGAAGACGAAGTTTTGCATCATTGGACTGGCTTGGGTTATTACGCAAGAGCACGAAATTTACACAAAGCCGCCAAGAAAATTCGAGATGATTATGCTGGTAAGTTCCCTGAGTCTCTTGAGTCGGTAATGGATTTACCAGGGGTAGGCCGTTCAACCGCTGGGGCTATCTTGTCTTTATCATTAGGGCAGCCGCATCCAATATTGGATGGTAATGTAAAACGAGTCTTGGCGCGATTTTTTCTCGTTAGCGGTTGGTATGGCGTAAAAGCAGTTGAAAACGAACTTTGGTCGTTAAGCGATTCTGTGACGCCGAAAAACAACGTGACACAATTCAATCAAGCGATGATGGATTTAGGCGCAAGTCACTGTTCGCGTACAAAGCCAAATTGCCTTGCATGTCCTCTTCAGGAAAAATGCCGTGCGCATTTAGAAGGGAAAACGAAGGAATTTCCAAACTCAAAGCCTAAGAAAGAAAAGCCAAAAAAGCAGGCGTATCACTTAATTATAAAATCGACAGATAAATTGTTAATGGAAAAACGTCCAAACAGTGGTATTTGGGGGGACTCTTTAGCTTTTTCGAGTTTGAAACGTTAGAAGCCATGAACGTCTTTATTGCACAGCAAGGATTGGACGGTGAGATAAGTTACCTTGAGCCTTTCGTTCACGTGTTTAGTCACTTTGAACTGACGATCACCCCAAGTGTTTTGGCGTTAAGTCGCATTCCAGATGTAGTGCATGATAACGCCATTATCTGGTTTGATATCGCACAGCCACCATCGGTCGGATTATCAACGCCAACGAAAAAGATGGTTAAAGAGATTTCATTGTTAGGGTACACTTAACCCATAAGACTATTTAGGAGACTTTCATGGCTCGTACCGTATTTTGTCAAAAGCTACAAAAAGAAGCACCTGGTTTAGATTTCCAGTTGTACCCAGGTGAATTGGGTGAGCGTATTTTTAACAACATCTCTAAAGAAGCTTGGCAGCAATGGCAACACAAGCAAACGATGTTGATCAATGAGAAAAAACTCAACATGATGAATCCAGAGCATCGTGCTTTGTTAGAAGAACAAATGAGTGGTTTTTTGTTCGAAGATAAAGAAGTAGAAATTGAAGGTTATCGTCCACCTGAGAAGTAATTTTTCTTGAGTGTACAAAACAAAAGGCCCGTATGGGCCTTTTGTTTATCAATACATTATCTAATCAGTTGCGATTAAAGTTGTGTATTATTCTCCGTACTTTCTTTGAGCACTTTTTCAATAAAGCTAACCGCTCTAGCGTATGCATTTTCAAGCAAATCTCGTTGCTTGATCAAATCATCACTCGTAAGTTTTTCAGCTTTGCAATTCCCTTCAAAGGCAATCGCTTGTTCAGCCACTTCCATTGCACCGATTGTTTTTGAAATGGACTTGAGCTGGTGACACGAATCGATGATCACGTCCTGATTCATCGACACAACACCAGAATTAACATCGCTAATAAGTTGAGCGCTTTGGTCTAAATACATTTTAAAGAAACGCTGGCGTTTGCTCACATCATTGTTTACGTACTTATTCAGCGTATCCAAATCGACGGCAGGCGCTTCAATCACTTCTACAGTGTCCTGTTTTGGCACAAGGTCAAGAGTTGGGCTTTGCTCAGCAGCATCACCAAATTTCTCTTTCCATTTATTTAAGGTCGTTTCGAGTACATTCAATTCTATCGGTTTTGTAATGTAATCGTTCATACCAGCAGCTAAACAGCGTTCACGCTCACCTTTAAGCGCATTGGCTGTCACCGCAATAATGTATGGTTGTGCGTTAGGATCTTCGTCTTTTTCTGCAAGGTCTCGAATTTTCGCCACCATGTCGTAGCCCAACATTTTCGGCATGTGCAAGTCAGTGAGAATAAGCGGGTAATGACCAGATTCCCAAAGTTCTAAACCTTGCTGACCATTCTCTGCTACTTCTACGCCATAGCCTAATAGGTGAAGTTGGTCAGTAAGTACCTGCTGATTCAAAATGTTATCTTCAACAAGCAGTACCAGTTTGTTTTCTGCACGAGCTTGGTCGATGCTCAAGTAATTGTTTAAGCTACTAGTTTGTTTGAGCTCTTTCGGTTTATGCAACCCTGCTGCAACTAACACCGAAGTCATAAAACTCGACTTACACAAAGGGGATGCATTTAAGTAGAAGACTTTTTGGTGATTAATGGCAGCTTCATCCATTTTGCTGAGCACAATGATCTGCTGCGTATAGCGTTCGATAGAGTAAAGGAGTGAACGAAGAGGGTTGGCGATCGCATTCATGCCATCCAAAGCATCTAGAATCCAAATCACGTTGTCGATGTTTTGGAATTCTTCCATTTCGGTTTCATTTTGAGCAAAAGCAACCGTTGCACCCATAAAACGCAGATAACGACTCAAAATAGCGCTTCTTGCTGTATTGTCCGTCATTAACACGACTTGATAGCCATTAAGCACAGATTTATTCGCGTATTCTACTTTGCCTTGGGTACTAAATGGCAGTTCAACCACAAACTCACTACCCATGCCAATATCACTTGATACATGGATAGATCCAAGCATGAGTTCAATTAAGCTTTTACAGATAGATAAACCAAGGCCTGTGCCACCATATTCACGAGTAATAGAGTTTTCTGCTTGAATAAATGGATTAAAGATCTCACGAAGCTGCGCTTGCGTCATCCCTTTGCCGTTATCCGTAACGGTGAATCGCAATGTATAGTGCTCAGAGGTATTTTGAGCCACTTCCACAGCAATTTTTACAAAACCTTGGCGGTCTTCATCTGTCGTCGTAAATTTAATTGCATTGCTACAAAGGTTATAAAGCACTTGGCGGACGCGAACAGAATCACCAATCAAATTATTGGGAATGTCAGGTGCAATACTAAGTTGTAGATCGAGTCTACGCTTTTTCGCCACTGACGAAAGCACTCGAGCAACTTCTTCAATCGTTTCCGAGACCGAAAATGCACTGTTATCAATCGCTAATTTACCGGCTTCAATTTTTGAGAAGTCGAGAATGTCATCTAAAATGCCCAGCAACGAGAATGCAGAGTCGCGAATGATAGTAGATAGACGGTGTTGGGCACCATTGAGTTCGGTTTGGCGCAAGAGGTCGATAGTGCCAATTACCCCATTCATTGGTGTACGGATCTCATGGCTCATCGTGGCTAAAAATGTGGTTTTGGCTTCGTTTGCGCGCTCTGCATTTAAGGTCGCCTTTTCGAGTGCGAGGGTACGAGACTGCACTTCGGTTTCCAAACCTGTTTGTAATTGCTTAAGCTCTTTCTCTGCGGCTTTACTTTGAGCTAGGGCACTTTGTACTTGTTTAAGCAATTTGTTTAACGTTCTGACGAAGTTTTCGAGATTGCCAAATCGAGAAGCTTCGAGTTGCGCACTATAATCTTGCTGCTCAATAATCTGCTGTAATTCTCTTTCAACGTCTTCGGTAATGTTTGTCATGCAGCCAGCCGCACGAGAACAGATAAGCTTGGCTCCACCAAAGACCGCGATAAGCGATAGCAATGCAAAGAGGTAAGCAAGCGGTGAGCCTTTGGACGCAGAAGTTGGTAATTCTGCAATCACGAGTTCACCAACGAGCTGGCCGTCTAGCTTTAATAAAAGATGATTTTGAATCTTTCCATCTTGTTCATATTGCTGTGCTTGCCCAATCGCTTTGGATGGTGTTTCTGACGTGGCGTAAATAAGTGACGCATCAGTCATGCCGTTGTGACTATATAAGTAGTAGTCTTTATTGGGTGTTAACGTTTTTAAACCCACCACAATTTGTTTCGCTTGACTGAAGTTAACCTTCATCATTGTGTTGGCAAGGCCTTCTGCAAGCGCTTCATTATCAACTAACGAGGAAGGTGATTGAACAACGGTTGTGGTACTCGGCCACATATACCCTGCAACACCAGCAAAAGCGCTTGCAACTAATGCAGTTAATAAGACGAGCGGGATTACTCCCTTAAAAGGAAAAGGCATTTTGTTTTGCATCTCTGCTTCCAGCTATCAATGAGTGAGTTCGTGTTCTTTTTGTTATTGCTCTAACACTACTATATACCAAGAAAACGAAATTCCTCGGCGAATGTTCAGTATCTTGAAAGTATGCTAACACTTTCCTTGTTCCCTTAACTAGTATTTAATGCCTTTTTGAAATGCCACAAGCTAGATTTGTTGCGTGTTTTTTACCCTTCAATCATTGCAATTAGCTGTTATTTATCCATCTTGGGTGAAAACTGTGCAAACGATACATTGATTTAAAAAAAGGGTTGACTTAAAAAGGCAAAACCCGTTTAATACGCCGCACGCCCAGATAGCTCAGTCGGTAGAGCAGGGGATTGAAAATCCCCGTGTCGGTGGTTCGATTCCGCCTCTGGGCACCATCTTTCTTTCAAGTTATTGAATTAAAGATATTAAGGTGCGCCGACTTAGCTCAGTTGGTAGAGCAACTGACTTGTAATCAGTAGGTCATCCGTTCGACTCGGATAGTCGGCACCATTTCTCGCTAAGAAATAAAACATAGCAAACTTGTTTGCCCAGATAGCTCAGTCGGTAGAGCAGGGGATTGAAAATCCCCGTGTCGGTGGTTCGATTCCGCCTCTGGGCACCATCCTTCTTTAATGTAGGATATTCGGTGCGCCGACTTAGCTCAGTTGGTAGAGCAACTGACTTGTAATCAGTAGGTCATCCGTTCGACTCGGATAGTCGGCACCATTTCTCGCTAAGAACCAAAATTAGCACTTCTTGTTTGCCCAGATAGCTCAGTCGGTAGAGCAGGGGATTGAAAATCCCCGTGTCGGTGGTTCGATTCCGCCTCTGGGCACCATCCCTTTATAAGGTATAGTGCCGACTTAGCTCAGTTGGTAGAGCAACTGACTTGTAATCAGTAGGTCATCCGTTCGACTCGGATAGTCGGCACCATTTATAACCTCCATAATTCTTAATTTTTCAAGCATGTAAAGCTCAGTCTTACTGTTACGTCCAATACATCCAAAATATCTTCAAACACCCTTACAACACACCCCTTATTCTTTCTCAATATAATAGTTTACTTTTTGCTTACTTTTTATTTAGATCTTGTTAAATAGCAATTTTTTCCTTACACTCGCTTGTTCAATCTTGCTTTGAAGTGCACTGTTGCTTACATGGGTATAGATTTCTGTAGTTGAAATATTCGCATGTCCAAGAAGACGTTGTACAAATCGAATATCCAATCCAGTATCAAGTAACTCACTGGCTGCTGTGTGTCTTAGCATATGAGGAGTAATGTTTGCTTCTATGGAAACTGATTTGAGCTGTTTTCGAATAAACTGTGTTGAAGCTGGTTTGCCTTTGCTATTTGTTAAAAGTTGGCAATGAGCAGAGCAGGTGATAGCTCGAGACTTGATGTATGCCACAATTAAAGTGACGAGAGTGTCGTCTGGAATGAATACAAAGCGCTCACGTGCACCTTTACCGAAAATTTTAATTTTTTTGTTGTAAATATCGATGTCACTTATTTTTATGTTGGTCAGCTCACTGACGCGAATGCCTGTGACAAGCATAATTTCTATAGCAACAAGCGTTGTAAAAATATTCATGTCCGAGCGCGATTTCACTGTGCTCGAAAGTTCGTTTGTACAGTAGAGCATGTCATCAGTTAGATTCAGCTTGGAGCGCAAGCAGTTGATTATTTTATACAGTTCCTGAGATGGAACATTTTTTGGAAGTCGTTTAGGTAATTTAATTTGAGTATTGATTTTGTGGAATGGGTTCAGTGGCATCCTCTCTTCCAGTTCGAGCCATTTAAACAAGCTTTTTAAGCAAGCCATTTTTCTCTTTATCGATGTTGCGCTAAGTCCCTTTTCGAATAAATCTTTTTGAAAAGCCATGATTTGATCTTTGTTTATGTCGGCAATGCGTGTTTTTTTTGGGAACTGTTGTGAAAACTGCTTGAGATCAATTTCGTAGGCTTTAAGAGTAAGATTAGATAGTCCTTTCACATGTTTGCAAATAGACAAGTATTCATAACAAATCTTAGTTAAGTTTGACATAACTTCTTCGAGCAAAAATTAGAATAAAAAGAATGAATTATACCGTAATTAACAATAAAGCTACTGTTAAGTTAGTCAAAAAAGTTGTGTGGAATGCGCGTTAATTGTTAGAGGGAGGGAATGAAAAAAATCGGAAAGTGTAAAGAAGGAGTTCCCAAGCTTCGCGGATGCTGATGTCAGCCCTTGAACCCTAAGGTTCAAGGCGGAAAGCAACAGCTCACCGTAGGCTTCTCGGTACATGCCGAGCCTGCTCAATAGCAAGCAAACTGCATTCCTGAAAGAAAAGTATCGGCTCAGGGACTTAATCAACTGTCCAGCGAGCGAGGGAACAAATCAATTATATAAAACAACTATGGTATTCGATAGGGGAAATTTCAAATAAAAGTATCGTTTGCTTGCAAATTGAACCGATTGTTTAGACGCTAATCAACGTGGTGTACAGTAATTGCTTTAAACATTGGTGAAAGAAAAAAGCTAGTGTTAGCATTACACTATTGAGATAAGTCAAAACCGAGAATCGTGCATACATGATAGAGTTCCCAGACTACCAAGAAGCGCAAATGCTTCTAGAAAAACAAGATATTTTTGTCGCACCATCTGAAGTACATGGCACCATCAGTGGTTTGTTGGCGTGTGGCCTGAGTATTGATGAAAAGGAATACCTCACTTTATTAAGCGATGTATTTAATGAAGGCCAGGCGTTTTCAGCCGAACTGAAAGACTTATTCAGCAACCTCTACACCCAAGTAGTGGAAGGGTTTACGGATGAAGAGTTCCACTTTGAACTGTACTTACCGTCTGGCGATGAAACGCTCACGGATCAAGCCAACGGCTTAGTGTCTTGGGTGGCGGGCTTTATGTTAGGTTTTGGGCTTAAACAAAAAGATTACGGCAAGCTGTCTGCTGATGTGAAAGAAATCATCAAAGACTTTACTGAAATCTCACGTCTGGATACGACGTTTGATGACGGTGAAGAAGACGAAGCTGCCCTACATGAAATCATCGAATACGTTCGTGTGTCTTCCTTGCTGTGTTTCGCTGAAATGGGAAAAGACACGACTTCAACGACTAAAAAAGAAGACGTTGCACTAATGATTGAAATTGCTGAGTTCGTACAAAGACGAGCGCGCTTACTTGCGCAAATGAAACCCAATTCTATTGCCGTTGTTCCGGCTGCTCGTGAAGTGACACGAAGCCGCGATACGGAGTTTCCATTCCGTCAAGACAGCGACTTTTTTTATTTAACCGGCTTTAAAGAACCGGATGCTTTGTTGGTCTTAACTAAAAGCCGCGAAAGCGAAACGCAAAGCATCTTATTCTGTCGTAATAAAGATAAGGTTGCGGAAATTTGGCACGGGCGCCGTCTTGGATATGAAGCAGCAAAAACCACATTGAAATTTGATGAGACGTATCCGCTTTCTTCGTTAGATGACAAATTGCTTGAACTGCTTAATCTGAAACGAGTGCTGTATTTTGCACAAGGGACTTATGCTGATTTTGATGAGCAAGTTTGGGGGCTTATCAGTACGCTACGTGGAGCGCCTAAAAAAGGGTACCGTGCGCCAGAAATCATTCGCGATATTCGTACATTAGTGCATGAAATGCGTTTGTTTAAGTCATCAGCTGAACTTGATGTAATGCGCAAAGCTGCACAAATTAGTGCCGCTGCACATATTCGAGCGATGCAATTTTCAAAGCCTAACGCGACAGAATTTCAACTTGAAGCCGAAATCCATCACCACTATGCAATGAATGGTGCGAGACATCCAGCCTACGGCACGATTGTTGGTTCAGGAAACAATGCCAATATCCTGCATTACACTGAAAATAACGACGTTTTAAAGTCAGGGGATCTCGTCCTCATCGATTCTGGGTGTGAACTTGAAGGGTACGCGGCGGATATTACGCGCACATTCCCAGTAAATGGCACGTTCAGTGACGCACAAAAAGCGATTTATAACTTAGTACTGGATGCCCAACTTGCCGCATTTGAACATGTAAAGCCCGGCGGAACCTTAGTAGCGGCCAATCAATCGGCTATGCAAGTGATGACAAAAGGCTTGATTTCACTTGGTATATTGAAAGGCACGGTAGATGAGTTAATGGACAGCCAAGCGTGCAAAGCGTTCTATATGCATGGTCTTGGGCATTGGCTGGGCCTTGATGTGCATGATGTGGGTGAGTATAAACAAGACGAAAAAGATCGTCCTTTTGAACAAGGCATGGTGCTAACCATTGAACCAGGCTTGTATTTTGATGAAGACGCAGAAGTACCCAATGAATTTAAAGGCATTGGTGTGCGTATTGAAGACGATTTATTGGTGACCGCTACAGGTTATGACGTGTTGACGAAAGATGTGCCAAAAACAGTCGCTGACATTGAAGCGATCATGCAGAAATAACAAAAATCGAAGAAGTACTTGGACTCATGGAAAAAACGTCGAATTTTGATGTGGTGATCGTCGGTGGTGGACTGGCTGGAGCAACCGCAGCGCTGGCAATTAAAAAGCAATCGCCACAGTGCTGTATCGCCGTGGTAGAGGCAAATAAACCACAGAGTGAATATCACCCAAGTTTTGATGATCGCAGCATTGCATTGGCAGCCCAATCTGTTGAATACCTTCATGAACTCGGTATTTTCTCTGCGAATACTGAGTACATGGCTGAGATCCATGATGTTGCAGTGTCTGATCGTGGTCACTTTGGTAAAACATGGATCAATAAGGATGAATACGGTGTTGACGCTTTGGGGATTGTGGTCGAAGTCGCGCCGTTTGGTCATCAACTTCATACACAGTTGTTGCAAAACGACATTACTCTCTTTTGTCCTGATACAGTAGAAGGTATCGAGCCAACTTTGGAATTCAGCCAAGTTACCCTTAATTCGGGCATGGAATTGAAGACAAAGCTGGTTGTTGTTGCGGACGGAGCGAATTCGCCAACTCGGCAATTACTGAAAGGTGAATTTGACCGTGTCGCATATGAACAGGGTGCATTGATAGCGAATGTTGGACTAGCACAGCCGCATCAAGGAAAAGCCTTCGAGCGTTTTACTCAGCACGGTCCAATGGCATTATTGCCGATGAGTCGAAATCGCTACTCTTTAGTTTGGTGTATGCCAGAAGAGGATTTAGAAACGTTCCGAACTTTGCCAGAAGAAGCGTTTTTGCATGAATTACAAAACGCGTTTGGTTATCGAGCGGGACAATTTGTACAGGTAGGCCAGCGTGCAACGTATCCACTTGTGTTGGGGCGTGTAAATTCGTTAGTGCAACATCGTTGTGTATTTTTAGGCAATGCCGCGCATGCGATTCATCCGATTGCTGGACAAGGGTTTAACTTAGGTCTTCGTGATATCCAAGTATTAGCTAAATTGTTTACAGAAACGTCCGCAGCAGAATGGGGCGATTATCGTTTTACCGAGGCCTACAAAATCGCTCGGGATCCCGATATCAAAAAGGTCATGACGTTGACCGATGCGTTAGTGCGATTGTTTTCAAATGAAAGTCGAGTGATGGCGCTAGGCCGAAGCCTTGGTTTACTTTCCATGACACTTTCACCGTCGTTAAAATCCCCATTGGCAAAGCAGTTAATGGGCAAAATCGCGCAAGGAGTTTAAGTGATGCAGCAAGTTCAAGTTTGTATTGTGGGTGGCGGATGTGTAGGCCTTGCTGCGGCACTCGGCCTTGCGAAAAAGAGCGTACGCGTCGCCGTGATTGACAGTGGTAAAGTCCCTCATGCTTTGGGCGATGAATATGAAACCCGAGTGTCAGCGATTAGCCTCGCCAGCCAGCAGCTGTTCGACGCGCTCGGCGTGTGGAACGACATTGCAGCAACGCGCGCAGCGCCTTATCATGAAATGGATGTACGCGACAAAGACAGCACAGGTAAAATCACCTTTAGTGGTAAAACGCTGGATTTACCAGAGCTTGGTCATATCGTTGAAAATGAAGCCATTCGCTATGCGCTATACAATGCGTTAAAGGCGAATGTGAATGCAGAATTGCATTACAACACGCGTTATCAGACGTTGCACCAAACACAAACCGATGTGTTGGTCACATTAGAAACAGGCATGCCCATTATGGCTAAACTGCTTGTTGCAGCAGACGGCGCAAATTCCGCAATTCGTAAACAGTTCAATATGCCCATTACGTACTGGGATTACGACCACCACGCCATTGTTGCCACCATTAAAACGCAGTTACCGCACAACAGTACAGCGCGCCAAGTCTTTTTGCCAACAGGACCATTAGCATTTTTACCGCTGCAAGACGGCCATAGCCACTCTATCGTGTGGTCGACAGAGCCACACCACGCAAATGCGTTAGTGGCAATGGACGAAATGGAGTTTAACAAAGCATTGCATGAGGCGATTGATGGTCAATGTGGCCTTTGTTCGCTGGTCAGTGAACGAGCGGTATTTCCACTCACGATGCGTTACGCTAAAGAGTGGGTACAAGGACGAGTGGTATTGATGGGGGATGCCGCACATACCATTCACCCACTTGCGGGTCTTGGCATGAATTTAGGCTTAAAGGACGCCGCGCTGCTTATCGAGCTATTAAGTGAGCCTGCGGATGAGTTCGGCAGTATTAAACTGTTACGAGAATATGAGCGTCGTCGTAAACTCGATGCCCAAATACACATCGCCATGATGCAAGGTTTAAAAACCTTATTTGAAGGCAATAATCCATTGAAAAAACTCATTCGAGGCGTGGGATTGTCAGTGGTTGATAAACTAGGCCCGATTAAAGATTTATTTGCCAAGCAAGCGATAGAAGGCAAGTAAGGTAAGCACAGTATTTTTCGCGCGATCTCATATCGCGCGACTCTATCGACATTGTGTTCATTGGCGTTAAACCACAAGTCTGGTTGAAATAAACTCCGCTAATTTATCCACGGCATTGCTGGATTCATTGGTGTGTTTGACCAAACTAATTCCAATCGGGCCTAGTTCCGGTAGGACCTCCGATTGCGCTTGATAGGGCAATTCATTTGGAACGGTGCTGCGGGCAAGTACCGTTATCCCTAACCCTTCTTTCAGTGCCGCTGTGAGGCCCGTTAAGTCCGCATTGCTGTATATGATTCGATATTTCAAACCGGCCTTATCGAGCGCCTCGGTAGCGCGGCGGCGATAGATGCAGCCTTCCGGTGCTGTCACTAAGGTAATGACATCACGATGTGACAAACTTAAATCCCCAACCCAAACCAATTGATCTTGCATAAATGAAGGGAGGGTAGCGGAGTCTAAATCTTCATTCAGCGCTAACACTAAATCGAACTGGTCTTTTCGTGACACAGAAAGTAAGTGTTTACTCAGTCTCGATTTTACCTCCAATGCGACATCGGGATAGAGCGCAACGAAGTCACCAATAATGGCAGGTAAGATACGGGCGGCAAATTCAGAAGGAATACCTAAACGAACTTTACCCGTGACACTTTCGGACGTGAATTGTTGCAATATAGCGTCGTTGTATTGCAGCATTTGCTTAGCAAGCGGCAGCAACATCTCACCATATTGGTTCAACACTTGCCGTTGACCCTGTTTTTTAAACAATCGCCGACCTAGCAAATCCTCAAGTCGCTTGATTTGCAAACTGACGGCAGGCTGAGAGAGTCCCAGCAAATCGCCCGCTTTGGCAAAACCACCCAATTCAACTACCGCAACAAACGTGCGTAACCCATCTAAAGATAAATTTTTCATAATATTAATAATCGAAATTTATAAACCCGCTTACATTAATATTATTTATCAATTGATAAATAATTACAATTTGTTGTTGCTCATGCGCCCCAATATACTCAAGGGATATTGTATCGTTCAGGTGTTTGTATGCCATTTGCAGCTACTATGTTCGCCAAACACACGCTTGGCCAAAACGCAGCGAATAACCAGTTACTCACAACGGGTAAACTGGCTGTTTTAGACTTCAGCGGTTTTGAAGCAACCCCTTTTCTTCAAACTGAGCTTGGTCTTTCGCTTACCCGTCTTATGGCGCCAGGGCTTGGCTTACATGGCAAACTGGCAACAGGGGAGTCGTTCACCCTGTATTACTTCAGTGACACAGCCTACCGTTTTATCGCGGATGAAACGGCTATTCACGCCTTGTTACAGCTCTTCAACACCTTTGCATCCGACTACGACATTGCCTACGTTGCGCGTGAAGATCTCGCGGTAGCCACAATTTCTGGTGACGCGGCGTTTGATTCGTTAGTCGAGACATTTGATTTAACTCCTGGCCTTCAACTGACTGACATCAAGCTTTGCTATGGTGCTCAAAGCGGTGACGTATTTGTGACCTCATTGGTGGCCGGAGAAGAAAAACAATTTCAATTAGTCAGCCAGACTGAGCAACTGCCAAAGTGGCAAGCTCTTTGGCAAGATAAAGGTTTTATGCTGAACTAAACGTTCAGTGACTCCAGTATTGCAACGCGAGCGCCCAAGCGTTCGCCAAACAACAAGCAGGAAGATTATGACTCAAAAAACCGTACTACATGCAAAGCACCTTGAAGCTGGCGCAAAAATGGTTGATTTCCACGGCTGGGAAATGCCAATCAACTATGGCTCACAAATTGAAGAGCACCACGCAGTGCGTAAAGATGCAGGTATGTTTGACGTATCGCACATGACGATTGTGGACGTGCAAGGCGCGGATGCAAAAGCATTCTTGCAAAAGTTAGTGGCGAATGACGTTGCAAAATTAACGGTTGCGGGTAAAGCACTTTACACAGGCATGCTGAATGAGCAGGGCGGTGTTATTGATGACTTAATCATCTACTTCTTTGACGAAACAAACTACCGTTTAGTCGTAAACTCAGCAACGCGTGAAAAAGATTTAGCGCACTTGGCAGCGGTTTCTGCCGAGTTCAGCGTAACCGTAACAGAGCGTCCTGAATTTGCGATGATTGCGGTTCAAGGTCCTAACGCAAAAGCAAAAGCGGCAGCGGTATTCACGGCAGAACAAAATGCAGCAGTAGAAGGCATGAAGCCTTTCTTCGGTGTTGAAGCAGGTGGTTTATTCATCGCAACAACAGGCTACACAGGTGAAGAAGGCTACGAAATCGTTGTGCACAACGACGACGCCGCTGACCTATGGCAAAAATTACTCGACGCAGGCGTAGCGCCGGCTGGCCTAGGCGCACGTGATACACTACGTTTAGAAGCAGGTATGAACCTATACGGCCTAGATATGGACGAAAGCGTGTCACCACTGGCTGCAAACATGGCGTGGACAATTGCGTGGGAACCTGCGGAACGTAACTTTATCGGTCGTGCTGTAGTTGAAAAACAACGTGAAGAGAAAAGCACCGATAAACTAGTAGGTCTTGTGCTTGAAAGCAAAGGTGTACTTCGTTCTGGTACTAAAGTTATCGTAGAAGGTGGCGAAGGTATTATCACTTCTGGTACATTCTCGCCAACATTAGGCTATAGTGTTGCATTAGCCCGTGTACCACGTTCAACGGGTGAAACAGCGCAAGTTGAAATGCGTAATAAGTTATTTGACGTTAAAGTAGTGAAGCCTTGCTTCGTACGTAACGGTAAAGCTGTTATTTAATAATAAAACGATGCGTATGCCCGTGCGTACGCATCAGTGTCTTAACCAAAGGAACAACAACATGAGCAACATTCCTAGCGAGTTAAAGTATGCGTCTTCTCACGAGTGGGTTCGCGACGAGGGCAACGGTGTTTACACAGTAGGTATCACTGAGCACGCGCAAGAACTTCTTGGTGATATGGTTTTCGTTGAGCTTCCAGAAGTTGGTGACGAAGTAGACGCGGGCGAAGACTGCGCGGTTGCTGAGTCAGTAAAAGCAGCTTCTGATATCTACGCACCAATCGGTGGCGAAATCGTAGCAATCAACGAAGATCTTGAAGGTTCTCCAGAGCTTGTAAACAGCGACCCATACGGTGACGGCTGGTTATTCAAAGTGAAAGCGTCAGATCTAGAAGAGCTTGAAAACCTTCTTGACGCTGAAGGCTACGCGAACTCTATCGACGAAGAATAAGCGTAAGCGAATAAAGCAAAAGCCCCAATTTGTTGGGGCTTTTTGCATACCCCGTTTAGGGGGCAGAAACGAGCGGCTTCCCATACACAGCACGCGATTTCTGAACGTGCGGCGTTTTACCCAGACGCTCACATATGACACATTTGGCCAATGCCCTCATTTGCCAGACTATCGAATTTGGATCATAGGAATCTAGACTAATGTCAAACGCTAAATCTCTTGCACAACTAGAGCAAAAGCAGGATTTTATTCGCCGCCACATCGGGCCAACGCCGGCACAAATCGGTGAAATGCTATCTGCTCTTGGAGTATCGAGTGTTGAAGAGCTTATCGAGCAAACGGTACCTGCTGGGATCCGTTTACCAAAGCCACTTGAAATCGGTGAAGCACGCACTGAAGTAGAAGTACTTTCTTACTTAAAATCAGTTGCAGGCAAAAACAAAGTATTCAAGTCATACATCGGCCAAGGTTACCACCCAACGCACGTTCCTAACGTTATCCTACGTAACGTACTTGAGAACCCAGGTTGGTACACAGCGTATACACCATACCAGCCAGAGATTGCACAAGGTCGTTTAGAATCACTACTAAACTTCCAAACGTTGACATTAGATTTAACTGGTCTAGACCTTGCGTCTGCGTCATTGCTTGACGAAGCAACGGCAGCCGCAGAAGCGATGGCATTGGCAAAACGTGTTTCTAAAGCGAAAAAAGCAAACGCTTTCTTCATTGCAGACGACGTACACGTACAAACAGCCGACGTAGTAAAAACACGTGCTGAGCAATTTGGTTTCGACATCATCGTAGGTCCAGCAAGCGATGCAGCAAACCACGAGATTTTCGGTGCGCTATTCCAATACCCATCGACAACGGGTGAAGTTGTAGACGTAACAAGCCTCATTGCACAAGTTCAAGACAAAAAAGCGATTGCCTGTGTGGCCGCAGACATCATGAGCTTATTGCTACTTAAAGCACCAGGAAAACTAGGTGCAGACGTAGTACTCGGTTCTGCACAACGTTTTGGTGTGCCTATGGGCTACGGTGGTCCACACGCAGCATTCTTCGCAACACGCGACGAGTACAAGCGTTCACTACCAGGTCGTATTATCGGTATTTCTAAAGACCGTTTAGGCAACGACGCACTACGTATGGCAATGCAAACGCGCGAGCAGCACATCCGTCGTGAAAAAGCGAACTCAAACATCTGTACAGCGCAAGTACTACTTGCCAACATGGCTGCGTTCTACGCGGTATACCACGGTCCACAAGGTCTTAAAATCATTGCTGAGCGCATCAACCGCTTTGCAAGCATCCTTGCGACTGGCTTAAAAGCAAAAGGCATCGCGCTTAAGCACGACACATGGTTTGACACCATCACGGTTGTTGCGGCAAACAAAGCTGAGATCGTTGCACGCTCACAAGCTAAAGGCGTTAACTTTGCAGTGAACCGTGAAGGCGAGTTCAGCATCGCAGTAAACGAAACCACAACACGCGCTGACATCGCAGAGCTATTCGACATTATCGTAGGCGAAGGCCACGGTCTTGACGTAGCTGCACTAGACGCAGACGTAGCAGCAAACGGCATCACCGGTATTCCTGCAAGCCTAGTTCGTGACGACAAAGTACTCACGCATGAAAACTTCAACAGCTACCACAGCGAAACAGAAATGCTTCGTTATGTTAAGCGTTTAGAGAACAAAGACTTAGCGCTTAACCACTCAATGATTTCATTGGGTTCATGTACCATGAAGCTAAACGCGACGGCGGAAATGATCCCAGTCACGTGGCCAGAGTTTGCCAACCTTCACCCATTCTGCCCATTAGAGCAGGCTGAAGGCTATCAAATCATGATGGGCGAGCTACACGACTGGCTGGTTAACATCACAGGTTACGACGCCGTATCACTACAACCTAACTCAGGTGCACAAGGTGAGTACGCCGGTCTAATCGCAATTCGTAAATACCACGAGTCACGTGGCGATGCGCACCGTAACATCTGTTTGATCCCAAGCTCTGCGCACGGTACAAACCCGGCAACAGCGCAAATGGCAAGCATGAAAGTCGTGGTGGTGGCGTGTGACAAAGAAGGTAACATCGACATGAACGACCTTCGCACGAAGGCTGAAGAAGTGTCTGAAAACCTAGCGTGTATCATGGTAACTTACCCGTCAACGCACGGTGTATACGAAGAGTCAATCCGTGAAGTGTGTGACATCATCCACTCACACGGCGGCCAAGTATACATGGACGGCGCGAACATGAACGCGCAAGTCGGTGTAACTAGCCCAGGCTTTATCGGCTCGGACGTATCGCACCTTAACCTACACAAAACATTCTGTATCCCACACGGTGGCGGCGGCCCAGGTGTTGGCCCAATCGGTGTTAAAGCACACCTTGCGCCATTTATGCCAGCGCACAGCCTAATCACAGTAAAGGGCACAACAGAAACGAATGGTGCAGTATCTGCAGCGCCATTCGGTTCAGCGGCTATCCTGCCAATTTCTTGGGCATACATCGCGATGATGGGCTCAGAAGGCTTGAAGCAAGCGACTGAAATCGCGATTTTAAACGCGAACTACTTAACGCAAAAGTTAAGCGAGCACTTCCCAATTCTTTACCGTGGCCGTAACGACCGCGTAGCGCACGAATGTATTGTTGACCTTCGTCCGCTTAAAGAAGCGTCTGGCATCACAGAAATGGACGTAGCAAAACGCTTAATGGACTACGGTTTCCACGCTCCGACTATGTCGTTCCCAGTAGCGGGCACGCTGATGATCGAGCCAACGGAATCGGAGTCGAAAGTAGAAATCGACCGCTTTATCGAAGCGATGGTGTCTATCCGTAGCGAAATCGCGAAAGTAGAATCGGGCGAATGGTCAGTAGAAAACAACCCATTAGTGTTTGCTCCGCACACGCAAGGCGATGTGCTAGGCAACGAGTGGGACCGTGCCTACGACCGTTTCTACGCAGCATTCCCAGTTGCGTCAGTCATGAAAGACAAATTCTGGCCAACGGTAACGCGTATCGATGACGTATACGGCGACCGTAACCTAGTGTGTTCATGTCCTTCAACGGATACGTATGCAGAGTAAGTCTTTGACTTAAAATTGTAAAAATTGAAAAGCCGACGTAAGTCGGCTTTTTTGTTTGTATGGTCTATGAAGTTTTTTGTGGGTGTAGGTCTTGTATTAGCGCGTCAGGATTGAAATTAGTCTTCAATCTTACTCTTTGTTGCGTTGGCGACGGCAACCAAAGAGGGGGTGCAATTCAATTTGATAACGTTTAGAAATTCATCCATGAAGCAACCGCCTGTCGGCATCCATGCCTCCACTTCCTCGTGCTGCGATCCTTCGCATCGGTTACTCGTCACCCCTAAATCACGCTTAATCTTCAAATAATCAATTGATATGAACGTAAACGGCTGAATAGCCCATCCTAGGACTAAATCAGCCTTGCAGCGCATCCATGCACTGGCATTACTCATCAATTGCTTATTTTCAGGTGTGATAGAAGGGGGACGGGTAGTGTCTGCTGGTTTTGAGAAAAGACTGCACAATGCAAGATCTGACCCCCATCGTTCCACTAAAATAGTGTATAGGACTGATTTATTTGACATGTTTTTTTAAATGATATTTTAACTTCTGTTTTTGATGTTAGAATTGTCGTAACTATTTTCACAAGGAGTGTAAATGCAGTATAAATATTCTCTAGAGCAATCTTCAGTTACAGATTTCGCTGTAGGTCTAGATGTCAATAAAGCTCTCAACTCGAAAACACCTGTTCAGCCAGCTTATCTCTCAGATACTGAGCTTGATCTTATTCAAAAATCACGTAAACGCTTTTTTATTGCCAACCCAAAGCAGTTATATATATTTCGACATACCCCCATAAGTGTCTTAAGCACCTTCATCTACTTCTGTATTCTTATTTGCAGTGTGGCTACGCTGCTTTACTTAGAAATAGCTTTTGACACTGAGCTTGTAGAGGGAGTTGGCGAAGTTTCAACAACAACGCCATTTTATCATTTGTATCTTTTTGCTCTTGCTGGTTTGCTATTTTACAAAATAAAGCCGCTTTTATCGGAAGTGAAAAAGTATGATGTAATGCGATATGGTTTGGCTATGTTAGCTAATTCATTCGTTTTGACTTTAATTAACATGATAAAGCTCTCGTTATTTATATTAGCGTGTATTTTGCTGGGGTCTCTCTTGTTCGAAAAGTCATTTGACGATGTTTTTTTCCAAGTTTTAGATGGATCTAATTCGGATGAAATTTTGGCATTATTCAATATTGTCGAATTGCTAGTTTATGGCTATTCACTTAGGTTTTGTTCAAAGAGCTACGAAGAATGAAACTATTAGTCATAACTTTTCTTTTATTTTGTTATTCATTCTCTTTAGACGCTAAGGTTTTATTGCCTGATACTTGCCAAGATTTAACTGAAGTGACAGAAAATTCACTTATTTTATTGAACAAAAAAGAGTTTATAGAACTTGGCGAGTGTATTGGGGCAGCACAAATTAAAACTAAAAGGGTTAATTGGATCCCTGAAGCATGCTCTGAGATTAAAGAAGATGAAAGTAGTATTTTGGGTGTGTTTAGCTTATCAAAAAAGGAAGCACTTCAAATTGGTATGTGTGTAGGTGTCATAAATGCGGTTTTTACTCGATACGATAACGAAAGAGTGCTTAGTTACAGCAGTAGAGATCGTAAATATCAGTGTATTCGAGGTAAGCAAGCGATAGATATCATGCTTAGTTCATCCAAGGTTGATATGAACAGGGAAGATGTTCGCGAATTACTTTGTAAGGAAGTCCTAATTTGGTAGCGACAAATAAGGCCAATAGCAATAGGTCAATTAGAAGGATAGCAACAGGGCTTATCAATCCTCAGTGTGATTTACCTAAGAAGCTGCATGACGCTTTGAACAACATATTTATCAAAGGCAAAATACCCTATGCTAAGAAAGTCTTCACTGAGAAAAATACGGACAGTGGAGGTAAAAATTTTTATGAGGTTAACAGAGGAAGTGAAAACGCTATTTATAACGCGTTATGCCTTTTATGCATCTCAGAAACTAGAAATGTCAAAAGTATCTTCACTGAGTTCTACAAGCAAAAGATCCAGGTTAAAAGGACTTATATTGTAAATGCTTCAGATCTCTGTTCAAGTTATGATATTCACCTTGCCGCTACTTCTTTTTTTGGGGTAACACCGGCTAATATTTCTGCAATTATTGATTCACTCCAAAAGCCTGAATTTGATTTGTTTGAACATAGATTGCCATCTCCTTTTACTGAAAAAGGCCGTCAAGATATTGAATTAGAGCCAATACAGCTTCTATTTGATGTTGCTATAGATTGGCGTGAAGTAATAGACATTATTAGTAAGGTAGAAGAGTTAGAAAGTGCAAAAAAGTTTGAGTTGGCGTTGAAAAAACTGTCTGAAATTAAACGTTTGGAGTTAAAAAAACTCAAATTTATTAATCAGTTAGAGGATAGAGTTACATCTCAATTAAATGAAAATAAAGAAGCTTTAAACTATCTGAAAAAAATTTTAGTTTAGGCTTTTTTGTGCGGCGCACAAAATCATAATAGCTCTTAGGTTAACAGGAGCTATTAAACATGACCGCACTTAAAAAGTTATTTACCAAATTTCCGCCAGCAGTCGCGCAAAGATATTATTCCCAAGCGCGCCTTATCCAAAACCAGCTATTAGCGCTTGCTCATTTCCAATCTATTGGAGGCAAAAGGTTGGTACTCGCGCCCCACTTAGTGCGGTTCAAACTAGGTTGTTACCGTCTGATTTTTGAATTAGTCGATGGCCATTTTTTGCCTTTAGTGCTCATTCATAGAAAAAACTTAACTTCTTTTTTAAAGCGAAGGTGAAGCGTACTTGTTTCACAATATTAAATTGAAATTAAGGAGCTTGTAATGAGCAAACAAATTAAACCAAGTGACAATCAATCAAACCAATCTAATGCTAATAAAGGTACGTCTGGCACCAATCGTCAATATGATCAAAATCAAGGGAATCATGGTAAGCAGTTAAACCCCAATCAAAAAGGGGGTAAGTAATGGAAGCTTTAACTATTGGCAACACAAGTATTGGTATTATGCAAAACCCCTCGGAGGCTTTCTTGAAGTTAGACAGAGCAGTCGCCAATTTAAACTTTGAAAAGTTAAAGTGGAAATTAACTAAGTCTTCAGAAAGCACTTGGTCAGATGAGCAATGTTCTTTAGCCGAACTGGAATATCGTAAATTTTTGTCTTTGAAAAAGTGGTACCCTAAACAACCACTAGTGCCTAGTAAACTGATTGATAAGTTTTGGCATGAACATATTCTTGACACCAAAAGTTATATGAAAGACTGTGAAGCTGTTTTCGGTTTCTATATTCATCATTACCCCTATTTTGGGATCTTTGGTGAGGATGACCATCATAAATTGCAGAAGACTTTTAACGAAACAGTAAAACTCTATGAGAAGCACTTTGGTCAGTTTCCAACAGAGATGCTTTATGACGATCAAATAGGTGCTCGCTGTGGCGATGACCACGCTTGCCATGCTCCGTCAAGTTGTGCGTGTCGAGTTCCAAGCGCTTGTAAATAATAATCAATAATCTAATAACCAATGGGGTCAGGTCTTGTAATAACCAAAGAGGTGTTTGGGGTCAGGTCTAATGAAATGGTTCGCCTCAATATCACCTGCTAAGGTGTTGTTGAGAAGACAAAAATAGAGAGGCAAACCATGACTCATATAAAAACTCTTGGTATCGATTTAGGCAAGACTAGCTTTCATGTCATTGGATGGGATGAACACGCGCAGCAAGTCAAACGGGACCAATGGGGTCATCAAACGGGACCAATGGGGTCAGGTCTTGCTTTGTGCAATGTTCGAAAGGTTGACTAAAGTTAGTTAACCTTTTTCTTTTTAGGGCCTTTTGATGGGCCGACCATTACGACTTCAATCAGCGGGGGCACTGTGTCACGTCGCGAGGGAATGAACGCCAAACTATTTATCGCAGTAAAGACGATTTTGTGCGTTTTCAGGCAGTGCTCACATCCGTCTGCGAGCGGTTTAACTGGGTGAGCTATTCGCATTGTTTAACGACCAATCACTATCATTTATTCGTCGAAACGCCCGACGCGAATCTGGCCAAAGGGATGCGGCAACTAAACGGTGTCTATACCCAGCAGTTTAATCGTAAGTACCAGCGTGTGGGTCATCTATTTCAAGGGCGCTATAAAAGCATTTTGGTCGATAAAGACAGCTATTTGCTCGAGTTATGCCGCTATATTGTGCTTAATCCAGTGCGGGCAAAAGGGATGGTTGATTCGCCAGTAGAGTGGCCGTGGAGCAGCTATCAAGACGCTATCGGTCTTCGAAAGTCACCCGATTGGTTGGCAACCGATGCGCTACTGCTGTTATTTGCCAAGTCGCGAAAGACCGCCATCAAGCACTACAGCGACTTTGTGGCACAAGGCCTTGGCGTTGATATTTGGCAGAACTTAGAAAATCAGGTGTTTTTAGGTAGTAGCGAGTTTGTAGAGCTGCACTTAAAAACAGCACAAGCCGAGGCTGATTTAACACTCAGCGAAGTACCGAAAAAGCAAAAGCGAGCGAGTGCATTGCCACTTAGCCACTATAAACAAACGTACCAAAACGACCCAAAGCAGGGTATGGCAAAAGCGTATTTAGACGGGCAATATTCCATGAGCGAAATCGCGCAGGAATTTGGCGTGCATTATTCGACGGTGAGCAGGGCGGTTGCACGGTGCAAAATGAATTCACACGTAGCCACTATAAAATCGAGAGGGTGAGCCAATCCATTAGCCCTCATTAACTTTCAAAAAGCGTGGTTCATTGCGAACTACGCCTTGTTTTAAATGCTCTACTAAGCTTGAGATAAAATTAAAATACTCTTGTGATAGATTTGTGAATATTTAGCCACCCTTTTGCGATAACTGTCTTGCACACTTGATTTGTGTTTAACAAACTTAAAAGAGCAAGACATGAATAAAGCAACAAGTGCACTCATCACAGGACTTTCTTTTTTGGCAAGCAGCCAAGTCATGGCAGCAAGCGTTGAAGTCAAAATTACCAACCTTACGCAGGGCATTTACTTTACCCCTTTACTCGTCGCTGCACACAGCGGTGATAGCCATCTCTATCAAGTGGGTAGCAAAGCAACTTTGCAATTACAAGCTATGGCCGAGGGCGGTGATATTTCAGGTCTTGCGGCAGAGCTTTCAAGCATCAATGCCAGCACTGCAGCTAACCCAGCAGAAGGCTTGTTGGCGCCGACTGCATCTACTATGGCGATGGTTGAAAGCTCAGAAATTAACTCAACATTGTCACTTGTCGCAATGATGCTGCCAACCAACGATGGTTTTGTTGGTTTAGATGCTTGGCCAATTCCCACGCAAGCGGGCACGTATCATATCTATCTCAACGCTTACGATGCGGGTACTGAAGCTAATAACGAGCTGATTGTTGAGGGGTCTGGTGCACCAGGCTCATTAGGCATCCCTGCTTCTCCGGGTATGGCACCGGGTACTCAAGGTAGTGGCGTAACTAGTGAAGAAGCAAATATGATGGTACACATTCACCGCGGCAACTTAGGTGATGACGAAGCAACAGGTGGTAAAAGCGATTTACACAACACAGTACACCGTTGGTTAAACCCTGTGGCAAAAGTGACGGTAACAGTAAAGTAAGGGGCTTACCATGAAAGCGTTAAAACTATGTGTGCCTGTATTTGCAGGTCTATTACTGGCAGGTTGTGGCAGTGACAACAATGACATGATGTCAGAAACACCACCACCAACACCTCCGGCGACAGAGCAAATAAGGTTAAAAGTCACTGCGGTTAACCTCACCTATGGACAGCCACTTTCTCCAATCGGCATCGCGCTACATAAAGAAGGGCAATTTTGGAAACTAGGCGAAGCGGCAAGTGTCGAGTTAGAAAAACTAGCGGAAGGCGGGGATAATTCGGGTCTACTTGGGTTAGAAGCAGTCATGATGTCAAGCTCAGCGGATGCTCCGCTTGCACCGGGGGCTAGCCAAGAATTAATGCTCACTACCGAAAGCCTTGTTGGCTACAAACTCTCGTTAATTACCATGATGGTGAATACAAATGATGGTTTTACCGGTCTTAATGCTATGGACGTATCAAACCTTGCAGAAGGCGACAGTGTTGCTATGCGTACCTATGCCTATGATGCCGGTACCGAAGCAAATACTGAGGCTCAAGGCACTATTCCTGGTCCAGCCGATGGTGGTGAGGGCTTCAATAGTACCCGTGAGGCGATAGATAAGGTTGCCATGCATCCAGGCGTTGTCGGTAATGATGACGGGCTCTCTAGCTCTATTTTAGATAGCACGCATAAATTCGATAACCCACTCATGTTGGTCACCATAACAAGAATGAAATAAGCCCTACATGCCCATTGCAATGTGTGTGATGGGCATTACAAAGTAAATGCGCCTCGATGAGGGGTTACTTGTGAGGGGTTGAAATATGCAACATAAAGTATTGGTCGTTGAGGACGATCTCGATATTGCAGAGTTAGTTCTGGTACACCTTAAAGAGTTATCACTGGATGTCGAGCACGTGATCGATGGAGAAAGCGCCATGGCAAAATTAATGCAAGGCTATTATGACATCGTGCTGCTCGATATTATGCTCCCGGGTATAGATGGGCTCAGTGTTTGTCGAGAAATCAAATCGCTATTCCCCCAGGTAAGTGTGGTATTACTAACCTCTAAAAGTAGTGAAATAGACAGAGTGATTGGTCTAGAGATTGGTGCCGATGACTATATTTGCAAACCTTTTAGCTATCGAGAGTTCCAAGCGAGGATTAAAGCTCAGATCCGCCATATTAAGTTGCTTAACATGCAGAAACAGTCAAGCGATACTGTCACGGCACAGCCGTCCGCCCTGATGTTGGGCGCATTGCAGATTGATACAAGCAGCCATGAAGTCTTCATTGACAATCAAATCATCGACCTCACAGCCACCGAATTCGATTTAATCTACTTTTTTGCAAGACACCCCAATCAAGTCTTTTCGCGCGCACAATTACTTGAATCTGTGTGGGGTTATGACCACTCAGGTTACGAGCATACCGTTAACTCGCACATCAATCGCTTGCGCAGTAAGCTCGGCCACTTGTGCCAGCAAGACATCATAGAAACAGTATGGGGTGTGGGCTACAAACTTAACGCTAAATCAGTGCAACAGGCATCATTATGATCCAATCTCTTTATCAGCGCCTAAGCCTGACTATTTCAACGGTGCTTTTTATTATTCTTATTTCGTTTGTGACTTGGACGCAATGTGTGTCTGAAGTCTCTCGCGCTCAAGCTGAGCAAAAGCTGCATTTAGGCCTGGCTGAACACCTAGCCCATGACAACCCGTTACTTAAGCAAGGCGTTTACGATTATAAGGCCCTTGAAAGCCTATTTCATACTTTGATGGTGCTAGGCCCGTCCTTTGAGTTTTACTTTGTCAATCCAAGCGGTAAATTAGTTGCATACTCAGCCAACCCCGGCGATGTGAAAAAGCAAAGTATCGATTTAAGACCTCTGCTACAGCTTATTGAAGAACCACACAACTTGCCTATTTTTGGCGATGATCCACGCAGTTTTGATCAACAAAAAATCTTCTCAGTTGCGCCAGTTTATAATCATGAGACATTACAAGGTTATTTATACGTAATTATCGGCTCGTCTGCCTACGATTCTATTTTTACGCAGATCAGCAGCTCAGATCACTTGTTTCAGCATTCGGCGGGTTTATTGATCTTGGTGGTTATTTTACTTTTTGTGGCGGTGTTGCTATTTCGCTATATTACCTCGCCCTTAAAACAACTAGGGGATTTTATTCATAAAGCAGAAAAGGCGCAGTTTGATCTAACCGAATTGGCTATGCCACAGTGGTCAAACACGAATAACGAAGTGCACCAACTCGGCAATAGTGTCAATCAAATGCTAGTGACCATTAATCAACAAATGGCGCAGCTCACTGAACTCGACACGCAACGTAGACAGTTATTAGCGCACCTTTCTCATGATCTGCGTACGCCGCTCGCCTCATTACAAGGGTATTTAGAGCTGATTGAGAAACAACATGCCAAACCTGAGCAACAAACCCATTACTTACAAGTAGCACTTAAAAACTGCACCCAATTAAAGAGTTTGATTGATCAAATATTTGAGCTTGCGCATCTAGAGTCGGGCCATGCCAATGTACAGCTTGAAGTATTTAATTTAGGTGAATTGATTTACGACATTTTTGCTAAATTTGCGCTCAAAACGGCTAAGGCCAATATTACTTTAACTTTACAGCCCGAAACTTTCGATGCTCAAGTTTACTCTGATATCGCCAAACTTGAGCGAGTGTTGGCTAACTTAATTGATAACGCTATTCGGCATACGCCTGCAGGCGGTAATATCACGATAGAGGTCCAAGAGCGCAATCAACAATATACGTTAGCAGTGCGTGATACCGGGCTCGGTATTAGTAGCAAAGAGCTGCCTTATATTTTTGAAGCGCGCTATAAAGCCAGTAACAGTCAAGGTTGTAAAAAGACCCATGCAGGGTTAGGACTGGCGATTACTTCTCGTCTTATCCGTCTATTAAAGTCAGAAATTAAAGTTGAGAGTGAATTAGGTAAAGGCACTGAATTTACGTTTTCTGTGCGTAAAGCCACGGGCTGACTTAGGTACCATCGTGGTCCACTAAGAATCACTGGGGTCACAATCACAGGGGTCAGGTCTAATGAAATGGTTCGCCTCAATATCACTAAAATCAACGCTAAAATCACTAAAATCAACGGGGTCAGGTCTTGTATCGTGCATTTCTCGAAAGGTTGACTATAGTGAGTTAACCTTTTTCTTTTTTAGGGCTTTATGATGAGCCGACCTTTACGACTTCAGTTTGCAGGGGCGTTGTATCATGTCACATCGCGTGGCAATGAGCGTCAAACTATCTATCGCGATGAAGACGATTTTGCCCGTTTTTTGGCGGTGCTTACGTCAGTCTGTGAGCGGTTTAATTGGGTGATACATTCTTACTGTTTGATGATCAATCATTACCACTTGTTAGTCGAAACGCCCGATGCGAATCTGGCTAAAGGGATGCGGCAACTAAGAAATCAACGGGGTCAGGTCTTGCATCGTGCATTTCTCGAAAGGTTGACTATAGTGAGTTAACCTTTTTCTTTTTTAGGGCTTTATGATGAGTCGACCTTTACGACTTCAGTTTGCAGGGGCACTGTATCATGTCACGTCGCGAGGGAATGAACGCCAAACTATTTATCGTAGTAAAGACGATTTTGCGCGTTTTCTGGCAGTGCTAACGTCAGTCTGTGAGCGGTTTAATTGGGTGATACATTCTTACTGTTTGATGACCAATCACTATCATTTGTTAGTCGAAACGCCCGACGCGAATCTGGCCAAAGGGATGCGGCAACTAAACGGTGTCTATACCCAGCAGTTTAATCGTAAATACCAGCGTGTGGGTCATCTATTTCAAGGGCGCTATAAAAGCATTTTGGTCGATAAAGACAGCTATTTGCTGGAGTTATGCCGCTATATTGTGCTCAATCCAGTGCGGGCAAAAGGGATGGTTGATTCGCCGATAGAGTGGCCGTGGAGCAGCTATCAAGAGACCATCGGTCTTAGAAAATCTCCCGATTGGTTGGCAACCGATGCGCTACTGTTGTTATTTGCCAAGTCGAGAAAGACCGCCATCAAGCGCTACAGCGACTTTGTAGTGCAAGGCATCGGCGTAGATATTTGGCAGAACTTAAAAAATCAGGTGTTTTTAGGTAGTAGCGAGTTTGTAGAGCAGCACTTAAAAACAGCACAAGACGATGCTGATTTAACACTCAGCGAAGTGCCTAAAAAGCAAAAGCGAGCGAGTGCATTGCCACTTAGCCACTACAAACAAACGTACCAAAACGACCCAAAGCAGGGCATGGCAAACGCCTATTTAGACGGGCAATACTCAATGAGTGACATTGCAAAGGAATTTGGCGTACATTATTCGACGGTGAGCAGGGCGGTTGCACGATGCAAGACCTGACCCCGTGACCCCCTGACCCCGCCACTTGACCCCCACTGGTATTGCACGTTACAAGACCTGACCCCAACTGTTCTAGTTTTGACCCCAACAGTTTTAGTTATGCACCTAATTTGATTAATCTTTTTCATTTTCATATTTGATCCACATTGCTGGCCTTTAATTGCCTCGATCAGATCAAGGATATGCCATGTTACCGCGAGCAGTAATGACGTTTATGACCCGTAGGGAGTACCTTTATCTGAGCAGATGTGTGAAGCAATTAAATGATATTTGCATTGACCTTAACCGTTAAGGAAAGAAAATGAACAGGCATTTAAGCGTACTCAAACACGCTATTGGCGTTGCGACGTTACTGGCTATTCCACTGTCATCGGCAGTGGCCAATGAAAATATTTATCATTTAAATATTATCAATGCGATGAAAACCGATGTATCAGACTCGGTGACTGATAAGTGGCTGAGATTTGCATACAAGCAAAGCCAAGACGCCATCAAAATTATCAATGTGCAAGCGAGATTTCCAACAGCAGCTATTGGTTCTCAGTGGTGGATGAATGCTGCGCAGATCATTGAGGCGCCCAAGGGCAAAAGTATACGTGATGCTAATAGTCCACAGCGGATAATTTATGGCAATATGGGCCGTTCTTCTTCGTTTAACGATAATGATGTTAATCGTCTATATGAATATACTGATTCTGACGATGGTTATTATATTGAAATGACGAATCTCTTTCAGGAGCCGGTGATCTGGAAGGTGCAATACCAATGCCAAAGTCAAGGATATGGGCAAACGCACAGCATCACGCTTAATCAATGGCAGGATGATGACTACAATGGTGATGTATCGAATAACATCCTCAATGTATTGATCTACGGCTGTGGTAGTAATCAGTTTGTACAATCGGATGATGAATATTATTTATATGATAGCTATTTCAAGAAGCTAGGTACGAGTGACAGCATTCGTTCTCAATTGTGGTCAGGTTGGCTAGATATCTCATCAACACCGAATAGTCGATTTGAAAACGAAGGCATTACAATTCACACAACCACGGGGAGTTTGGCGTGTAAAGAGCCTTCGGCCGTCACTTGTTACAACACCAGCAAAGGCAACTATGCGTATGCAGTTGACCATTTGAAGGCTTATTATCATGAAGATAACACCGACTTATCGTGCGATTTGTACCAAGGCCTGATCTGTGACTCAAGCGCCAGTGGTAATCAGTATGGCGGTACATCATGCTGGGACAATTGGACAGTGCAATATTATTGTGACCATGTCGATACGGCTATCGCTGAAATTCACAAACACGGTTACGATACGGGTTGGTTAGACAGAGATGACCCAGGTTCGGCGGGAAATGGCGATCATGACTGGGAAAAGCTTGAGCAACATTCATCAAGTGGTAACTTGATTGAAGGGTTAACTCGGGTTGAACCTGCTTATGTTGAGATGCGCCGTAAACACGATAGAAAAGATGTGAGTGACACTGGCGATGCGTATGGGTTGAATACCATGTACGGGGGCAAAGTGAAAAATTACTCGAGTAATCCAATCTCTGGTGATTATGAAATTCGTTTTCATTATGGTTGGACGCCGTGGTTATCAAGAGACAGAGAAACAGGCAGTGGTGACCATGAAGGTCATACGTATTGGACTAACTGGAGTAATTCACCCTTAGGTGGACGAATGCCTGCTCGCACACCGAACAAGATAGAATGTCGCGCCAAATCTTATCCAAATACGGTGTTTAGCAACGAGTCTGCGACGATTGATGGTACTTGGATCAGAGGCGATTTAGGTGATGGTAAAGAACGTTTGTTCCGTTGTGATTTGAGCTATGGCTTACAATGTTTGAACGATACCAACACCGATAAAGGCTATGCAAGTTGCATAGACATGGAAGCACGTCGTTATTTTGGCTATGATGAAATTTGTAATGGCAATGTAGCCGATGGTACCGACAATGGTAGTTGTGACGGCTCAAAATAAGCCGTCTTTACAGAGTCAGGTCGTGATTGCCTGACTTTATAGTTACTAAAACCTAAACTCAATGGAAACTCATTGGGGTCAGGTCTTGCTTTGTGCAATGTTCGAAAGGTTGACTAAAGTTAGTTAACCTTTTTCTTTTTAGGGCTTTTTGATGAGCCGATCATTAAGACTTCAATCTGCGTGGGCACTGTATCATGTCACGTCGCGAGGGAATGAACGCCAAACTATTTATCGTAGTAAAGACGATTTTGCGCGTTTTCTGGCAGTGCTAACGTCAGTCTGTGAGCGGTTTAATTGGGTGATACATTCTTACTGTTTGATGACCAATCACTACCATTTATTCGTCGAAACACCCGACGCGAATCTGGCCAAAGGGATGCGGCAACTAAACGGTGTTTATACCCAGCAAGTTAATCGCAAATACCAGCGCGTGGGTCATCTGTTTCAAGGGCGCTATAAAAGCATTTTGGTCGATAAAGACAGCTATTTGCTGGAGTTATGCCGCTATATTGTGCTTAATCCCGTGCGGGCAAAAAGCATGGTTAATTCACCGGTAGAGTGGCCGTGGAGTAGCTATCAAGAGGCTATCGGTCTTCGAAAATCTCCTGATTGGTTGGCAACCGATGCGCTACTGTTGTTATTTGCCAAGTCGAGAAAGACCACCATCAAGCGCTACAGCGACTTTGTAGCACAAGGCGTCGGCATAGATATTTGACAAAACTTAAAAACAGCACAAGACGATGCTGATTTAACTTTCAGTGAAGTGCCGAAAAAGCAAAAGCGAGCGAGTGCGTTGCCACTTAGCCACTTTAAACAAACATACCAAAACGATCCAAAGCAGGGCATGGCAAACGCGTATTTAGACGGGTAATACTCCATGAGTGACATTGCAAAGGTATTTGGCGTACATTATTCGACGGTGAGCAGGGCGGTTGCACGATTCAAGACCTGACCCTAGATCTTTGACCCTAGATCTTTCTTGACCTTTGAAAATGGCCTGTTAACCATTGACCTTGAGCGCGAAATTCCAGAAGCACTCAAGCCAAGAAAGTTTGAAATTGGAAGAGGCAAACTCGTCGAAAATAAGTAATCGACTAAGTTCATTTCTCCCTGTTTTTACATGATGTCACGTTTCCAAGCCACCCTCGGGGGACTTTTTTATTTGCAAAAATGTATGAGCTGGCGGTGCAAAGCAACGCTAGAAACAAGCAAACATAGTGTCATAACATACTTATTTTTGAAGAGGAGTTAAAAAGGCAACATTCGCTTTCTACGTTACCTTCCCCAATTCAGTTACAGATTAAAATAAACTATGCTAACTTACCTCCTGTCACCAATCGCTAGTCTCAAAGTACTTCGATGCTATAATAATTTAAAGGAATAACATGAAATTTTTCATCACGTCAACACTTCTCACCTTGCTATTAGCAACCCAGCAATCGCAGGCTTACGTAGAGAAGATAAAGCATTGCTCAAGCTTTAGAGATTTGAGCAATATCAGAATCATCGATGTTGATAATGATAATAAAAAAGACATCGTTACAATGATTAATAATGACAAACAACGATTGTATATTGTAAATATACCTTCTGAAAATGAAGGTATAAAAACAACACTGACTGATTCAATAAAACTCGAGAGCGACAATGAATCAATAGATTCTTTCGAAATTTATTATGATAGGCGATCTGATAATCACTTTGCTGTTGTTATAAGTAAGACACAAAACGTACACCTTCTCAATTTAACTGCTAGAAAATATGTAAAAGCGCTCCCAAATGTAACCGCTGAGATCGTTAAATTTAAAGACATAGATAACGATGGTGACGTCGAAATCATGCTGATAAATGAAAGCAGTATGCATACACTCGATATGCATACACTAGAAACCAAAGCGCACTACAACTTACCACACTATGAATTTGTTGTTGGGAAGTTTACCAATCATCTGTTCAATGAAATGCTGACATGGGACGGTAAAATCTACCGAATTCAAGATAATGAAATAAATCAAGTTAGTACGCTTGCGGTAACAGGCACCTATTTATTTACTAAAGATATAAACGATGATGGAACAGATGAAGTAGTTAGTGAGGGCTGTACTATCGACGTAAAAAACGGCAGTGTTATTTGGCCTGTAGGGAATTCTCTAGAAAGTTGTAAGCAGGAGCCTGGCTATTCAAAGTATGGTCGTTCATCAAAGTTCAACAACACTTTATATCAATTTAATGCGGAAGTTCTTAGCGGTCGTGGTTACCCTTATGATCGTTACGCTTTAGATTTAGAATACTATGACTACCTAACTCGAGAAAAAGAGGTTATCGGTATAAGTTTCATAGAAGGAGGTGGAGATTATCAACCTAATACCTATCACCATATCTATAACTATTTAGACTTGTATGGTGATGAGAAAAAAGAAAAGATTGAGCAAAAGACTAAACTTCACGTCGAAGAAGTTTTATTTGGTGAAATAACTGAACTGGGATTCCATGGTGATGTTTATTTAGCCAACCAAGATGGTGAATTAAGGATTATTGATGTAAATAAAAAGATTACAGCCGCCGCTTCCCCTTGGGGCACTCCGGACCCTGCGTTTATAGTCCAAGATATTGTAACATTAAGCAATATTTCTCCTATCACGCAAAGTGAATTATGGGCAAAAGAAATTGCGGGCAGAGGTACAACGCAACGGTCAGAGTTGGCAGGAGTTTCTATTGGTACTTTTGGAAGCAACCTTGTTGATAAAATTGTATATCAGACCAGAGGTGAACCATATGACGAATATATTTATAAAACTAAAATAATGAATATGGATGGCTCGTCATACACTACAAAACCTGTTCTTGGATATTTTCAGTTTTTGGGCGATATTGACGGTGATGATAACCCTGAGTATCTTCGCCAAAATAACCACTTAATACTTGACATTACAATACCATTCGAAATCAAAGACTTTAATAGTGACACGGTTAAGTATACCGTCACACTGGTTGATATGCCTAACTACGAGACAGGATTTACAGCACAAATAGACTTTGATGGTGATGGCGTTAAAGAGCTAGTGTTTAAACATAAAAATCAAACGACAATCTATAATCTTGTTAAAAACAGCCACTCATCACTGGACCTCGGCGATCTTAAATCACTCCACACGTTTACCAATAACGCGGTAGAAAAGCTTTACATGACGACGCCTAATGGCACTTTGCAGTCCATTTCTGCACAAGGAAACAAACAAGAAATCACGACCTTATGTACATCGTCAAAATTAATTGATATCGAGCAACACCTTGACGGCCAACTCCATATTACCTGTGAAAAAGAACTGGGTACCTTTAATTTGGCTAGCCAACAATATAGTAAGCTGGTAAGCCTTGATGTGGCCGCAACCCATGCAGATATTGAAATAATTGGTCAGGATACTTATTGGCTTGTACGACATGATAATGGAAGAGAATTATATAAAATTTCAGAAAGTACTGAGCTGCCTTTTCAGCTGAGTGCAGCTGAGTTTAATACCAACAAATTTACACCCGTGAATTTTGCCTTACTAGATGAAAAAGATGCTTTTAACTATCGCTTTTACGTTTCTAAAGCACCGAGCAAAGGCAATATCTCCTTCTCAGATAGAGCGCTGGGTCATTTCAACTATACACCCACAACAGGCGAAGTCGGACTAGACCAGTTTGAGCTTTCCATGAGTGTTGGGGGAAAAACTACCGAAAGCGTCTTAATCTCTATTAATATTGAAGGAACTCCACTTATTATTGAATCTAGTTCACTTTCTGCCCACTGGCGTACTCCGCTTATTGGCACATTGTCATTATCAGGCATAGACGAAAATACGGTTCTTCAGTTCGGAGTGACTAGCGCACCTGATTCAGGTGAGTTTGTCTTCAGTAATACAGCAACGGGTGAATTTACATATACACCATCGACTTCAACGTTAGAGCCTGCAATGCTTAGCGTGAATGTAAGTAATGAACATGGTCTACACATTGAGAAAGTCATCACGGTAAACCATACGAATACGACGCCGCAGGCACTGCCAGTCGAATTCGAGGTTAACCAGTCTGGAGTGATTAACGTCCCGCTTTTAGCTCAGGATGCTGATTCAGACCCGCTTATTTACGAATTGGTATCACAACCAGATAAAGGCGTGGTCGAGATAAATCGTAATACGGGGCTGATGTCTTATACCCCAGAAAATGATGCTACTTATAAGGTAAACTTTCAGTATCGAGTATTTGATGGCATGAGTTATTCAGAGCCAAGCAATATTGTCGTTAACGTCGACACGACAAAAGCTGACGATAACAAAGATAATACAGATAAAGAGCCAGAGGTCACGGAACCAAAGAACAAAAGTGGCGGAAGTATGCCTGTTTACTTACTGTCTCTGCTATTGCTAGCAGGGTTCATCCGCAAGTTGAGGTTTAGCGAGACTGCTCCCAACCCAACATTGTAATAACCAGCTTGTACTCTTGGGTCAATATACTTGGTCCAAGAGTAATATCTGAGCTCTCTGGTTCATCATGATAAGGAAATAATGTTAGTCCTGATTTCTTATGCATTATGCACTGGGGGTCAGGTCTTGCACGAAAGGTTGACTGAAGTGAGTTAACCTTTTTCTTTTTTGGGGCTTGGTGATGAGCTGACCTTTACGACTTCAGTTAGCAGGGGCGTTGTATCATGTCACGTCGCGAGGCAATGAGCGTCAAACTATCTATCGCGATGAAGACGATTTTGCCCGTTTTTTGGCGGTGCTAATGTCGGTCTGTGAGCGGTTTAATTGGGTGATACATTCTTACTGTTTAATGACCAATCACTACCATTTATTGGTTGAAACACCTGATGCGAATCTCGCTAAAGGGATGCGGCAACTGAACGGTGTCTATACCCAGCAGTTTAATCGTAAATACCAACGGGTTGGTCATCTGTTTCAAGGGCGCTATAAAAGCATTTTGGTCGATAAAGACAGCTATTTGCTCGAGTTATGCCGCTATATTGTGCTTAATCCAGTGCGGGAAAAGGGATGGTTGATTCGCCAATAGAGTGGCCGTGGAGCAGCTACCAAGCGGCTATCGGTCTTAGAAAATCTCCCGATTGGTTGGCAACCGATGCGCTACTGCTGTTATTTGCCAAGTCGCGAAAGACCGCCATCAAGCGCTACAGCGACTTTGTTGCACAAGGCATCGGCGTTGATATTTGGCAGAACTTAAAAAATCAGGTGTTTTTAGGCAGCAGCGAGTTTGTAGAGCAGCACTTAAAGACAGAACAAGACGATGCGGATTTAACCCTCAGCGAAGTGCCAATAAAGCAAAGCGAGCGAGTGCATTGCCACTTAGCCACTTTAAACAAATGTACCAAAACGACCCAAAGCAGGGCATGGCAAACGCGTGTTTAGACGGGCAGTATGCCATGAGCGAAATCGCAAAGGAATTTGGCGTGCATTATTCGACAGTGAGTCGGGCGGTTATGAGAGGGAAGAGTTAACATTTTGCTATTCTCGCTGATAAGAGTTTCAACGACACCTCACACCTTTGAAAGTCGGAATTTTATGCTTTATCTGTAATGATTTTGGTTGAAATCAAATTATCCGCGGGGCAAACTCTAGCCCATAAGTATACAATCTACCATATTGAACATGTCGTCGTTGCTTATCTGTAACCCGATATGTAATACCACATTAAAAAAACAGAATTTACAGGAGTCCGTAGCCACATGTCAGCGTTTGGTACAGTTTTTATTCCACAGATGATTATCTCCCGTTTTGAGAGCGGTCAATGGAGTGCTCCAGAGATGGTCGCTTCAGACAGTTTGACCCTGCACCCGGGCGCACACGTGCTACATTACTCTAGCACTTGCTTTGAAGGGTTAAAGGCGTTTCGCCACGACGATGGCAGCGTGCATATTTTCCGCATGGACAAAAATGTGGCGCGAATGGCACAAAGCAGTGCTTTGTTGGCTTTGCCTCAATTCGATCAAGCGATGCTGAATAACATGATTACAGACATCGTCAAACAATACGCAGACGACGTGCCAAACCCACCGGGTTCTATGTATATTCGCCCGACACACATCGGTACTGAAGCGTCAATCGGCAAAGCGGCAGCGCCTAGTGATAGCTCTCTACTTTATGTTTTATTATCGCCAGTTGGCGATTACTTCGCTGGTGGCGCTAAGCCGTTGCGATTGCTGCTTGAAGACAGTGCGCGCTGCGCTTCTCACATGGGGATGGTTAAAAGTGGTGGTAACTATGCCAGTGCATTACATCCTATCATGAAAGCTCGTGCTTCAGTGCAAGCCGATCAAGTATTATTCTGCCCAGGCGGCGATGTTCAGGAAACCGGCGCTGCTAACTTCTTGCTTATCGATGGCAATGAAATTATCACCAAAGCATTAGATGCAAGCTTCCTGCACGGCATCACTCGTGACTCTATCCTCACTTTAGCGCGCGATCGTGGTATGAAAGTATCAGAACGTGAATTGACGGTAGACGAATTGCTTGAGCGTGCGGCAAAACCGGGTACGGAAGCGGCGCTCTCTGGTACAGCTGCGGTGCTTACGCCGGTGGGCACCTTGATCCACAATGGCAAAGAGCATCAAGTAGGCTCTGGTCAGGGCGGTGAAACCACCAACGCTCTGCGTCAGGCATTAAATGAAATCCAATGGGGTAAGGCGGAAGATAAGCACGGTTGGTTGCATAAAGTCTGCTAATTTTCATGTTATCCAGCCTGAATACACTATGGTGAATTCAGGCTGGTTCGTTCGAAACTACAAACCCATTAAAGAGCAGTGTACTTTTGACCTGCTTTTAAACCGCAACTGTGCTCGGTCGTATTTTTAAAGGTCAAAGGCACGGTTTGGCCGCAGGGTAGGCGGTTGTAATGGGGAGGTAGGTTTGGGCCGCATTGTTGCACATCAAAATGCAAGTGTGGGCCACCGCTTTGACCTGTATTGCCACTTAGCGCAATGACCTCACCAGCGTTTACTCGCTCCCCTTCTTTGACAAAAACACCGTTAAAAGTCAGGTGAAAATAGCGAGCAATAGTGCCGTCGTTATGTTTGATGAATACATAATTTTCTTTTAAATCTTCGTTGTTACCATCTTTATAAGTGGCTTGGGTACTGACTACTTCACCGTCTCTTGCTGCGAGTACCTGAGTACCAATTGGCATCACAAAGTCGATGGCATAGGTCCCCACGCCCTGATTAGCGCTGCGGTAATGTTCTGTTGCGGCATAGACAATCCATGCACTGCCGACTTCGTAAGGCAGTACATAAAGTGAGGTTTGCTGCGATGGAAATACCGTGCAGTCAATGTCAGGTTCGGAGCGTGCGCTTAATGACATCACAAGTAACAGTGCAATAACGATAGTTGTTTTCATTTTGAATTCCTTTTTGCAACAACATTAAGTCGTGGCGTGTTTTAAAAAGGTTTAAGGGCCAATCGACTTTTTAATTTAGAATTCGACATTAATGGGGTAACTTACATTTATTTTACAATGCTAGTGATTTGTATTAGTTTTAGAGACGTCACGTTAGGTGATGAAAATCGATAAAACTCTACAAAAAGGATATTGAAAATGAAAATAAAGCTTCAAAAAAAGCTACTTAAAAAACTATCACTAGATACCAAACTACCTCAGGATGCGACACCTCAAGTAGGTGGAGGCAATTTTACAGAGGTTTATGGTTGCCAGAACACTATCAGATGTGCATCGCGTCAGAATCTATCGGCGTGTTGCAATCACTCTGATGACGCTAGCTGTCAAATCGGTTTTACTTGCCTTTGTTAGGTCCAAAAATTGACTAACTCTTTTTTATTGCAGGTGCCATAACCCTCATACTGTTTATGGCCCTAAAAAGTCAATAGTCTGCTTTATAACCTAGTAAAGTTGAGCTAGCCAGAGTCGTTAAAACAGTGTTGGCTCTGGCGTTATTAACTGGGTATAAAAGCGCAGAACTCCTTGGTTCTGCTTTTAGTCCTACGCTATATTAGGTTGTGTCAACGAAATGACAAGCTTGCCAAACGGCTCATCGAAAAACGCATCAATCCTCTGTCCTCTGGGGGAAGTTAATGCACTGTGATAGGGTGATCGTTAACCACCAAAGATTGGCCATTTTCCTTTGCGCGAATGAAGCTTGAAATCAAAACGTCGTTTTCCAACGTATTAATATCATCAATCTTTTCAACCAGACAAAACATGACGGAGTCCCAACCAAGCCCTTTAACAAAGGAGGTTAGGTGTTGCAGGTTATTTTGGTAATTTTCATCGGTGGTAAGTAAGCCGATAGAATGTTTGTTACCGTGTTTGTACTTGTCGTTGTTCGTCATCGAACATTTAGCGTACCCGCTCAACACGAAAACGGTATTTGAACTTTTATTCATTATAGTGACATTCTCAGTGGTGGTAATGCCTTTATGCATTTTTCAGACCAAGCTAAAAAACGACGTGTTGATGTAAATTTTCCTTAAAGCGGTGGTTAAATAGCCAGCTTATTGTAAATACGCGTTCTGCAATTCATCGAGTGTCAATTTTTTGAAACGTTAAAAGTAATTAGATACATATTTGTGGGGCATCGGTCATTCTCTGGCGAAGGGGCTTGGTTGAGGTTCTATTGACGAATCAGTTCAAAAACACCAAGCTCAGTTTATTAGCCGCATTGTGTGGACAAAATTAGGTATACCGTTAGTGCAAAAACTCATATTTTGCCACGAGATTAGAATACTCATCGGATTGCTTAAACGTTTTCATCTCCGCATTGAAAATTAGCATAAGCTCTTTGCTCGTGAACGCAACGTGATAGTTCGTTTTTGGAAAAAGTCGGTGAACAACAACATTAGACATGTGTGAACTACCCATTAATTCGGTACTTAAATAGTTAAAAATATTGATGTCCATGATGACGAAATCTACTTTGCCTTTTAACAACAGTTCGACCTGCTTACGTTGATCGGGTAACTCTAAATAAAGAGGACATTTCCTTGTCGCTATCCGATATTCATTGCCGAGGACGACAGAGGCATTTTGGAATCCAACAATTGAGTAGTGCTCCAAATCCTGTATCGAACTGATTTCTATGCTGCGTCCTTTTAAGCTGATGGCTGCATTTTGATAAGAAATATACGGATCGCTGAGCTCGAGGCCTTCGGTATCCATTCGTTGATTCATTGTTAAAGCGGCATCCACTCTGCCTAGTTTTATTAGGGTGTTCGAGCGGCCAAACGGCACATAGACGTAACTAACAGGGTATCCCATTTTTTTGAAAATTGCAGACACCATCTCGAGCTCAAATCCAGAGTTTTGCTCTTCGACGACGTACGGTGGTTTGTTCCAACCTACTGAAATAGATAAGGTACTAGAAAAAGTTTGTTTGGAGAACCCAGCCGAAACGAGCAAGAGCGAATAGAGACACGCGAATAAGCTTAACTTTAACCATTCAATTTTAATTCTCACGTGTCGAACCTCTTTTCCCATATAGAGTTAGCGTAGGTCAAATCTCCACTTTTCGAAAATAATACTTGTCAAAAGGTCGCGATGACAAAAAAGTAAATGTGTCTGTTGATGTGAACGGCGGGAACAATCGGGGTTTAGCGTATTGATATGAAACAGGATCGAGAGTCTTGTTTGGTATAATGCTTTACTCTCCAGTTCGCCTGAATATCGTTACGTTCATGCTTAACGTCAATTTCGTGTATCATTACATTTAATGAAGATGAAAGACGTTAAATGGTAAGAAAAGAACATAATGGCGAGTACAGCACACGCATTACACATATTGGTAAAGCATAAAGAGCAAGCGGACGACATTCTACAGCAACTTAAGAAAGGGGCTAAGTTCCAAACCTTGGCAAAAAAGTATTCAACGTGTCCTTCTGGTAAAAAAGGTGGGGATTTAGGTGAGTTTAAGCGCGGTACCATGGTGCCGCAATTCGATAAGGTCTGCTTCACTTGCGAAGTACTTACTCCGCAAATCGTTAAAACTAAATTTGGTTGGCACGTAATTAAAGTATTGTATCGTACTTGAGTGCACAAACTGGATTGGCTGAAGTTTTATTTAATTAAGCAAAGAAGGTTATGAAAAACATTGCTGTTTTTGTGGATGTGCAAAATATTTATTACACCACACGAGATACCTACTCACGACCATTTAATTATCGTCATGTTTGGCAATTTTTATCGGAGCAAGGAAACATTGCGGTCGCCAATGCGTATGCCGTTGCGCCGAATGAGGATTCACAACATAAGTTTCAAAAAGCGCTTTCGCACATTGGTTTTAATGTAAAACTTAAACCCTTCATTCAGCGAAAGGATGGCTCTGCAAAAGGAGATTGGGATGTTGGGATCACCATCGATGTGCTAGAGCTTGCCTCTGAAGTTGATGTAGTTTGCTTGCTTTCAGGTGATGGTGACTTTGATTTATTGATGCAAAAAGTTGCCCAAAAATATGGTGTCGAAACGTGGGTTATTGGCGTCGAGCAGTTAACCTCTAATACGTTGATTAATAGTGTCAGCCGGTTTATTCCTATTGAACCGACGTGGTTGTTGTAAGTGGGCTTGAATAGGCGTGATTTGGACTACTAACCTCCATACATGAGGTCTTGTTGTTACATGTCTGTCCAAGCCCACGAATAGAATTGGACTTTGCCTCGCATTCACAAACGCTAAGTGCCTGAACATACTTTGACGTTGTCTTTAATTAGGTTGTTCAGGCTCAATACGAATCTCGGCGCACACTTGCGGTAAATTCTTTGCTGTTAAGCCGGGCAGTAAATGTTTCAACTTTGGAAGTGTGATGGCATCGCGCAGTTGTTCAGAACCATACATGACATTGTGGATCCAGTCTTTGAAGTAGGAGATACGAGAGTAGTACTCGCGATTTCCGTATTTGCCAAGCATGCTGTCGATGTCTCCCCTTGAACTGATACCAAGCACATAATAACGTTCATCTTTTTTTAAAAATGCAGGACCTCCACTGTCCCCACCTCCACTGATTCCCTCGAGCGGTAACGCTTCGTTCCCTTGGTTGAAGATAAACTGCAGCAACGGGCCCTCCGCTTTTGCTACGGTATTGTTTGCTTTGCGTAAAACCCCCTTATTTTTAGCATTATCAATCGTTTGGCCATCTATTCCATTGCCAGTTCCACCGATACCAATGAAAGTGATCACCTGTCCTAATTCATCGGATGCTTTATAGATTTCGGCCGGTTGGATATGAGTAATCGGATGTTCTAACTCAAGTAACGCGAAATCATGACTTACACCAGGCGTATAGTTCCTATGTACAAAACGCCGTTTCACTTTTACGTGTTTCCCTCCCACTAAAATAGTGACCCCTGGGTCGGTGCAAAATGTGGTATGTGCCGCGGTGACGACCCAAGTTGGCGCGATTAGCGTCCCATGTGCGCCATCAACATAAAACTGAGCAAGGGGAGGGAAGTCTTTCACGGTTGCTAAGTAGTTTTCAGGCGTAACGTCATGTCGCAACACAATTGCGAAAGAGGGTAGGGAAGTCGCCGCAAATAAAGTGATGCTTATGAGAGTTTGAGCATAGTGTTTCATACGATGATTACGTTTGTAATTTATTTGAAATTACAATAGCGATGCTTAGAATAAATTACAAGTGTAATCTATTGCTGTTCTCATTTTTTGATTTGTGCAATGTTATGTAGTTACAGAGATTATCCCTTGTTGACGCTTGTGCGGTTACCAGCAAATTGCTAACCTCGAGCTAAATTAAGCTCAATAAGGCAGTAAAATGCAGGCATTTTTCGACAAGTTTCCGATTAAAACAAAAATTAAAGTCGCGTGGGGAGATATGGATGCATTGGGGCATGTAAACAATGTGTCGTATTTTCGCTATTTTGAAACCGCGCGTATCGACTTTTTGGCACAAACGGGTTTGCTGGAAATCTTATCGGATCCAAGTACCAGCCCGGTTCTTCGCGATACCCACGCACATTATAAACGTCCTGTCGTCTTTCCCGATACACTGATTGTTGGGACGTATATTACGGATATTAAGCAGGATAGATTCACCATGCGCTACGAAGCATACAGCGAAGCACAGCAAGCTGTGTGTACAACGGGTTACGCTAATGTGGTGATGTTTAACATGAATACTGCACAAAAAGCGCCTATCCCAGACACTATGATGGATGTACTTAAACAATATTGTTATTCGGAAAGTGAAGGTATGGTTCAATAAATTACCTGTCCCTTGTGCCAACCCTAAACTCTTGTTAAGGTCATTTTGTAACCATCTTATTTTAAAGGATTAGTTGTGCGATTTTCAAAATGCCTGATACTTGTTTTAAGCGTTGCTTTATCTTCACTCTTTAGTTCTTCGTCGGTGTTTTCGCAAGAAGAGTCCAGTAAATCGGCCTCTGAATACACGATGCAAACTCATGTCATTAAATCAAAAATACTGAATGAAGAACGTACTGTTGTAGTGCAATTACCAAAGAGTTACAAAGCGAACTCAAATAAGGTTTATCCGGTAATTTATCGCTTAGATGGAGCAAATAACTTACCTTTAATTTCATCGGTTATTGAACGTTTACAAAATACGAATAGCGCGCCAGAGGTAATTGTCGTTGCAATTGAAAACACGGATAGATTGAGAGATTTGTACCCAACGGTGAACGAAGAGCCGCAGGGGCCTGTTGGTCTTGGCGGTGGTGGTGCCGTTTTTCTGAGTTTTTTTGAGAAAGAGCTCATACCATTAATTGACAAAACCTATCGCACGCATGATTTTAAGGTGATCAGTGGAGCGTCTGCGGCGGGGGTATTTGTACTTTATGCCATGCAGGCCAGGCCTCACTTGTTTCAAGCGCATTTGGCATATAGTCCTGCCGTCTGGTGGAATTACGGGGCTGCAACAACGCGCACCAAACAGTTTATTAAAGAAACGCACACTCTCGATACGTATTTATACATGAACATAGGTGAAGAAAGTGGTGTAATGCGGGAGCGTTATGATGAGCTTCAGCAATTTATTCTACACAATAAACCAACAAATATGACCTATGTGAGCGATGCATTTGATGGTGTACAACACGATCTCACCGCAGTTGCTGGCGTGTTTAATGCCTATCATAAATTGTTTATGCCAAAACAAATGCCACTTAATGCACTCTCGAAAGACGTGGCCTCCATTGATGCCTACTATGAAAAACTATCTAAACAGTGGGGAGACAACATTGAGCCGCCCGAAGGTGCAGTAAGACAATTGGGGTATCAACTTGTACGTAGCCAGAATTACGATAAAGCGATAAACGTATTTATCCACAACACGAAGTTGCACCCAAACTCGGTGGATGCATGGTTTGGTTTGTCTTATGGTTACGAGTCAAAAGAGGATAATGCCAATGCCTTGAACTCGTTGGAACACGCAATAAAGCTTGCAGACAAATCCTATCCTTACTTCGATATGTTAATGAGCTCACAAGCACGCCTAAAAGCGGTGGTTCTAAATTAAATGAAGCGCGAATGAGGTCAATGGCGGGCTGCATCGCAGCCCGTTTTATTTGTGACATTTTATCCGTAAAGCAAGTCATTCTGTCTACTCATCCCAACTTAACTCAACAATATCCGCTTGCAAATCTTCTTGATACGCATACACAAGTCGTTGGCAATTAGGCGTGACATCAAAACTAATTTGAGCTTTATTCGGCAGTGAAAAAGCAGGCTGAGCGAGTTTGCCGTCAAGTGAATACTGCCACACGTCACCTGACATTAGGTGTTTTTCGTAGTAAAGCGCATTATCACACAAAGTGTATTGAGTGGTGCGAGCGAGGTCAGCAAGGATTTTTTGTTCAGAGTTTGCCTTAAGATCAAATCGCCAAATACCTGTCTGGGTATATTTGGTGATATACAGAGTTTGGTTATCCGCTGTTTGTTTCACTTGATAACCGCCTGCAGTTGTCACTTGTTGTGTTTCGCCACTTTGCAGATTGAAGGACCAAATTTCCCATTGACCGCTACTATCAGAGCTGAAATACAGGCTTGATCCATCGTGGGCGTATATGGGAAAGGCTGCACTTTGTTCGAGTCGCAACTCGTCAATGGTTTGGGTTGTCAATTGATAGCGTAAAAGTGCTTTGTCTTTAGTGGCAATCACTAGTTGCTGGCTATCAGGACTCCAGCTAAAGCTATCAATAATAGCTCCGTTGGGGAGCATCGGGGCGGCGATCAATTGTTCATCGTCCGCAATCCATAACTGCATTTCACCATTTCTATCGGATAAAAACGCCAGCTTTCGGCCATCTGGGGAATAAGCTGGTTGGCGTTCAACGCCGCTTGAACTGAACGCCAGTTTTTTTGGTGTATCAGCGTTGTCGTCTGTGCTTGCTTGCAAAGAGGCTAGTTTGGTTTCCCATAAATCCGCGACCATGGTTTCTTCTGAGAACACGACTCTTTTGCCATCCGTGCTAAACATAGGATATTGAATCGCTTTTGGGGATTGGTAGAACGTGGTTATTTGACCTGTTGAGATACCTAAACGATTGAGTTTTCCGCCATTTCGATTGTCGCTAAACACAATGCTTTTTTCATCAGGTGTCCAGCTTGGTTTCCAGCTGAGAAAACCTAATTCACCGATTTTCTTCAGTGTGTTTGTGGTTAAATCCATGACGTAAACTTGATTATTGCCCCAATACTTATTTCTAAAAAACAGCAGAAAGCGACCGGAAGGAGAAAGTGCGAGTTCATTGTCACCATAGAAGTTGTTTTCTCGACTGGTCACGGTTTCCATGCGGTTAGACGCCAGCTCTAATCGATAGATCTGGTAGGGAACAGTGCTATTTGCACGGTCGGTAAAATAAAGCCACTTATCGTCTGGAGACCATACCACATTGCTGTAATGCTCAAGCGCGCCGCAAAGGTGCAGAGTTTGTACGCTGTTAGGTTCGCCATTCGGTAACAATGTAAGGCGCTGAAGCGCGCATTGATTTTGCCCTTTTTGGAAATACGCAATGGACCGTTGGTCATGTGAAAGTGCAGGCGAGCGATGGTCAAATTCATTGTTGGTCAGTTGAATGATGCGATTAGTTTGAAGCTGTTTTAAATACAGTTGATAGGGTTGCCCTTGGTTATTTTGATGTCGATAAATCAGCCAACTTGCCTCAGCGGAGAGCTGTGCGTCGTATTCGCGTCCACTTTCGCTCGTTAATTTTTGAAATGACGGAGGTTTTGTGAACGTTATGGTTTCCGCCGCTGGTGGAGAAGTAATTAGGTGATAGGTTACTAAAACCAATAAAATTAAAAGTGCGAAAGTAACGAAGGGCGCTCCACGCGTGCGGTAAAGGCGTATTCCAGATGACGAACAGGATTCATGCTTGCTACTGTGCATTGGTTCGCTCGTCGAAACCTCAACAGTAGCGATAAATTGGTAGCCCTTTTTTGCGATCGTTTGAATATACAGGGGAGAGTCGATGCTATCAGCTAAGGCTTTTCTGAGAAGAGCGATCACACGGCTGACCGCGCCGTCGCTGACAGGGGCAGGCCAAATGGCATCCATAAGCTGTTGCTTTGAACAGACTTCGCCTTGGTGGCTGGCTAGATACACAAGCACTTCCATGACCTTAGGTTCAACCACGAGACATTGTTTATCACGATGTATTTGATTCAAGCTCGCGATAATTCTGCAAGTGCCTACCGTAAAAATATCGGGTAATGGGTGTGCCAACAAAGACTCCTTTCTTACATAATATGAAAATAACGTATTGAATTATAAAGACATCAAAAAAACATCATCAAAGCATCAAGATAAAATCGCACTTCGATTGTTGAGCTCATTTTGCTAAATCGCTACAACAAAAATGCATTTGAATTACAACGAAATTGAAAGGAGCAATGTATGAAATCTACACCATTTTTTATCGCCAGCTTATTGGTGTCAAGTCTATCGGCAATCGCCAACCCTTCGTCCATTACACACGCGGTGCAAAACCCTAATCGTATGGCTCAAGATATCGCACGAGATGCAGGGCGAAAGCCCGCAGACATTCTTGCTATCGTTGATGTTAAAGAAAATATGAAGGTGGTTGACTATATAGCAGGCGGTGGTTATTACACTGAACTCTTTGCTCGCTTATTGAATAATTCGGGTACGGTATTTAGTGTAAAAGGCAAATTGGAAACTCGAAACTTAAGTGAATTCAACAACATTAAAACGCTTACTTCACTTGAGTTGGACGACTTGGAAGGTCCTGTCGATCGGATCTTTACCGCGCTGAACTACCACGACTTAATAAACAAAGCGAACTTTGACCGTCAGGCACTCTTAAAGTCAATGCATCAGAAACTAAGCGATGATGGTTACTTAATTATTATCGACCACAACGCAGGCGCTGGAGTAGGCATTAGTCAAACGAAGAAACTCCACCGAGTAGAAAACCGTTTTGTGCTCAATGAAGTGTTAAAAGCGGGTTTTGAATTGGATATGTCGAGCTCAGTGCTTGCCAATGCGAATGACGATTACAGTTTAGATGTGTGGCAACCCACAACGAAGGGTAACACAGATCGCTTTGTCTATCGTTTTAAAAAGCGCGCGCTGTAAGTGTAAGCGTATTTATAACAATGGGGGTCAGGTTTGACCCCCATTGTTGGTGCTTAAAGCGTTAAATCAAGGGACTTTAATTTGGACTTGATGGCACTTTAGATTGAGCTGCGATGCTTTTTTCAAGGCGTTCAATTTGCTCTGCTAATGCATTTTGTGTGATTTCAAGTTGCGCCATATTCGCCCCAATTTCTAACTGCTTCGTATCTCGAGTTTGAGATTGTGATTTCACTTTATCGAGTTCAGTGTTAATGGTGGTCAATTGGCCTTTAAGCGATTCAGCAACTTGTAATTGCTCTTGCAACAACGACATTTTTAACGTGAGCTCAGTTTGAGTTTGCGAAAGGGTTTTAAGGTTTGTCGAGACATCAGACTGTTGTTTAATCTGTTGTGTTTGAGCCGCCGCGAACTTGTCAGCTTGTTCTTTTAAATCTTTAATTTCAGATTGGTTTCTACGCCAAGCCGATGCCCAAAGCTTATCCATCTGCTCCCACAATTCATCTGTGCGGGTTGCGACTGCAGACAATTTAGCTTGAATTGCACCAGCAGATTGACCCATCTCTTCACCCGTTGCCGAAAGGGCGCGTTCAAGCTCACCAATCCGCAACTCTGAGGCGTGTAGTTGTGCGAGGGTTGCTAAATTTTGTTTATAAAGGGCATATCCACCAGTAGCAAAGCCAACTACAGCAAGAATACCGAGCCATATTACCATTCTTGAAGTCTTGGTTTGTGAAGGGGGAGTTGATGAGGTTAGCTCAACCGTGGGCGCATTATTTTTCGATTTTGTTTGCGCCTGCTTGTAATCCTCGACTTGGTCGAGATCGGGTGTCAGGCTGAACAGTTCAGGTTCAATTCGTTTATTCAACACAGTTACCTATCGTTTTTTAGACGTAATGGAAGCAGCTTACTTTAAAACGGCAAAGGATGGAATCGACGTCGCAGGGGGAGAAGGTATTAGTTTTAAAATAAAGTGCTTTCTATTCATTATCGTTATCGTCGTGTGTTGAACCTAACCATGGAAGTAACTGATAAACCGTCTTTTCGACGTACTCTGTGTTTTGTTTTTGATAGCCAGAAACCCGTATCCCATAGATAATCATCATGAGTTGTTTTGCGTATTGAAGACTTAGTTCTTTTGAAAACACATCGGCCAAATGGCGCGCATAATTCGTCTCAATTTTCGCAAACTCTCCTGAAATAAATGCAGAGATATCGCTGTTATGTGAATCGAGTTCGAGCTGACTTTTTATAAGGAAACAGCCACAATAATCCGTGTTCTTTGAGTCTTCGATCAAGGCAGATATTATCGCTTGAATACCGGACAAAACATTGGTCGAGTCCTTAATAATAGTATCAATGTTATCGATGCTTCGTTGAGCGTACTGGCGAAGTGCAAGCAGATAGAGAGCGTCCTTATTTTCAAATTCACGATATAGACTGCCAGCGCGTAAATTAGTTTCTTTGAGCAGTTGCTGCATTCCTGTGCCATGGTAGCCAAACTGCCAAAAAGTATGAATTGCCTTGTCGAGTACCTCTTCGGTATTAAATTTTTTTACCGCCACAATATTTTGCTCTCTGCTCATTTTGCCTTGACCGCTATTTAACCTCATTTTGAACAATCGTTCAAATTGTTATTGACGTGATTTGTAGGTGCAGATATATTTTGAACGATCGTTCACAATATTAAAGAACACAGTAAGGTAAAAAATGATGACGTTAGAATCCCAGTTACAAGAAATCAGAAACTCAACAATTAAAAATGTCTCTGCTGACATCTTAGACGTTATGCTTGCGGAAACAGAGGCACTCAGACGTCAGGCGCTAGAACAAAATGCCCCAAAACTGGGAGAGCTATTTCCTCAGTTCCACTTAAAAGACCAGCTCGGTAACGAGGTAAACTTAGCTGACAGCTTATCGCAGGGACCCGTAGTGCTTACATTTTATCGCGGAGGATGGTGTCCTTATTGCAATTTAGAGTTAAGAGCATATCAGCAAGTATTAGGCGAAATTTCTGCAAGAGGTGCAAAGTTGTTGGCAATAACGCCTGAGTTACCGGATGCGTCTTTGACGACCGCAGAGAAAAATGCACTTGAGTTTTCTGTGCTTTCCGACCCTCAAGCGCTTTTTGCTAAACAACTCGGTCTGGTCTTTACGCTTCCAGAATCGTTAAAACCGATATACCAAAAGTTCGGTATTGATATAGAAGCACATAATGGTAAAGGCGTCTTTGAATTACCCGTAGCAGCAACATATGTAATTGATAAATCTGGCCTAGTGATATTTGCAGATGTGAATGCAGATTACACGCGCCGTGCTGAACCAATTGATGTCATTCACGCTTTAGAAAAGATTGCCTAATAGATATTCGGTAATCCTATCGGGGAGGAAGAATTTGGTCCCCCCCGACAATTTTTTAAATAGAACTCACCCAGTCGGGCAATATTTCCAGTGCCCAAGTTTCCAACACTTTATCAACCCCCGTTAGAATAATGATGGCAAGGAATACCAGGGTGGCACCTAAAATGTATTTCCCGTATCGGCCTGTTGTTCGTAAGGTGGCGATTTTCTTCCCTGAAAAATGCCCAATGGCGACCAACGGGATAGCCGTACCAAACCCAAAAGCAAGCATGACAGCGAAAGCCATCGGCATGCTTTGTCCAGTTGATGCGAGCGCAATCGCTGTACCAAGTGTCGGGCCGACACACGGTAGCCAGACTAATCCAAGCGACGCACCGATTAAGAATTGCATTGCAGGGGAATTCCCTTCTATCTGCACGTTTGCAGCACGGCTCGTTAAACGAGAAAGTGAATAGGCAAGTATGTTTGCCAATTTAGGAATAAGTAATGTCATCCCCATTAAAAGGAGGAGTGCAGTTGAAAAGTAGCGCAGCCATTGTGTCGAAATACCGAGATTTAACAACAAGAAGGTCAATACGGTACCCGCAAAAGCAAACGCTAAGCTGATTCCAAGTGCAAGTGTAACAAGCCCCCACTTGGAAGATTGCATCGCAGATGCCGCCACGGCAGGGATCATCGGTAAAACACATGGAGACACTAGGCTCAAAATACCAGCGAGTAACGCTAAAGGGATTGCGGTAAATTCCATGGTAATTACTGTTCCGCATGCTGCAATTGAGTAACGATTTTGTTTTCATTCGTCTCCGCTACGGAGAACCAGATTTGCTTCGGACCTTTGTACAGTAGCAAGGTCGATTGTCGTGGCGCTCGAAAATGAGAAACCCAATCTTTTTGTTCATCGAAATCGACCACGAGTACTTTGAGCGAACTCTTTGGATGGTCGGTAAAGTATTTGTCTAGTATCAACGATTGCTTTTTGCACGTTGGACACCACTTGGCGAAAATGTCGACGAGGAATACTTCGTTATTATCTTGATATTGCTGATATAGCGTTTCAGTAAATGGCAATTTTTGAGCGGAAACAGTAAAACTTAGTAAGGCCAAAAAGCCGGTGAAAAACAATTTCTTCATGTGATTTTCTCTGTGGTAATTCAGTTGCACAGAGAAAGAACGAGTTACGCGAATAAATCTTTCATCGAAGCGTTGAGAGAAATATGAGTGTGGCTTGTCGAGCAGAACGAAAAATAAAAATGGAGTTATTGCGACCGATTTATATGTAGAACCTTCCCTGAACATAAAGCAACAATCCGTTTATGACGCTTGAACCTGATTCATTTGCCGCGCAATTGTTCAATATTCTTTGTACAGAAAGTCACCTGATGGGTCTGTTTCAACATCTTTGAGAATGACTTCAAACGCTCAGAATAGTTGACTGGCTAATGTAAATCGAGAGGCTTTGAGGTTTTCAGCTAATGGAAGAGTTTCAATTAATTAGATGTATTGTGGTCGCGTACTATCAAGCAATTCAGAGGGAAAGCACGGAGATTTTATTGATCACAGGATTGCGTATGGAATGTAGGAGTAAAGTTAAAGTTGTGAGTTTTGTGAGTTTTGTGAGTTTTTTAGATGTTTTGTTTGTTTTTGTTGTTACAATCCAGTCCCCAAAAATAAAACTAATAAAAGAATGAACAAAGTAGTCCTAGTATTCGCCGTTGTTGCTCTGCTCAACGGTTGTGGTGGCTCTGATACTGAAACGAAGCCAGTTATCACAACGCCAGATCAGACAGTACCTCCAGTTAAAGTTGATACTTTGCCTGTACTTAAGATGGATGGAGTTGTTTTACTTAAAGCGGAAGTTGAAACAGAAACCGTTTTTGATATCGAAGAACATGATGGAGATACGCTGAGCGTTGTGTTTTCAAACCAACCCGCTTGGTTAACGTATTCGGTCATCAACAAAAAGCTCAGGATCAAAACTAAACCCACGCTTTTCGCGCTGGGTGAATACGACCTACCATTTACACTGAGTGATGGTAAAAACAACCTCCTTTACACGCTTAAACTCTCTGTTGCGGATAATCCTGCAAAGTGGGCAACGTTGTTACTCGATGAACAGGAACTTCAAGGTGTTTGGACGAATGAAACAGGCGACCAAACATTCAGCTTCATGCACAATCGTCAAGGCTATTGGATAAATAATAACGGTGGAGTGAAACGCTTTGCTCATTCGCTTTCTTATTCTTTAGCACTTGATTTGTCGGAGGTGGGGTGTATAGCCGAGATTTGTGAAACACTGGATAGGATAGTGATTCGACCGATTGCACAGGCGGGTAATCGAATTCGTTTTTTGGTTTCAGAAAGTGGTAAAGAAGATTACTCGGTAACGTTGACTAAACAGCCTATGAGTTTAAATACGGGGGCTTACACGATAAAAAATAGCCAGCCCAAGGTTAGCTATGTTGGTATTTCGATTGTCGATACAACGTCGGATGACAGCAGTCTTCAAGTTAGTTTTGACATTAGAGCCAATGGTAATTCAAGCTCGTGGTATTTAAGGCAAACGGCCTATTTCCCAATGACGTTCAAGGGCGGTGTGACCGAATTACCTGAATACACTTACCAAGATTCATTTTCTATTAGAAATGAAAATACGTTTGAGCTAGAAGACCTCCAAGTTACTTACCGAGTAAATGCAAAAATAATGGGGGCGACGGCTCAACATTTGTTTGTTGAAATTGAAACCATCGGCGAGCCGCAAAATCTAAAAGGGCAATTGTCAGACTATTCCGGTTTAAGTGATCTGGTTAGGCTGCGACACTATGTGAGCCTGTTGGAAAAATTGGATGCAGCTCCTGCAATCGAATTTGTGCCAGGCACATCTTATCTAACGCGTCTTTACGAAAAAGCTCAAACGATTAGTGATCCGCACTACTTTGGTGGTTCACTCACGTTTACACTCGATGATGCAACCACAGGTAAAGCGTACGCGAAAAAACCAGATCTAGAAGCTGTGTTTACTGTTCCCTTTAGTTATGAATTCAAAGCCGGTAAGTTTGTTGTTACAACAGACGGGCAGGTTGAGGAAAAGCGATTCTTTAAGTTTCCAAACGGTCAAACGGGTATGACATTGAAATATACCTATCCCGAGACCAACACCACGAGTTATACACTTTACGCCGTAAAGCCAGTGAATTTTACGGCTAACAAAAATGACTACTTAGGTACATTTGAAATACTCGATAATGAATATGAGGGTGAAAAACGCTACTTTACTTTATCGTCAGAAGGCAAAGCTGTATGGTCAGGTGCATTGGATGCGACACCTCGTTTTCTGACTCGTTATGAAAATGATGGTAGCTTGTCGCTTTTATATGACAACGATTGTGAATTTCCCGATCAGCCATTTGATGACTGCTTAGCATTTATCAAAAAGACCAATCCAGATACGTATTATCTTATCAATATCAAGTTAGTGCACCGAGAAGGGAGCAATTTTGGACTGGCTTACTCGATTAATTCGACTTATGGATTTTACAATTCTCTACGCACGCTGAAAAAAGTGAACTAATTCGTTTAGTGTTATACGCAAAGGCATACTTCGTTATGCCTTTTAGTTTTTAATCCAAAATTGAAGTTTGAGCGCGTCAATAACAGCCGTGCTTTGTGGCGAGAGTTCGCTCAGGTATAATTGACTCAATTTAGTTCGTAATAGCACTTAACATGCAGATATTTGAATACAATCCGCCAAGCGACCCATGGCTCGATATTCGCTATGAAGACGATGATTTAGTCATTATTAATAAACCTTCAGGTTTACTATCGAATCCAGGACGTGCTGAAGTCACGTTCGACTGCGCTCTAACACGTCTGGAGAGGCAACTTGGATGTATTTATTTGGTGCATCGCTTGGACTGCTCTACCTCTGGTGTCATGGTGTATGCCAAAAGTAAACGGGTGGAAATTGATCTGAAGGTGCAATTTCAAAACCGAGAAACAAGTAAAATCTATATCGCTGAAGTCCAAGGACAGCTAGTCGAAAAAGAGGGATGCATTGATTTGCCGCTTGCAAAAGATTTCGACAATGTACCCAAACAAAAAGTCTGCCAAGAGCAAGGTAAAAGCGCAATAACCTATTATCGCGTACTTGAAGAGCGAGAAAATTCAACGCTGGTAGAGTTAAAACCTGTAACAGGGCGTACGCATCAATTACGAGTGCATATGCTGGCGCTCGGGCACCCTATTTTAGGGGATGATTTTTATGGAGATGCGGGTTGTATCGCGGCTTCAACACGACTCAATTTACACGCGCAAACCTTAAGTTTCACGCACCCAACTAGCAAAGAACGAGTCAGTTTTAGCGCGGAGCATGAGTTTTAATCTCAATAAAAGCTGCGCGTTTGTTCAATTTAACGAGCCACCAAAAACAGAGTGTTCACGTTATGGGATGATTACACCCAACGGGCGTGAACACAGGCTCAACTGCGTTTGGTCGTTCTTTATAAACGTTGGGGGCTGAGTCTATTGGGCGACTATCCGAACCGTCTTTTTGAACCTAGATGCCTGTAACGTTGTCGTGCAAACGTAAAGAGTCAATTAAACCGACCCATAACGACAAACCGCGTATCGGGGAATAAGATCCCAACTTGAGGCAGTTTTAATGCCGAAAAACCATAACGCTGCATAACTGGGACTCGATGTTCAGGGCAGTCAAGCAATAAACTCTTTACACCTAAGTCGTCACATAAATTGAGGCGCTCGCGAATTAAGGCGCTCGCAATCCCTTTGCCACGCCAAGAAGGGACAACAACCAATCTACCCATGGTTGCGAAAGGGGCGGGCAGTTCAAGTCCGTCATAGAGCTCTTGTTCAGGAAGATGACTTAAGGTGCTGCTAATGCAAAGTCGTGCTGTTGCTATCATTCCTGTGTCAGAAGTTACCGCCCAAAGGTGGGCATCTTGGTCTGCCTCTTCTAGCCAGACTTGTTGGCAGGCCTTCTGGCGGTCACTATGTTGGTTGTCTTGCCAAATGGATGCACGGAGTGACCCTATTTCGTTAAGGGTATCCGTTGGGGCGTGCTTAGGTTTGAAATACTGAGTGCTAAGCGCTGGCAAAGCCGCAAGATTTGACGGCATAACAAATTTCCTTTTAGCGTCATGTAAGCCTTGCTTAAAAGCAATTGGGCCTAGTTTGAATCGAGGTTTGAGTTTAGTCGCTGAGCGATAAAATGCCGAAAAAATGTTACTTTTTTGTGATGTTCCTGCTTTTTTAATCTTTCTATTCTGGGACGCTATTTGCGTGACTGAGTCAAAGCGGCTTTAACTCACGAATAACGAAAGGGAAAATGACCTAAACCAGTATTTCTAGAATCTATCAGAACGAAACCAAAGTGAATTTAGGTGGGCACACAGGGCAAGAGAGAAGGCAAAACAACAAGGTCAAATTGGCTTCTCAGCGAGAATATTCAATTCATAGAACAGACAGAGATTAAGATACTAGCCTCGTAACGCATTTGTTGAGGAAAATGATAACTCCACCTTTTATTTTAAATTTTTTTAAAACAATCGCTTACAGTATTTTTTTGGGGAGGTTTAATCCAATGTCTCAAAAACGGCACGTAAATAACTAGTATTAACTTAATGGTAGTGTTAACTTGGTACTACTGTTAACTAAATACTACTGGTTTTAATGTGAACGAGTTTGATGAAAGTAATGAAGTTGAACACCATATAGCGATTGAATCGTTGACCAAAAAATTCAGTAAAGAGTTAAGTGCAGGCACCTCTGCCTTGGTATTGCTGAGTATTTTAAGTAACGCCAAACAGCCTTTGTACGGGTATCAAATCGGCAGACTGCTTAATACCGACAAACAAGGTGCTATTTACCCAGTCCTTAGAAACATGGAAGCAAAAGGGTTGCTTTATAGCGAAACTCAACCTTCAGAAAGCGGACCTCCACGGAAATACTTTACGATTTCACCGCTAGGAAAAGCCGTTCTGGTGCAGTGGCAACAAGTTTGGACACAAACCCAACAGCTCGTAAATCAAGCGATTTTAAGTACTGCCAAAGGAGAAAATGATGCCCATTAAAACAAAAGATCAACGTATTCAGGCCTATTTGGAGGCATTGGTTATAGCACTAAAGGGACAAGATGCGGCGCTTGTCCAAGACGCGTTATTTGATGCAGAGAGTCATTTTCAGGATGCGTTAGAAGATCAAGCGCCAAGTGACCATCTTATTGATGCGGTGATTGAACAGTATGGTTCGCCGGTAGAAATTGCCAACTACTATATCGAAATGGAGAGAGTGGTGAATCAAGCGCTTTATGGTGCAACTAGCTTGACCGCCGAAAAGCAGGAGTCAGGTTCACGAGTGTCTATTTTTAAATGCCAATCAGCATATAAGGCCTTGGTGTACTGCTTTGTGCAATTGCCTTTAAGCATTGTTTATATCGCGTGGACGGTGCTGGTGGGTTTTAGTAGTGTTGTCGCGTCTGCTTTTGTCATTGGGCTGCCGGTACTCCTATTTTTGTGCAATCGATGCGTTACTTCTCGCTCTTTGAAGGACGCTTAGTTGAAGCCTTACTTGGCACGCGAATGCCTAGGCGTCCGGTGTATACGGCAAAGGCTGTAAATCGTATGTCGATTAAAAATATCGTTAAACCATTTTTCTCAAAGCAACATTGGACGGCGGGACTGTATTTCGTCATGCAATTGCCTTTGGCTGTTTTTTACTTGGTCTCAGTCATTACGCCGTTGTTGCTTGCTGTGGTGCTGTTTTTATCACCTCTTGTTGATCCTATTGTGCATGCGCTTTACCCAACGCAAGACATCGATATTAATTGGTACTGGTTCCCACTGACTACCTTGTCAAGTATTGGGTTGCTAGCACTGTCACTAACATTGGCAAAGTATTTCGGCCAGTTTCATGGCAAATTTGCAAAAGCCATGTTAGTTGCCGCCTAGTCAATTGATTGACGTGGAGAAAGTCGGTTATGGAAATGTTGCGACGAGTCACTCGTGAATGGCCTATTTTATCGTTTCTCGTGCTTTGTTTTTTTATCACGTGGAGCATTTGGTTTAGCGCACCAAGTATTGCTGGTACGGATTGGGCGTTTGTCAAAATTATTGTTGGTGCAGGGTTTGGACCTGCCATAGCCGCCATTGTACTTGCGCAGCTCAATGGTACAGGCTGCAGTGTTAAAACCTTAAAATGGTGGGGAACGTTTAGTCTAACCTTCGTCTTAATGTGTTGTATTTATAGCTCGGTTCTTTCTACGGGTGACGCGATTACCTTAGCTCAATTTGAACACGCAACACCCGTTGGATTTACAGTAAAAAGCGTCATTTCAGTGGTAATTTCATCGGCAGTTACAGGCTTTATTGTTGCTTGTTTGAATTGCAGCAAAGATGCACGCTTGAAGTCACTTTTTACACAACCAAAACAAAAAAGATGGTTGTTTATCGCGTTCTTTTTACCAGCAGGTTGGATGTCGCTGGGTATTTTAACGGCGTATCTAACTGACAGTCCAATCCAATCTTTTGCCATTAATTGGTCAGATTCTTCTCATCTGATATTTTTGACTCGAAGTATTTTGTTTACGTTTTTCGTCGTCGCCATTGGTGAGGAAGCAGGATGGCGAGCCTGGTTGCTTCCTGAACTACAAAAACGCTTCAGCCCATTAGCCAGTTCTTTTTATTTAGGGCTGGTTTGGGGAGCGTGGCATTTTCCGCTCTTTGTTATTGGTCAGTATGCCGAATCACCCATTGCTACCATTGCAAAAATGGGGGCGTGTGTTCTGTTGGCGACAATGTTTACGTATTTATTCAATCGTTCAAATCAGAGCTTGCTTGTTGCTGTTTTATTTCATACTGCGTTAAACAATTCAGCGAGAGTATTGCCGCTTACCGAGCAATCGGGGATCTTTATGTTAATGGTTTTTGTCGCGATGATTTTCTTAGGTAAAATGTGGAAAAGACAACTTAACTAGTGTTCCCACTGTCTTTATTCATTATTACGCTTGTCTAGCATCGATGCTGGGCGTTACAGCGCTAGGCTTCTATTGCGCCTCGAATGTGCTCACATTATTCAGCCCGTATGCCAAATTGCACATTGAAATGTTGTTGCTACACTCTAAAAAGCAGGGTCATTTGATTCCGATTGTATTGAAATCTAAACGAGTTCTTCTGTCTCTTTGTAGATTGCCTTGAGACTTAAATGCCTCACTGAAACTGCCAAATTAGGGCACGTTCTGCGCTTTGGAGTGAATAATGAATCTAAATAGAAAAGTCTCCCTGTTGGTTGGCTGCTTGGTGGCATCGTCGCTTATTGGTGGTGGAGTGAGCTTCTTTGGTTTTTATAAACTCAATGTAGAGCTGCAATTTATCACAGGTCCAGGTTGGAACGCTTCTGACGGTGCAATGGAATCGACGATTGAAATCCAAAGCCAGATCCGCGCTATCCAAAACTACATGACACATTACGCTGAATTAAATCCAGACTACGCGCGTGAACAATTAACGGTTCAAAAAGAATCGCACGAAAAAATGCTTGAGGCGTACAAGCGGATGCTGGACTCAGGGTTAATTGCTGAGGAAGACGTGCAGGGCTTATCGCATGCGTTTGAGCAATTTGAGCGGGCCGAACAGCAAGTACTCTCAAGTTATAAAGATTACGCGCAAAAAAGTACGGACCATCGCACCATATTTGCAAATTTTCAGTCTTTCATGACAGAGCTGGAGGAAGTAGGTGACGGCGCGGTGGAGTATTTAGAGCAAAACCCTAGTGAAGCCGTTTCTTGGCAAGATGGATTGTCTGAACGTTGGAGTGCGGCGGATGGAGGCATGGAAGCGCAAATTGCATTACTGCAGATGCAATATTTTTTGCAGGAGTATTTTTCAAGCGGTGGTAAAGAAGAAGACTTAAACCACTATACCTCGGCTCAGTCTGATTTTGCGGCATTAACAAAGGAAATTGCACAACACCCATTATTTATAGAGACTAAGTCTAAAGACTCGAATCGATCATTTGCGGCGCTTATTAAAGAACATGATAGCCAATTTGCGAAAAATAATAGCGAACTCATGCGTAGTTGGAAAAGCTACACGGATAATCTTGCCGTGTTTAACAACGCGTCCGAGCTATTTTTAAAACGCTTAGAAAAAGTAGAAGCACTCGCCGATGCCAAAGTGGAAGATGAATCAGACATCATTCAGCATTTACGAAATTACGTAGCGTCTATTTTGGTGATTTCCATGCTTGTAACCGTCTTTATTTCAATTCTGGCGGGCATTGGTGTGAATCGTTTTATCGTTCGACCCGTCAAGAATATGGCTAAGGTGCTTGATGAGAATCCGAATAATTTGGCGATTAAACTGGATGATTCTCAACAAGATGAAATTGGTATGCTGTGCGCCTCGATAAACCGCGCTTATTCTAGCCAAGCGAATGCTTTGTCTAAAATTGAAATGGGTACTTACTTGGTGGAATGCCAATCTACACTGCTTCAACATTCTGCTGAAGTGACTTCTGAGGAAGTGAATCAACAAGAAGCTGACACAGAACAAAGCGCGTTTTCGATTCAACAAATGGCCCAAAGCATCAAACATTTATGTGAAAGTGCCCAGTCAGCGTCACTCGCAGCAAATCAGGCGCTAAACACCGCAACGGAAGGACATCAATCGGTTTCGTTTACCAAAAACCAAATACACGCGTTATTTAATAACATGGAGAAAATGTCTACGGCGATCCTTAATCTCAACAAAGATACCGAGAAAATTGCGACGGTGGTTGAAGTCATTGGAAATATTGCCGAGCAAACGAATTTGTTGGCGCTGAACGCGGCGATTGAAGCCGCCCGCGCAGGAGAGCAAGGTAGAGGATTTGCGGTGGTAGCAGATGAAGTAAGAACGCTAGCCTCACGTACTCAAAAATCAACGCAAGAAATTCAGATTACGATTAACAGCCTCCTGAGCAGTACTCAGGGAGTCGTCAATGCTATGCAGCAAAGTAGCGCGCAATCGCAAGAGACGGTCAAGCAGATTGATGAAACGGATAAAACATTAACGGGCATTGTGGAATTGGTTTCTCAAATAAACGACATCAACTCTCATATGGCCGCCACCACTGAACAGCAATCCGCAACATCGGAAGATATTGCGAATAACCTTGTAAACATTTCCAACTCAGCAAAAGAAACGCTCAACGCCGTTAAGTCGGTGATGATGGTAAGTAATGGGTTAAGCCAAATTTCAAATAATCTAAATAGCCAAGTAAATCAGTTTAAAATAATTGAGTAACGGATGTTTATATGGGGAAGCGTTTAACACTTTCGCGTATCCACGCGAGGCATTGTACTTACTGGTGTTTGTTGGCCTTAAGTTCGAGCCAGACTGATGCACGTGAGTTCTTTTTCGCGTTGGACTCAGACACATCTTACATTTCTGTACCTGAAGATTCACGATTTATGTCACGCGCAAAACTCGATATGGGTGTTGAACAGGATTTCGGAAGCACGTTTTTGGGTGCACATAGTCACATGGTAGTGAGTTACAGTTTGTTCCGAGGCAAAAATGCGTCGGATTTTGTTCAAGATATTCAGAGTTTTAGCAACATCGACGAGGCGCGATACAGTAAATGGTATGAAGCATATTTGGGGGCGCAATTGCCCCATGACTTTAGCTATCAAATTGGTCTTATGGATGCGACCAATGATTTTATTGCGCCTACCTATGGTGATTCATTTATCAACGCGTCGATGGGATTCAGTCCCACCATTTTAGGACTTTCAACTTTTCCAACGCCGTAGCTCGGGGTGCTCATCGCAAAAAAAATGCCGCAGTGGTCTGTAAAGATAGCAAGCTATTCGGATGCAGAGAATCGAATTTCATTTTCTGATTCATTTCAAATATTGGAGGTGGAAATCCCTTATGGAACGGCAAGTTCCATTCGGTTAGGGACGTGGCATCATACGGGTTTAGAAACACGAGCAGGGGACGTTCGAAGTACCTCAGACTTTTATGCCGTTTTAGATCAGGCGATTTCGACGTCATTGAATGGGTTTATACAGTTTGGTAATGCGAACACACATTTCAATGAGATAAAAACGCATTGGTCGATTGGGCTGAATTATCAGGGACTCTTTTATCAAGAGGACTTTAGTGGCGTAATGATAAGCAACGTAGATGTTTATGGCGCGGATAGCGAAACGGCGATTGAGTGCTATACAAACATAACAATAAATGAAAACGTCGGCCTAAAACCGGGACTGATTTATCTCCATAACATTGCAGGAGATGAAACGCTTGGCAACACAACCATTGTTAATTTACGGTTGAGTATTTCGTTCTAGTATGAATGTGCTTATCGATGGCTCAAGTATTAAGATTCCATACCGATATATGGTAAGAGCACTTTTATTGGAGCCACGATGAGAATTCAGGGAAACACATCCAATTTAGATGGAAGTACATCAATTGGACTTCATGAAAAAGACGTTAAAAATCAGCCGTATCCACTGCGTTTATCGCTAGAGAGTCTGCACAAAAACGAGCCAAGTAAACCAACTGAATCCGAGAGTGACGAACACCTACCTGACAATATCCGTAAACTCAAAGCCTATGTTAAGCAGATTAAAGAACGTTTAGAAACGGCAAAGCAAGCCTTGGCAGAACTCAAGGAGCGGATATTTGAAGATGAAGAGCAAAAGGCAGCCCAAATAAAGCTGCAATCGAGTGTAGTGAATTCGCTTAATTTCGAACTAATGAATGCGGCGCAAGCTTTGCAGAAAGCGCTTGAAGATCAAGGTGTCACAGATCCAAGTGTACTGGTCGATGTATTGGTTTAAATTTTCATGTAGCGGGCTACTTCAGATTACTGAAGAGCGCCACATCAGACGCTTTCCGTTTCGATTCTCATATCCCCAAAAAATGTAATGACATGTAATAGCGAGATTTGAATTGTTGGTTTACATTTTCTTTACGTAAATGTAAATCATCGACTCGTTCATGTCCGCATCTTGGTATTCATTTTACCGTTGTTATCTCGTCTTTACGTGAATAATAAACGGGTGTTCAAGATGTTCATCACCATGTTCTGAGCGATGACGATCCGTGTGAAGCGCCTAAGTTTACCTTTCCACCTGGTAAAAGCTGCTTAGCTGCTTGCATCGATAACTTTAATGTCGCGGAGAACATAATGAGAAGCCTCAAGCAAGGAACGAAAAGTTTCAATATTACCTGTAGCTGTAAAGATCCTATTAAATGTCTCGAACACATGTTCATTGATATGGTACAGAAAAAGCGTGTAGCTGCTGGTCAATGTCCTGTGCGTCGTCCTGTATTTTTGAGGACGCATGGCATCATGAAAGGGGAGATTGAAATCCATGAAAAAGTGAGTGATGACTTAAAACAAGGTATGTTCGCTCATGCAGGAAAGCACCCTGTTTACGTGCGTTATTCCTCCGACCTGTCGGATGGGCGACCTGACTGGAAAAGCACTATTGGGTTGGGGATCAAACTGTTTGGTATCAAAGGGGAAAAGGAAGTATCGGACGATGGCGCAGAGGTCGCTGATTTAATCTTGCAAAATGTGCCTTTCTTCTTTGTGGATAATGCATCTGATTTTTGTAACTTCACTAAGGCAGGGTTTGAAGGGTGGAGCGATCAGTGGGTACAAGAAAACTCGCCAAAAACCAACATCTTATTAGATAAAATGGCCAAACCTATCCGTTCCGTATTCGAAACCTCGGTATGGAGTGTAGTGCCGTTTAAACTGGGCAAAGACAATTACTGCAAATACATCGTCAGACCGGGTAAATCGACCTTTTCTGGTGAAGTAGACATCAATGATCCTGACTTTTTAGGTAAAGATTTGGCTGCACGAATGAAAGCGGGTAATGCAACATTGAACCTTTATATTCAAAGACGCCCAACGACAAAAGAATTTGAACAAGCCTATATTGATAAACACTTCCCGCTCGATAAGGCGATGACAGTATGGGACGAAGACGTTGCTAAACCTGAACTGATCGCAACCATCTCATTACCTAAGCAAGATATAACACAACCTGAGCAAGAAATTTATGGGGATTGGCTCGATTTTAACATTGGTCGAGTACCAAAGCTAAACGCGCCCGCGCCACAAAGTTCGATTGCATTGGCCCGTATGAAGGTTTATGCAGCAGCAGCGAAATATCGCCATGAACAAAATGGTCAACCCAATGAGCAGCCTAAGCAACCCGGTAAACCAATAATTAAAAATCCAACTTGTCCGTTACCGAATCAACCTAAATCAGGACCGGCTCCTAAAAAGCTGACCAAAGAACAAATTGACCGGATAACGTCTGTACGGATCCATCCGGGGATTGGTGTAGCCCGTGTTGGTGACAGCAAAAGCGACTACTATGTTGGGCCGGAAGTGACAGAGCCCAAATTGGTTAATTTTGGCAGCACTCGAGATGAAAGTGGCGCAATTAAGCGCCAAGCTGCGCGATTTAGGGTGTATGGATACGATGCGAATGGTGATGTGGTTGCCGAAATTCAGCAAAGTGAAAATTCAACGATAGAGTGGTCAGTGCATGTCGCTAATCGCAAGGCGCAGTGGTATGAATTTCAATCTGCTTTAGATTTACCACAAACAGCCGGTGTTACGGTTGCACTGCGCAATCCTGAGGTAACAGGAGCTGCACGAGGTGCTTTAGCGATTGACCCAGGACCTTGTAAAATTCAGGGCTTGAATATGAATGATTCAAGCTACAGCCTAGTCGGTAATTTCCAAGGTACGCAGGTTTACCTCGGCGAATTGAGAACGGATTCAGTCGGTCGATTGTTAGTTTTACCGGGCTTTGGTAAATCGGCAAGCCCTGCAAATAAGCCGGTGTATAGACCTGAAGTACCCACAAGCTTCAATAATGCAGCGGGTTGGTATGATGACATTGCAGACGGGCCTGTTCATGCAAAAGTTGTATTAGAAGACAAAGTGTTTAGCGCAGATCCGGCATGGGTGGCTTCTGCACCGCCTAATTATGGTCAAAATTTGGTAGGTTGGCGCACCATGGATGACTTGATGCGCGCTGTCTGGACGGACTGCGGTATGTTGCAGCTGCCCAAACGAGTGGAATTTCAGCGTGACGTGTTACCTGTGCTGGCACGCTTAAATGAATTGCAATGGGTAAACAAAGGATTTTTTGCCAGCTTCGGCGCGGGGTCGCCATTTGACTTCTCCAATGTTGAGCTCCTTAAGAAACTCTCTATTGCGCCACTAAGTAGCCTCTATCCAGACCCCTATGCAGAACTACG